>JADGEJ010000055.1 GCA_016744435.1 Lentibacter sp. | reverse complement strand
TAAGCGGCCTCACACCGTTCGAATATATCTGCAAAATCTGGACTTCAGAACCGGAAAGGTTCACAATAAATCCAACCCATCATAAGCTGGGACTATACATCTAGGGTCAGGACCCATTAGGCCTGTCGGCAGGCCCTTAGGAAAAACAGATCCAAAACAAACAACTTCACATCGCAACTTTCTGTGGACATCTGGACAAACCAAGCAGCAAGTGCTTTGCCTTGGCGAGAACACTTCCAGGAGAACCGCCATGCTCGACACTGTCACCAATCTCGCCTCGCTCCTCAAAGACCCAAGCCTGTTGGCGCATGACGCTTATATCAACGGCCAATGGGTTAAGGGCGACAAGACATTTGACGTTACGAACCCAGCGCGTGGCGACGTGATCGCACAGGTCGCTGACCTGTCGCGCGCGCAAGTCAACGAAGCCATCGCTGCGGCTGAGGCTGCGCAGAAAGACTGGGCCAAGTGGACAGGCAAAGAGCGCGCTGCCGTGCTGCGCCGCTGGTTTGATCTGATGATCGAGAACACCGGCGACCTCGCGACAATCCTCACCGCCGAAATGGGCAAACCGCTCGCCGAATCCAAAGGCGAAGTCGCCTATGGCGCTTCGTTCATCGAGTTTTTCGCCGAAGAGGCCAAGCGCGTGTATGGCGAGACTATTCCCGGCCACCAGCGTGACAAACGCATCACAGTGATCAAACAGCCAATCGGTGTCGCTGCATCAATCACGCCTTGGAACTTCCCTAATGCGATGATCACCCGCAAAGCAGCGCCGGCCCTCGCCGCTGGCTGCGCTATGGTCGCGCGCCCGTCCGAGCTCACGCCGCTCTCAGCCCTTGCCTTGGGTGTGCTCGCCGAGCGTGCAGGCATTCCCGCAGGTGTGCTCAACATCGTCACAACAACTGACGCGGCCTCAACAGGCCAGGAGTTCTGCGAGAACCCGACAGTGCGCAAGCTCACCTTCACAGGCTCAACAGCCGTGGGCCGTATCTTGCTGGCGCAAGCCGCTGATCAGGTCATGAAATGCTCGATGGAGCTTGGTGGCAATGCGCCGTTCATCGTGTTTGATGACGCTGACATTGACGCCGCTGTTGATGGCGCGATCATGTGCAAGTTCCGCAACAACGGCCAAACATGCGTCTGCGCCAACCGTATCTATGTGCAGGCTGGCGTCTACGACACCTTCGCCGAAAAGCTTGCCGCGAAGCTGGCAGATATGCCTGTTGGCGACGGCCTTGATGACGGCACACTTTTCGGACCTCTGATCAACGAAAAGGCCGTTGCTAAAGTGCGCAGCCATATCGACGACGCAGTGTCGAAAGGCGCGAATGTCGCCTACGGCGGCTCGCAGCACAACTTGGGCGGCACCTTCTTCCAGCCGACGATTGTCACGGGCGTCACCCAAGACATGCAAGTCGCGCAAGACGAAACATTCGGCCCGATGGCACCGCTGTTCAAGTTTGAAGATGAAGACGAAGTCATCGCGATGGCGAACGATACCATTTTCGGCCTCGCCAGCTACTTCTACGCCAACGATCTGTCGCGCGTCTACAAAGTCGCCGAGGCGCTCGAGTATGGCATCGTCGGAGTCAACACAGGCATCATCTCAACAGAGCTCGCACCATTCGGCGGCGTCAAACAGTCAGGCCTTGGCCGTGAAGGCAGCCACCACGGCATCGAGGACTACCTCGAAATGAAATACATCTGCATGAGCGTGTAGGCCTCTTCACCTCCCCCAAAGCTCCCTCACTCAACGCAGGGGCTGCGGGGGGCTTCATGTCCTCGGTTTCGTTTTGGGCCAGGAAAAGTTGCGGCGATTTAAGGCTTGAGGACAATGCCATAAACAGCGGCCTCAGGGGGGTGCCCACTCAAGAGGCTTTTCATCATTTGGTGCATCTGATTTCCCCAGTCGAAATGCCAGAACTCAAGCGGATAGTTGGTAAAACCCGACGCTGCCATCGCGTGAAACAGCAGCCTCCTATTCAGCAAAGGGCCGTGATCCCTGCTGATTTCACCCTCAGTTAACAGGCCTTCAAAGTAGTCAGTGTTGGCTGTCTCATCCATTTGATCGAACGCTCCGCCCATGTCTAAAAGCTCGTCAGTCCTTTTGTCTCTGATGGTTAGATCGGCTGATGCACCCGTCAGATGCGTTGGCCAGCTCGACGGGTCATCTTCGTGAAAGCTGCGAGGGTCGGACACGTATTTCAGAACTTCAGAATAGATCTCGCTGTTGGAGAAAGAAGGGTTCTGCTTCTTCTGTTCTGCCTCAAAAAACGCCCAAATTCCAATCTGGGTCTCGACTGGCCTGTAGCCGTCCCAGACAAACAATTCATACCCAAGAGGCTCCAACCTTGCGTTGACCTCTTGTAGCATTCTCGCGATGGTTTTTCGGGCTAGAAGATCGGGAATACTGCCATCCAACCTCTGGCAGTAGGGCCGGTTTGAGCCATCCTTGATATAATAATACGGATACCCGCTGATTTTGTAATCCCTGAGTTCAACGAGTTCTTCAGAGAAAAGCGGGTTCTCAAAATCGACTTGAACGTTTCGGTACTGCCTAGAATCGATATCATGCCCAAGCCCGATAACAGGCGGAAGGCTTGAGATTTGAGCGCGCGAGGCCGGAAACCTGTTTGCGATCATAGCAATCGCTTTTCTTCGAGCAGATCAGGCAAGTCGTTCTCGTACAAGACGACATCATCAGCACTTAGGGTCTTAGCAACTTCTGCGCGGGCAGCAGAGAAGTTTGGCACCTCAATCACTTGTGCTGTCTTGCCCCGTGCGGCTTGTGAGAAACTCTCGATTCTACCCGGGTTCACGACGTAGATTGTGTCGCATCGCGTTGAACAATAAGTGCCAAGTCTTTCGTGAACACGGTCATGCTCTAGCCCGAGTTCGGCGATCCCTGGTGTAACAAGTATGCGGCGCCCGCCGCGTTGCTGCCCCAGGCTGTCCAGTGAGGATACCGCTGACATAAACCCGAGTTCGTTCGAGTTATAAGCATCGTCGAGTATCAAAGCCGCGCCCGGCATGTCTATTTTCTGCAACCGATGAGGAATTTGAGCGATGGTTTTGGTGAAAAACGGGAGCTGTGACGCTGTCGTTTTATCAACCACTAGCGCCATCGTGACAGCCAGCGCCGAGTTCAAAACATTGTGGTCGCCGATGAGCGGCAACTCAAAGGTAAGATCGGGCACACGGTCATCCTCAGAGCTCAATGAGATCGACCAAGAACCACCGTCGATCTCTTCGGCACTAATGACAACTTCAGCGCCCTGCATACCGACGGTGATTATTTGCTCACCATATTGTTGCTTGAGCGCTTTGAAGGGTTCAAACTTCATAACATCAACGTTCAGAACGATTGTGCCACCATTCTCACAAACACTGGCGACGAGTTCAGACTTTGCTTGTGCGATGGCCTCCAAGCTTCCGAACCGCTCGGTATGGGCATCGCCCACCGCGGTTATGATGCCGAAGTTGGGCTGGATAAAGTCACATAGGCGGTCGATAGAGCCAATGCCGTAAGCCCCCATTTCAGCGACGAAATATTTATGTGACCATTGCAGCCTTTGGCGAATATGGCGCGTGTGCCCAAGTACCGTGTTGATAGAGCCGGGGCTGTAGAACACCGGGCCGGAAGCCTCCAGTATTTCCGCAAACATATGCTTAACCGTGGTCTTGCCAAAAGATCCGGTAATCGCGATGCGAACCGGATCTAGGCGGTTTAGCTTATGGCGCGCTTGGTCAACGAAGCCCGCGTTAATGCGCTCTTGGAACGGCGTCATCGCGGCGTTGACGGCTATGACAACCAATGGAACAAGCTGCAAAGCCACGATCGCGAAGAGCGGGTGCACGAAGACAAGCATCGCCGCCACCGTCAAGATCAGCAAGACGATCCGCCAAATCCGCATCAGCCGCTCTGTCTTGGCGAGAGGCTTTTTGTAACGATACTTCCCTTCCAGAAACGCGATCAATGCGAATGCGCCCGCAAGGAGAAGCAGCCCGATTGTGCGCGGAAGACCGAGCCAAACTGCGCCAAAAACCAACACCGTCGCCGCCGTTGCGCGAACATCGTACAACCGCACATCCAAGCAGGATGATACAAAGCGCGGGCCATCATATTCTTCCTGCTGGAAATAGGTAAGCTGGGTGAGCGAGCGTTGGTAAAGCAGATACGCCAAGGCGGCGAAAACGATCACGGTCGCGAACATCATTGTGCCTTACCTCCCGACAAAGTCTCCAGAATAAGCGTCGTCAATTGGTGTCTGCCGCGTGACAAGATCGAGAAGTGATCAAACTCGGGGCACTCAACATAGGCCGAGTGCGCGATTGCACTATGGATCGCTCTCCCCTCAGCAGGCGGGGTGTCACTGTCCTTTGCGCCATAGAGCAAAGTGGTGGGGCAGGTTATCTTTGAGAGCTCTGCTGTTTGGTCTTCCTGAACGGTCCGAATGAAGATATCGCGCATGCCGATCTCGCGGCTCTGAACATAGTCGGGGCTGCCGAAAACCTTCTCTAAGGCAATTAGGTCTTCTTCCGAAGTGGCGGCTGCCTTCTTTCTTTTGAACTGCCAGCTGCGCCATTTGCCTCGTAGGCGGCGCATGATCGGTTGGGGCAGCTTCACACCAGCGCCAGCAACGATGAACAGATGTTCAACCGGGCTTTGGCTCATGCTTGCAAGCCGCAGGCCGATACGACCACCAAAGCTGTGGCCGACCCACTTGAACTTCGTGATACCAAGCTCTGTTTCCAGATAGTCCTGAATGGCTAAGGCATAGTCCTGTGTCGTCCAGTCTGTTTCTGGGCGCGGAGTTTCTCCAAACCCGTGCAAGTCGAGCAAGACGAGGGGAGCAGCGTCGCCGACGAGTTCGGCAACCGGGATGAAGTCCTTGTGGTCTCTGCCCCAGCCATGGGCAAAAATAATCGGCACACCTTCGTCACCACCACGTTTCTCATAGAACATTTTCTGCCTACTCTGTCATTGATCGCACTTCAAACTACTAGATATGGTGCTTTCTTTCTTGCTAATATATGCAAGTTGCAATTTCCAGACAGATCGTGAGCAAGAACGTGAGTAAGCTGAACTTAGCAGTCATTTTTGGAGGCCTGACCCAAGAACACGATGTTGGGGTGGTCAGCGCGCAGCAGTTGATGGATTGCGTTGATGTTCGCAAGTTCAACGTTATTCCTGTTTACATGGGGTTCGACGGCAGGTTTTTCCAAGGCGCGGCACTTCGCAGTTTAAGCCAGTTTCGCCCGGCTCCTAAGGGCTTGCGAGAGGTGCAGTTTTCTTGGGGTGACATGGGTGCCTGCATCACTTCACTTAATGGCAAAACATCACAGCTTATCGACTGTGCCTTGCCGGTTTTCCACGGCCCGTTTGGCGAAGATGGGCGCATTCAAGGCATGCTTGAAACTTTGGGCATCCCGACGACAGGCTTCTCCGCGATCAACTCGGCCCTCGCGATGCGAAAAGACGCCACCAAATCGCTGGTCAAATCCGCGGGTGTTAATGTTCTTCCTCATGTGGTCGTGAACGCCAATGAGTTGAAAGAAATTGATCTGGTCTGTTCCAAGGTCGAAGCCGAAATCGCATATCCTTCCATTGTTAAGCCTGCCAATCTTGGATCAAGCATCGGGGTTGGCTTGGCCAAGAACCGCGAAGAATTGAAAGTGCATTTGCAAGCTGCGCTCAAGGAAGACACCTTTGCACTCGTCGAGCCTCAGGTCCAAAACCTTGTGGAACTGAACATCGCGGTGATCTACCGCGGCGGCAAGATCAAGTATTCCGCGATCGAGCGGCCAAAATCCTCGGCTGAACTGCTTGATTTCAGAGAGAAATACCTGTCGTCAGCGGAAACAGGGTCGGCTGGCAGTGGCAAGCTTGGCAATGCTGTTGTGCCGTCACAAGGCATGCTTTCGCTCACACGAGACATCAACCCAAAGCTTGATGGTGATCTTCAATCCCGGCTTTACGACTATGCGGCCAAGGCCTTCACGATCTTGGGCCTTCGAGGCGCGCCGCGCATGGACTTTATGGTCAACTCGGAAACTGGGGAGCTTTGGTTTAACGAGATCAACCCGATCCCAGGCTCGTATGGGTTTTTCTTGTGGGAGGCTGCCGCCGAGAAAATGCTGTTTTCAGGGCTTGTCGAGCACCTTGTTAATGAGGCCTTGAACGACAGCATAAAACACTTCGAAGACCCCGTCCCGCAAGGCGCGCATTTGTTACCGAGATAGGCTGCTAAAGCCTATTCTAAGTTCTGCCAGACAAAGGTCACGCCACTTCTGGGAAAGACCCAAGACTTGCTGACATCCACCCTGTAGCATTTCTTGTGCTCTTCTGGGGGGTGGACGTGGGCTTTTTTAGGGTCCGCGCAGGAGAGGTAACTGCCGTAGTCAACGTTCTGTATGTCTGAGAGACTATAATCCAGCGACAGAAACGGCGCGTAAACCGGCTGTGGGAGAGTGAAAATAAAGTGGGTGGCTGACTTGCGGTATGGATAAGTAAAACCCAATTTGAGCTTCGATGCACCATCACTCGAAGTCAGGCTTCCATTCGACATGGGCGCCTTGTGCGTTTTCACCTCGAAGTAAGGTTTGCATCGGTTTTTTATGTCCTCTAGCGGGCCTACTCTCTTAACCGAGAAATCTAATGTAATTTCTTTACCGTCATCTGTCCGTTCCAACAGGACAGGCTGGAAGGTGTCTCTAAAGAACGTCTCAGCCTCGTCAGGTTTTAGATCAAGAACCCAGTTAAGTTCGCTTTCGTCCAATTCGATCAGGAAACGGCCGAAAAACTCCTCTTTTGGATTCAGGAGCTCAAGCGATGTTTTATCAAACAAAAACAGGATCTTAAAAGGGCCATTGTCGTAGTCTTCTTTGACTGCTTTTAATATCTTTTCCGAAATCGACGGTTTCGATCGGGTAGGTTTCAAAAGTTTGTAGGACAAGTCCTCGACGACCCAACGATACCTGTCACTCGGAAACTGCTCCACGACATAATCAGGGATCGACTTGCGAGGGTCGTCCATGATGAAGACATTGTACTCATAGTTTGTCCGGAATCCTGCGCCGTCTTCCAGCATTGGTTCTACATATTTATAAGTCGATTCACCGATGCCTTTGCCCAGCAAAGCCTCCAGGGAGTTCCGAACAAAATCCCTTTTCTTGGCGTTGTTTAGCCCCGCAATCAGCGGCACACTGTTTGAAAAAGCCTGCCCCATTGCTTCCTCAACCTCTTGATGCATGCTCTTGAACCGCAAGATCTCCAGGATGACACCGAACGCAGCAAAAGAGATCATGGCGCCGCCTAAGGCCGTGCGGATCTCAAGCCAGCCACCTTTTGGTTCAATCAAAAACGGCCAGGCCCTTGGTGGGCCTTGGTTGGCTGACTCTGGCAGCGGGAAATAGAAGGTTAGAAGGCCGTAAAGTGCCAGAACAACAAAGGCAGAGACCAAGAGCTTAAATCTTGAAATCTGGTCTGTCAGTCGACGGATCTCGCGGCGGTCAGTTACAGGTTCGTTGCTCAATTTTTTGCACTCAAATCAAAGTAGTGAAACCCATCATGGAAATCTTTCCCGTCAAAAGTTGTCACGCGTTTCCTATTTTTATCTTTGTTGTAAGACGCATGAACCCAGCCATATTCACGACTGTTCGGGTCAAACTTCTCTAAGATAACTTCGTCGAAGTCGGTGTTCTCGATAATCCATTTCGCGAGCTGATCATTGCGAATACCGCCCATCAGAATGTCAGCAGCCTGCCCGAAAAGGTGTTGTGAATCCACTCGCCCACCAACTTCAGCGTTGAGCTGAGGGCAGCGGTAGCCACTTGTTACAAACAGCGGCAAATCGAAGTGGGCGATTGCAGGGTTGAGAACATTCACACAGAGCTGTCTCAAATTCTCGATCACATCACTGCCATGGGGCATGTTGTGGATGCCCAGTCTTTCGGCTGTCTCGCTCTGACACATGGCGAAAAGATCGAGATGCTCTGACAGCATCGGGTTAAACTGGTTGGACTTATACATAGAGAGAAAGCGCTTTCATTTCACCGTCAGTGGCTGGCTAGGCACCATTAACTGCGCCGAATCCATTGTGGTCTCTTCGCAGAGAGTGTCCAACTTTGTTGCCTTAGGATCAACTGTTTCCGAGGCGTTCCAACACGGCTGGGCCTCAGCCTTTCAACAAGCGGCCTAAGCGGGCGATGCCTTCTTCGATCTGCGCCTCATTCGGCATCGAGAAGTTAAGCCGCAGTGTGTTCTCGCCCGAGCCATCCGCGAAGAAAGCCGCGCCGGGCACGAAGGCGATATTCTCTTCTGCCAGGGCACGCTTCAAAAGCGCTGCCGCGTCCGCGCCCTTTGGCAAAGTCAGCCAGACAAACATGCCGCCCTCCGGCTTTGTCCAACTCACACTTGCGGGCATATGCGCATCAAGCGCCGCCAACATCGCCGCAAGCCGCGCTCCGTAGGCCGCGCGCAGGCGCGGAACATGGGTGGAGAAAACCTCCTCAGCCACGCCCGCAACAATCGCTTGGTTGAGCGTCGGAGAGTGCAGATCACTCGCCTGTTTGATCAGCACCAACTTCTCTATCACAGGCCTGTCGGCGCAAACCCAGCCAACCCGCAATCCCGGCGCAAGCGTCTTGGAGAACGAGCCACAAAACACCGTGCGACAGCCCGCAAGGCCGCCTTTGTCAGCGCACTCAAGCGCCAGAATTGGCGGCGCATCGTCGCCCGCATAGCGCAACGCGTGGTAGGCTGCGTCTTCGATGATGGCGACGTCCAAAGCCTCGGCTCGGGTAAGCAACGCACGCCGCTCAGCTTCCGTCATCGTTACACCAGTCGGGTTGGCAAAATCGGGCGTCACATAGGCAAACTTCGCCTGCCCGCCCGCCGCCTTGGCAGCTTCAAGCAACTCAGAGCCTGAGCGGTTGTCACCCACCTCAAGCCGCTCAAAGCGCGGCTCATAGGCGTTGAACGCCCCAAGTGCGCCAAGGTAAGTTGGCCAGCCCACGAGAGCCGTGTCGCCCGCGCTAAGGAAAAGTTTACCGAGGTAGTCGAGCGCTTGCTGGCTGCCCGATGTGATGAGGATATTCTCAAGCGTAGCTGGCACACCAAGCGCGCGCATATGGTCCGCGATCCAAGCCCGCAGCCCCACGTGCCCCTCAGAAGCCGAGTACTGCAAGCTCTTGTCCACGGCACCGTCCGAAAGGGCCGTGGCTGTCGCGCGGCGAAAAGCCTCAGCGGGGAACAGTGCCGGATCAGGAATACCGCCTGCGAATGAGATGATCCCCGGCTGATCAAGCAGCTTGAGCAACTCGCGGATTTCAGATGCCTTCATTCCTGCGCTGCGGCTCGCAAACTTATCAGTCAGAATCATTGACCTATCTCCTCCATAGGCCTCCACCCTGCCTCGCGTGCATATATATGTCAATATCTATGACCTATGCGCAAGAAATGCAAAATGCCCCAGCGGTTAGGCCGGGGCACAATCTGTTTCAGAAGGTAAGCTTAAAGCGTTTCGACTTATTGTTGGATCACACAATATGTCGAAACGCTTTAGTTAACTGCCTTCGCCTCAACCACGTCTGCCTCACGCGCGCCAGTGCTGGCGATCTCGATGCGCCGTGGCTTCAAGGCCTCGGGCACTTCACGGGTGAGCTCAATGTGCAGCATACCGTCGGCATGGGCCGCGCCGGTTACGCGCACATGGTCGGCCAGCTGGAAGCGCCGCTCAAAGGCGCGGGTTGCGATGCCGCGGTGCAAATAAGTGCGCTCGCTACCGTCTTCGGCCTTCTTGGCCGCAACGATCAAAGCGCCTTCTTTGACTTCTACACTCAAGTCAGCGTCCGAAAATCCAGCCACCGCAATCGAAATGCAATAGGCGTCATCGGCGGTCTTCTCGATGTTGTAAGGCGGGTAAGTGTTGGGGCTCACATCACTTGCAAGCGCGCGGTCCATCATGTCGGCGATTTGGTCAAATCCGACGGTGGCACGGTAAAGTGGGGTCAAATCAAAATTTCGCATGGGTCATCCTCCATTGAGCGATACCAAAAGCGTTTCGAGAAAAACTTGAATCACGAGTTTTCTCGAAACGCGCGGAACGTCTATATGTTGCACTGCGTTTCCAGCTACCCCTGTCTCAGGTTTGGCTCGAAACGCTGTAAGTAAGCGGCCTTCCTTACAGGACAGGCCAGTTCTGCTCAGAGCCCAGTATGGCACCCTGATAGATATCAGATGGGGAGGGTTTTGCCGCGTTTCAAGCCTCGTGAAGGCTTAGTCATTGCTTGACGAAACAAACTTAGCGCCAGTATTGCGCCGTGTTCCAGCGCCGATCCGGTTCACCTGAGGCGCAGCGCTCTGAAACACGCCTTTGCCTGCTGCAAGCTCGGCCTTCAGAAGCGCGAGTGGTGCCTCTAACTGCGTTCCGAGCGACACAGGCAGCCCTTCCACCTCGGCTTTGGCTGACACCACCGAAACGATGCGCGGCGCCCCATCGCGGAAGCTAAAGATCGGCGCGCCTGACGAGCCAAAGTCAACATTACACGACATCACCAAGACGCCTTGTTGGCGCGCAAGAACATCGCAGACCTCCTGCAAGCTTGGCGCTTCAGAACGGTCGTGAGCGTAGGACACCACGCCAATTTCGTCGCCTTTGCGCGGGCGCGCATCGGTTAGAAACGGCTTGACGGTGGTGTTGCGAATAGGGTGATGCAGCTCTAGAAGCGCCACGTCATTGCGCACCCGCTCGGCTGAAACCTTGCCACTAAAGTTGTAATCCGGGTGAATAACAGCGCGCCTGATCATTCGGTAGGCCGATGCGCGGCCATTGCGCAGCCCCGCCTGAAACTCTACGCGAGAATGGTCAATCCGCGCGCCGGAGGCCTTGTCAAACAAGCAATGTGCCGCTGTGAGAACCAAGTTGGGCGCAACAAGCGAGCCCGTGCAAAAGCCTTTACCGCCAATATCAAGCCGCCCGACAGCTTCCCAACCGCGGCCCTCATCGCCTGTGTTCAGACGTTTGAGCGCGGTGTCGCCAGCCCAAGCTGAACTGGCAAAAAGGCACAGAAAGAAGCACTGGGAAGCAATCAGAAAGGTGCGAAGCATAGGGATGTCCGGAGTTTGCGAAAGACAAGTCCAGACCAATTATCTGAAAGTTGAGGCGAAAATGTGGCAGCGCGGTTGGCGCGGCGCCACTAGGGTCAGGACCCATTAATCCTGCACCTCTGGTTTGACAGATATTTTGCCTGACTATGCCCAGTGCTGAAGGAATAGTGGTTCTATTTCAAGGCATT
>JADGEJ010000025.1 GCA_016744435.1 Lentibacter sp. | reverse complement strand
GGCCTGAGTGGGGCGTTGCTTCCATTTCGCGCAAGAGTGCATTCATCTCTTCGGCGCGCATCCGGCGCCCCGAGCGGATGGAGCCGTGACAAGCCACGCGGCTGAGCACAGCCTCGAGCTTGTCTTTGACAGTGCTTGTCGTGCCGCCGTCTGTGAGCTCATCCACAATGTCACGCAGCATGGCTTCGGCGTTGACTTCGCCCAGAATGGCCGGTGTTTCGCGCACTGCAACTGCACCACCACCGAAGGGTTCGAGCGACAGGCCGAGCGTTGCCAAATCGTCAGCGGCTTCTAGCAAGAGCGCGCAATCGCCGTCGCTCATGCTGACGATCTCGGGGATCAAAAGCGCCTGTGCGCGCACGCCGTTTTCGGCCATTTGCTTTTTGAGGCGCTCATAGACCAGCCGCTCATGTGCTGCGTGTTGATCAACGATCACCATGCCCGTTTCTGTTTGCGCGACGATGTAGTTTTCATGCACTTGCCCGCGCGCGGCTCCAAGCGGCAGGGCTTCTGCGTCAACGGCCTCGGCCTCAATCATCCGCCCGGAATAATCCTGCGCCATCTCGGCAAATCCGGGCGCTTGGGCTTGATAGTTCGCGTTAATCGCACCCTGCGAAGGCCTGTCCATCTGGTAAACACGCGGCTGGCTAAACTCAGGCCGCATCGCCCCCAACGCCGCGTCAGCCACGGTTGAAGACGCGCGGTGCCCCGCCTCGGCCAGCGCGTGTTTCAAAGCGCTCACGATCAGCCCGCGCACCAAAGCAGGGTCACGAAACCGCACTTCCGACTTGGCGGGGTGGACGTTCACATCCACCAGCGTCGGCGCGCAATTGACGAACAAGGCAACGGCTGGGTGGCGATCACGGCTCAAAAAATCCGAGTAAGCACCACGTAGCGCTCCTATCAAGAGCTTGTCGCGTACGGGCCTGTCGTTGACGAAGAAAAACTGCGCGACAGCACTGCCGCGCGAGTATGTCGGCAAGGCCGCATAGCCCGTCAGGTGAATTTCTTCGCGTTGTGCATCAATCGCCAGCGCGTTGTCGGCGAACTCGCGGCCAAGCACTTGCGCCAGACGCCCATGCAGCGCTGAGAACATATCGCCAGTCTCGGCCTCGGCGCGGAACTTGACCTTGCCGTCGCCCCCGCCGGATACGTCACTCAGTGTGAAGGCAACGTAAGGCTCGGCCATCGCGAGGCGCTTCACCACATCGTTAATCGCCTGCATCTCGGCGCGGTCAGAGCGCATGAACTTCAGTCGCGCGGGCGTGGCGTAGAAGATGTCGCGCAGCTCAACACGGGTGCCAAGCGAGGCGGAAGCGGGCTTCACCGCACTCATAACGCTGCCGTTGACTTCAATCATCGCCGCGTCATGGCCCTCGGCACGTGAGGTGATAGTCAACCGTCCGACAGCGCCGAGCGAAGGCAAAGCCTCGCCGCGAAAGCCGAAGGTGTGAATATTGAGCAAGTCAGACCCGTCGATCTTAGACGTCGCGTGGCGTGAGAGCGCCAAAGGCAAGTCAGCGGCACTCATCCCGCAGCCGTCGTCGGTAACGCGAACAAGGGTTTTGCCGCCGTCAGCCACGTCAATGCGCACCCTCTTGGCACCAGCATCAATCGCGTTTTCAAGCAGCTCTTTGACAGCGGAGGCCGGACGCTCAACAACTTCGCCAGCCGCGATGCGGTTGATGGCAGAATCGTCAAGCTGGCGGATCACGGGCTGACTGTTCCCCTCTTTGGGGCTTATCTGGGGGCTAAGCTCAGGCATGCCACAAGAAGTAGCATGGTCAGCGCCGATTCGGCCATGCATGACTTAGGCCATTTGGTTAACGTCCGCCCACAAAAAAGGGCCCGGGCAATTTCATGCCCGAGCCCGTTTTACACAGTTGAAAGGCTTAGCCTTTTGAAAACTCTGGGTAGGCTTCCATGCCCAGCTCAGCCATGTCGAGACCGTTGATCTCAGCTTCTTCGCTGACGCGGATGCCGATGACAGCTTTCAGGATCATCCAGATTACCAGTGAGACTACAAAGGTGAACACACCGTAGGCAAGGATACCTGTCAGCTGTGTAACAATGCTTGTCTCAGCGTTGTAAAAGACAACCGCGATTGTGCCCCAGATACCTGCAATCAGGTGAACAGGGATGGCACCAACAACATCGTCGATCTTGAACTTGTCGAGCATTGGCACTGCAAAGACCACGATCACACCGCCAACTGCACCGATCCAAAGCGAACCGAAGAGTGAAGGCGCGAGAGGCTCAGCAGTGATGGAAACGAGGCCAGCAAGCGCGCCGTTCAGAACCATTGTCAAGTCAACTTTCTTGTACATCAACTGTGTCAGGATGAGCGCAGCAACGGCACCGGCTGAAGCAGCCATGTTGGTATTTGCAAAGATGCGGCCAACGTCTGTGATGTCGCCAACTGTACCAGCAGCAAGCTGTGAGCCACCGTTAAAGCCGAACCAACCGAGCCACAGGATAAACGTACCCAATGTAGCAAGGGCAAGGTTTGAACCCGGCATCGGGATTGTTTTGCCGTCTTTATATTTGCCGATACGTGGACCAAGAACAATGGCACCTGCAAGAGCAGCCCAGCCGCCGACAGAGTGTACAACTGTAGAGCCGGCAAAATCAGAGAAGCCCATTTCTGAAAGGAAGCCGCCGCCCCACTGCCACGAGCCTGAGATCGGGTACATGAAGCCTGTCAGAACAACAACAAACGCGAGGAACGGCCACAGTTTGATACGCTCTGCAAGCGCGCCAGACACGATCGACGCAGTCGCAGCCACAAACATCAACTGGAAAAAGAAGTCTGACGCAACAGAAGCGTAGTCAAGCGAAGCATCGGCTGCCGCAAGGCCAACTGGCTCGAGAACAGTCGGGTTAAAGAAGCCGCCGATATAACCGTTGAAGTCACCTGGGTACATCAAGTTGAAACCAACCAACCAGTACATGATGCCTGCGATGGAGAAGAGCGCCATATTTTTGGTCAGCTGCATGGCGACGTTTTTGCCGCGCACGAGGCCGGCTTCCAGCATGGCGAAACCAGCCGCCATCCAGAATACGAGGAAGCCGCCCACAAGGAACAGCAGCGTCGTCATGATATACGGGCCGATTTCATCAAACCCCAGCGCTGCCGCATCTTGTGCATTGGCAATGGCGGGGAGGCTTACGGCCAACGCGGCCAAAGCGGGTGTAATTAGTTTTTTCATCTCGTTTCCTTCCTTCGCGCTTAAAGCGCGTCTTGTCCGGTCTCGCCGGTGCGCACGCGAACGACTTGTGCCAGATCGAGCACGAAAATTTTGCCGTCACCGATCTTGCCGGTGCGAGCGGTTGTTTCGATTGTTTCGATCACGCTGTCGGCCATGTCGGCGCTCACGGCGATTTCAAGTTTGATTTTGGGAACAAAGTTCACCGCGTATTCTGCACCGCGGTAAATTTCGGTATGGCCCGACTGTGCACCAAAACCCTTGATTTCGGAAACCATCATACCGCGCACCCCAATGCCGGTAAGAGCTTCTCTTACATCTTCAAGCTTATAGGGCTTGATCGTTGCTACTATCAGTTTCAACTGTCTGTCCTCTTTCTGGTGCCGCCCAAGCGGCGTCATTTTGCACCTGCAGCATTTGCTTTAAGCAGAGCAGAAAGAAGCCGTGACGCCCAAATGAGAGGCTCTCACTGGGGCAGAGTCTGAAAATTTCCGCGGTTTTCCGCCGCTCTGCTTAAATTTTACGCACATCATGGAAGGAAATTGCGGTTCTTTCCCCTCTACATTGGCAGGCTCAAGCATTAGAGTCGGTGCAGAACAAGCTCCGAGCAGGGCAGATAAAATGAGTAACTCAGGTCGCAAGAAGCCGCCGCTCGTCGCCGAGCGCCGCTTTCCCAAAAAGAAAACCGCCGCACAAAAGCCGGCCAGTAAAAAGCGAACGCCAACCAAGCGTTCGGCGGCAAAGCGCCAGCCACAACGCGGGCTGATCCGGCGCGTGCTTTACGGCACATTCGGCTGGCTCTTCAAAATCGTCTGGGGCTTTGGTTGGCGCATGGCGCTTGTTTGCGCGCTCTTCCTTGGGTTGTCTGTTGGCTATGTGTCTTTCACACTGCCACCTGTCGAGCAGTTGCTTGACGGGCGCGCGCGCGGCTCCGTCACTCTATTAGATGCGCAGCGCAAAGTCTTTGCATGGCGCGGTGATCAGTTCGGTGGCGCGGTGACAGCAACCAGCGTTTCGCCGCACCTCAAGAACGCAATCGTCGCGACGGAAGACAAACGTTTCTACAAACACTTCGGTCTTTCGCCACGCGGCATCGCCTCAGCCGTTCGGATCAATTTGCGCGAGGGGCGTGGCCCCCTGTCGGGCCACGGCGGCTCAACGCTCACGCAACAAACAGCCAAGCTGATCTGCCTTGGCACCCCGTTTGACGCTTCACGCTGGAAAGATGAAGCTGCCTATGAGGCTGACTGTCGCCAAGGCTCGCTTGTGCGCAAGGCCAAAGAGGCTGTCTATGCGATGGCGATGGAATTCAAGTATACCAAGAACGAAATCCTCACAGTCTACATCAACCGCGCGTTCCTTGGCGCGGGCGCACGCGGCTTTGAGGCCGCCTCACAGCGCTACTTTGGCAAGTCTGCCGCCGAAGTGAAGCCCAACGAAGCCGCGATGTTGGCCGGCCTGCTCGTGGCCCCCACGCGCTATGCGCCCACAAATAACCTTGAGCGCAGCCAAGAACGCGCCGCTACGGTGGTACGCTTGATGGAAGAACAAGGCTACCTTGCAAGCCCTGTCGCGCGCGACGCTCAGGCCAACCCTGCAAGGCTCTCAAAGGCGGCACAAGCCAAGGCCGGAGGCTATTTCGCCGATTGGGTGATGACGACTGGCCCCGAATTCTTCACCCGTAACACCACAGAAGACGTGATTATCCGCACCACCCTTGATCAACGCGTGCAGCGCGCAGCTGAGGCGGCAATGAAAACGATCTTTGAAGCCAAGGTTCGCTCTGGCTCAAAGGCACAGGCCGCGATTGTTATCATGTCAGCCGACGGGGCTGTGCGCGCTATGGTCGGCGGCCGCCAAACCAAAGTGTCTGGCGCATTTAACCGTGCGACTATGGCCAAACGCCAACCGGGCTCTGCGTTCAAGCCCTTCGTCTACGGAGCCGCGCTTGACGTGGGCCGCTCGCCGCTCGACATAATTGAAGACGCCGCCTATTGCATCAATGTGCCTGGCTCGGGCGAGTATTGCCCGAAGAACTACGACAAGAAGTTTCATGGGCAGGTCACACTCACAGAGGCGCTGCGCAATTCTTACAACATCCCTGCGGTTAAATTGGCCGAAGAAGTTGGCCTTGATGTCGTGCGCAAAGTCGCGACTGACTTTGGCATCGGCTCAGCTATGGCCCCCGGCCCTGCGCTGGCGCTTGGAGCCTCCGAGGTGACATTGCTGGAGTTGACAGGCGCCTATGCGGGCATCCTGAACGGCGGCAGCTCGGTCGCGCCTTATGGGCTTGTTGAGCTCAAACTCTTGGGCAACGACGAGCCACTCATGAGCGCCACAGGCGGCATTGGCGAGCGTGTCATAAGCACTGGAGCGGCCGAAAAGCTGACATGGATGATGCACAAGGTTGTGGCCGAGGGAACAGGCAAACGCGCTGCCTTGGGCACCCGCGATGCCGCCGGCAAAACAGGCACATCGCAGTCAGCGAAAGACGCTTGGTTCATTGGCTTTACAGCCGACTACGTGGCCGGCGTCTGGATGGGCTATGACGACAACACGCCGCTCACCGGCGTCACAGGGTCAGGCTTGCCTGCCGAGATCTGGCATGAAGCCATGAAGCGTGCCCATGAAGGCCTGCCCGTACGAGTACTACCAATGCGCGCGCCAGACCCGAACGAAGGCAGCGGGCCGATAGTTTTGGACCAACCAACTCGCGACGGACAAACCAAAAATGGCATCGACAAGTTACTAGACGGGCTTTTCGGAACCTCGGGCGGAACAGACGAGCAGGTGAAAGCTCGCGACATCCAGCAAGGCATTAATCGCGACAGCCGCTAGGTGCTGACTTCGACGCAATCGATGTCATAGCTCAGCTCACTGTCGGACCCTACAAGGGGCGTGGCGTGCATCTCGCAACTCAGCTGCTTTGGCGGTTGCGGCACAGGGCTGCCCTTGCACTTCAAATCAGCAATCATCATCGCCTGGTCGCCTCTCATCCGCTTCACTTTACAGCCCGAAACCTGCTCTATCGCGGCAATCGCACGTGGCTTAACGCTGCTCAGGCGTGGCGCCCATTCGGCGTTGATACGTATCGCCTCTGCGCGGTTGTCCTTCACGCGGATGTCAAACACGCTTTGATCAACGCTGATGCGGCTAACAGGCACGTCTCTGTAAGTGCGGCTTGGCGTGTCGCAACCCGCAAGCAGCACCAGAATGATTGCCCAATATCTCATGCCTCCAGTAAGCCTCAAGCGAGTTAACAACTGGTTAACAACACAGGCGTTGCATTCTGTAACTGGAATGTGATATACATTCCACAACCAGAATGTAAGGAATCACCTCATGCAACCCGCTCAACGCCCTGCACAGACCTACTCACCGCTCTACTTTCTTGCCGCTCTTGGCGCGGGCGGGCTGTCGGTTACCTTTTTCATGTACCTCATGTTCTGGGTGCCCCACATTGGCCGCCCGGTGCCTGTTTTTGAAGACATCACTGCCGCGTTTGCTACGGGTGGCCTAGCGCTCCAGATCGGCATCACAGTTGCTATCCTCGGGATCGCAACGATGGCCTTTATGAACGTCAAGATGCTGCTTTGGAACGTGTCGGCACTCAGCCGTTTCCGCAAAACAGAGGCTTACGAAAAACTGCGTAACTCTAATGGCGAAACCACGCTGCTGGCTGGCCCGCTTGCCACAGCCATGACAATCAACGCGATGTTCATCGTCGGCCTCGTCTTCGTGCCTCAGCTCTGGAGCATCGTAGAATATCTTTTCCCACTTGCCATGATCGCCTTTGGGGCAGTTGGCGTCTGGGCGCTCATGCTGATTGGTGACTTCTTGGGCCGCGTGCTAAGCCAAGGTGGCGTGTTTGACGTGACCGCCAACAACAGCTTTGCGCAGCTTCTCCCAGCTTTCGCACTGGCCATGGTTGGTGTCGGCTTTTCTGCCCCCGCAGCAATGTCGCTCAACACTACATCCGTCGGTATTTCACTGGTACTCTCAACTTTCTTCGCTGTCGCAGCGCTGATCTATACTGTTGTGGCGCTGATCATCGCATTCAACTCAATGCTGCACCACGGAACGGCGAAAGAGTCAGCACCGACACTCATGGTGATCGTGCCGATCGTAACGATCCTGTCGATCCTGTTTCTGCGCCAAGACCACGGATTGCACACCACCTTTGAATCCCATGCAATAGCTGGTGAGACTATGGTGTTCCTTGCACAAATGATCGCCATTCAGGTTGTGTTCCTGCTGCTTGGCTCGGTCGTGCTGCGCCGCCAAGGCTATTTCAAAGACTTCGTTTTGGGCGACAAGACGTCACCCGGCTCATACGCTCTTGTCTGCCCCGGCGTGGCCTTCTCTGTTTTACTGCACTTCTTCCTCAACAAGGGCCTCGTTGCGGCGGGTGTTGTCGAGCAGTTCTCGGTCGCCTACTGGGTTGTTTCAGCTGTCGCAATTGCCTCGCAGTTCCTGATGGTTGCATTGGTCATTCGGCTTAACCGCCAGCACTTTGGCACGCCTAAGCAAACGCAAATTGTTCCCGCTGAATAGAGCGCCACCTTACCAATCGCTGAGCAAGCCGCCTTAGGGCGGCTTGTTTCGTTTCGCGACAATGGGTTGAAGCCCATGAGCTTTGGTCATATCATTTGACCAATTCAAGCTAGGTTTCGCCCAATGCCGTTTCAGCCCGTTCAACCCGAAAAGCTCTCACGCGCAGTTGTGCGCCAGATTGAGCAACTCATCCTGCGCGGCATTCTGCGCCCAGGTGAAAGGCTGCCATCAGAGCGTGAGCTAGCCGAGCGGCTCAACGTCTCTCGGCCCTCGTTGCGAGAAGCCATTGGTGAGCTCCAAGACCGCGGTTTGCTGACCAGTAAGGCAGGCTCAGGCGTTTATGTGGCCGACGTGCTCGGCTCGGCCTTCTCTGAGGCGCTGATCGAGTTGTTCTCATCCCACGACGAAGCGGTGTTTGACTACCTCGCCTTTCGCCGCGACCTTGAAGGCATCGCCGCCGAACGCGCCGCTCGTCTGGCTTCGGAGACTGACTTGAAAGTCATCAATCAGGCCTATGCCAAAATGGAAAAAGCCGACCGCCGCAATGATCCGGCTGTTGAAGCCGAGCTTGATGCTGCATTCCACATGTCCATCATCGAAGCGAGCAACAATGTGGTGATGCTTCATATGATGCGTTCGATCTTTGATTTGCTCAAGCAGGGCGTTTTTTACAACCGGGCCCGTATCTTCCAGCAATTCATCACCCGCGACGAACTTCTCTCACAGCACCGCGCGATCAACGAGGCGCTGCAGCAGCGTAATCCAGCGGGCGCGAGAGAAGCCGTTGAAAGCCACCTCGACTTCGTCAACGCGGCGCTCGCAGACCAGATCAGATCTGACAAGAACGAGAGCATCGCACGGCTACGCTACGAACACGACAGCAACGCCTGAGTTAGACCGCGCGTCTCGTCAAACTATCCCAAACTTTTGCACAAATCCTGCGCGCCACCCGCGTTATAGCCAGACTTTGATCAAGCTAAATGGGAAGCATCACTATGTTCATTGCCCACCTGCCTGCTGCATATGTCGCGCTCAAGGCCACGCCACTGAAGCCAACGCCAATTGCCTTCGCAGTTTTTCTCGCCGGCTCGGTCGCTCCTGACCTCGACCTTGCCTACTTTTACCTGCTCGATGGGCAACAGCATCATCACCACGGTTATCTCACGCACAGGCCCGCTTTCTGGATAGCACTTCTGCTCATTGGTCTAGCAATGTCACACAGTCGTTTCAGAGCCGCGACAACGGCCCTCAGCGCGGGAGCGCTCCTACACCTTCTGCTAGACAGTATCGTTGGCCAGATCAGCTGGCTTTGGCCGCTGTCTGACTGGTCCGCGCCCGTGGTGAGCGTTCCCGCGACCCACGAGTTTTGGGTGCTTTCGTTTCTCACCCATTGGACATTCAAAATCGAAATCGTGATCTGCCTGATCGCAGCGGCCACTTACTGGCGCGCAGTATGGCGCACACAAAAAACCCGGCTCAATGAACCGGGTTTCTAGGTAGGTTTCTTAAAGGAGCTTAGTGAAGCTTGGTGTCAACCTCAGCGATGGCTTCGTCGATCAGCTTGTTGCTGCTCGCCGCTGTCATCTGGTCGGCCACGATATCTTTGGCTGCGCCAACCGCTACAGTGATAGCCGTGTCGCGCACTTCCTTGATAGCCGATGCTTCTGCAGAAGCGATCTTGTCTTGAGCCGCGGCCAGACGGCGCGCGATAGACTGTTTGATCTCTTCTTTGGCAAGCTCCGCTGCTTCAGCCGCTTCTTCCTTCGCATGCGCGACGATACGGTCGGCCTGCTCTTGAACTTCTTTCTGCTTACGCTCGTAGTCGGCCAGAACTTTCTGGGCGTCTTCACGAAGTGCGCGGGCTTCTTCAAGCTCGTCTTTGATGCCTTCCGCACGCTTATCAAGCATATCGCCAAGCATCGCTGGCACTTTGTAGTAAAACAGAACCGCGATGAAGAGCAAAAAGCCCAGCAGCACGATGAAGTTTGTGTTCTTCAGCGAGAGGAACGGACCACTTGCCGCGAAGGCAGGTGACGCCATTGTCAGGGCAAGAAATACAGTCAGTTTCCGCATGTTCTTATCCTTTCATCCGTGCGTTGATTGCCGCTGTGAGGGCTTTGGCATCAGCCTTGCCACCCATTGATGCAACCAGTTCTTTCGCCGTGTCCTTGGCCACTTCTTTCACGCTTTTCAGCGCGCTAGAGCGGATCTCGGCAATGGCTTTTTCGCCTTCTGCCGCTTTCGCAGCAATCTCGGCATCAGCTTTTGCGAGGGCTTTATCCAGATCTTTCTGAATGTCTGCTTTCGCGTCAGCAACGATGCCGCCCGCCTCGACACGCGCATCAGCAAGGGCCTTGTTGTAAGCGTCTTCCGCCTCAACAGCCAATTGCTTCAACTCTTCAGCCTTGGCGATATCGTTTGTTATCGTGCCTTGGCGCTCTGCCAAAACCGCACCAATGCGCGGAAGGGCAATGCGCGACAGCACAAGATAGATCACGACGAGCGTGACCAGCAGCCAGAAAATCTGGTTGGCCCAGTTGGAAAAATCCAGCTGTGGCATGCCTGGAGCCGATGCGGCAGCGTCTGCCGCGTGGCCTGTGGCTTCGTGCGTTTCGGTAGCCATATGCGCCTCTCCCTTAAGGAACTTACCTAGATCACCGGATGAGCTGTTAGGCCCATCCGGCCGTAAGGATCGTGTTCCGAAAAGTTAGACGGCGAACATAAGCAGCAGAGCAACGAGGAACGAGAAGATCCCCAGAGCTTCTGCGAAAGCGATACCGATGAACAGTGTCGCTGTTTGCGATGCTGCTGCTGACGGGTTGCGAAGTGCGCCGGCAAGGAAGTTGCCTGCTACGTTACCAACACCAATTGCGGCTGCGCCTGAGCCGATTGCTGCGAGGCCTGCGCCGATGTGTGCGAGTTCACCTTCCATGAGTATTTCTCCTTACGATTGGAAGTTAATAGGGTAGTTAGTTGCCCGACCTTAGTGTGAAGGATGCAGCGCATCTTTCAGATACACGCAGGTCAGAATTGTGAACACGTAGGCTTGAATAAACGCTACGAGAACTTCGAGGCCGTACATCGCAGTAATAGCGACGACGGAGACAGGGCTAACAACGGCGATTGCCGCGAAGCCTGCAAAAACTTTGATAACAGCGTGGCCCGCCATAACGTTGCCTGCCAAACGAATAGAGTGGCTAACAGGGCGCACGAAGTATGAGATGATCTCGATGATCGCCAGCACAGGACGCAAGGCCAAAGGCGCCGAGGAAACCCAGAACAAGCCCAAGAACTTGGCGCCGTTCTTGACGAAACCCACGATAGTAACGGTGAGAAACACCATCATCGCCAACACAACCGTCACAGCGAAGTGTGATGTGGTGGAGAAGCTCATTGGAAGTAAGCCAAGGAAGTTGGCGAAAACCACGAACATGAACAGTGTCATGATATATGGGAAGAAACCAACAGCGTCTTTGCCAGCAACGTCTTCAACCATCTTGTAAACGAAGCCATAAGCCAGTTCAGCAATGCTCTGCGTGCGACCAGGGATCGTGGCGCGGCGTGATGTGCCAAAAACCATCAGCGCGATGACCGCAACAACGGCGAGGGCCATCCAGAGCGTCGAGTTCGTGATGGTGAACATGCCAATATCAATCTGGCATTCATTGACAGCGGTTGAGGGATCGTCGGTACAAAAAAGTTTAGACAGTTTGAACTGGTCCATCGGGTGGAATACCAGACCGCCTTCTTCTGCGCCGTGTGCTTCAGTCGCCATGACTAACCCTCTTCATTCTTCTCGGCCAATTCGGCCAAACTTCTGTTTTGGATCTCTTGCGCGGAGCGAAGCATTGTCTTCACACCAGCCGCGAGGCCCAGAAATACGAACAGCACCAGAAAAATCGGCAATGTGCCAAGCAGCACATCAAGCCCGTATCCGATGCCAAAGCCGATGCCCAAACCGGCCACCAACTCGATCACCATTCGCCAAGCCAAGTTAGCCTGAGAGTAGTGCTCCTCCATGTGGTCCTTCGGCGCATTCGCCGCTTTCAGCGTTTTGATCCGCTCATCAAGCTCACTGAGCCGTTCTGATTTTTTGCGGTCTGACACTGAAAAGCCCTCATGGACAGTTGGGGCCTTGCTATTGCCCAGCGCCCCTCGAGTCAAGTTACGTTAGCGCAACCTAAAACTTGGCATAACATACTGATAAATATAGAGCTTTACTAGCCTTGCGCACCTGCGTCGATTCCGTCGCACCCTGCCCAAAGAGGCAAATCGCATCTGAGACTATATTCAACCAAAAGGTTGATCTTTACAGCAGCCCTCCTAACCCTCCCCGTTAACCCTCCCTGTCACTCCGCCCGTTCGTCCAGTTCATCCGGAACAAAGAACATGCCGAAACGCATTCGCGCCTGCATCACCAAGCAAACGACTGCCCAGCTTTTTCTTCGCAAAAATACTCAATCCCACCTTAAAAACACTTAACCAAACGGTTGACGAATATGCGCCATCGCGCCAAAGCTTCAGCATGAACGATGCTCTCGACAACACCTTTGCCGCCCTGTCCGATCCAACACGCCGCGCTATCCTGTCGATGTTGCTTGAGGATGATATGGCCGTGACAGACGTGGCCGAGCCCTTCGAGATGAGCTTGGCTGCGATCTCAAAGCACCTCACCATCCTCACACGCGCAGGCCTTATCACCCAAGAGAAACGCGGACGGGTAAAGTGGTGCAAGCTTGAGCCAGGAGCCCTCAAGGATACGTCAATCTGGATGCAGGGCTTTGGCCAGTTTGAAGCCGTCAATCTGGATGCTTTTGAAAAATTCCTGAAGTCCGAGTTTGGCGAAAGCTAATCCGCTAAACGCTCTTTCAGAAACTTTGTGAAGGCCTGCACCTTGACGGTGCGGTGCAAGTCCATGTGTGTCACCAGCCACAATTCCGAGGCCCACATGGGCTCGGGGCCTGCGATCTTTACAAGTTCCGGCATGCGCGCTTCCGAGCCGTCAGTCATGAAGCCAATTCCAATTCCTGCCATCACAGCCTCTTTGCCCACCCGCGCATCATCGGCACGCAGCGCAACCTGCGCTGCGTCAATGTTCTCCTTCAGCCAGCGCGAATAGGGTGCGCGGCTGTTGGGGTCTGCATTGGTGACAAAGCGATGCCCTGCCAAATCGTCCAGACCACGTGGCTTGCCAAAGCGTTCGATGTAGCTTTGCGCCGCATAGAGGCTGCTCTGCACTGCCCTCAAGTGTTGCACGATGTTGTCGGGCTGGTCTGGGGCCTTTTCGCCTGCGCGGATCGCCACGTGCGCTTCGCCATACTCCAGCCGAAAAAGCCTGTCGCTGGCAAGGTAGCGCACTTCAAGCTTGGGATACATATCCTGGAACTCCGCGATCAACGGCATCAGCATCGGCGCAAGCGTGACCAATGTGGTGATCACCAGCTCGCCTTCCACAGCATCGCTCTGCCCCTTGATCATGCCCTCGAGCTGTAAAAAGCGTTCATGCGCGGCTTCCGCGGCAGCGAGCAGTTCCAAGCCAGCTTCTGTCGCCGTATAACCGCGTGCGTGCCTTTGAAAAAGCTTGGCCTTCAGCCTGTCTTCCAGCGCATCAACGTGCCGTATGACAGTCGCGTGGTGAAACCCGAGTTTTTCTGCAGCACCGCTGACAGTTCCTGTTTTCGCCACGAAAAAAGCTGTTCGAATTTCGTCCCAGTTTTGCATGGCTTGCCTCTTGATGCGCTTTTGGCCCCGTAACGCACATCACAATACCAGCGATTCGCAGGATGTAATCAGCAAAAGACTAACGGTATTTTCCCCTTGGCTAACAAGTGAGAAAAATGCGCCGGTTTTAAGCCTTCTCTGGCCCTGAGCGGCGGCAATTAGAGCTGTGGGAATGCCCGTTTCGGGCGGTGCGACATGCCCGCTAAAACAGCGAGTCTGCCTATGTGATTCTATGCGATTTCGCGCTTTACAAGAAATCAAAATCACAAAAAAAATCAGCGCCTCACCTGCCCTGCATCTAGAGTACAAGACTGATAAGGCGCTGATAAATAGCGTCTTTTAGCTTATGAGCCGTTAGAAGCCGCGATCGCTGCGAGTGCAACAACACCCAATGCGATTGCGCCACCGGCGCCCATTGAACCCATTGAGCCAGCTGATGAGCTTGCTGCAACTTCGTCCATGATTACTTCCATGTCATCGTCTGCTGCTGCGTATGAGCCGGCTGACGCGAAAGAAGGTGCTGCGATCATTGCGATTGCGGCAAATTTTGCTACGTTGTTCATATTGGTACCTCGATTGAAATAATGGTAATTACCGAGTGCAACTTACCTCTAGGTAGAGCGTCTCTCAAGCGAAAATTAGAAACTCGATTTTGGCCTGCGGTAATGCGCTCAAAATGTATCACTTGACCAAGCCACCTCACGCATTGTAATGCGAGTGCAACATTCGGAAGTGCAAAATCTTCCGGTCTTGATTCTATCGAGATCGCCCCCCGTCAGCGAGTTTCGCCCACGGGGGAGTTTCTTGTTGGAATTTGATATTCGACGGCCTGCATCTTACATCAGGCCATAACGCAGCGCCCTGAAGGAGCCGACCAGATGTTTGAGAACCTATCCGAACGCCTCTCTGGTGTCTTTGACCGCCTAACAAAGCAGGGCGCGCTGTCAGAAGACGACGTTAAAACAGCCCTGCGCGAAGTACGCGTTGCTTTGCTTGAGGCCGACGTCTCGCTGCCGGTCGCGCGTGAGTTTGTCAAAAAGGTGCAGGAGCAGGCCACAGGCCAAGCCGTCACCAAGTCTGTCACCCCCGGCCAGCAAGTTGTCAAAATCGTCCACGACGCTCTGGAAGACACGCTGCGCGGTGAGGAAGACCCGGGCAAGCTCAAG
Source organism: Lentibacter sp. (assembly GCA_016744435.1). Lineage (GTDB taxonomy): Bacteria > Pseudomonadota > Alphaproteobacteria > Rhodobacterales > Rhodobacteraceae > Lentibacter. The sequence goes on along the minus strand of JADGEJ010000025.1, from coordinate 39,899 downwards.
ATAGACAACCCGCCTGCGCCCATCCTTATGGTCGGCCTGCAAGGCGGTGGTAAAACAACGACAACTGGCAAAATCGCCAAGCGCCTGAAAGAGAAAGAGGGCAAGAAAGTCCTCCTTGCCTCGCTCGACGTTTACCGCCCCGCCGCGATGGACCAGCTGGCTATCCTCGGCACCCAGATCGGCGTTGACACTCTGCCGATCGTTAAGGGCCAAAAGCCTGTCGACATCGCCAAGCGAGCCAAGCAGCAAGCTGCCCTCGGTGGCTATGACGTTTACTTCCTCGACACCGCAGGCCGCCTGCAGATCGACGAAGTCTTGATGAAAGAAGTGCAAGACGTCGCCGCTGTCGTTGACCCACGCGAAACACTTCTGGTTGTTGATGGCCTCACCGGCCAAGTCGCTGTCGAAGTCGCCGAAGAGTTTGACGCCAAGATCGGCATCAGCGGTGTTGTCCTAACACGGATGGACGGCGACGGGCGCGGCGGCGCAGCCCTCTCCATGCGTGCGGTCACGGGCAAACCGATCCGCTTTGTTGGCCTCGGCGAAAAGATGGACGCGCTCGAAACTTTCGAGCCAGAGCGCATCGCTGGCCGCATCCTTGGCATGGGCGACATCGTTTCGCTTGTGGAAAAGGCCCAAGAAACCATCGAGGCCGAGCAAGCCGAGCGGATGATGAAGCGCTTCCAGAAGGGTCAGTTCAACATGAACGACCTGAAGCAACAGCTTGAGCAGATGATGAAGATGGGCGGCATGGAAAGCGTCATGGGCATGATGCCGGGCATGGGCAAAATGGCCAAGCAAGTCCAAGACGCGGGCTTTGATGACAAGATCATCAAACGCCAGATCGCCCTCATCCAGTCGATGACAAAGCGCGAGCGCGCCAACCCGCAGATCCTACAAGCGTCACGCAAAAAGCGCATCGCCAAAGGCGCTGGCCTTGAAGTGAGTGAGCTGAACAAGCTCCTCAAGATGCAACGCCAGATGTCAGACATGATGAAAAAGCTCGGCAAGGGCAAAGGCGGCATGCTGAAACAAGCCATGAAAGGCATGTTCGGCGGCAAAGGCGGCCTTCCAAAAGAGCTCGGCGCAGGCATGGACCCAGCAGCCATGGAAGCTGCGGCCAAACAACTTGGTGCTAGCGGTAAGCTCCCCGGCCTCGGCGGCGGCGGCCTGCCGACTGGCCTCTCTGGCTTCGGGAAAAAGAAGTAACCCGATGACCAGTTTCACCATCCCCACGCTTGAAACCGAGCGCCTCGTGCTTCGCGCCCCGCGCGAGAGCGACTTTGAGGCCGAAGTTGCATTCTTCGCAACCGACGCCTCGCGCTTTGTCGGCGGCCCGAAAAAGCCCCACGAGACATGGCGCTTGATGGCGACGCTCATTGGCCACTGGGCGCTGCGCGGTTACGGCTTCTGGGGTCTGGAAGACAAAGCAACCAGCACATACCTTGGCCGCGTTGGCCTTTGGTTTCCGCACGGTTGGTATGCGCGCGAAATCGGCTGGACATTGATGCCAACGGCAACGGGTAGAGGCTATGCAACCGAAGCTGCAGTTGCCGCGCGCAGCTACGCCTACGAGACACTCGGCTGGGACACCGCCATCAGCCAGATTGACCCCGCCAATGAAGCCTCAAAGGCCGTCGCAAGCCGCCTCGGCGCGCGCTTTGAGAAAACGTATAACGACCCTGAATATGGCGATATCGAAGTCTGGCGACATCTCTCGCCAACAGACCTCTCCCAAGGCGGAATGGAGGCCTACGCATAATGCATACTGCAAATATCCCCGTCCTTGAAACCCAGCGTCTGGTGCTTCGCGGCCCCGAGGCCAAAGACTACCCCGACTTTCAGGCAACCTTCTCAAGCTACCGCTCGCGTTTCATGGGCGGGCCGCTCAACGCTTACGAGGCTTGGATGCTTTATGCCGCCGAGATCGGCCATTGGAACATTCGTGGTTTTGGCATGTGGATGATCCACGACAAAGACACCGACGAAACCTATGGCATGGCTGGTGGCTGGAAGCCTGCGAAGTGGCCTGAGGCCGAGATCGCCTGGATCATCTGGCCTGACAAAGCTGGCCATGGCTATGCACTGGAAGCAACCAATGCAGCGCGTGATTACTACTATACGCATCAGGGCTGGGAAACCGCCGTCAGCTATCTCGACCCAAAGAACCTCGACAGCATCCGCCTCGCCGAGCGCTTGGGCGCAACCCGTGACACCACAGCGACAACGATCGACGGCTCAGATGCAGTCTATCGTCACCCATCACCGGCCGAGCTTGACGACTCGCAGCTGGCGCATGGCATCGCAATGGAGATCAGCCACTACGCTGACCCGCTTTTCAAACCGAAAGGATGGGCCCTTGACTGATCCTACAGCGCGCGCTGCCGAGTTGCTCGCCGAGCACCGTGAGAGTATCGACAGGCTTGATGCGATCCTTGTTTACACCCTCGGTGAGCGCTTCAAACATACTCAATCGGTTGGTCAGCTCAAAGCCGAACACGCCCTTCCCCCGTCTGACCCTGCCCGCGAAACGGCGCAGATCGCACGGCTAGAAGATTTGGCAAAACGGGCGTCACTTGACCCCGAATTCGCCAAGAAGTTTCTCAACTTCATCATCGCTGAAGTCATTCAGCATCATCAATCCCATCAAGACAACAACTAAGGACATAACATCATGGCTATGAAAATTCGTCTCGCCCGCGGCGGCTCAAAAAAGCGCCCTTTCTATCGCATCGTTGCGGCTGACAGCCGTATGCCACGCGACGGCCGCTTTATCGAAAAGCTCGGCACGTATAACCCGCTGCTCGCAAAAGACAGTGAAGAGCGCGTAAAAATGAACCTCGAGCGCATCCAGTACTGGCTCGGTGAAGGCGCGCAACCAACTGACCGCGTTTCACGCATGCTCGAAGCGGCTGGCGTTCTTGCGAAGAAAGACCGCGCCAACCCGAAAAAAGGCGAGCCTGGCGCCAAAGCCAAAGCCCGCGTTGAAGAGAAGGCCGCGAAAGCCGCAGCAGCAGCCGAAGCCGCAGCAGCCCCGGCCGAAGAAGCGCCTGCCGAAGACGCAGCAGAAAGCTAAATACATTCGGGCCGGAGCAAACCTCCGGCCCGCTTTGTTTTGAGCGCGCCCTTATGCTTCTTCGCCCTATCCGCACGATCGTTTTGCTTGGTCTCGCCTTTCTTGCGGGAGTTTTCTATGAACGCTCAGGTGCTGCGGAAAAGTGCATATCAGCAGGTGGTGCGCCTGAAAGCGGCCTTTGCCGAGGAGTGAAGTGATGGACGATGAAGTCTGCGTTGGCGCTATCGCCGGAGCTTTCGGTGTCAAAGGCGAAGTGCGTGTCAAAAGCTTCACGGCGACGCCTGAAGACATCGCCATCTATTCGCCGCTCAGCACGAAATCGGGCGCTTCGCATGCGCTTACCATAACCCAAACGCTCAACAACGGCTTCGCGGTGCGCTTGTCCGGTGTCGAGACCAAAGAACAAGCTGATGCCTTGCGCGGCACAGAGCTGTTCGCGCGCCGCGACCAGTTGCCAAACCTGCCTGATGACGAGTTTTACTACGCTGATCTGACAGGCCTCACCGTCCTCAACACTGGCGGAACAGTTCTTGGAACAGTCAAATCGGTGCAGAACCACGGCGCAGGCGACTTGCTCGAAGTGCATGGGCCAAACCTCAAGTCGTCGGTCTATTTGCCCTTCACTAAAGCCTCAGTTCCCACGGTTGATCTTACCGCAGGTCGCATCATCGCCGACCCGCCGGAAGGCCTTTTTGAATGACAGCTGCGCCAGTCCGCGTGATCGTTCACGCCGGCTTTCACAAGACGGGCACAACCAGCCTGCAAGACTTCTTCAGCCTCAACAAAACGGCACTCGCCCCGCACCTTGCTTACTACGGCAAGATGGATTTCTTCAACGCTGGCGCTCAGGCGCGCATCTATGCTCAGCGCCCGTTTCCACACCGTTTGCTCAGGTTTCGCCGCAGCTTTCGTAAGTTTTTAAACAGCATTCCCGACCACGATGTCATAGTGCTGTCACGAGAAACCTTTTCAGGCGGCATGCCGGGCCACCACACTGTCAGCAACCGCCTGATGACAAGCTATGGGCAGCCTGCCAAGCGCCTTGGCAACACCATCATCCGCGAATTGCGCCGCCGCTTTGGCCCTGACGTCAACATCACGTTCTTCTACAGTACCCGCGCCCGCGCCCCTTGGCTTGCCAGCATCCACGGGCATTTGCTGCGCTCGATCCGCATGACCGACGATTTGGAGAGCTTCACAGCGCGCTTTTCCGAAGGCCTCAGCCCAGAGTGTGAAGCCGCTGCACTGGCGCGTGCCCTCGCCCCCGTGCCCGTTGTCACAGCAGCGCTTGAAGACAGCGCGCGCCGCCCTGAAGGGCCAGCCGCAGCCCTGCTTGATCTGGTCGATCTGCCGTCAGAACTTCGAAGCAGCCTAAGCCCCGTGCCGCCAAAGAACACTGCCAACACTGGCGCACTGCAGGCCGAGTTTTTACGCCTGAACCGCGAGATCAAAGACAAGATCGAACTTAAAAAACGCAAAGAGGCGCTCCTGAGAAGCGCCTCCTAACCAGTTTTTTCTTCGCAAAAATACTCAATGCGCAACGCAGCGCCTTAAAGCGCAGCCGCAAGTCGCGTGCCTTGGTCAATCGCGCGTTTGGCATCAAGCTCGCTGGCCACGTCTGCGCCGCCGATCACATGCACAGGCTTGCCCGTTGCCTCAAGAGCATCGGCCAGCGAGCGTTCACTCACCTGCCCGGCGCACAACACCACGTTGTCGCAGGCGATCAGCGTAGGGTTTTCGCGCGTTTCGCCAAAGCTCACGTGTAGGCCTTCCGCGTCGATCTTCTCGTAGTTCACGCCACCGACCATTTCGACATCCTTCATCTTCAGCGCCGCGCGGTGAATCCAGCCTGTAGTCTTGCCCAGCCGCTTGCCGTGGCGCTCGAGCTTGCGTTGTAAAAGCACAACTTCGCGTGCGGGCGCATCGGGCTGAGGGCCTTCAGCGGCCAAGCCACCTCGGGTTTCCGATGGGTCGCCAACGCCCCATTCTTCCTTCCAGTCCTTAAGGTTCTCCGTCAGGCTTTCCCCTTCATGCACAAGGTATTCGCTGACATCAAAGCCGATGCCACCCGCGCCAACCACGGCAACACGTTTGCCCAACTCGGCCTTGCCGCGCAGCACGTCGATGTAGTCGACAACGTGGTCCATGTCTTGCCCCGGAATATGGGGATCACGTGGCACGACGCCTGTCGCGATGATAACCTCGTCAAACTCACCAAGGTCTGCCGCGCTCGCTTCACGACCTAGCTCAAGTTTCACGCCGTGTTTACCGGCCATCGTTTCAAACCAATCGACAAAGCCCCAGAACTCTTCCTTGCCCGGAATTTGCTTGGCCATATTGAGCTGTCCGCCGACCTCTTCAGCGCGGTCAAACACCGTCACATCGTGGCCGCGCTCCGCCGCGGCAATCGCTGTACTCATACCCGCTGGGCCTGCTCCGACAATGCCGACTTTCTTAGGCATCGCGGCTTTTTCAAGCACGATCTCGGTTTCAAAACAGGCGCGCGGGTTTACCAGACAGCTCGAGATTTTGCCTTGGAAGGTATGGTCCAAACAGGCCTGGTTGCAGGCAATGCAAGGTGCAATTTCCGGCGCGCGCCCCTCTGCCGCTTTGTTCACAAAGTGCGGATCAGCCAAGAAAGGCCGCGCCATGCTCACCATGTCAGCGCAGCCCGTGCTCAGCACATCTTCGGCCACTTCCGGCGTGTTGATCCGGTTTGATGTGACCAGCGGGATGCTCACCTTGCCCATCAGCTTTTCTGTCACCCAAGCGAAGCCTGCACGTGGCACGCTTGTTGCGATTGTCGGAATGCGGGCCTCGTGCCAGCCGATACCAGTGTTGATGATATCAGCTCCGGTCTTCTCAACTTCCTGCGCCAGCTGCACCACTTCTTCAAACGTGCTGCCATTGGGAATGAGATCAATCATCGAAAGGCGATAGATGATGATGAAATCGTCGCCCACAGCGGCGCGAACGCGCTTCATGATCTCGATCGGAAGGCGCATGCGGTTTTCATAAGAGCCGCCCCAACGGTCTGTCCGCTTGTTCACATGCGTCACGAGAAACTGGTTGATGAAGTAGCCTTCCGAACCCATCACCTCGACGCCGTCATAGCCCGCCTTTTTGGCATTCACAGCAGCGGTCGCGAAATCGGCGATCTGCTTTTCGATGCCTTCTTCGTCAAGTTCCTTTGGAGGGAACGGGCTGATCGGAGATTTCACCGCCGATGCGCTCACACATTCAGGCCCATAGGCATAGCGCCCGGCGTGCAATATCTGCATCGCGATCTTGCCACCGGCCTCATGCACGCGGTCAGTCACGATCTTGTGGTTGGCGATGTCTGCGTCCGTGTAGACACCCGCCGCGCCGGGAAAAACGCCGCCTTCGTTGTTGGGCGCAATGCCGCCCGTTACCATCAAAGCCACACCACCGCGCGCGCGCTCGGCGTAGAACTCGGCAACGCGGTTCCAGTCTTTGGTTTCTTCAAGGTTCGTGTGCATCGAGCCCATGATCACACGGTTCTTCAGTGTTGTATGACCAAGCTCAAGCGGCTTCAGCATATTCGGATATTGCGACATTTGGTGACTCCCTGTTTGGGAGGAAATTTGCCCCATGGCGCGCCCGTTGTCACCTGCTACGCGGCGTCAGCGTTACTTCGTGTTCACGCGCTTTGATAGCTCTTCACGGCTTTCAACCCGCTCTGAGTAACGGTCAACCAAGAGTTCCTTAATATCGCGCGTGATCAGCGTGAACTTCACAAGCTCTTCCATCACGTCAACCAGACGGTTGTAGTAGGGTGAGGGCTTCATACGGCCAGCGCCGTCAAACTCGGCCCAGGCTTTGCCGACTGATGACTGGTTGGGAATAGTCAGCAACCGCATCCAGCGGCCTAAAATGCGCAGCTGGTTTACCGTGTTGAAACTCTGGCTGCCGCCCTCGACTTGCATCACCGCAAGCGTTTTGCCCTGCGTCGGGCGCACCCCGCCGATGGGCGCAAGCGGGATCCAGTCAATCTGCGTTTTCATGATGCCTGTCATCGCGCCGTGCCGCTCGGGGCTTGACCAGACCATGCCCTCGCCCCACATCACAAGGTCGCGCAGCTCTTGCACCTTAGGGTGGCCCGCTTCAGCGTCGTCAACGAGCGGTAGGCCTGACGGGTTGAACAGCTTGGCCTCACACCCGAGCCTCTCCAAAATGCGCGCGGCTTCTTCGGCGGCATGGCGGCTATAACTGGTTTTGCGCAGGCTGCCATACAACAGCAAAATACGTGGCTTGTGGGTGCTGCGTTCCCTCGGGAACAGCCCGTCAAGATCAGGCGTGTGAAACGAAGCTTCGTCCAAACAGGGCGTTTCTGTCATCAGCTTGTCTCGACACAATGGCGGCGGAACGCGCGCTTGAGCATGTCGAGTTCTTCGCGTAACAACTCGACTTCGGCGCGAATGTCTTCATCAAGCGCCTCGCCACTCAACAGCGCTATCGAGTTCAGCGCTGTACCATCTTGGCTGTCTTGGATGAGGATCGTGCGCAGCCCATCTGCTATCGCTTCCGAGGGGACTGGAACTGTCAGCTCCCACTTGCCCTCTTCGCCTTGCACAAGCGTCACGCCCAGCACTTGTTTGCCATCAAGCGTTACAGCAATGCGCGGCGCTTCTGCCATCCCAGCGCCATCAATGCGGGCTACAACTCCACTCCATTTGCCGTCTAAAAGACGTCGCTTGACTACTGTAAGTTCGCTCATGCCTGCCCCACTATAACTCAGCTCGCGGCCTGCGCGAGAAGGTGATATCGCGTAAAACCACTTGGTTCATTTCGGGCCCTTCAAAGATCAGGTCCAGCCAGATTTTCTCGATCCGCTTCTCGTTGAGCTTGGAATAGGCCAAATCAAACTCGACCATCACATCTTGCTGGTTCAGCGGCAGTTCACGCACGATCTGCTCAACGTTCGGGCCGTTCTTTATGTTCAATCTCGCAAACATTTCCAGAGGTTTTTCATACTCGATAATTGTTTGCACGCGCAGCAGGTGCTTACGTAAAAGCCCTCGCGCGCTTTCTTCGGGCATGTCGATAACCACCGACAAAAATGAGCCATCAAACTTGAACACGTCAAGCCGCAGCCCGTATGGGGCCAAGTCGGCTTCGCGGGTGTTTCTGATCTGGCGCAGCGTGAGCTCGGAGTGCTGACAGTCGTGAAACAGCGTGACTTCGCGACCCAGCATTGACTTGCTCAGAGCCGAGCTAAAGCCCTTTTGTGGCAGCGGGCCACGCCATAACTCAGGGCGCCAGGCCCAGTCTGCGTCAAACGGTTTATTAAACGAATGCGACCCGACCATTGGCAGCGCGAGCCGCTCGTCAGCCGAATGAATGAGCCTGTCGAGTTGGCTCTTGAGCTTGCGAGCTTCGTTACGCTCTTGGCGCAGCACTTCAAGTTTGGTTGTCCTTGCGCGACGCGCCGCACTGCTCCACCGGCGCAGAGACATCCGGTAAAGACCGCGTTTAAGAGCAGAGCCGCTTTTTGAGAGCACCATAGACCAAGACTGCCAAATGAATGTTACTGGTTAACCATTACCATAATGGAAACAAAGTTAACGAAAAGGTCTCATTGCAATAAACCACGCAACAAATTGTGTCGTTTGGTCTTTTTTTCCGCCGGAGCTGCCGGGTCGGAGGTTTCCAGCGGACTTGCATCAAGCACAGCTTCTGCGAACTCCAGCAAAAGCGCTTTGCCGCGCGCGCCAGAAGCCGCGCCGCCCTTTTCGGAGTAAAGCGCAAGGCCGATCAGATAACCATTAAACGATAGCGCCGCGCGCCAATGCTTTGGCTCGCCCCTAGGGATGACATCATCCCCTCCACGCGCCAGCTGCAAAAGGCTTACGCCGTCGCCGGTTTCCTGAAATATCGGGCTATACTCGGTGAAGGCCTCGGCCATGCCCGCAGCCGTGGCAGGCGCTTTTTTCAGGCCTTTGAGGTGCGCCTGAATGGTCATCAACACTGGCTCTTCATGGCCTGTCGCTTTGCCGCCCAGCGCGGCACAGGGTGCCAGCAACGCAAAGCCGCCCGTGCCAAGCGCTTTCAGCGAGCGCATATCAATGCAAAACCCTTTTGGGCCTTTGGCCACAACCCGCTCTGGCACAATCGAAGCCTGCGCCAAAGCGTATGAGCGGCCCTTGCTGCCCGTCGGAGCCGCCACAGAAAGCGCTTGCGGTGCTGTGCCTTCGCCTAAACAGGCCGACAAAAACGTTACCGCCACCGTAGCTACGGCGAGGCGGTTTAGGCCTGTCAACTTGGACTTGTCAAACTTGGCCATAGCAGCCCCCTGAAAACTGATTTCAACCGAGATAGCTTAGGCCCGCTAGGCTGACAAGGCCGCAGCTATGAAATGCGCTGATAGCTTTCTTCCGTTTCGCGCGCAAAAGCGACAAGCCGCTTTGAGAGCCGCTTGGTAAGGCTGCCGCGTGCAAGCTTGAGCGATTGCACCAAAAGCCGCGATGACAAAGACTGCGGTGCGAGTTGCAGATCAATGCTAAGCCGCGTGTGCTGACGCGAGAGCGCGACGAGATCAAGCACCAGAGTGCCTGTCATACCGGGCATTGTGGAATGTGCGCAAAGCCGGTTTGGCGCGTCGTACTCAGTCAGTTCGATGCGCATCTGTCGCCGCTTGCCGCGAAAATCAAACCCTGTCTCCCAGATCATCCCGATGCCGGGGGCTGTCAGCGTGTCTACGCGAGCCACTTCGGCACCACGCCGCAACGCTTGGCGAGTGAAACCGTCAAAGTCGGCGATGGCGGCGAAGACATGCTCAATCGGCGCTTGAATGTCTTCGTTGGTTGTTAGTTGCATGCTCGGCCTCGCTCGTTTTTTGGTTGCGCCAATGTGCGGTTAATCCAGACGATCCGCAAGCCAGTTCAGAAGGAGAAAATGTGCAATTGCACCTTTTCGCGCGGGCTTGAGCAACGGGTGCTGGCCCGCGAAGGCCTCAACCATCTCTTCACGGCTGAACCAACGCGCATCTTCGATCTCGCTTGGATCAATGGTGATCTGCTCGCTCAGGGCCACGCCGGAACACCCTATCATCAGCGATGAGGGGAAGGCCCAAGGCTGACTTGCGAGATAGCCGACGTCGCCAACTTTGATGCCAGCCTCCTCAAACACCTCACGGCGCACCGCGGCCTCGATCGTTTCGCCCGGCTCCACAAAGCCCGCAAGCAACGAGTACATGCCCTCAGGCCAGCCCGGCGAGCGGCCCATCAGCACGTTATTTCCATGGGTGATCAGCATAATCACCACAGGGTCAGTGCGCGGAAAGTGATGCGCGCCGCAGCTTGGGCAAGTGCGCTGCCAGCCCGCCATCGCCAAGGCGCTTTCTTGGCCACAAACAGCGCAAAAACGGTGCGAGCGGTGCCAGCCCAGAATGGCGCGCGCTGTCGCGGCCAGCTCTGCATCACGGGCGTCAAGCCGCGTCATGCAACCGCGCAGCTCTACAAAGGCGTGGTCTTCTGGCAAGGCTGGGTGGCGCTGCTCAGTTGGGTCGAGAAAACTGTCGAGCGCCGCAGTGTCGAGCACCTCAGGCTCCCAAGCCGAAAGGTCATCAACAAAAGTCAGCCGCCCGTTTTCGCGACCAAGCAACAACGGTGCCTCCGTGAGCTCGGCGAGCACCGGGTGGTCGGCAGGCAAGCGCGCCAGTTTGTTTTGCCCTTCACCACAGAGCAGCGGCTTGCCACGCCACATCACCACGATATCGGCGTTCCCCGATGCGCGTGCTGCCCGAAGTGCCTCTGTGTCGCCTCTGATTTCCGCGGCACGGTCAAGCCCCGAGCCCCCAAACGTGACTGTTTCTGCTACTTTCATGTTGGCTGCCTTCTATCTGCGCGCGTGAATCCTGCTCGGAGTATTTCTATCTGGGAGACAGTGTGTTGAACAGATACAGCGTTCGCTGGGCCGAAAATTCATTGAAAAACACAACCATACCGTGTTTACTTGACCTGCTCGCAACCACCCTTTGCATCTCCATGCAATGCGTCTCAAGCCAATAAAAGGCACTGATATTTGACTCTCGTTCTTCCAGAAACCCAGCTGCCTGATCGCGTAATGGCAAAGCTGCGTATCTTGCAAACAACCGATTTACACGGGCATGTGCTGGCCTACGACTACCACCGCGATACACCGTCGCGCGCCAAGGGGTTGTCACGCACGGCAACGCTTATCGCCAGAGCGCGCCAATCTGCTCCCCTATCGCTGTTGTTTGACTCGGGTGATTTCTTGCAAGGCTCCCCCCTGTCTGACAGGCTCGCACAGCAGGCAAGCATCACGCCGCGTAGCTTGCCCATGATCGACGCGATGAACCTGTTACAATTTGATGCCGTGACCCTGGGCAACCACGATCTGGACTTTGGCATGCCCTATCTCGCGGAGGCCCTCGGCCAAGCCCGTTTTCCGGTTGTCTCAGCCAACCTGACGCTGCCAGAGCCCATCCAACAACACATCAAGCGCTTTACCTTGCTTCAGCGCCGCGAGCCCACGACAGGCCGCACTCTCAAAATCGGCGTGACGGGGTGCCTGCCGCGCGAGACCCTGCAAGGTGCCGAGGCTAGCATACAGCTTGACCCCATTATCCCCTCACTTGCGACTGCCATCACCGAGATGAAACGCCTTGGTGCCGATGTCATCATTGTGCTGGCGCACTGCGGGTTTGGCAGCGCTAAGGCGCACAAAACCAGCGAAACGCTAGAGTACATCGCCGCGCTTGACGGCGTGGATGCCATTCTGGGGGGCCACACCCACGATGTCTACCCTGATGCTTTTGCTGAAAGCCCCGCCAGCCTTAGCGGCAGTGCTGTTGTTATGGCGGGGGCTTGGGGCTCGCACCTTGGCCAGATTGATCTGGTGCTGAAGCAAGAGGCGCAAAAATGGCAGGTCAGCGCGAGCACAGCGACAGCCATCCCGGTGCAAGCGCGTTGTGAACAGGCCAATGAAACGCCAGAATGCCCCGTCATCATCCGCAATATCTCACCTGCCCATGAAGAAACTCGCGCCGAAATGAGCGCTCATGTGGGCCAAACTCTTGGGCAGATCGACAGCTTCTTTTCGCTGGTACGCGACGACGCAGGCTTGCAACTCATCGCCGCGGCGTTTGAAGGCCATATGCGCGCGCTTCTCGGCAAAACCGAGTGGAGCAACCTGCCTTTGCTCTCGGCGGCAGCACCCTATAAAACTGGCGCGCGTGCGGGGGGTGGTAATTACTGCCTGATCCCTGCAGGCACCATTGCCAAGCGCGATGTGAGCGATCTTTACGGATTCTCCGACAGGCTCTGCGCGATCAAACTTAACGGCACTGACCTGCGCCGCTGGCTTGAGCAATCGGCCAGTGTGTTCAACCAAATCACGCCTGGCAGCAAAGACTTGCCACTGCTTAATCCTGCGTTTCCGGGCTATCTCTTTGATGTGATCCCGCAGCTCACCTACCAGATCAACCTCTGCAAGCCAGCGCGTTTTGGCACTGATAAAAGGCTGCTTGATAGTAACGCGCGTCGTGTTGAGAACCTCTGCTACAACGCCAGACCGGTGCGGGATGGTGATGAGTTCATCGTCGCGCTCAACTCGTATCGGGCCCACGGGGCTTGGCCTGAATCTCTGCAGGATGTGCCGTTTCAATCGGCAATTGTTGCCAATAGCGACCAGACCTGCGCCAGCATACTGGAGCGCCACATTGCCCAGAGTGGCCCGATCCCAAAAGGCGCGCAACCGTCTTGGAGCTTTGCGCCAATTGCCGGTGCCACCGCGCTGTTTCTGACAGCCCCCGAGGCGCAGGTACAGGTACAACCGCAATCGCGTGGCAACATCAGCTATGTCCAAACAACTGCCGAAGGCTTTGCCCAGATGCGCCTGAATTTCGATAGCGACACCTCGACAGCCTAGCGCTTTCGCGCCATACCTGCACCTCGTAACAGTCGGAGCAATTGGTATGTGGCGTTTTCTTTTTCTGGTGCTGGCGCTTGGCGCGGCAATCGGCTTTTTCGCCAAGCCTGCTGAAGACAAGGCAGAAGAGCTGCTGGGCGAAATGATCCTTGAGGCCATCAACCGCCAAGACATTTCGTTGGAGAAGTCAGCCGCCGGCAACGCGCTCTTGCTTGGCTGCAAACTGCGCCCGTCTGATTGCCTTAACCTGCTGCGCAGCCAACTCACGACGCAATATGACGACTACAAAGTGTTCAGCACATATGCTGCGCAGGGCCTCGGCCATAAGGCTTGGTGCATCGGGGCTTTCACCACGTTGACATGCCCGGGCGGCCTACAACCCAATTAAGCGTGAGCAGACTTGCTATTCTTAGTGCGCTTGCCTATATCGAGTCGCGAGAGGTTGGCGCGGGCGAGCGCCTCGCCAACCCGGCCAGATCCGGAAGGAAGCAACCGTAACGAGCCCCGCTTGGGTCGTTGTCCAGCCTCTCACCCTACCCCTCTTTTAGAGCGATACGTTTGATAACGTGAAAACGCCCGCTCTCGGCGGCCTCGCCCATCACGCAGATATCCCTGATCTGGTAAGGCACTTGGATGTGCTCGGCGAAATGCGCATTGGCTGTTTGCCTCACGTCTTCACTGTCTTCACTGTCTTCACGGCCCAAATGCCCTGTCAGTGTCATGTGAAAGCGAAACTGCTCCATCACATAGGGGTACCCCCATGCTTCAAGGTTGGCTTCCTCAGCGAGTGACAGGTTGCGGCGACGCTGCCTCTCGGCTTCGTTCATTGGCGCGCGCAAACTGTCCAGCCCACGCACGATCTTAGCAGCCAGCGCCGTTAGGTCAGGGCTGTCGCCTTCTGGCACCAAGGCCAAGAACCCGCCGATTTGCGCAAGGGAAAGGTTGAAAGGCGCGGGCGGGTTCAGCCCTGCTGCAAGCGTATCAACCGCCGCTATCAAGCCCTGCTCAGTATAGCCTTCCGCCAACCGAAACGGGGCCTTCAACGTGCCGTGAAAGCCATACTTACGCGGCCGCTTGCTAAGCTTGCCAACTGGTGAAGCCAGTTCTTTGCCATGCCCACTGTCCCAGCCTAGCCAGCTTGCAGCAGCGCTGGCAAATGCGCCCTCTGGCGGACAGGTGAAGATAGCATAGCGCCGGATCTCCACTGGCTAGTGCCCCCGCAGTTTGGCCAGCCCCGTTGAGAGCGTAAACATAACAGCGGCAAAACAAACGATGCTCGGCCCAGCCGGTGTGTCAAACCAGAACGCAGCCTTGAGCCCGCCGAAGGCCGCCAGCATCGCAAAGCACGCCGACAAAAGCGCCATGCTCTCCGGTGTGCGCACATGAGGCCGCGCGCTGGCAGCAGGGATGATCAAGAGCGCAGTGATCAACAAGGCGCCAACCGCCTTGATGCCCACAGCAACAACGAGCGCGAGCGCTACGATAAGCCCGATCTCGTCACGCTTGGGGTTATAGCCACTCGTCAACGCGAGGTCGTCGCTCACGACCCAAGTAATCAGCGCCCGCCAGCGTAGCACCAACCAAGCCGCAATCAGCGCAACTGCGGTCCATATCAGCGCCAAGTCAGTGCGCGCCACTGTCAGCACATCGCCAAATAAATAGGCCTCGACGTTAATCTGCGCATCACTCATCGCGACAGCCACCAGCCCGAAGGCTAGCGCGGCATGGGCGATAACACCAAGCGCACTATCGCTTGTCTGGCTTCGGTGCGTGAGCCCGAGAAACAGCACAGCCACCATCAGCGCCGCAACGAGAACACCCGCAAACACCGAAATTTCAAAGCCAAAGCTCAGCGCCACGCCAAGAATGGCCGCATGCGCCATCGCATCGCCAAAGTAAGCCATCCGCCGCCACACAACAAAGGGGCCGAGCATCCCGGCAGCGAGAGCGACGCCAAGAGCCGCAACAATGGCGCGTGTCACAAAATCGTCGAGCATCACTTGGCATCCTCATGCGCGTGGTCGTGGGCGCAGTTTTCGTCATGCACATGGTCGTGCTCATGCCGGTAAAGCGCCAAGGCACCACGTGTGCCCGAGCCAAACAGCGCGCGATATTCCGGTGCCGATTGAACGATCTCTGGCGCCCCCTGACAACAGATATGCCCGTTGAGGCAGATCACCCGATCAGAGGCGCTCATCACCACATGCAACTCGTGACTGACCATCAGCACGGCGCAGTCAAGCTCAACGCGCAGCTCTTCAATCAGGCGGTAAAAGTCGGCCTGCCCGGTTTGGTCAAGGCCCTGTGTCGGCTCATCAAGCATCAAAATATCCGGCCTCTGCAAGATCGCGCGCGCCAGCAAGACCCGCTGCATCTGCCCGCCAGACAGCCCGTCCAAACCGCGCTGCGCCAAATGCACAATGCCGACACGTTTGAGCGCATCCGTGGCCTCGGCCTCGGGGTGCTTCTTTGGCACGTCAAGAAACCGCCGCACTGTCATCGGCAAGCTCGCATCCAGCGCCAGCTTCTGCGGCACATAGCCTATCACCAGCCCTTTGCTGTGGCCCACACCGCCGCTGCTCGGCTTGAGCGCGCCTGCCAACATGCGCAGCAAGGTTGACTTGCCCGAGCCGTTTGGCCCAACAATCGTGACGATTTCGCCGCGCTCGATACTCAGATCAACCCCGTGCAAAACCACGTCATCGCCAAAACGCTTCTCAAGGCCGTGCGCTTCAATCAGGCTCATAAACTCGCCTTCGGCACGCAGTCAGGGCAAAGCCCTTCCGCCTCGATCACCAGCGATTCGATCTGAAAACCAACTTCAACCGCGGTGCGCTTCATCATGCCCCGCGGCTCGGCCTCTGCAACGGCACCACAGGCACGGCAGATCATAAACGCCGCATCATGTGCCTCGCCCGGGTGCGCGCAGGCAACATAGGCGTTCAGCTTTTCGATCCGGTGCGCGAGGCCGTTATCGACCAGAAAACCAAGTGCGCGATAAGCGACAGGTGGCTTTGAGCCAAGCCCTTCTTTGGCAAGACGCGCGAGAACATCATAAGCGCCAAGCGCTTCGTGCGCTTCCAGCAAAATCTCAAGCACACGCCGCCGCACGGGTGTGAGCTGCACTTTTGCCGCCGCACAAACCGCCTCGGCACGGCTTAGGCCGTGGGTTTTACACTGCGCGTGATCGTGCTTGCCAAAGCCGACAATTGCCTGAGGGGGCGTTTTTGGGGTTGCATCATTTTTCATATTGTTATGTTATAACATACCAAATCAACCGTAAAGGCATTTTCAATGTTCAAACCTCTCTCGCTCTCGCTGTTCCTCTGCCTACCTGCCTTTGCGCAGGCTGACAATCTACGTGTTGTGGCCGACATCCCGCCGCTGCACTCGCTTGTCGCGCAGGTGATGGGTGATACGGGCACGCCAGAGCTGCTCACCAAGCCCGGCACATCCCCCCACAACCACGCATTGCGCCCCTCTGAGGCTGCGCGCTTGCAAGCAGCTGATATGGTCGTCTGGCTTGGCCCCAACATGTCTCCATGGCTCGGAGATGCGCTCAAGGAAATGGCCCCAAATGCGACGAGCCTGCCACTTCTGGAAGCTGAAGGAGTCACCCTTCTGGCCAAGCGCGGGGCGCATCACCACGACCACGATGAGCATGAAGAGGGACACGAAAAAGAACACGAAGAAGAAGAACACGCCCACGGCGAAGAACACGAAGAACACGAAGAACACGATGACGACCACGGCAAAGACGATCATGGGGACCACGAAGGGCATGATGATCACGACGATCATGCAACGGAAGAAGACCACGACGAAATGCGCCCAGACAACCACGCATGGCTCAGCCCGAGCAACGCAGTCGTCTGGCTGTCTGCCATCGCCGAAGACCTCGCAGCGCGCGACCCCGCCAATGCCGACACCTATCGCGCAAATGCAGCTGAAGCGGCCAAGGCCATCACAGCACAAACTGCCGAGATCGCCGCACGCCTCAAGCCACTTTCTGGCCGCGAGTTCCTAACAGCGCACGACGCTTACCAGTATTTCGAAGCGCAGTTTGGTCTCACGTCTCACGCCGCCATCACCGACAGCGAAGATCACGACGCAGGCCCGGCACACCTGCGCGAAGTTCTGGCCAACTCACCGGGCTTGGGCTGCTTCGTCACTGAGCGCAGCACGTCAGAGGCCACCATCAGCCTTGTCAGCGAAACGCTCAACATCCCGCATGTTCAGATTGACCCGCTCGGAACTGTGCTTCCCCTTGGCGCAGACAACTACAGCGCTTTGATGGGCAGCCTTGCTGATGGTTTTGAAAAGTGCCTGACGCCGCGCTAAGGTTTGCTTGCCGCGATTTGGCAAAGCAATTCAAACATGATCGAAACACCTAAGAAAGCTGTCGCCCCCGAAGGATCAAACGGGGGCGACACCTCGACAACATCAGCCCCAACAATGTTAACTCCCGTCAAGCCGCGCACCACTTGCAGCGCCTGATAAGAGTTCGGCCCGCCCACTTCCGGCGTGCCCGTGCCCGGCGCAAAAGTCGGATCAACGAAGTCAATGTCATAGCTCACGTAGGTCTCGCCCGCGCCAGCTATTTCGCGCGCCTCAACCATCACGTCGTCAGGCCCGCGTGCGTGAAACTCCTCAATCGGGATGATCCTGATGCCCTCAGCGCGCGCAAAGTCGCGGTCCTCAGAGTCATACTGCGTGCCGCGAATACCGATCTGAATAACACGTTTCGGGTCAAGCAACCCCTCCTCGCAAGCGCGCCTGAAGGGCGTTCCGTGCGTGTACATCATGCCGTCAAAGTATGAGTGATAGAGGTCTGTGTGGCTGTCAAAGTGGATCATCCCCACAGGGGCCTTCGCGGCCACAGACCGCAAGATAGGCAGGCTTGAGAGGTGATCTCCGCCAGCCGTCAGCGGCACAATGCCCGCTTTGACAACGCCGTCATAAAACGCCGTGATCCGCTTCATGCTGTCTTGAATGTCGGCAGGGTTTGGCCCCACATCGCCAAGGTCAGCGCAGCGCTTGGCCTCAAAGGGGCGCATGCCGCTCACAGCGTGCTCCGCGCGGATCATCGTGCTCGCATCGCGCAACTGGCGCGGGCCGTGGCGTGGGCCGGGGCGGTTGGTCGTGCCGCTGTCCCACGGCACGCCGATGATGCCAACTTCGACCTCGCCAAAACGCGCGTGCTCAGGCGGCACATGCGGCAGGCGCATGAATGTCGGGATGCCCGCAAAGCGCGGCAAGTCCATGCCCGAAACAGGCTGAAAGAAAGTGTTGTTCATGTTGGTGTTCCTACTCGCTTGTGTCCGGTTACCGGCCCGTCGCCCTGCTCTTCAATCCTGCGGATTGCCTCGCCAATCGGCTCATAAGACACCGCCATATGGTGGGCGTTGGCGTGCAAAAGCGCCTCCGCATCCGCAACCCACGCAACATGCCCCTTCCAAAACAGCAAGTCGCCACGCTGATAGCCGCCCTGCGCGTCGGGGAAAGCGGCTTGCTGCATGTCGCTGTCACCGAGGCACTCAATGCCGCAGGCCATGCACCCCGCTTGCACGAGCCCCGAACAGTCGATGCCAAATGCCGAGTTTCCGCCCCAAAGGTACGGCGCACCAAGCAAGCGTTCGGCAACTGAGACGGGGTCTGATTCCGGCTCCAGCTCACGCAAATGCGCCAACGGCACAAAGCCCTCGGGGATTTTAGCGTAGCCATCCTGCTCGCGCAAAACACGCAACTCGCTGCCTATGCTCAGGCTCATTCGATCAGCGCTTTTAAAGTCCGGCTCCGTGTAGACATGCGTAGCGCGCGCGCAAACACGGTGGGTTGCCTCGCGCACAGCGCCCAAGGCTTCAGCGCGCAGGTAGCCAACATAGCCATCATGCTTGGCTTGCACAAAGGCCCAACCGTCTTGTTCCTCAAAGACGGTGACAACTTGCCCCGCCAGCAACTGGCGGTCTCGTTTGCCGTCCGGCGCGCGCAAAAGGTCGGCAACAGGCACTGTCAGCTGACGCGCCGCCCCCTCAACAAAGGCCTCAGCCTCAACTTGCCCGCGCAAATGCGCCGCCGCGACACGCCCGTTTGCGGCGGTTAAGCGACGGTCCCTCACAGCCCGAGCATTTCTGGCAGTGCCTCAAGCATCGCCCGCGCGCCCATGCCGACACCGCCCTTGGTGCGGGCGGGCTTGGCTGTCGGGTTCCAGCCGTAGATGTCAAAGTGCGCGTAACGTGTCTCACCGGCAAAGCGCCGCAAAAATAGCGCCGCCGTAATTGCCCCGCCGAAGCCGCCCTTGGGCGCATTGTCGAGGTCGGCGATCCCGGGCTCTATCATGCCCTCGTAGGGCTCCCAGAACGGCAACCGCCAAACTGGGTCAGCAACGCGCCGCGCAGATTTTTCCAAAGCGCTCACAAAGGCCTCATCGTCGCAAAAGTATGGGGCAAGGTCTGGCCCCACCGCAACCCGCGCCGCGCCTGTCAGAGTCGCCATCGACAACATCAAATCAGGCGCCTCTTCTGCGCCGTAAGCCAGCGCATCGGCCAACACCAACCGCCCCTCAGCGTCAGTGTTGTTGATCTCGACAGTCAGGCCCAAACGGCTTGGCAGAATGTCACCGGGACGAAATGCATTGCTGCTAACAGCGTTCTCCACCGCCGGAATAAGCACGCGCAACTGCACAGGCAACTCCAGCGCCATGATCATTTCCGCAAGACCCAGCACTGTGGCCGCCCCGCCCATGTCCTTTTTCATCAGGCCCATCGAGGCCCCAGGCTTCAGGTTCAACCCACCGGTGTCAAAACACACGCCCTTGCCGACCAATGTCAGCTTGGGGCCAATACCAGCGCCCCAGCGCATATCAATCAGACGGGGTGCTTCAGAGCTGGCGCGGCCCACGGTGTGAATAAGCGGGAAGCCCTCATCGAGCAGTGCCTCGCCGCGGATGACGTGAAAATCAGCGCCATAAGCCGAGGCCAGCTCTGAAGCTGCCGCCTCAAGCGCAACAGGCCCCATGTCGTTGGCAGGTGTGTTGATCAAATCGCGGATGCGCGCTTCGCCCGCCGCGATCGCTTCAAGGCGCATGGCGTTAACGCCTTCAGGCGCGACAAGCTGCGCTTTGGTGCCACTGGCTTTGGCATACCGGTCAAACGCGTAGTGACTCATCAGCCAGCCCAGCGCCTCGTTGCTCAAAGCATCACCTGTGAGTTCAGTCACAAGCCGGTAAGCCCCCTCCGGTAATTTCGCGGCGGCCCCCGCAAGGTGAAACCGCCCGCGAGCGCGCTTGGCCCCACTGCCATAGCCCGCCAAAGCAGCACGTATCCCGCCAGCCTCGGTCGGCAGCACAAGCACTTGGCCAAGCTCGGCCTTAAAGCCCGCTGCCTCAACCCAGACCTGCACGGTGCTTGGCTGCTTCATCAACCAAGGCGCGAGGCCGTCAGCCTCAAGCAAGTAAAGCGGTGTTGCATCGTCGGTGTCCGGGGCAAAATTAAACGGCACAGGCAGTAAGCTCCTCAGCTGGTGTCTTGTGCCAGCCTAATGCAAACCCTGTTCAAATGGGAACTGCTTTCGCGCCCCTCATATCGACAAATCCTGCAACTCCCAAATTTCCGTCAGCGAACTCTCTCCCATGCGCAGCAAGCGCTGGTGGACAGCCGCGAGCGCGTTGACATCGCAAGTGTCGATGCAGCTCACCACATCATTGGCAACCCGCGTCAGCATCCCCATGCCGATCTGCGTCGCGATCGCCCCAAGAGAGCGCACACATTTTCGCATGTCGGCGACCTTGCCATCGCGGTAAAGCCGCTCGGCCTGGGCCAAACGCACAGCCAACTCTTCCATCGCGCGGCACACAACGTCTTCAGCGGCAGTATCGCCGAGTTGGTCATAAAGCTCTTCAAGCTTGTCGGCATCCAGCCTCACAGGCTCTTTCATAGCAAGCATTGTTACGTGTTCCACTCTCTCACCTTCTCGTTTTCGCCCCACTTCACCTGATCGTTATGCGCCCAAAAGTTTCCGATTTCGTTTACCGCCAAGCGCGTTTTCTCTCGAATTCTTCGCGAATGCGCAGTATCTAATCTGTCAGCAAACAACTCTGCCCAACATGACAGGATCTGACATGCACAATGCCAAGCCACTGCCGCAATACCTTGTTAAGCGTTTTCAAGGCTGGAAAGCCACGACCTACGCACAAAACGAAGCCTGGTATCGCCGCTTGGCAGACGACGGCCAGCACCCGCGCGCGATGGTTATTTCCTGCTGTGACAGCCGCGTGCATGTCACCTCAATCTTTGGCGCAGACAACGGCGAGTTCTTCCTGCACCGCAACATTGCCAACCTGGTGCCGCCCTATAAGCCCGATGGTGCGCAGCACGGCACCTCGGCAGCTGTCGAATATGCAGTCACCGCACTCAAAGTCGCGCATATCATCGTGCTGGGCCACTCCAGCTGCGGCGGTGTCGCGGGCTGCCTTGACATGTGCACAGGCCGCGCCCCCGAACTGGAAGAAAAGACATCGTTTGTTGGCCGCTGGATGGATATCCTGCGCCCCGGCTACGAGAAGGTCAAAGACCTGCCCGAAGCCGAGCAAACAGCCGCGCTTGAGAAAGAAGCAGTGCTTGTTTCGCTCAACAACCTGATGACATTCCCCTTCGTCGCCAATGACGTGCAGGGCGGCAAGATCACCCTGCATGGCCTCTGGCACGATATCGGCGAAGGCTCCGTCGAGCAATATATGCCCGAAGAAGGCGCGTTCAAACCGATCTGAGCTCTGAAGCGGACGAGCCCTTCGCCTAGGCTTATCCGCTTGCTTTTTCTTTGTAAAAATACTCTGGGGGTTTGGGGGCTAGCCCCCAATCCGGCCTGTGTTTGGGGGCTAGCGCAGCACCTTGCCTTCGGGCCACTCCAGCTCGTGCTTAAGCGTAACAGACTGCTTGGCGCCGGGCTTCATGTCAAACTCCCACGTCAGCACGCCGCGCTTTCCATCATGGTCTTCTTCGCTTGGGCGCGGGCTTGCGCTCCAGCTGATCTCAAGCTCTTCCTGCTCGGAATATGGCACGCGATCAAACACCCGCACAGGCCATGTCTCGCCAGTCAGGTTCTCCAATTCAATGGTGACTTCCTCGCTCAGTTCCGTGCTTCGCGAAATCATCCCACGGTCGCCCTCGTTGCGGCTTTTGACGGTGCGCTTAAGGCGCAAGCCGTCGATCGCCCCAAACGGAATGTCCGCCTCGCCGCCCACAGGGATCACCTCGTCAAGCGCCGTATGGCCGACAAAGCGCCCGTCCAGATAGAGGCTCACTTGCATCGACGGCAAGATAAGCTCGCCCATGTCGTTGGTGATACTCGCCATCAAGAAGCCGGTCTCGTCGTAAAGCGGCGCGGCAAAGGCCAGCACATCAGCCTCGGTCTCGACACTGCCTAAAGTCAGGCGCACCTCGTCAGCTTGGTTGGCGATGCTGACGCGCTCCGGGTAGTCATATGTCACGGCCAGCCCGTCATAAGACACCATCGCGGCGGCGGATTCTTCCACAAACACCATAGGTGCATCTGCTTCTTCTGCCACCATCCGCGACAGGCTGCCCAACTCAACCTGTTTGGCTGCCCGTGGCCGCGCCACAGGCGGATCAATAACACGGCGCTGCCACGCGTTCACTTCGCGCGGTTCAACCTGTTGACTGGGTCGCACTGTCGACATCGTGAGCTTCACATCGGTCCAGTCTTCTCCGGTCTGCTGCACAACAAAAGCACCGCGCTCGACGGTGAGCCTGCCCGCCGCCTTATCAAGCCGCATATCATAGATAGGGTGCCACTCCGCGTCGCCCACAAGATAGCTCACCCGCATCACCCCCTCGGTGGGTTCATCCGCGCTCGCGGCCACGCTCAACATCGCATAGTCTGTCTTGCCCGTTTGCAGCGCCGCCAGCGCGCGATGCGCCTTATCAAGCTCCTCGCGCAAATCCTTCAAGCCGCGGTCTGCCTCTCCCGCCTTAAAGTGCGCCTCATGCGCAGCTTTGCGCGCGGCCAGCGTCTCTTCACCGACCATCGCGGCCAAGGCCCGCAACTCGCTGGCATCCTTTTCAGCCGTCGTCTCTCCCTGTCCAAGTTGCTTCAAAAACTCGACCCGCGCATTCGCTCCGTCGATCTCGACGCGAATCAAAAGCACGTCTTTCTCAGCCACACGCAGAGCTGCTTCAATCCGTTCAACCTCAGCCTCGGCATCTTTGATCGCACTGCTTTTGGCCGCGTCGCGCGGCGGCACAAAGTCTCGCCGCCCGGTGACCGAACCCAATTTGCCAGCGCTCAACTCAACCCGCACCAGCTCAAGCGGTGTCGAGCGTGGCAGGTCTGTCAGCAACAACTCGTGCTTACCCGCGGGAATGCTAAACGGCACCTCCCGCACGATCGTTGCCCCGCCCGGGTAAAGCGTGGCAGCCGTCACATCGCTCTCCAAAGGGAAAGTATCCGCGAGGGCAACCACAGGGAAAAGAGACAGAACAAGGGGCGTCAAACGCATGGGAAAACTCCAGTTTTACAATTGCCCCAAGTAGGCGACAGCCAGAGCCGATGTGCAAGCAACACTCATTGAAAAGTTAGAAATTAACTCAAGTTTTACCAAATCTGGGCAAAGCTCCGCTTATGGAAAAGCTTGAAATACAAATGCACACTGAAATGGTGCGCAGTCTACAAAACCTCGCCGCAGGTCGCGATATCACACTCGGCCAACTGCTGCGCAATCTTGCAACCAAAGAAATCAGCCGCGCCAACAACGCGAGGCCGCCTGTTAGGGCGGATGAGCAGCTCATCGCGCCCTTGCGAGCGCGCCTCGCCAATGATCTCGCTCATTCAAGAGATTGGGAAGATCTGCAAACGCGCTTGCGTAGCAGAGGCTATGAGTTACGCGAAGCAGGTGGTGGGCTCGCGCTTCACTCGTTTCCGAATGGCTTTCGGCAATGCAAGGCCAGTGAGCTTGGCTTCTCTTATTCCAAACTCATGCGGCGCTTCGAAGCACCGTTTCCAGGGCATGCACACATCTGGCTTGCCCAGCGTTATCTTAACAAACCTAGTGACGACATCGAACTCATTGAACGTTTTTAGCAAATCAAAAAGGGCCAGCCTCTTGGCCAGCCCCTTCAATCTTGCATCGAAACTTAGCCTCAGCCCTTTTTCAAAACTTCGCGGCCCAAAAGCTCGGCAATTTGCACCGCATTCAAAGCCGCGCCTTTGCGCAGGTTGTCAGATACGCACCACAAGTTCAGCCCGTTCTCAACAGTCACATCCTGCCGGATGCGGCTCACAAAAGTGGCGAAATCACCGACACACTCGATGGGCGTCACATAGCCGCCATCTTCGCGCTTATCGATCACCATAACGCCGGGTGCCTCACGCAAGATATCACGCGCCTCATCCTCATCAAGGAAGTCCTCAAACTCGATGTTAACAGCTTCCGAGTGGCCAACAAACACAGGCACGCGCACACATGTCGCCGTCACCTTGATCGAAGGATCAATAATCTTCTTGGTCTCGACGACCATCTTCCACTCTTCTTTCGTGTCGCCGCTGTCCATGAACACGTCAATGTGCGGGATCACGTTGAAGGCAATCTGCTTGGTGTAATGCGTTCCCTGGTTGTCAGTCGGGTTGTAGATAGCCTTGGTCTCATTCCACAGGCTGTCAATCGCGTCCTTACCCGAGCCTGAAACAGACTGATACGTGCTCACCACAACCCGCTTGATGCGCGCGCGGTCGTGCAAAGGCTTCAGCGCAACAACCATCTGCGCAGTCGAGCAGTTCGGGTTGGCGATGATATTTTTCTTGCTATAGCCGTGCACTGCCTCAGGGTTTACCTCAGGCACGATCAGCGGGATGTCAGGGTCGTAGCGGTAAAGCGACGAGTTATCGATCACAACACAGCCAGCCTTCGCCGCCAATGGCGCGTATTTCTTCGTTGCTTCCGAGCCAACAGCAAACAACGCAATGTCCCAGCCCGTAAAGTCAAACGTGTCCAAGTCTGCCGTCTTGAGCGTCTTGTCGCCAAAGCTCACATCCGTTCCAAGCGAACGGCGGCTCGCCAAAACGGCAAGTTTATCCACGGGGAACTGACGCTCCGCGAGGATGTTCAGCATTTCACGGCCCACATTCCCAGTGGCGCCAACGACAACAACATTATAGCCCATTTAAGCGACTCCTTTTGTCTCAAGACGGCGTCTCATAGCCGAATGCACGTGCAGAATAAAGGCCTAGTCGGTTCGGTCCTGCGCAAACAGGTAAATAACCAAGCCAAGTGCCACAAGCGCACCATAAAACGTAAACAGAAGCTCATATGGCGCGGCAGGCGTCACGGCGTCTTGCACAGCCCCCGCATAGAGCCTGCCGGTGATCATCTGCATGATGCCCGCGCCTCCCATGCCAAACAGGTTCATCAGCGTCACGCCACGGCCCACCAAATGAGGCGGGTAAAACGAGCGCCCATGCGCCATGATCACAGGGAAGCTCGCGCAAAAGAAGCCAATCATCGCAAACAGCGCAACAGCCGCCCACAGGTTCTCAACACTGGCCAAGCCCAATGTCAGACAGGCCACCAGCGAAAACACATTCCCCCCAATGATCACCCACTTGCGCGTGCCCAAAATCCGGTCAAGCGGCCCGTAGGTAAACGTCCCCGCGATCATAGCAGCCCCCATGATCAGCGTAACCGTCCCCACAAAGCCGTCACTGGCGCCAAACACCTCGCGAAAATATGGCCCGATCCAAAGGCCTCGCGCCCCGCCCGCAGGCGCATATTGAAACGCCATCAGCGGGAAAATAAGCCAAAGCGCAGGCATCTTGAGCAAGTCCAAAAGCGTGCCCTTCTCCTCATGCACAACGCGCTCGGGGTCTTGCACGACAAGCCACAAGCCGATCGCCGTCACCGCACTCACCACAGCCATGCCCCAGACAACCGCGCGCCAGCCAAAGGCCTCAACTGCCAGTGTCGTGGGAAGAGCCGAGGCGAGGTTGCCAACGCTCCCCACACCCAGAATAACAGCCGCCAATGTCGCAAACACCGCCGGCGGGTAGACCCGCGCAAGAATGTAGTACGACGCCATCAGCACAGGCGCGCAACCCACACCGATCAGCACCATAGCAACCGAAATATGCGCAGATGAACTCGCCATAGCAAACACGGCAGCCCCGCCAGCGCCCCCAACCAGCAAAAGCACAGCCGCCGTGCGCCTCGGCCCTACTTTGTCCAAAGCCCAACCCACCGGTATCTGCATCGCCGCAAACGCCAAAAACCAAAAGCCCGACGCAGTCGCCAAATCTTCAGGGCTCGCCCCGACATCGCGCTCTAAAACGTCAGTCAATACCGCCAAAAACGCACGGTAAAACTGGCTCAGCACATAGGCAAAGCAAAGCAGAGCCAAATCAACTCGCATATCCCAGCCTCAACCTTGCACACTTTTTCTTTCCAAAAATATCCCGGGGGGCGCGGGGGGCTGGCCCCCCGCCTCGGTCGGATTTGCAATGCAAATTCGAAATCAAATACACCGCCCGCCGTCCACTTCCATGCAAACCCCGGTGATCATGCTTGCCTCATCAGAGCACAAAAAGCACGCCGCATTGCCAAGGTCTTCAGGTGTTGAAAACCGCCCCAAAGGAATCGTGCTCAAAAACTTCGCGCGCATTTCCGGTGTGTCCTCGCCCATAAAGCTCGCCAAAAGTGGCGTCTCGCCCGCAACAGGGTTCAGCGCGTTCACGCGAACGCCAGAAGGCGCCAGTTCCACAGCCATCGCCTTGGTCGCCGTGTTCACCCAGCCTTTCGAGGCATTATACCAGCTCAGGTTCGGCCTCGGGCTCACAGCCGCCGTCGACGCGACATTCACAATCGCTCCGCTGCCGCGTTTCTTCATCACAGGCGCAAGCGCGCGCGCGAACAAATAGATCGACTTGCAGTTCACATTAAACACGCGGTCAAACTCGGCCTCATCAACCTCTTCCATCGGCTTAGGCAAATGCGTCACACCCGCGTTGTTCACCAGTATGTCGACATTGCCCATAATCTGCAGCGCGGTCTCAACAGTCTCGCTCACCTGCGCGGCGTTGCCCACGTTGGCCTCATGCCCGAAAGCGCCGTTGCCCAGTTCTCCGGCCATGCCCATCGCGCCGTCGTGGTTGATATCTACCAACATGACCTGTGCACCCTCGGCAACAAACTTGCGCGCAATGCCTGCGCCAAAGCCGCTTGCGGCCCCTGTGATAATCGCGGTTTTACCTGTCAGTCGCATGCATTCTCTCCTAGTTTAGTCCCATAAATACCAGCAATTCGTGCCGCGCCCGCGGTGGCTGCTTCAGAACAGCATCAAACAACAACAAGCCAGCTTCACACGCGATGTTGTTGCTCACCTGAAAGTTGGTTTCATAGGCCCGCATCAAAGCCGCGCCATTGCTGCGAGTTGCGGCTTCCGCCTCCAAAACGCTCACGAGTTTCTTTGCTCTTTGCGCCGCATCGCGCCCACTCAAAACAAGCGCTGGCTTCGTCGCGCCCAAACGGGCGGCCTTAAACGAAATCCTGTAGTATTCTTTCAGAGCCGCCGTATTGAGCTTGGCCGCCGTGCGCGCCGTTACGCGGGTCATGGCTTTCGGGCTCAACTTACCTTTCAGCGCCAAGCCGCACTCGCGTTTGGGCAGGGCTCCAAAAACCGTCGCCTCGACCTTGTAGTAGTAACTGAGCTCCCGTGTCGAAAGCCGTGGGAGCCCGCTAGAAACCAGCGGAGCAATAAACCCGTCGGTGTTCCCCACCTCCAAGCGCCCTTGCCCCGCGGCGATGATATGATCAGCGATCTTGCCAGCAATCACACGATCATTCATCACCCGCTGCACATGGCCAATCGCCAGTTCCAGGTTCGCCCCCTCAAAGCCGTAGCTTTGCAACTCGGCGCGCAACGCAGGAGCCGTGTAAAGCCGCGCGAGAAATTCCGATACATCGGACTTGCTTGGCGCTGCATATGTGAGCGACGCCATAAATATCAGGCAAAGAGTGAGTATCACGCGCATGGGAGGTCCTTAACTTTTCAAGCGCCAAGCTTGCCCGCCTTTGGGACAAAAGCAAAGCCGCAATCGTTAGCCGTGCAGCGCCGCAACTGTCTTGAGCGTGGTAAAGCCATAAAGCGCCTCAAAGCCCTTCTCGCGCCCATGTCCGGACTTGCCGATGCCGCCAAACGGCAGCTCGACACCGCCGCCCGCGCCGTAGTTGTTGATGAAAACTTGCCCCGCGCGAATAGCCCGCGCCAGCCGCATTTGCCGCGCGCCTTGGTCTGTCCACACGCTCGCCACGAGGCCATAGTCTGTGCTGTTGGCAATCGCGACGGCCTCCTCTTCGTCATCAAACGGGATGGCGACCTGCACGGGCCCGAAGATCTCGTCGCGCGCCAAAGCATGGCCCGCTGCAACACCAGAAAACAGCGTCGGGCAGACAAAGTTGCCGCCATCCGGAGCGTCCTGTAGCACACCTTGCGCGGCGGTTTCCAAGTCCGCGCCTTGCGCCAGAAAGCCCTCGACGAGCCCCTTTTGCTTTGCCGAAATCAGCGGCCCTAAGTCTAGGTCGCTCATTGCGGGTCCAACGCGCAAACCAGCGTATCGTTCAGCCATGCGCGCAACGACTTCGTCGTAAACGCCGCGCTGCACGAGAATACGTGAAGACGCCGAACAAGTCTGTCCAGCGTTTTGAATGCCCGCATTCACAAGGAACGGCAGTGCGGCACCAATATCCGCATCGTCAAACACAAGCTGCGGGCTTTTGCCGCCCAGTTCTAGCGTCACAGGCTTCACATGTTTGGCCGCCGCTGCCTGTATCATACTGCCCGTCGCGACTGACCCGGTGAAGGAAATGTGGTCAATCCCGTCATGCTCGCTCAATGCAGCGCCAGCCTCCGCGCCAAGCCCCGGCACCACGTTCAAAACACCGTCGGGCAGGCCCGCCTCTTTGGCCAAATCCGCAAAGGCCAGTGCCGTCAGGCAAGCGTCTTCGGCAGGCTTGAGAACACAACAGTTGCCCGCCGCCAAGGCCGCGCCAACAGAGCGCCCGATAATTTGCATAGGGTAGTTCCAAGGCACGATGTGGGCCGTCACGCCGTGCGGCTCGCGCAGCGTGTAGACAGTGTAGCCATCCAAATAGGGGATGGTCTCGCCCATCAACTTGTCAGCGGCACCACCGTAAAACTCGCAATAGCGCGCCAGTGCCACTGCGTCGGCGCGCGCTTGTTTGAGAGGCTTGCCAACGTCCAAGGCCTCTAGCCGCCCAAGTGCATCAACCCGCGCCTCAACAAGCCGCCCAAGACGCGCCAGAATGCGGCCGCGCTCAGCTGCTGGCGTGCGCCCCCAAGCGCCATTGAACGCCGCGCGCGCGGCGTCGATGGCTGCATCAACGTCGGCCTGACCACCACGCGCTATCTCGCCGATCTGCTCACCATTGGAAGGGTTCAACAGTGGCAGAACCTGCCCACTTGCCGGCGCAACCCACTCACCGTTGATCAGGCATTTGGCGGGGTCAAACCACAGGTCATTGTCCAAAGTCATGTCGCTTCCTCTCGTTTCGCGGGGCCATTTTCTTCGAAGAAAATGATACAGAAAATTCAAATTTTCTGACGACTGCCCATATGTGGTTTCTACGGTAACCGAGGCACCGCCGCTATCAGTTGTTTCGTATAGGCGTGTTGCGGGCGCTCGAAAATATCCGCCGTAACACCGCGCTCGACGATCTCGCCATTCTGCATCACAAGGCAGCGGTCGCAGACGTTACGCACCACGCTCAGGTCGTGGGAGATAAACAAGTAGGTCAGGCCAAACCGCGTGCCCAAGTCCGCCAACAAGTCCAAAATCTGCGCACGAATGCTCACGTCCAAAGCACTCACCGCCTCATCCAGAATGATCAGCTCTGGCTTGATAATCAGCGCGCGTGCAATCGCGATCCGCTGGCGCTGCCCGCCTGAAAACTCGTGGATATACTTGTCGGCATCTGCCGCCACGAGGCCAACACTTTGAAGCGCCTCAGCAATCGCGGCCTCGCGATCAGGCAGCTCGTCAAGCAAGTGAAACGGCTCGCTCACCAAGCGCCGCACCGTCCAGCGCGGGTTGAAACTGCCGTAGGGGTCTTGAAACACAACTTGCATTTTGCGCCGCACCGCACGGTTGGGCTGCTTGCCTGTGAAGACCTCTTCACCGTCAAGCAAAATACTCCCCTCCTGCACCTGCTCCAGCCCCAAGATGGCGCGGGTGAGCGTGCTCTTGCCACAGCCACTTTCGCCAACAAGGCCAAGGCTTTCGCCACGCCTGATGTTAAAGCTCACGCCTTTCACAGCGCGAAAATACTCCTGCTCGGCAAACAGCTTGGATCGCGGCAAAGCATAGTCGCGCACCACGCCTTTCACGCTCAAAAGCGGCTCTTGCGTCACGTGCTCTTCACGGCTCGGCTGATGGTCAGACACCGCCAGTAGCGCTTGCGAATAGGGGTGTTGCATGGTGTCAAACAACGCCGGACACGGCCCGCTCTCAACAACTTCGCCATTGCGCATGATGACGATATGGTCAGCCATGTCCGCAACAACAGCAAGGTCATGGGTGATCAGCATCAGGCCCGTACCATCCTCTCGCGCCAACCGTTTGAGCAGGCTCAAAACTTCGGCTTGCGTGGTCACATCAAGCGCGGTTGTCGGCTCATCCGCGATCAGCAGTTTGGGCTGCAAAGCAATCGCCATCGCGATAACGACACGCTGCCTTTGCCCGCCGGAAAGCTCATGCGGATAGCGGCTCATCGGGAACTTGTCTTCGGGAAGTTCGCAGCGGTTGAGCGCCTCGCGCGCGCGCTGGTAGGCCTCGGCGCGGCTGACATTTTCGTGGATCAGCACTGTCTCCGCAACCTGAGCGCCGATCTGCTGAATGGGGTTGAGCGCGGTCATTGGCTCTTGAAACACCATGCCAACTTCGTTGCCCCGAAGCTTGCACAACGCCTCCTCAGACAGCGCGAGCATGTCGTGGTCGCTGAGCCTCACAGTACCGCTGGCCAGCCCACCGTCAGGCAAAATCTGCATCACGCTAAATGCCGTCATCGACTTGCCAGAGCCGCTCTCGCCGATGATGCCCACGATCTGGCCAGCCTCAACAGTGAGCGATACATCGCGCAAGATCGGCGTGCCGTGGATCTCCAGGTTGAGGCCATCAATCTCCAGCAAGCTCATCGCCGCGCCCTCCGCAAGCGCGGGTCGAGCACGTCGCGCAGCCCGTCCCCCATGAGGTTGAGCCCCAGCACCGTGAGCAATATCGCCAGCCCCGGAAAGATAGCGAGATGCGGCGCAAAGCTAAACATCGTCTGGCTTTCGGCCAGCATCCTGCCCCAGCTCGGCGTCGGCGGTTGCGCCCCAAGGCCCACGTAACTGAGGCCAGCCTCAGCCAATATGCCGAGGCTAAACTGGATCGTTCCCTGCACGATCAGCAAATTGGTCACGTTCGGCAGGATATGCTCAAAGCTTATCCGCGCCGCGCCCTTGCCCGACACCCGCGCCGCCAAGACATAGTCGCGCGTCCACAGGCTCAGCGCTGCCCCGCGCACCAGCCGCGCGAACACCGGAATGTTGAAAATCCCGATGGCGATAATCGCGTTCACCGCACTGGCGCCAAACACCGCCGTGATCATGATAGCAATCAGCAAACTCGGAAAAGCAAACACCAAATCGTTGCCGCGCATGATCAGCTCGTCCATCAGTGAGCCTTTGCGCGCCGCCGCCGCAAGCCCAAGCGGCACACCAATAAGCATACCAATGCCAACCGCCACAACAGCGACAGCGATCGAGGTGCGCGCGCCAACCATGATCATACTGAAAATGTCGCGCCCAAAGTGATCGGTGCCAAGCAGATGCGCCATGCTCGGCACTTTCAGGCGGTTGCCAATGTCGACACCCGTCACATCATATGGCACCCAAATGAAGCTTACCAAAGCCGCCAAAGCAAACGCCCCGCTGAGCACCGCCCCAATTGTCAAAGCGCGGTTCATGCCCGCACCCTGAGGCGCGGATCAACCAGCGCATAGGCAATGTCGACGAGAAAGTTCACCACGATCACCGCGAACACGAGCAGCATCACCACGCTCTCGACAACGATCAAATCACGCGCCGAGATCGACTGGAACACCAGCCGCCCTAGCCCGGGCAAAAAGAACACATTTTCAATGATGATCGCCCCCGCCATGAGGAAAGAAAACTGCAAGCCGATGATCGTCAGCACAGGAATAAGCGCATTGCGCAGAGCATGCCGCCACAAGGCCTGCCGCCGGCTCAGCCCCTTGGCGCGCGCCGTTCTGATGTAATCTTCGCCGAGCGTG
Source organism: Lentibacter sp. (assembly GCA_016744435.1). Taxonomy (GTDB): domain Bacteria; phylum Pseudomonadota; class Alphaproteobacteria; order Rhodobacterales; family Rhodobacteraceae; genus Lentibacter. Next base: position 7,557 of record JADGEJ010000025.1, on the reverse strand, counting down.
TCCAAAAGCGACGAGCGCATCACCCGCGCCAAGATACTCGCCTGCGGCAAAGCCAGCGCAACGGCAGGCAACGTCAGGCTTTTCATCGCCGCCCAAAAGCCCGCGTCCCAGCCCGCAAACCCGCCAGCGCTAAACCAACGCAGGTTGATCGCAAACACCAAGACCATCAGCATCGCAAACCAGAAATTGGGGATCGCCACGCCAAGCTGCGTCAGGCTCATCACGCTCACATCCGCAAAACTACCCCGCTTAGAGGCCGCCCAAATCCCCGCGGGAAAGGCGATCGCCGTGCTCAGCGCCAGCGCAAACAACGCCAACGGAAGGCTGATCCACATACGCTCGCCGATCATCTCGCTCACTGGGGTGCGGTAGGTATAGGAGGTGCCAAAATCGCCGCGCAGCATGCCGCCAACCCAGCTAGCATAACGCTCAAACAACCCGCCGTTCAACCCAAGCTGCTCGCGCAAAGCGTTCAGCGTGTCCTCCTGCGCGTTCATCCCCAGCATATAAGCCGCAGGGTCGCCCGGCACGACTTCAACAAACAGGAAAATCACAACACTGGCCACAGCGAGTGACAATACGAGTGAAAGCAGCCGCTTCAGAACAAATCTCAGCATCTGCGCCGCCTCCCCTGAAGCCCGCTCATTCGCGCCTCACCTTCCTGCTTTTTCTTCGCAAAAATACTCAAATCAAGCGCCAGCCACGCAAGGCCCGCGCTTGAGACAGGCTCACTTCCAGTGAACAGCCGTCATATCTGTCGCCTGCGTCGGTGCGTTTTCCCACAGGCCAACAACACCGGCTTTGGCAATCGTCGGAACTGCAAGCTGGAACAAATATCCGTTCACAGCATCCTCGGCGATCATCTTTTGCATCGCCGCCGTCAGCTCGGTCCGCTTGGCAGGGTCAGCCTCAGATTCCAGCTTGGCGTTCAAAGCCTGAAACTCCGGCTTGTCATACTGGAAGTAGTAATCTGGCCGCGCATAAATGCCGATATCCATAGGCTCGGTGTGGCTCACAATCGTCAGGCCAAAGTCCTTGCCTTTAAACACCTGCTCAAGCCACTGTGCCCACTCAAGGTTGCTGATCTCGGTTTCGATGCCAACCTCGCGCAACTGTGCGGCGATGATCTCGCCACCGCGACGCGCATAGGAGGGCGGCGGCAGCTTAAGCGTCGTCTTAAAGCCGTCCGCAAAGCCCGCCTCGGCCAGCATCTTCTTGGCCAGCTCAGGGTCATAGGCACTGCCCGCTGTCAGATCAACATAGTCGGGGTTGTGCTCGGCAAAGTGCGTGCCGATAGGCGTGCCAAGACCAAACATCGCGCCATCAATAATGGCCTGACGGTCAATCGCGTGCGACATCGCCTTACGGACCATCACATTGTCAAATGGCGGCATCTTGTTGTTGGTGCTCAAGATAGTCTCACCCTCGGTGTTGACAATCAGCACCTGAAAGCGCGCATCGGCTTCAAACTGCGGCACGTTTTCCGGCGCCGGATAGCCTGAGAACACGTCAACATCTTCGGCCATAACAGCCGCAAACGCAGCGCTCGGATCGGAGATAAACTTGAACGTCACCTTATCAAGCACCGCAGGCGTGCCCCAATAGGCGGCGTTCTTTTCCAGCGTGATGCTGTCGCCCTGCACCCAGTCGCTAAACTTGAAAGCACCGGTGCCAACGGGCTGCTGCTTGATGCCCTCAATGCTCTCTGGTGCCACTATCACAGCGTCGCCCCAAGCGAGGTTAAACAGCATTGAGCCGTTCGGCGCGGCCAGTGTCAGCTTCACAGTCGTCGGGTCAACAACGTCAACCGTGCTGATACCTGCATAAAGCGCCTTCTGCGCGTTCGTGCTGTCTTCGGCGCGCGCCCGATCAAGGCTAAACTTGACGTCTTCAGCGTCCATCGTGGTGCCGTCATGGAACATGACACCCTCGGCCAGCTTGAACGTATACGTCAGCCCGTCCTCCGAGATTTCCCAACTCTTCGCAAGACCGGGGATGATGCTGCCGTCCGAGGCAAACCGTGTGAGGCCTTCAAAGACGTTTGAATACAACACCGAGTCAATCGCGCCAGCAGCGGCGCTTGTCGGGTCAAGGTGCGGCGGCTCAAGCTGCAACGCAACAGTCATGTCGCCCTCGGCAAACGCCCCGCTCGCCACCATCATCGCCAAGGCGCTCGCGCCCATCAACTTGCTGAGTTTCAAAAAATTCATCATCATTCTCCCGGTTTTCGGCGCCAAAAATGCAGAGCACTGGCACCTCTCAAACCAACTCTGCGAGCGAATCGCGGCGAGTTCAAGAGATTAAGGCTCTCGGCCCTAGAACTGCGTGGCGTCATTTGCTATATTTTTCTGCAACGCAGCGAACGGAACCAAAGTAAAATGAGCGCAACAGCCCGCAAGACAGCCCCCATGCCCGACGATATCCGAGCCATGAAAGGCGGCACGCCCATCGTGTCACTCACGGCCTACACAACGCCAATGGCCGAGGCGCTTGATGCGCATTGCGACTTTGTCTTGGTTGGCGACTCTGTCGGCATGGTGCTGCACGGGCTGCCCTCAACACTTGGCGTCACGATGGACATGATGGTGCTGCACGGCCAAGCCGTCGCGCGCGGGCTGAAATCGGCGATGATGGTTGTCGACATGCCGTTTGGCTCCTACGAAGAAAGCCCGCAACAAGCCTTTCGCAACGCAGCCCGCCTCATGGCCGAAACGGGTGCAGGCGCGGTCAAGCTTGAAGGCGGCAAGCACATGTCCGGCACGATCGCCTTTCTCACGGCGCGGGGCATTCCTGTGATGGCCCACATTGGCCTCACACCGCAGTCTGTCAACACGCTTGGCGGCTACAAGGTGCAAGGCCGCGACGCGCACAAGCAACAAGTCTTTGGCGACGCTGTCTCTGTCGCTAACGCCGGTGCCTTTGCCGTGGTGCTTGAGAAAGTCCCGCAAACGCTCGCCGATGAAATAACAGCCAGCGTGCCGATCCCGACCATCGGCATCGGCGCCTCTGCTGGCTGCGACGGGCAGATACTCGTGGTTGATGACATGCTTGGGCTTTTCACGGCCTTCAAGGCCAAGTTCGTAAAGCGTTACGCGCATCTGGGCGATGACATGAAAACCGCGATAGCCGCTTATGCCGCCGACGTTCGTGCCCGCAACTTCCCCGCGCCAGAGCACGTCTTCGCGGATGCGGCCCCGAAGAAAACGTAACCCATGACAGCTCCAATCATCCGCACCCTCCCCGAGCTGCGCAAGCTTACGGCCCCTTGGCAACGCGCAGGCGCGCGCATTGGCGTTGTGCCGACAATGGGCGCGCTCCACGACGGGCACCTGTCACTTGTCCAAGCCGCCAAAGAGCACTGCGACCATGTGATCGTCACCATCTTTGTGAACCCGAAGCAGTTCAACAATCCGGATGATCTCAAAAACTACCCGCGCACCGAAGAGGCCGACGCGCGCAAGCTGGCGCGCTTTGGGGTTGATGCCCTATGGGTGCCGGATGGCGCGCAAATGTACCCCGAGCATTTTGCCACCAACATCTCTGTTCAGGGCCTGACCGACGTGATGGAAGGCGCCGAGCGCCCCGGCCACTTTGACGGCGTTGCAACAGTTGTGACCAAGCTGTTCACCCAGACCCAAGCCACCGACGCCTTCTTTGGCGAGAAGGACTATCAGCAGTTCCTTGTCGTGCGCCGCATGGCCGCCGACCTTGACTTGCCCATCACAGTGCACCCCTGCCCAACGATCCGCGACATCGACGGGCTGGCGCTGTCGTCTCGCAACCTTCTGCTATCTGATCGCGCCCGCACCACAGCGCCACGGCTGATCGAAGAAATGGAGGCGCTGTCGCAGGGCGTGGCAAATGGCGAGAGCTTTGCGACACTCCGTGACGCCGCCGAAAAGCGCCTCTTGGCCGCCGGCTTTACAGACGTGGAATATCTTTCGATCCATGCGCAAGACGACTTGAGCAGCCTGCAAGCGCCGACACGCCCCGCGCGCCTGTTTGCAGCGGCTTGGCTGGCGGGCGTCCGCCTTATCGACAATATCGCGATCTAAAGACTTGGCTGCGGACGCTGCATTAAGTTAATTTCTGTTAGCACTTCGCCCCCAAATCGTATGTACGCGTTATGCACAGATAGCTGCATACTTTGCTGCATACCGTAGGCACGGCTGATTTCGGGCATCTTTGGCGTGTTAGCCCCAGCCTACGGTGCTTAGATTTTGCCGCCGCCAAGAAGGTCTAGCAAGCTGCGCGCCATCACTTGAGCACTGTCGATCATGGCGTCAATTTCAACGTATTCGTCAGGCTTATGGGCAAGGTCCAATATCCCCGGGCCATAGGCAATGCAGTTTTTCAAACGCCCGATCCTGTCGATATGTTTTTGGTCGTAAGTGCCGGGCGAGACAACATATTCTGGCTCACGGCCAACGACTTCACCAATCGCTTTGGCAACCGACTGCACCACAGGCGCGCTCTTTTCTGTCATGCTTGGCAAGACCCTTTGAAGCTCGCGCACATCGTAGGTGAAGTTCTCGCGGCCTTCCTGCACATGCCGCAAAAGCCCGTGAATCTCCTCCTGCACCTCGTCGATATCTTCCTCAATCAGGAACCTGCGATCAATCACCATCCGGCAACTGTCAGGCACGCAAGGGCTTGGTAAACCAGTATAATCTTCGGGTTGCTCGTTCTCGCCACCGTGGATCGAGTTGATGTTCATCGTGCTCTGCTTGGCCCCTTCAGGCACCACAGGCATGTCGGTGCGTTTTTGCGCCAAGGCCGGAAAAAGCGAGCGCTCCATCTCGGTGACAACAGCCCCCATATGGCGCACGGCACAATCGCCAAGAAAGGGCATAGAGCCATGCGCGATCTCGCCATATGTCTCGATTTCGGCCCACCAAACGCCGCGATGACCAAGGCAAATCCGGTCATGCCCAAGTGGCTCGGGGATGATCACATGATGCACTTTCTCGGGGTTAAAGTAGCCCTTCTCCGCCAAGTAAGCCACACCGCCAAAGCCGCCTGATTCCTCATCAGCTGTGCCTGATATCTCGATAGCGCCTTGAAAATCAGGGCAAATCGCTATGAAGGCCTCTGCCGCGATAATGCTGGAGGCCAAGCCACCTTTCATGTCGCAGGCGCCGCGCCCGTAAACCTTGCCGTCGATCACTTCGCCGCCAAACGGATCAACCGTCCAGCCGCGCCCGACCTCGACAATGTCGATGTGAGAATTGAAGTGCACGCACTCGCCCGCGCTGGTGCCTTCCTTGCGTGCGACCAAGTTCCAACGCGGGTACTTGTCACTATCGCCAATCGCCCCTTTGGCGCGGATGAGTTCCGTGTGGAAACCGGATTTTAACAATCTCCGATCAAGATAGTCGCAAATCTCGCGATAGTTCTCTCCCGGCGGGTTGAGCGTCGGTATTCTGATCAGGTCCTGGCACAACGCGGTCAGATCATCCTTTCGCGCCGCAATCTCCTCGCTCAAACGTGTCGCAATATCCATGGTCAGGCTCCTTCGCTCACACTATGCGAAGCAAGCGAGCCCTGTACAAGGCATTATAGCACCGACGTTGCGGCCGCCTTAATAGCGCGGATATTTTCACCATAAACTTCAGGCTTTTCAACCGAGCCACCACGGAACACCGCAGAACCTGCGACAAGCACATCGGCCCCCGCCGCCGCCATCAAAGGCGCGGTGTTCGGATCCATTCCGCCGTCGATCTCAATGTGCACTTCGCGGTCGCCGATCATCTCACGCAGCTTGCGCACTTTACCTGTCATGTCGATATACTTCTGCCCGCCGAAACCTGGGTTCACCGTCATCACACAGATCAGGTCTGTCAACTCCAACAAGTGCTCAACGGCCTCTGCTGGCGTACCAGGGTTGAGCGCAACACCTGCCTTCATCCCAGCGCCACGAATGGCCTGCAACGTACGGTGAATATGCGGCCCCGCCTCGATATGCGCGGTCAGCACATCGGCGCCCGCATCGGCGTAGGCGTCGATATACTGATCAACAGGCGAGATCATCAGATGCACGTCCATCACCGTTTTTACATGTGGGCGAAACGCCTTCACAGCCATCGGCCCAAACGTGAGGTTCGGCACAAAATGTCCGTCCATCACATCAATATGCACCCAATCAGCGCCTTGCGCTTCAATGGCCTGAATCTCTTGGCCAAAGTTGGCGAAATCCGCGCTCAGGATAGATGGCGCAATTTTGATTGACCGATCAAACATCAAGCGATCCGCTGTCATAGCGCGCGGCCATCTCATCCATTGACAGAGGCGTCAGCTTGCCCGCCTGCCCCGCCGTGCCGAAGCGCTCAAAACGGTCAAGACAAACTTCTTCCATCGCGGCCATCGCTGGGATCATAAACTTGCGCGGGTCAAACTCGCCCGGCATCTCCTTGGCGATCTTGCGCCAAGTCCCGGTGATCGCCATGCGGTTGTCCGTGTCGATGTTCACCTTGCGCACGCCCGACTTGATGCCGCGTTCGATCTCTTCAACCGGCACGCCGTAAGTCTGCGGCATCTCACCACCATATTCGTTGATCAGGTCTTGCAAATACTGCGGCACTGACGACGAGCCATGCATCACCAAATGCACATTGGGGATCTTCGCGTGAATCTCTTCGATCCGCTTAATCGCCAGCGTGTCACCTGTCGGCTTCTTGGTAAACTTATAGGCGCCATGGCTGGTGCCACAGGCAATCGCCAGCGCATCAACCTGCGTGAGTTTCACAAACTCCGCCGCTTCATCAGGGTCCGTCAAAAGCTGCTCTTCGCTCAGCTTACCAGACGCGCCCGAGCCGTCTTCCTCAGCCGCCATCCCCGTTTCAAGGCTGCCCAAAACACCCAGTTCGCCCTCAACCGAGGCACCAACCCAATGCGCCATTTTCGCGACGCGCTCGGTGATGCCGACGTTGTAGTCCCAGTCCGCAGGCGTCTTCATGTCAGCCTCAAGCGAGCCGTCCATCATGACCGAAGTAAAACCATGTTTGATCGCAGAAAGGCAGGTCTGTTCATTGTTGCCGTGGTCTTGGTGCATACAAAGCGGTATCGCCGGAAACATTTCGCTCAGCGCTTTAATCAGATGCGACAACATAATATCGCCCGCATAGGCCCGCGCCCCGCGGCTCGCCTGCATAATAACCGGCGCGTTGCACTTCTCAGCAGCCCGCATAATCGCCAGCCCCTGCTCCATGTTGTTGATGTTAAACGCCGGCACGCCGTAGTCGTTTTCGGCAGCATGGTCGAGCAATTGGCGGAGCGTAATAAGAGCCATCGGAACCTCGTGATGTTGAAAAAGCAGCTTTGCACCCGCCTTACCACGCCTCTCGATAAAAGTGCCAGCCTGTTAGCGCACACAAGCCGCTTCAGCCCTTTTTCTTTCCCAAAATAGCCCCCCCCGGGGGGGGGGCTGGTGGACCGGAATGTAGCGGTGCGCATGGAATGGCAAAGTTGTTCACTTGCTTTGTCAGGAAGATTTTTCCTGTAATTAGGACGTTCGATCAAGGATCGAGGCATAGTCACCACTCGGTTGAGAGCTGCTCT
>JADGEJ010000024.1 GCA_016744435.1 Lentibacter sp. | reverse complement strand
CGCTTGGGAATAGAACCACTATGCCCGGCGCGCACCAACCCCCTGATATTTCGCGGATTTGACGCCAGAGATGCAGGATTAATGGGTCCTGACCCTAGGCGCGCCGATTTTTCTGGAAGAGCTGGTGAGCGGCCCGAACCACTCGCTGATTGTGCAGTCGCGTGCGGCAGACGAGTGCAAGACATCCATCAACGCCGACGGGTTTGGGCTGGCGTGGTATACTTCGCGCCCCGAGCCGGGCCTTTACCGTGATGTTTTCCCGGCTTGGTCTGACCCGAACCTGCGCTCCTTGGCCGAACAGGTGAAGGCGCATGCCTTCCTAGCGCATGTGCGGGCCTCAACCGGCACGGCCATCAGCCGCAACAATTGTCATCCGTTCACGCATGGGCGCTTTAGCTTCATGCATAACGGGCAGATCGGCGGCTTTGAGAGCTTTCGCAAATCGGCTGATATGATGATCCCTGAAGCGCTTTATGCGCACCGTAAGGGCGCGACAGACAGCGAGGCACTGTTTCTGATTGCCCTCGGCGAGGGGCTTGAGAGCGACCGTATAGGGGCCATCTCCAAGGCCGTTGGGCAGCTCGAAGCGCTGGCACGCGTTAAGGGTAGCACACCACACATGCGCTTTGCAGCTGCGTTAAGTGACGGTGAGAGGCTCTATGCCTTTCGCTATGCCTCTGACGACAAAGCCCCGACGCTCTACCACCGCTGGAGCGCAAGCCACCAAGGCTGGGCTGTGGTCTCCGAGCCGCTGGTTGAGGGCGAGGAGGGCTGGCAGGCGCAAGCGGCGGGCACTGTTGCTGTCTTTCACAAAGGGCGCAAAGAGGTGCTGCCGTTTGCGCCCTTTGGTGAAGTTGGCAGTTAACTTGCGAGCAGTTCAAGCTGAATGTCAGGTGCGTCTGCCATTGTCAGGCCCGACAGCTCAGCGACTTTCACGATGGTTCCGCCAATGTCGACAGACAGCTCAAGCGCTGTGCCATTGGCCGTCGTGATCTCGTTAAAGTGCAGGTCTTCGACGTCATCGTCGCCCAGGCCCGCATTGCCAGAGGTAATGATCGCCAGAGCGTCTTCGCTTGGCTCAAAGTCGGTGATCGTGTCAAACGAGCCTTCCGGGTAGCTGCTGCGCTCGTTGAGCATAAACTTGTCAGAGCCTTCGCCGCCTTCAAGGATGTCGGCGCTGTACCCTGAGCTTGAGATCGTATCGTCGCCTTCGCCGCCGAATACATCACCAGTACCGATAATGAGATCATTGCCTTCGCCACCTTCAATGCGAACATCAATATTAAAAGCAGGGTTTATGCTGCCGGTGTTGTAGATAGTGTCGTCACCCGCGCCGCCAGAAAGTGTCGCGGCGCCGCCCGTGTCAAGCCTGCCAAAGATTATATCATCGCCGTCACCGGCTTCAACCAAGGTTACACCACCACCTCGCACTCCGATTCTGTCGTCACCAAGCCCTGTTTTAACAAGGCTGGCGCCGCGTACACCCACGGAGTCGTTGCCAGCGCCTGTGTCGACGACGGCGCCAGCACCCGCACTGACTTTGTCATCGCCTTCGCCTGTTTCGATCACCGCGCCACCGTCGCCCGCAATAACGCGATCGTTGCCGAGGCCGCCAGTCACCGTGTCAGCGCCGTCACCAACGTACATGTAATCATCGCCCGCACCGCCATCGACCAAGTCGTCGCCGTCACCAAGCTTGATGACATCGTCGCCTTCGCCGCCTGAGACAGTGTTATCTCCGTGAAAGCTGACGATGCCGTCATCGCCCGCGCCGCCAGAAAGGCTGTCATCGCCCATGAACGATTCAATCAAGTCGTTGCCTTCGCCGCCAAGCATGACGTCGTCGCCAAACGAGCCGCTCATGACATCGTCGCCCGCGCCGCCATCAAGCGTGTCGCCACTCAGGCCAAGCAGCGCGCCTTCGTCGCTGTCGCCGTTGCCAAACATAAGGTCGTTGCCTGCACCACCTGTGAGCATGTCTTGGCCCGCGCCGCCGAGCATCTCGTCATCGCCTTCGCCGCCCTCAAGCGTATCGGCATCGGCGCCGCCATATAGACCGTCGTTGCCTGTGCCGCCGATCAGCATGTCTTGGCCGTCTTGGCCCATCAAAGCGTCGTCGCCCTCGGCCCCGGTGATCACGTCGTCGCCGCCTAGGCCCATGACAATGTCATCACCAGCGCTGCCTTCGATCGTGTCGTCGCCTTCAGACCCCATGAAAAACCCGCCCATGGCCGCGGCGCCGAAAATGGCTGTCAAAATGGATAACATATTATGCCCCCAAGCAATTTATCATGCGAATCTAGAAGTTTACCTGAGGGCAAGCAAACTTTTAGAGAGAATTTTACTGTTTCCGCTTTTGAAACGGAGAGGGCAAAACGAAAACGGGCGCACCGCTGTGGCACGCCCGTTTTGTTTGTAGGTCTGTATGCCTTAACCGATGATCGCGTTGAGCGTGGCGCTTGGCTGCATCACGGCTGCCAGCTTGGCCGCGTCACCGTGGAAGTAGCCGCCTGTGTCGGCGGGCTTGCCTTGTGGTGCGGCAAGCTCGGCGATAATGGCAGTTTCGCCCTCGGCCAGCGCCTTGGCAACGGGGCCAAACTCGGCCGCCAGCTCGGCATCGTCGCCTTGTGCTGCGAGCGCTTCGGCCCAGTAGCGGGCAAACCAGTAGTGGCTGTCGCGGTTGTCAGGCTCGCCGACTTTGCGGCTTGGTGAGCGGTTGTTGTCGAGGATGCCCTGCGTGGCCGCGTCAACGGCTTGGCCCAATACGCGGGCCTTGTCGTTGCTGCGGGCGTCAGCCAAGAACTGCAGGCTTTCACCGAGTGCGCAGAACTCGCCGAGGCTGTCCCAACGCAGGTGGTTTTCTTCCTGAAGCTGTTGCACGTGCTTGGGGGCCGAGCCGCCAGCACCGGTTTCAAACAAGCCGCCACCGTTCATCAGCTTCACAATCGAAAGCATCTTGGCGGATGTCGCCAGCTCAAGGATCGGGAACAAGTCGGTCAGGTAGTCGCGCAGCACGTTGCCTGTGATGGCGATGCTGTTCTCACCCTTGGTGATGGTCTCAAGCGAGGCTTTGGTCGCGTCCCGCGGCGCCATGATCTCGAATTTATCAGCAACACCAGCGGCTTCAAGGATAGGCTTCACGTAAGCGATCAGCTCCGCATCGTGGGCGCGGCTTGCGTCGAGCCAGAAGATGCTGCGGTAGCCCGTGGCTTTTTGGCGGGCAATCGCGAGGTTCACCCAGTCTTCGATCGGGGCTTGGCGCGCGCTGGCCGAGCGCCAGATGTCGTTGGCTTCAACGTCGTGGCTGTGCAGAACTGTGCCATCATCCAAGATCATCTTGACGGTGCCAGCTTCTGGCATCTCGAAAGTCGTTGGGTGACTGCCGTACTCTTCGGCTTTTTGCGCCATGAGGCCAATGTTTTGCACCGTGCCCGCTGTTGCAGGGTTCAGCGCGCCATTGGCTTTGAAGAACTTCACAGACTCGTCATAGACAGGTGCGTAGCTGTCATCGGGGATAACGCAGTTGGTGTCGCCCTCGTTGCCATCAGGGCCCCAGCCTTTGCCGCCTGCGCGGATGAGGGCCGGCATCGAGGCGTCGATGATCACATCGGACGGCACGTGCAGGTTGGTGATGCCTTTGTCTGAGTCGACCATATACATTGGCGGGCGTGTGGCTGTGACAGCCTCAATCGCCGCCATGATGTCTGCGTCGCCTTTGACGATATCAAGCAGTGCGCCCATGCCTTGGTTGGGGTTCACACCCATCTCGGCCATCTTGTCGCCGAACTGCTCAAACACTGGCGCGAGCCATGCTTTGACAGCGTGGCCAAAGATGATCGGGTCGGAGACCTTCATCATCGTGGCCTTCATGTGCAGCGAAAACAGCGTGCCTTCGGCTTTTGTTTTTTCGATCTCATCCGCGAGGAAAGTGCCCAAAGCGGCGGCGCTCATGAATGTCGCGTCAACGACAGTGCCAGCGGGGTAGCTCACCGCTTCCTTCAGAACCGTCTCGCCATTCGCCGTTTCCAAAACGATCTTGGCAGTCGCGGCTTTGGGCAGGGTAGCCGAAACTTCGTTTGAGAAGAAGTCACTGCCAGACATAGACGCCACACGCGTTTTGCTGCTGGCCTCCCATTTGCCCATGCGGTGCGGGTTGTTCTGGGCGTAGTTTTTCACGGCGGCGGCGGCGCGGCGGTCAGAGTTGCCTTCGCGCAAGACAGGGTTCACAGCCGAGCCTTTGAGCGTGTCATACTTGGCGCGCACGGCTTTTTCAGCGTCAGTTGACGGCGTTTCAGGGTAGTCGGGCAAAGCGAAGCCTTGTGACTGAAGCTCAGTCACGGCGGCAACAAGCTGTGGCACAGAAGCCGAGATATTTGGCAGCTTGATGACGTTGGCTTCTGGTGTCTTCACCAACTCGCCCAGTTCGGCCAGATCGTCAGATTGCTGCTGATCGGCTGTCAGGCTTTCGGGGAATGTCGCCAGAATGCGGCCCGCAAGCGAGATGTCTTTGGTGCCGACAGTGATGCCCGCCGCCTTAGCGAAGCGCTGGATGATCGGCAAAAGCGAGGCGCTGGCGAGTTCTGGTGCTTCGTCAACCTTGGTGTAAACGATGTCTGGTGTGTTTGCGTTAACCATGAGGAAATCCTTCTTGAGCAGTTTATCTGGGCCTACAGCCTGAGTCTTACGGTTGTGTTGAATTGGGGCTGTCTTAGCTTACTTATCTGCAAATTGAAAGACGGTATGCGAAAGTATACCGAATATTGTTAGCGGCGGACGCGCGGCTCTCTGTCGAGCTTGAGCATAAAGCCAAGCGCGACCACTGTCAGGCAGAACACGCCGATAGCCGCAGGCCGCGGTGTGCCGTCAAACGCGAGGCCAATGGGCACCGCGAAGAGCATCGCAAAGACAGTTGATATGCCGCCCAAAAGAGACGCCGCGAGGCCTGCTATATGGCCGAGAGGCTCTAGCGCCATGGCGTTCAGGTTGCCCAGCGTCAGGCCAGCCAGTGAGAACAGAGAAAACTGCCAAACAACGAAGCACGCAAAATAAACGGTGTCGGAAATCTCCGTGAATGTGAGGAGGATCATGCAAGACGACAGGATGACCTGCGAAATCAGCGCCATCGTTGTCATACGCTGCATACCAATACGCACCACCAAAGCCGCATTGAGGAAGCTCGCACTGGCAGACAAGATCGCGACAAGACCAAACCAGTAGGGAAAGCTCTCAGCCCGTCCAAATGTTACATCGTAGACGGGCTGTATTGACGACAGGGCGGCGAACAGCACGCCATACATCAACGTCTGAACAACCATAACTGTGCGCACCACCGAATAGGTGAGCATTTCCTGCATGGCCTCAACGATCTTTGCGCCGTTAAAAGGCCGACGTGCCTCGGCGGGCAATGTCTCGCCAAGCCGCATGCCATACCACGTTGTGATCATCAGGGCGAACACAACAAAGGCGGCGAAGATGCCACGCCAGCCGGTGAACTCGATGATAAAACTTCCGAGCAGCGGCGCGATAGCAGGCACCAGCGCAAAAACCATCATCACGATCGAGACGATTTTGGCCATCTGGCGGCCTTCAAACAGATCGCGGGTGATCGCGATGCTGGCAATGCGTGGCCCCGCAATGCCGATGCCCTGCACAACACGCGCGGCCAAAACCAACTCAAGCGTTTGGGCGGCCCAGGCCAGAACAGCGCCAACAATATAGAGCGCGCAACCTGCGTAAAGCACGGGGCGACGGCCAAAACTGTCGGACAGGGGGCCCGTGAAGAACGTACCCAGCCCCATTCCGAAAACAAACGACGTCAGGATAAGCTGGGCTGCGTTCGGGTTTTCGGGGCTTAGCTCGCGGCCAATATCGGGCAGGGCGGGCAACATCGCATCAATCGAAAACGCCACCATCGCCGACAGCATCGCCATCAGCACGATAAACTCGCCTTTCTTGATCTTCAGCTCGGCATTCATTCATTTTTCTCCAGATGCTTCTCAAGCGCCTTGCGGCGGCGGCGCAGCAGAGCGAAATGCCCGAACTGTTGGATCGCCAATGCAAAGATGCCAAGCCCGAAGAAGATAAAGATCGTCGTGCCGATCTTGCCAATCACAGTCACGGGCACGAGCGCGCCGTATCCGACTGTCGAAAGCGTCACCACCGTGAAGAAATAAGCGTCAATCCAGCTCCAGCCCTCAACGAAGTGAAAGAACACAGTGCCCGTGGTGATGACAGCAACGAGCAGCGAAAACAGAGCCTTGGTCGAAATATTCATTCAGGCACGCTTTGCAGCATTTCGTCGATCACCTTGAGCCAGAGTTCCGGCTGCTGTGCGCCCGGCACGGCGTGTTGGCTGGCAACAATAAACGTCGGAACAGAGGTGACCCCCATCTCGCGGCTGTGGGTGTCACGCGCGATGATGTCGTCGCGGTCAGACTCTGAGGCAAGCAGCTTCTGCACCAAGGCTGCGTCCATCCCGAGGCCATCAGCAATATCGGCCAGCACCTCGTGGTCGCCAATGTCGCGTCCCTCTTTAAAGTAGGCCTTAAACAGCGCCGAAACGACAGGCGTTTGACGGCCCTCAATGCCGGCCCAGTGGATCAGGCGGTGTGCATCGAGCGTGTTGGGCGTGCGCAGGATCTTGTCAAACTCGATATCAACACCAGCGGTTTTGGCGTTCTCCACGATCGGTTGATAGGCCGCATAGGCGCCGTCTTTGCCGCCAAACTTACTCTCAAGATAAGCGCGCCTGTCCATGCCTTCGGCGGGCATCGTCGGGTTTAGCTGAAACGGGTGCCACTCGATGTTGAAAGGGTGGTTGGGCCGCTGCGCAAGGGCGCGGTCAAGGTGCGCCTTGCCAATGTAACACCACGGGCAAATCGGATCGGAGATTATGTCAAGTTTTATCATCCCTGAGCACTACAGGATAGAGGCAGGGAAGGACCAGAGAATTGTCGCGTCCGGTTGAAGTCTTGTCGTCAAATTGGCGATCTTCAAATTTTTCCGAACAATCGCAGAGGGGCGTTTCGCGGCCGTTATATTGGGATAATTTCCCAGTTTTGGAGGCTCGGCTGAATATTGGCATATGGCGTTCATTTTGCAAAAACGCAAACCCTATTATCTATTTATTACAATGCGTTACATGCGCTATGTTGACATAAAGCGATTCTAATTTGAGGCCGTTTTTGGGAAGGAAAAACGCCATGGCAGTAGATCAAGACGGCAAGTTCCGCTCAAAGAGACACAGATATCTGAAGCCGAAACAGAGCCAACAAACCAAACAGGATGCTCCAAAGGGTAACGACATTTCGATTTTTGAGTATGTTTCGGCGTCGATAACACTGCGCCTTACGCTCTCCCACCTTAAGTGGTTGGGTCGCGGCATCGGCAGAAGCGCCCAATTTCTTATGGCCTCAGCTACGGGTTTGCTTCTTGGTACATGGACACTGTTGCTCATGGTGCTGCGCTCTGCAAAGACACTTCTTGTGAGCACTTTGGCGACGGCTGGTGCCATCAGCATGATCATCGCTGTCGCCGTCTGGAAAGAGCCGGAAACCTTTGCCAACATTCTCGCGCCGCCTTTTGAGCAGGGCAGCAACGCTGACCGCGGGTTTTCAGGCTGCACCTCGCAAGAGAGCCCGTCTGATCTTGCCGTTTGGCCCTAGGGGCAACTCGTCTATGCGGCGGTAGATTTTGGGGCGCTTATAAGCGGCGAGGCGGCGCTCTGCGAAGGCCTCAAGCGCCGGCTCATCAAGCGGGCTCTCAGAGGTGTAAAAACAAGCAATCACACGCACATCCTGCTTGACCTCAACCTCGGTTACAGCCAGCCCCGTTAGGCCCGTGAAGCCTTGTAAAGCATGCTCAACTTCAAGCGGTGAAACTCTGTAACCACCTGCGTTCATAATGTCGTCTGCACGGCCGGCATATTCGATCTGGCCGCTATCGCGCATCACACCGAGATCACCTGTGAGAAACCAATCGCCGTCAAAACGCGCCTGTGTCTCAGCCTCGGCGCCATAGTAGCCAAGCATCAACCCAGCGTCGCTTTTGTGGACTGCGATCTGGCCTTGTTCTCCAAGCTCGACAGGCCCGTTCTCGCCCAAAAGGGCGACAGTACGGCCCTCTTGCGGCAGGCCAAGGCAGCTTGCTTCCGCCGGATGTGTCGGGCTGGCCGAAAGGAATGTTGAGCACTCCGACATGCCGTAGGCCTCGTAAACCTCACAGCCTGTGGCGGCTCTCCAATCCTCTCGGATTGTCTCGCTGAGTTTCTCGCCCGCTGACAGCCCATGCCGCAGGTCTGGCAAAGAAAAAGCCTCACCTGACTTTAACATCTTGCGGTAAACCCCTGGGGCGGCTGCGAAAATACTTGGCTTGTAGCGTTTCATCAGCTCGGGCAGCTGCTCGGGCGGCACGCCGTCGGCCGGGATAAGTGCAGTTGCTCCAATGGTCCATGGGTCCATCAGACCCGTGCCAAGCGTATATGTCCAGTTGAACGCACCCGCGTGGCACAGCCTGTCTGATGCGCTTAGCCCATACCAGCCATCCACCATCATCTGGCGTGCCCAGATCGCACGATGTGCGTGCATCACAGCGCGTGGCGAGCCGGAGGTGCCAGAGGTGTAGACGATGTAAGCAAGCCGCTCAGGCGCGCCCATGTCGTAGTCACAGGGCGGCAGACAGGGCGGCAGGCTGTGCATTGCCAACAGGTCTGCCTCAGTAAGCCGTAGGAACGCGCCGTCTTCTGGGCATGCCACGCCTTTGCCCGCAACAACGGCGGCTGGCGAGAGCTGCGTTATGATCTTTTCAACTTCAAAGAGCGTAAGCTGCGACGAGGTTGGCACAGGCACAAGCCCCACGGCGATAGCACCAAGGTAGGCCAGCGGAAACTCAACAGTGTTGCCCAACCGAAGCAGCACAATGTCGCCAGCCTTCAAGCCAGCGTTCAGAAACCCCGTGCCAATGGCGCGCACCGTGGCCTCAAGCCGCCCGTAAGACCAGCTTTCAAGCCCCGATAGCGACATCACCTCAAGCGCTGTTTTGTCCGGGTTGGCTGCGGCCTTAGCCAGAACATGTGCTGCAAGGTTGAACGGCGAGGGGCAGGGCGCTTGTGGCCCATTGTCTGAGATAGAAAGCATAGCGCTTTGCTATGCCGAGCCACCGTCAGTTGCAAGTGTAAGCCGAGCGCCTTAAAAGGCGCATATGACAGACAAGCACGATCCGAAAGCACTGATCCGCATCGCGCGCGAAAACGGCGAGAGCCACACCGCAGCCGACTTGGACCTTGGCCCAAGGGTGCGCGAGCTGCGAAAATCACTGGGGCTCACGCTTGAGCAGGCCAGCAAGCAGGCAGGCCTTGCCCGCTCAACACTTTCCAAGATCGAAAATGGCCAGATGTCGCCCACCTATGAGGCGCTCAAGAAACTCGCTACTGGCCTGCAAATCTCGGTGCCGCAGCTGTTCACGCCGCCGCAAAAAGACCAGGTCACAGGCCGCATGAACGTCACCCGTGAGGGCGAAGGCGCGCAGCATCTGACGACAACCTATGAGCACGATCTGCTGGCCGAAAGCCTCACCAAAAAGACAATGTTGCCTTACCGCGCCCGCATCAGAGCCCGCGATATGAGCGAGTTTGACGGCTGGGTGCGCCACGACGGCGAGGAGTTTCTCTATGTGCTCACGGGCGTTGTGCGGCTCTACACCGAGTTCTACGAACCCGCCGAGCTCAAGCGCGGCGACAGCGCCTATTACGACGCCTCGATGGGCCACAACCTTGTCTCGGTGAGCTCAGATGATGCGACAGTCCTTTGGGTTACGTCTCTGGCGTAAACAGGCGCGGCAGTATGAGCAGCGCCACACCGACACCGACAAGCTGCATCAAGCCAAACATCATGATGTGCCCCGGGTAAATACCCGCAAACGTGTCCGAGAAGCCGCGCGCAAACGTCACCGCCGGGTTGGCAAAGCTGGTTGACGAGGTGAACCAGTAAGCCCCGGTGATGTAGAGGCCGACAAGCGGCGGCACAGTGTCGGGCTTGTGCTTTACGCCGCCGACGATGACAAACAACAGCCCGAAAGTGGCGATCACTTCGCTAAACCACTGCGCGCCGCCCGTGCGGTGCATCGTCTGGCTGGCTTGCAGAACGGGCAGATCAAACATGATATGCGCCGCCCAAACGCCCAGCACCGCGCCGACAACCTGCGCCACAACATAGGGGGTAAAGTCGCGCCAAGCATGCTCGCCACGGATGCTGAAAAACAGCGTTACCGCAGGGTTGAAATGCGCGCCAGACACCGGACCAAGCGTTGTGATAATGCCGTAAAGGATACAACCCGTCGCGATGGCATTGGCCAAAAGCGCGATGGCTGTGTTCCCGTCTGCCAGCGTTTCGCCCATGATGCCAGAGCCGATCACCCCGATCAGCAAGAAGGCGGTTCCGATCAGCTCGGCGAGCAGTTTCTGCATCATTCCATTTCTCCTGCTGCGCTCAAAGCCGCTTTCAAAGCCGCGCTGCCCATCGTTTCTACGGGCTGCACCAAGAAGGCCTCGGCGCGGCGCTTGAGGATAGCATAAGCTGTGTTAAAGGCGCTGTCCCAATCTTCCTTTGCCGCGGCTGCCGGGTCGTCCACGCCCCAATGGGCTGTCGCCGGAGAGCCGGGCCACATCGGGCAAGCCTCGCCAGCCGCCGAGCCACAGACCGTGATGACAGCGTCCATGACAGGCGCATCGGCCTCTGCAAACTCATCCCAGCTTTTTGAGCGCGCATCGGTGACATCATAGCCTTCGCGCGTCAGCAGTGTGACAGACTGAGGGTGCACATTGCCGCTCGGCTGGCTGCCCGCAGAATAAGCCCGCACCGCGCCAGCAGACTGCGCGTTCAAGATCGCTTCCAGCAGAATCGAGCGCGCCGAATTGCCGGTACAGAGCACCAGAATATTGAGCATGGGGGGCCTCTTGGTCAGTTGCCGAATGTTCTGATGCAGATACCCCAGCCGCGACAGCAGGTAAAATGAAAGTTTTGTAACAGCAGCATGGGCTACGAACGCTGCACTAACTTAACTCGCGTTAACTTTTAGCGCAAAAACGTATGTACACGTTATGCACACGTAGCTGCATAGGTTGCTGCATAGTGTAGGCACGGCTGTTTTGATGTTGATCTGCGCTGTAAAGCACAGGCCGCGCTGGCTTCGCTGTTTCTTAAGGCTTATGTGCCCTCACTCAGCGCTTTCAAACCACCAGACAGGCGGCGCATACCAGTATCCCGCGCCATTCACCGGCACGTTTTCCGGGTGCTTTAACTCGCGAGAATGGGCGATCCGCGTTTTGCCAAAAGCATAGGTCGGGATCACATAACGCCCCGCCGTCAGGATGCGATCAAGCGCGCGCACAGCGGCCGTCAGGCCCTCTGTGTCTTTGGCGTTTACCATGGCCTCAACGAGCGCCTCGACTGCTGGCACATTCACGCCGGGGAGGTTGTGAGAGCCAAGCGTATCGACGCCTGCGCGGCCCCAATATTTGGCCTGCTCATTGCCCGGACTAAGGCTAAAGCCCCTGCGGATTGTGCTCATGTCAAAGTCAAAACTGCCTTGGCGCGCAACGAACTGCGCATTGTCAGCTGTCTCGACGATCGCCTCGATGCCAAGCCGCGCGAGCGACTGCACATAGATGCTGGCGAAGGCCTTCATTTCACCCGCGCCAAGCGGCAGCAGGATGGTGAAGGTAAAGGCCTCGCCATCGGCGTTTCTGAGGGTGCCATCAGCCGCGTTCCAGCCCGCATCATCCAGCAGTTTGATAGCGCGCCGCAGGTTCTTGCGGTTGCGCTTGGTGCCATCCGAGGCGGGCAGTGCATAGCCCTCCATCACACCGGGGATCAGACTGTCTTTGAAGGGGGCCAGAAGTTCGGCCACGCCTCCTGTGGCTGCGCCATGTCCCATCCCCAGTGAAGTGCCTGAAAAATAAGAGGTTATCCGGCTTTGTGCGCCGCCTGTCACCACCTCGTTCATATACTCGAAATTGAACGCCAGCGTGAGTGCTTCACGCACCCGCCAGTCGGCAAACATCGGCTTGCGCGTGTTCATAACAAAGCCGGTGATGCCGCTTGGTTTGGCGTCTTTGAACTCAGACAACACCACCTCACCACGTTGCTTGGCGGGGAAGTCATAGGCTGTCTTCCACTTGTTGGCGTTATACTCGCGCTTCACGTTGAGAACGCCGGCTTTGAAGGCCTCCAGCAGCACCGCTTCATCGCCGAAAAACTCGATGCGGATCTCGTCAAAGTTGGCCACGCCCTGCATAAGCGGCAAGTCTTTGCCCCAGTAGTTTTCGTTGCGCTTGAGGCTCAAAAAACGGTTCGGCTCATAGCTGTCGATCACGTAGGGCGCGGTGCCGATCGGGGTCACGTCAAAGCCCGAGCGGGTGAAGTCCTTTCCCTCCCACTGGGCCTTCTGAAGGATCGGGCGCAGGCCCGCGACAAGCGCCAACTCTCGGTTGGCCACGTTGAATGTCATCCGGACTTTTCGCGGCGCAGTCTGTTCGATTTTCTCGATCTGGGTGTAAAGCCCGCGGTAGCGCGCTTGGCCCTTGGTGCCGAGTGTCTCGTAAGACCAGATCACGTCTTCCACGGTGACGGGGCTGCCATCAGAGAATCGGGCCTCTTCGCGGAGGGTGAATTCCACCCATTCGCGCTGTTTTCCCACCTCAACCGATTCGGCGAGCAGGCCATAAAGCGCGAATGGCTCGTCCCAGTTACGTCCCATTAAGGACTCGTATGCTAGAAATCTGAGCTGCCAAGGAGCAGTGCCTTTGCGCACAAATGGATTGAGACTGTCAAAGCCACCTGTGTTGCCCGTCACGAAGGCGCCGCCTTTGGGCGCATTTGGGTTCGCGTAGGGGAGCGACACAAAATCCTGTGGTAGGGCAGGATCGCCATACATAGCTATGCCATGGCGCGGCTCTGCCTGCACGGGAATCGCCAGTGCAGTGGCCAACGTCAAGCTTAGGAAAGCGCCGCAAATCCCTGCGCGCGCATGGAAAAAAACTGATCTCATTTTGGTAACAATCCCGCTCGAACCTTGTTTTGTTAACGCAAACCCTAACGCTTGGTAAACTGGCTTACAAACTTTTAGCTTGGCCTTCAGCGCCCAATTGCTTATAAAGGTCTCACTGCTCGATAGGTTTCTTGCCTGTATGAAACCTGCCTCAATAACTTGACGCCAGCCTTGTGCTGGCGTTTTTTTTTGGCCTATTGCGTGTCAGCCCATGCTCTCTATGTTGCATGTGCAGCATATTCAAGCGAGGCGCTATGACACTCTCAGGAAAAACAGCCGTAATCACCGGATCAAACTCGGGCATAGGCCTTGGCATCGCTTGGGAAATGGCCCGCGCAGGTGCGGACGTTGTGCTCAATTCATTCACAGACCGTGAAGAAGACCACGCGATTGCCGCGAGCATTGCCAAGGAAACAGGCGTCACAGCGCGCTACATCCAAGCTGATATGTCCCGGGGCACCGAGTGCCGCGCGTTGATCACGCAAGCAGGCCGATGCGACATCCTGATCAACAATGCAGGCATCCAACACGTTGCTCCGATTGACGAGTTCCCTGAAGAAAAATGGGATGCCATCGTCGCGATCAATATGTCTTCGGCCTTTCACACCACTGCCGCCGCTTTGCCAATGATGCGCAAGGCAGGCTGGGGGCGGGTGATCAACATTGCCTCAGCCCATGGGCTAACGGCTTCGCCCTACAAATCAGCTTATGTTGCTGCTAAGCATGGCGTCGTCGGCCTCACCAAGACAACGGCGCTTGAGACAGCCGAAGAGCCGATCACAGCCAACGCGATCTGCCCCGGTTATGTTTTGACACCGTTGGTTGAGGCGCAAATTCCTGACACGATGAAGGAGTATGATATGAGCCGCGAAGATGTGATCAAGAACGTCATGCTCACGCGTCAGCCTTCCAAAGAGTTTGCAACTGTTGAGCAATTGGGTGGCACGGCTGTCTTTTTGGCGTCAAATGCGGCGGCACAGATCACCGGCACCACAATCAGCGTTGATGGGGGTTGGACAGCGCTTTAGTCGTGAGCTTAGTCGTTTTCGGGTAGTGGCTCGGCTGGGTTTTTCTCATTGGGATAAACAAGCCCTGCCGAGATCACCAGTTTGGCGGCGTCTTCAACCGTCATATCAAGCTCGATCACGTCGGTTTTCGGGACAAAAAGCAAGAAGCCAGAGGTCGGATTGGGCGTTGTCGGTAAGAAAACACTCATAAGCTCGCCCCCCGGGTGCGCCCGCTTGGCGACCTCGCCTTTGGCAACGATCGAGATAAACCCGATCGCCCAGATGCCTTTGCGTGGATACTCAACGAGGCAGGCTTTCTCAAATGAACGGTCTGATTGGGTGAAAACCGTTTCAGCGATTTGTTTGACTGCATTGTAGATGGTGCGCACCACAGGCACGCGCTCGAGCATGGTTTCTGCGTAAGACAGCAGTGAGCGGCCGAGCAGGCCTTTGGCCAGCCATCCGACGAAGACGGTGAACGTCAAAAAGACAACCACACCGATGCCACGGATGTTGACGGCGATCCATTCGTCAGTGCCTGGGGCGCGGCCGAGCCAGCGGTTGAGCAGTTCTTCGGGCTGATAACTGCGCGGCACGAAGGGTAGGACAAAGCCGTCAACCCAGCCGATGAACGACCACAGCAACCAGATGGTGAACGCGATAGGGGCGATTACGATCAGGCCAGTCAGAAACGACGAGCGCAGGTTGGCAAACATGCCGCCTCGGCGTTTGTTCGGTTCTTCGTCAAATGGCGTTGTCATAGGGTGCTTGGTCCGTTGCTTTGGACCCATGTAGGGTCAACGCAGTCGTATCACAATCGCTTTTAGGGTTTTAAGCCCGCATCCGGCCCATTTCGGCGGCTATTTCAGCGGCAAGGCGGGCATTGTTTAAAACGAGGGCGATGTTGGTCTTCAGTGATGCACCCTCTGTTAGCTCAAAGATACGCTGGAGCAAAAAGGGCGTGACAGATTTTCCGCGAATACCGTGTTCGGTGGCCTCGGCTTGTGCCTGCGCGATGATCGGGAGCATTTCATCTTGGCTAATCTCGGCCTCTAATGGCACGGGATTGGCGACAAGCTGGCCGCCCGGCACGTTTAACGACATGCGGGTTAGATGGGCTTTTGCTATTTCTGAGGCGCTGTTCATCCGCAAAGGAGCCTTGAGGCCAGAACCGCGCGACCAGAATGCCGGGATCTCATCTTGATTGTAGGCGATGACTGGCACACCCAGCGTTTCGAGCACTTCGAGCGTTTTGGGGATGTCGAGGATGGCCTTGGCCCCGGCAGCAACAACGGTGACGGCGGTTTGCGCGAGTTCCTGCAGGTCTGCGGATATGTCAAAGCTGAGTTCTGCACCTTGATGAACACCGCCGATCCCTCCGGTCGCGAAAACGTCAATGTTTGCGTGATGCGCAGCAATCATGGTTGCTGCCACTGTTGTCGCGCCATTACCGCCAGTTGCAAGGCAGGCCGCCAGATCGGCGCGGCTAAGCTTGGCGACGTTCTTGAGCTGAGCGAGGGTTTCAAGCTCTGCATCTGTCAGGCCGATCTTGAGAACTCCGTTGATTACCGCGATCGTCGCGGGCACTGCTCCGGAAGCGCGCACCGTCTCTTCCACAAGACGCGCGGTTTCAAGGTTCTGAGGGTAGGGCATGCCATGAGTGATGATTGTGCTTTCGAGCGCAACGACGGGATTGCCAAACTCCTGAGCGGCCTGCACTTCGGGGGAAAGTTCAGTCTTAAACATCGGGTGTTTCTCCTGCCACATAGGCTGCGGCTGTTTGTTGGGCTTTCTTCAAGGCAATATCTCGGGGATTGCCAGATAGTTCGGCCGCTATATGAGCCGCCATGAACGTATCACCAGCGCCAGTTACCCTCTTGGGCGTAACTTTTGGCGGCAGCGCGTCGATGGCGGTGTCATGCATAAGGTCGCAAGCGGCATCTGCACCATGGGTTACAATTGCGCGGCCTGCGCCGTGAGTAACCAAAGCTGCTGCCGCGTCTTGCGCATTGCTGAACTCCGTTCCACAGAGATAGCCGGCTTCTTCGCAGTTCACATAAAGGGTTGCATTGGGGTGGCGCATGATGGTCTTGAGCCGCGTGGCCTTGCCCGGCGAGGCGGGGGCAACCCTCAAGTCGGCCTTTGAGAAGGCAGCACTTTGAGAGATGTGTTCGAGCAATTCTTCAGTCAGGTTCCCATCCAGTGCAATTGCACCAGAGTAGGGCACCGCTTCACTGCCAAGAACGCCGTTGTAAAGAGGCGAGAGGATAGCGTCACCCGCAGCCTCAAGCGAATGTGCGTCGGCGATGGCTGCTATCAATCCGTTGGTTCCCTCAATGGCCATATAAGTATCCGTTGGCAGAGTGTCGGAGAGAAACACATGCTCGGTGCCAATACCCGTGCGCTGACAGTATGCCAGCAACTCATCACCCTCAGGGTCACGCCCCAAAGCCGTTAGCAACGAAGGTTTCAGCCCGAAGTGCTGCAATGTCATGGCGACATTCATCGCAACACCACCAGGAATGCGCACGATCCGGCCAGGAACGTCAGAACCGCGCTGCATTTCACGCGCTGAGCGCCCGATTATGTCCCACAGGACGGAGCCTATGCAGAGGATTTCACTTGGCTTTGATGTCATGCGACATTCATGCCGTGAAGAGCGCGGATTGCCAAGGGACAATAGAGCCTAGAATTAGGGCTTGCCAAGGGTAGGAGGCTCACTTATATGCGCGCTATTCATACCGCAGACATGGGCGGGCTGTTGAGGGAGAAATCCTCAAAAGTCCACCGGTTGAAGCACCTGCTTCTCTCCCCGTGTCGAGGCTAAACCGGAAAGGAAAAAGACATGGCTCTTCCAGAGTTCACCATGCGCCAACTGCTTGAAGCAGGCGTACACTTCGGCCACCAAACACCACGTTGGAACCCACGTATGGGTCCGTTCATCTATGGTGCGCGTAACGGCATTCACATCATGGACCTCACACAGACTGTTCCGATGCTTGATCAAGCTTTGACAGCTGTTCGTGACACCGTCGCCAAAGGCGGCCGCGTTCTTTTCGTTGGCACCAAGCGTCAGGCCGCAACGCCTATCGCTGAAGCTGCAGACAAATGCGCACAGTATTACATGAACCACCGCTGGCTCGGTGGCACGCTGACAAACTGGCAGACTGTTTCAAAATCTATCGCTCGCTTGAAGATGATCGACGAGAAAATGGAAAGCGGCTTTGAAGGCTTCACCAAGAAAGAACGCCTCGGCATGGAGCGTGACCAAGAGAAGCTGCAAGCCTCTCTCGGTGGTATCCGCGAAATGGGCGGCGTACCTGACCTTCTGTTCGTGATCGACGTGCGCAAAGAAGCTTTGGCCGTTGCCGAAGCCAACAAGCTCGGCATTCCCGTTGTGGCTGTGGTTGACACCAACTGCTCACCAGACGGCGTTGACTACATCATCCCGGGCAACGACGACGCGGCACGCGCCATCGCACTTTACACCGATTTGGCTGCACGCGCAGCTCTTGACGGCATGTCAGCCCAAATGGGCGCGGCAGGTGTCGACATCGGCGCAATGGTAGAAGCACCTGTTGAGGAAGTTGCTGTTGAAGCAGCTCCGGCAGCAGAAGCCTAAGCTTCTGGCACGAAAGACTGAGCAGGCGTGCGAAAGTGCGCCTGCGACCCTATTTGATTTGATATGAGGAGAGCCGAGATGGCGATCACAGCAGCACTGGTGAAAGAACTGCGCGACAGCACGGGCGCAGGCATGATGGACGCGAAAAAAGCGCTGACAGAAACCGACGGCGACATTGAAGCAGCCGTTGACTGGCTGCGCACCAAAGGCCTCGCGAAGGCTGCCAAAAAGTCTGGCCGGATCGCGGCTGAAGGCCTCGTGGCTGTCAAGGTTGACGGCAACAAAGGTGTGGCTGTTGAAGTAAACTCAGAAACTGACTTTGTAGGCAAAAACGCTGACTTCCAAGAAATGGTTGCCTCGATCGCCACTGCCGCGACAGGTGTTGCAGACGTTGAGGCTCTGGCCTCGGCTGAAGTTAACGGTAAAGCCGTTTCTGAAGTGATCACAGACAAGATCGCGACAATCGGCGAGAACATGTCTTTGCGCCGGATGACAGCTTTGGAAGGTGAGGCCGTAACGTCTTATGTCCACAACGCCGTCACCGACGGAATGGGCAAAATCGGCGTACTTGTTGCCACAACTGGCGGCGACGAGAGCTTTGGCAAGATGGTTGCAATGCACATTGCCGCCGCCAACCCAGCAGCTCTTGACGAAGCCTCGCTCGACCCAGCAATTGTTGAAAAAGAGAAGTCAGTTCAGATCGAAATCGCACGTGAATCAGGCAAGCCTGAAGCTGTGATCGAGAAGATGATCGTTGGCCGCATGAAGAAATTCATGGCTGAAACCACACTTCTTGGCCAAGCCTTTGTTGTGAACCCCGACCAGACGGTTGAGCAAGCCGCGAAAGAAGCTGGCGCGACTATCACGGGCTTCGTTCGCATGGAAGTTGGCGAAGGCATCGAGAAAAAAGAAGAAGACTTCGCCGCGGAAGTTGCCAAGGCCGTTCAAGGCTAAGCACTTCTTTTAGTACGAAAAATAAACGGTGCCTCCTGGACAAGGGGGCACCGTTTTTCGTTAAAGGCTCACGACTTTGGGGGTCATAGGCCTGCATAATAAAAAGACGAGGATGCACTACCTGCCTAAGAACCAGCGAACTGGCTTCGAAAGAAAGTTCCCTGCAATATCAGGGGTTTCTTCCTCGTTCCAAGGCAAACGCCTAATCTTGTGGAACATATTCAGTCTGCTTTTCGAGTGAGGTTTTGTGAAGTAAGGAATTCCTTACCTGCTCGTTAACCTTTGATCTCTAGTATTCAACGGTAAACATTTGGTTTTGCAGCGCTGCCTTGAGGACCGCTTGAGCCGTTGTTTCAACACTCAGGACATCGCGTGCGAGCCGCAAGTGTTTCTCAACAGTAGCGGGCGTCAATCCCATCAGCAGTGCCATGTCAGCTGTTGTTTTCCCATCGCCAACCCAATGAAGAGCCTCCAACTGACGGGTCGTCAGTTCGCGCTTGGGGCCGATGTGGGGCAGGGACAAGATTTTGAGGTGCACGACATTGTTGATCGCAATAATATCAGCACCGTGTTTCGCCCAAATGTCGTCGACCATTTCTTGCGTCGCATTACGTGCACCGGTCAATGCGATCGCGCCCTTAGAGCGCGGCGACACCGATTTGAAGCTGATCGTATATCCGCTGACAAACCCTTCCTGACGGTTGCGGTTTACCACAAGCATTTCCTCATGCGACATTTCTCCTGCTTCCGCGAGCTCTCGCACGATACCCCAACTGCGAATGCCTTCGTTCTTCAGCGCCCAACGCACCATGGGGGCATCAAAATACATCGACTCGCCGATGAACCAGTCCATGTATTCCTTTTCGTGGTTCGACAAGACAACGAAGTCCTCAGGGTCACCAAGGGAGCGCCCAAGGCGGTAATGAGTAAAGCCGTAAAATATTTTCTCGAACCCAAAATCATTCATGAGTTCACAATGAAGGCTCCAGAGCTCTTCAATGCTTGGCATATTGGTTAACTTGTCGATGACACTCGCGAGATTCATTGCAACTCCCCAAAGAAGCTAGTGGTGCGTAAGCATTCAAATCAGTTGTCCAATTCTGATCGAAAACAAACGCCAAACCATACGCTAACCCAAGTCGGGTCTCTGTGTCGAGACCTGCAATCTTTAACATAATACTTATTATGCGAATTATGCTTTTGCGGTGACCTAGAAGAACGCCTGCAAACCCGTTTGAGCCCTGCCAAGGATTAGTGCATGCACATCATGCGTGCCTTCATAGGTGTTAACCGTTTCCAGGTTCTTCACATGACGGATCACCTCATACTCCAGAGTGATCCCGTTGCCACCATGCATGTCGCGGGATTGTCGTGCAATATCAAGTGCTTTGCCGCAGTTGTTACGCTTAAGCAATGAGATCATTTCTGGCGCAGCTTTCGCGTCATCCATCCAAGCGTGATCTCGGTTTGCATGTCGGCAAGTTTCTTTTGGTACAGCTGTGTTTGGGCCAGAGGACGTTTGAACTGATGTCTGCTAAGCCCATAATCACGCGCGGCATGCCAGCAGAATTCCGCTGCGCCCATAGCGCCCCAAGCGATGCCGTAGCGCGCTCACTTAAGACATGCAGAAGACACTTTAAGCCCTTTAATATGCAGCAAAATAGCGCCTTCGCCCACCTCAACATCGCCCATCACGATCTCTCCTGTAACAGAGGCGCGCAGGCTCATCTCGTTGCCGATCTTGGCGGCTGAGGATTGGAAGGATTGGAAGGATTGGAAGGATTGGAAGGATTGGTTTATACATCATGGCATTGATCAAGGCCTACTGCCAGGAACGCGATATGATCAGTTTTCAACTATTTTACAGGCGGCCCTACATGGGCTTGGCATTGCCTTGATACCCGAGTATCTGGCGCGCGAAGAAGTGGCTGAAAAGCGCCTAGCTGTTGCTTTTGGGGCTCCATGTCCCGGCCGCGGCTCCTACCACCTAGTTTGGCCAAGTGATAGGCAAACGGACCCTGACAAGCCCCTTAGTTTCGACAGCTTCGAAAAGGATAGGACATTGTAAGCACTCAGGCGCGCTTTGCAATTCCACAATTTAGGTTAATTGAAAGCGGTTCGCATCGGCGTAAACTTTGGGTTTTAGTGCTGCCATTTTTACAAGTTCACATCTAGTAGTGTCACGAATATGGGGGATTTGCCGTGAGCTTCATCCGTTTGCCAAACAGGCCGGTTATTTTGAGTGTTTGTTGTTCTGCCGAAACTGGGCCCAAGAGCAGCGCACATAATTGCTACCAAGAAGTTTCCCTACGAGAACTGACATTAGGGCGCCTGAAAACTATTAGGCCTGATGCTGTGATTTCTTGGTTGTTTTGTTCAGATTATGACGTTTTTGACGTTGCCAGAGCGCTTCACGACAATGGCTATGATGGCCAATTGATAGCTATGAGCGACCCACTGCCAGACAAAGCAATGATCTGCGGGGAGATAAAGACCCATTTCCCGAACCTGAGGTTTGATCTGAGCTTCACTGGAAAAGTTGGTAAAGCCGCGCACTCATACTTTAAGGACGTCGCATTAGAGTTGGCGTAGATTATCGCGGAAACGGCGCATGTTTTCTTGATAGTGTAGTGCGCTAGCTGTCAGCATGGCGTGGGCAGAAACGTCCAGCGTTTTTACAACTTTCCCCGGGCTTCCCATCACAAGACTGCCATCAGGAATGACTTTGTTTTCGGTGATCAGCGCCCCTGCCCCGATAAGGCAGTTTTTGCCAATCTTAGCGCCGTTGAGCACTATTGCACCCATACCGATAAGAGAGTTGCTCCCGATCGTACAGCCATGCAGCATAACTTTGTGGCCGATGGTGCAGTTGCTACCGATGGTCAGCGGGTAGCCGACATCAGTGTGCATGACGGTGTTTTCCTGCACGTTTGAGCCAGCGCCGATGGTGATCGTCTCGTTGTCGCCGCGCAGCGTGCTGCCAAACCAGACAGAGGCACCGGCCTCAAGCACGATGTTTCCGATCAGGTTGGCGTCGGGCGCAACCCATGTATCATCCGCGATGGTTGGGGCAATGTCGCCCAGTGCATAAAGCGTCATGTCATGTCCTCAAATTCGGCTTGCAGTTTGCGTACGTGTTCCACGAGCTGTGGCTGTTGAATGCGGCGGTGACGGCGTGATGTGATGATCGTCTTGAGGCGCTCTTCTGTGGCGTTCAGATCATCGTTGATCAGCACGTAGTCGTAGGCGTCCCAACGCGAGATTTCGTCCCAGCTTTTGCGCATGCGTTTCTCGATCACTTCTGCGGAGTCTTGGCCACGGCCTACAAGGCGGCGGTATAGCTCTTTAATAGACGGCGGCAGAATAAAGATGCTGAGCGTATGCGCCCCAAGAGCCGAGTTGCGGATTTGCTGCGCGCCTTGCCAGTCGATGTCAAACAGCACGTCTTTGCCCTGCCCAATAGCTTCTTCGACGGGCGCGCGCGGGCTGCCATAGAAGTTGCCGAAGACATGGGCGTGCTCAAGCATGCCGTCTTCTTGAACAGACTTCTTGAACGCCTCTTCCGTAAGGAAGTGATAGTCGCGCCCGTCTTGTTCACCGTCGCGCGGAGGCCTTGTGGTAGCGGATACCGAGAAGTTGATGCTCGGATCCCATGCGATGAGCCGCTTAGACAAAGTAGATTTGCCTGCGCCCGAAGGCGAAGACAGGATGATAAGAAGGCCACGTCTGTCCGGCATAGGGCTTACTCCACGTTTTGGATTTGCTCGCGCATCTGGTCGATCGTTGCTTTGAGATCAAGGCCGATGCGCGTGAGTGTGCTATTTTGCGACTTTGAGCAAAGCGTGTTGGCTTCACGGTTGAATTCTTGGCTGAGGAAATCAAGCTTGCGGCCAACAGGGCCACCAGAGTTGAGCAGCGAGCGTGCTGCCGCAACATGGGCATGTAGGCGGTCAAGCTCTTCTGTGATGTCAGCCTTGACAGCGAGCATTGCAAGCTCTTGGGCAATGCGGGCCTCGTCTACGTCGGCGTTATCAAGGATTCGTATGACATTCTCACGAAACGCGGCTTCGCTTTCGTCTTTTCGTGCAGCGGCAGCGGCTTTGGCTTCGGTTGTGAGGGTTTCGATCAAGTTGAGTTGCTCGGCGATCACAGTCTCAAGCGCCGCACCCTCAGAGTTACGCATTTCGAGGTAAGCCCTAAGGACAAGGGCAAAATCGGCTTGCAGAGCTTTGAGCAAAGGGGCTGGGTCGTCTTCAACAATGCGGGTGTCCATAACACCGCGTTGGCTCACAATGTCAGCAGCGGTGCTCGGCGCGAGCGAAAGCCCCTCGGCCATCGCTTGCTCTTCGATCTGATGCATGGCGCTTAGGACAGACGCGAGCTGGGCATTGTTCAGGCTCAACGCGGCGGCAGCGTCTTCTCGTGTGAGGCGCAAACCAACCGTAATGTTGCCGCGCGCGGTTGATGCTGCCACTTCTTTGCGTAGGCTTGCCTCAAGCCCGGTGATCCAATCTGGCACACGTATGCGCAAGTCTTGGCCCTTACCGTTAACCGAGCGCAACTCCCAGTTCCAGCTATGGGCACCAAAACAGCCCTTTCCAGATGCAAAACCTGTCATTGAAGCTATCAAAGCGCATATCCCTTTTTGCATGCCTGTCTGCATGGCTGTGCTTACATCGTTTGGTGTTACCTTTGATATGGCTATGCCCGCAAGCCCCTGCCTATAGCGTTAACCAAACTTTACGGTTTTCTAACCGTTTTTAAGAAATTTGTGAGATATTAATAAAGCGATAAGGTTTTTGTTCATAACTGTTAACGAACAAGCCAGATCACATTGGGTGAGATTTAGACCTTTTATTGAGAGCTTCATGCGGGATGGTTAAGATGAATGTAGATGGACATGTGATTGATATGTCAGAGAAACGCGGCATGAACCGTTTTGGCGCTTGCAGTCAGGTTGAGGCCTACTGGCAAAGCCTGCGTGGTTCTGAACTTGTACCAAATCGTTCACAAATTGACCCGCGCGGTATCGAAGATGCGCTGCAAAATGCGTTCATCCTTGAGGCCATCGGTGGCGGCCATGCCCGAGTTCGGATCGCCGGAACGCATCTGTGTGATCTCTTGGGTATGGAAGTACGCGGCATGCCGATCAGTTCGTTTTTCAAGCCTTCATCTCGTGATGCTTTTGCGCGCACCGTCAAAAGCGTTTTGGAGAGCCCCTCTGTAATGCGTCTCACACTGCGTGGTGAAAGTGGTTGGGCGCAACCGCCGATGGAAGCCAAGCTGATTATGATGCCTTTGCGCAGCGATCTCGGTGAGATCACCCGCATTTTAGGCTGCCTTGAAACGCTTGGTTCAATTGGCAAAACGCCTCGCCGCTTCGAGCTTCTGAGCGCAGATAAGCACAAACTCGAGAAGATAGCGGAGCAACAGCAGCTTGCTCCAAGTTCGCCTGTTGTTGAGTCTGAACTCGGCTTTTCCGAACCCGCTTCGGAGTTTGAACCCTCAAAAACTGGCAAGCCACGGCCAGGCTATTTGCGGCTGGTTAAGTCGGACGAATAGTTAAACAACCAAATACTCTAAATTTGCCTTTGACACGGCCAAGAAAAAGCGCGCCGCGGAGAACCCCGGCGCGCTTTTCGCTATGTTTCAAATATTATCCTGCTGCTTGAGACAGGTTCTCTGTCCGCAAGTTTGTCAACTCTTCTGCCACAAGGAATGCCAATTCAAGCGCTTGAGACGCGTTGAGACGCGGGTCGCACGCAGTGTGGTAACGGCTTGAGAGGTCTTCGTCACTCACGGCCCGCACGCCACCTGTACATTCTGTAACGTCCTGACCTGTCATCTCGAAATGCACGCCGCCTGGTACCGTGCCTTGGGCTTTGTGTACGGCAAAGAACTCACGAACCTCGGCAAGGACCATATCAAACGGGCGCGTTTTGTAGCCTGAGCTTGATTTGATTGTGTTGCCATGCATCGGATCGCAAACCCAAAGTACGTTGGCCCCAACCTCTTTAACCGCCTCAATGAGACGCGGCAAATGCTCGGCCACTTTGCCAGCCCCGAAACGTGCGATGAGAGTCAAGCGCCCTTCCTCGTTTTCTGGGTTAAGCTTAGCGATCAGCTCCTTCAGATCTTCTGCCGTCGTGGTTGGACCACACTTCAGTCCAATCGGGTTCAAAACACCGCTGGCGAAAGCAACATGCGCACCATCCGGTTGGCGCGTGCGATCGCCGATCCAAACCATGTGGCCGGAGCCTGCAAGCCAGTTACCCGAAGTGCTGTCGAGACGTGTGAGCGCTTCTTCATATTCCAGCAAAAGCGACTCGTGGCTGGTGTAGAAGTCTACCGTTGAGAACTCATGTGTTGTGCCACCAGTGATACCGGCAGCCGCCATAAAGTCGATGCTGTCCTGAATGCGGTTTGCGATGTCTTGATACTTCGCAGTGCCCTGCCCTTCAGCAAAACCAAGCGTCCAAGAATGCACGCGGTGCATATCAGCAAAGCCACCTGTAGAGAAGGCGCGAAGCAAGTTGAGCGTCGCGGCCGACTGCATATATGCTTGCAGCATTTTCTCAGGGTTAGGAACGCGCGCCTCTGAGGTGAAATCAAGCTCGTTGATGATATCGCCGCGAAAGCTCGGCAGCTCAACGCCATCAACAGTTTCTGTGTCGGCAGAGCGTGGCTTGGCAAACTGGCCCGCCATGCGGCCAACCTTAACAACAGGTACTTTGGCGCCATAGGTGAGCACCATCGCCATCTGCAGCATGACTTTGAAAGTATCGCGAATGCCGTCGGCGGAGAACTGATCAAAGCTTTCGGCGCAGTCACCACCTTGCAACAAGAAAGCTTCACCACGGGCCGCAGCTGCCAACTCGTCTTTCAAACGGCGCGCTTCACCAGCAAAAACGAGCGGAGGATACTTTGAAAGCTTGGCTTCCACAGCCTCAAGGGCGTTCTGATCGGTATAGGTTGGCATCTGGACCCGTGGCTTTGCGCGCCAGCCAGATTTGTTCCATTCCGTCATAGTCTTCACTCCAGTTTATCTTATGCAAGATCGCCTTATAACGCGCGCTTTCGCGCGTGGCCACATCTGATTTGAAACAGAACTTGCGCTGTGCCCGGAAAGTGTGACAGAGGCGTTCTGGTTCGCAGCCCTTTGAAGGCTGAGCAAACCGACTTCATAACTCATGTCTTGACCTGAGCGAAAAGCTAAGGCCAAGTGAATTAATGCGGCAATAGTTGTCACAAAGCGAACAGAAAGAACACGATGAGCCTGCAACGCCCAACCATCAAGGTGCCTCAGGAAAGCAGCAAGCCCAAAAGGTTTGTGTTTGTGCTGTTAGCAGACTTTTCCTTGCTCAGTTTTGCTTCGGCCGTTGAAGCGCTTCGGATCGCGAACCGGATGTCTGAAACGGCGCTTTATGACTGGGCCTTGATGGGCGAAGGCGGAGAAACTGTGACCTGTTCTGCTGGTACTGAGTTTCACGTCGGATCTGATCTGGATGCAGTTACGCGAGATGACACAGTGCTGGTTTGCGGCGGCATGAACATTCAAGCAGCAACCACGAAAAAGCTGATCGGGTGGCTTCGCCGCGAGTCTCGTAAAGGAGCAGTCTTTGGTGGGCTTTGCACTGCGGCCTATACGCTGGCTCGAGCGGGCCTTCTCGACAACAAACGCGCAACGATCCATTGGGAAAACCAAGACAGTTTCGCGGAAGAATTTGACGAGGTTGAACTCACCAAGTCGGTTTTTGTCGTTGATAAAGCGCGGCTGACAACAGCGGGCGGCACATCGTCAATTGATCTTATGCTCAAGCTTATCGCCGATGACCACGGAGAAGAGCTTGCTAATGCCGTTGCGGATCAGCTTATTTATAGCTCGATCCGAACCGATCAGGACACCCAACGCCTGTCTGTCCCCACACGTATTGGCGTGCGGCATCCGAAGCTAAGCTTGGTTATCCAGATGATGGAAAGCAACATCGAGGAGCCCATAAGCCCGGCTATTCTCGCCAAAGATGTCGGCATGTCGACACGACAGCTAGAGCGCTTGTTCCGCCGCTATCTCAACCGCTCGCCCAAGCGTTACTATATGGAATTGCGCCTGCAAAAAGCTCGTAATCTCCTGATGCAAACCGATATGAGCGTGATAAACGTGGCCCTCGCTTGCGGCTTTGCCAGCCCGTCACATTTCTCCAAATGCTATCGCAGCCATTACAACACGACGCCCTACCGTGAACGTGGCTCACAGGCTG
Organism: Lentibacter sp.; assembly: GCA_016744435.1. Classification (GTDB taxonomy): domain Bacteria; phylum Pseudomonadota; class Alphaproteobacteria; order Rhodobacterales; family Rhodobacteraceae; genus Lentibacter. The sequence continues at coordinate 31,827 of JADGEJ010000024.1, read as the reverse complement.
CACGCTTGTCGATCTGATGTCTCAAACATTGGCTGGTTTAACGTCGACTGTCGGCGTAGCTACTTGGCTGTTACACTCATTTCGGAGTGATGCGAAACAGAGCGCCCTGCTTTTCACTCAAAAACCAAACGCCACCTTCTGGGCCGATCCGCACATCACGCACCCGCTGTGTTTCGCGGGTTTTCAGGCGGGCAATTTCGGTGCGCCCGCCAGATGACAGCAAGCTGATCATGTCAAACTTGAGAGAGCCAACAATGAACTTTCCGCGCATTTCAGGCCAGTTTTCGCCTGAATGAATAGCAAACCCGGAGGGCACGATCGACGGGTCCCAATAGAAAACGGGCAGCTTAAAGCCTTCTTTCGCCGTGCCCTCGCCGATCTTGGCACCAGAGTAGTGACGCCCAAAGGCGATCACTGGCCAACCGTAGTTATGGCCCTTCACGATCCGGTTAATCTCATCACCACCTTTTGCGCCGTGCTCGTGCGCCCAAAGCCTGCCACGTTTTTCTGTGACGAGCATCTCGCCTTTAGGAAGGAAACCGACACTCCAAGGCCCACTAAAGCCATCAGCAATTTTTGTGATGTTCACGCGTTCTGCTTGAAAAGGATTGGCCTGAACAAGGCCAGCCCAAACGACGAGTAAAACAACGGCAAAAACACGCATGACAACTCCTAGATATATAAAACCCTGTGCTTAGCGCCCTTTGAAAAGCCCGCCCAGAATGCCGCGGATAAGACGGCGGCCCGTTGTGCCTTTGAGTTCTTTGATGACTGTTTTGGTGAGTGCTTCGCCGAAGCTGTCGCCCTTGCGCGTTTTGCGCGAGCTCGAGCGCGAAACGCGAGTTCCTGAATACCGTCGCGCAGCTTTGTATTCTGCCTCTGCGGCTTCGGCTTCCACTTCGGCACGTTCAGCTTCTTCTGCTTCTTTTGCAGCCGTTGCCGCGCGTTCAGTAAGCATCTCGAACGCTGAATGTCGATCAAGCAATGTCTCATATTTTCCAGCAATGTGAGACGCCTGCATGACGGCTTGGCGTTCCGCGTTGGTGATCGGGCCTAGTTGTGATGACGGTGGGCGGATGAGGGTACGTTCAGCGATGCCCGGCACGCCTTTCTTTTCTAGAAACGATGTCACGGCCTCGCCAACCCCGACCTCACGGATCGCTTCCTCGATGTCAAAACGCGGGTTCTCACGGTAGGTTTCGGCGGCCAGCTTAAGCGCCTTTTTGTCCCGTGCTGTAAAGGCCCGCAACGCGTGTTGAACGCGATTGCCAAGCTGCCCCAAAATGTCTTCGGGCACATCGTCGGGGTTCTGGGTAATAAAATAAACACCCACACCTTTTGACCGAATAAGCCGCGCCACTTGTTCGACTTTGTCCACCAGAACCTTGGGAGCTCCGTCAAACAGTAAGTGCGCCTCATCAAAGAAGAATACCAGCTTGGGTTTGTCGGGGTTGCCAACTTCTGGCAACTCTTCAAACAACTCAGAAAGCAGCCAAAGCAAAAACGTCGAATACAGCCGCGGTGACGACATCAGCGTGTCGGCGGCCAGAACGTTAACACGTCCGCGGCCTGTCTCATCCACAGCCATCATGTCGTTCAAAGCAAGGGCAGGCTCGCCAAAGAGTTTGTCGCCACCTTGGTTTTCAAGCACCAACAGGCGGCGTTGGATCGCTCCGATGGATGACACCGATACGTTACCATAACGCAGGCTTAGCTTATCTTTGTTTTCGCCGACCCAAACCAGCATTGTCTGAAAATCTTTCAGATCAAGCAATGGCATGCCCTCTTCATCGGCCACGCGAAACGCGATGTTGACGATCCCTTCTTGCGCTTCTGTCAGTTCAAGCAGCCGTGAAATCAGCAGCGGGCCCATTTCGGCAACAGTTGTACGCACCGGGTGGCCTTGCTCTCCGAATAAATCCCAGAATGTGACGGGGAAGCTCTCATAGATGTAATCATCAAAGCCGATCTTGCCAGCTCGCGAGGTGAAGGCTTCGTGCAACTTCGCGGTTTCGGTGCCTGCTTTTGCTAGGCCCGACAAGTCGCCTTTCACATCGGCCATAAACACAGGAACACCGGCATTTGAGAAGCTCTCAGCCATGATCTGCAATGTCACGGTTTTGCCTGTACCTGTCGCACCGGCAATGAGGCCATGGCGGTTGGCGTATTTCAAACCGAGAGTTTGTTTGTCGGTGTAGCCTTCGCCGCCACCGCCCATAAAAATGCTATCCGTCAAGGCCAAGCCCTCCAAAAGAGAATCCGGCCAAAAGACCGCTCGCGTTGAAAATACTCTTTTAACACTTATCTGCCAGTATCAATCTTGCTTGGTGCCTCATGTCCTCTTGGCACTGAGCTGACTTCCTCCCTGTCAGACTTGGCCGCGCTTTCGAGCGTGGCCTTTTTTTGTTTTCGTGAGGATCGGTTGACCTCTGCGACAAACTGTCATAACTACTGCGCAATAATAAGTCGGCCAGTCCGACAGGGAAAAGAATTTGAGAGAGGAGCCGTTGTTGGCTCCTCTTTTTTATTTCAAGCACGCTCGGTCAGACACAGTGTTTTGCACTGTTACAACATGCTGCTGGCTGCGCAAAAATCTGCTCACTGTCCTACCAGCATATCTAAATTTGCCGCTGACACTTGGGTGAGCCCATGATAAGCCACAACCAAACAACAACAATGCAGCGGAAAAACCCATGCTCAAAAACATAAGCACAGCTCTTTTTCTTGCCGTTTTGGCCAGTGCGCAGCCCGCCTTTGCCCAAACGACAACCCAAAGCGATGACACGCAAACCGAGAGCCAAACCAGCGAAGGCACACCAGCGGAAACTGCCGAAGAAGCTACTCCCAAAGTTGAAGACCAACTGAGCCTTGGTGAGGAAGCGGCCCCCGAGGCCTATGTCAAAGAGACATTCGGTGACTGGAAACTTCAGTGTCTGCGCATTGCCGGTCAAGAAGAAGAGCCATGTCAATTGTTCCAACAGTTGCAAGATGAGCGCGGCACCAATGTTGCGGAAATCACTATCTTCCGTTTGCCAGCTGGTGGCAAAGCGATAGCGGGGGCAAATGTCCTTGTGCCGCTGGAAACATTGCTGTCAGCACAGCTAAACATCACAATTGATGGTGGCAAAGCCAAACGCTACCCCTATAGTTTCTGTAGCCCGATAGGCTGTTTTGCACGGGTTGGCTTTACGGCAAATGACATCGCCGCCTTCAAAAAGGGCGCACTCGCCAAAATCACACTCGTGCCTGCTCCGGCACCTGATCAGAAAGTTATCTTGGACATGTCGCTCTCAGGCTTCACATCTGGCTTTAACAAAGTTTCACAGATATCGCAGTGAGAACTGGTACTCGAACCAAACTGACGACACCAAAAAGGCCGCTTGTTCTGCAGGCGGCCTTTTTCGTTGCTTAGAAAATACTTTGCTTTTCAGGGCGCCTTCTTCAGCGCAATGACGGCATTGAGGCCGCCAAAGGCGAAGGCATTTGAGAGGGCTACATTTACGTCTGCCTCGCGAGCCTCGTTTGGCACGACATCAAGTGCGCACTCAGGGTCAGGCTCCTCATAGCCAATCGTTGGCGCGATGATCCCATCCCGTAGCGCCATGATACAGGCCAACAGTTCAACCGCTCCGGTGCCGCCTATCAGGTGGCCATGCATCGACTTTGTCGAGGAGATCATCAACTTGTCAGCGTGGGGTCCGAATACATCTGAGACGGCAGCGCATTCGGTTTTGTCATTGGCGGCTGTGCCAGTGCCATGGGCATTGATATAACCCACATCTTCCGAATTGATCCGAGCGTCATCTAACGCACCTTTGATAGCACGCGCGGCGCCTTGCTTTGAGGGCATGACAATATCAGCCGCGTCAGAAGACATTGCAAAACCTGCAACTTCCGCGAATATTTCGGCGCCACGGGCGCGCGCATGATCGTATTCTTCGAACACGAAAATGCCTGCTCCCTCGCCTTGCACCATACCGTTGCGAGTTGCTGAAAACGGGCGGCAAGCGTCTTTTGACATAACCCGCAGCCCTTCCCAGGCCTTCACCCCGCCAAAACAAAGCATGCTTTCCGAACCACCTGTGACCATGACAGGCGCGACGCCGCCATGGACCATCTGGAAGGCTTGGGCCATCGCGTGGTTCGAGCTTGCGCAGGCTGAGGCGACGGTGAAGCTTGGCCCTTTCAGGTTGAACTCCATACTCACATGAGACGCTGCTGCGTTGTTCATCAGCTTAGGTACGACAAAGGGGTGCACACGGTTTTTGCCCTCTTCGTAAACCGAGCGGTAGTTTTCATCCAGTGTTGTCATGCCGCCACCAGAGTTGCCAAGAACAACGCCTGAACGCGCGGCCAAAGCACCCGAAAACTCAAGCCCAGACTGCGCTATGGCCTCACGGGCAGCAATGAGCGTGAACATGGTAAACCTGTCATAGAGCGACATTTGCTGGCGGTTGAAAAGCGTCTCAGGCGCAAAACCTTGTACCTGAGCGCCGATCTGAACGGCTAGGCGTTCAACGTCATGAAACTGAAGTTGGCCAATGCCACAGCGGCCTTCGCGCATGGCCTCAAGTGTGTTCGGCACATTGCCGCCAAGAGCGTTTATCGTGCCCGCGCCTGTTATAACGACGCGTTTCATCAGGCGTTTTGTTCAGCAATCAGCGCTTTGACGCCGCTCACGATCGAACTGACTGTCGAGATGTCAAAAGCGCTTTTGGTGGGCTCATTGGCATTAAACGGTACGGAAACATCGAAAGCTTCCTCAATGGCGAAGATGCTTTCAACAAGACCGAGACTGTCGATCCCGAGGCTTTCAAGCGTGCTCTCAAGGCGGACATCAGAAGGCTCAAGCACCGCCTGCTCGGCAATGATCTCGATAACTTTGGTTTCAATATCCATGAACGTGCCCCCGGCTCGCCTCTGATTTAGTCCGTCTTGCCTGACTTGAAAACCGCTTTTTGCAACTCGGCAACTTGTTTCATAAGCCGTGGCAAACGGCGGATGGCTTTATAGCTGTCGACATGCTGCTCCATTTTCACCGCCGGATAACCGAGCAAAACACGCCCAGCGGGCACGTTGGTGAAGATCTTTGTCGCGCCACCAGCAATGACGTTGTCGCCGATAAAGATGTTGTCGTTGATGCCAACTTGGCCTGCAAAAACGCAGTTGTTGCCGATACATGTGCTGCCTGCCATGCCGACTTGGCCACAGATCAGGCAGTCTTCACCGATGGTCACGTTGTGGCCAATGTGCACAAGATTATCGAGCTTCGTGCGGTTGCCAATTGTCGTGTTGCGGATAGTGCCGCGGTCGATCGCGCTATTGGAGCCAATCTCACAGTCATCGCCGATCTCGACGGCGCCAAGAGAGTGAATACGCTCCCAATGTTGATGCTCGCCTTCGCCTTGGTCGCCAAGTGACGAGCGCGTGCGCTCAACGGCACTTTCTTCTGGTGTGACAAAGCTAAAGCCGTCACCGCCGATAACAGCACCAGGCTGGACGATGACACGCGCTCCAAGTGTTGTGCGCGCACCTATGCGCACGCCTTCACGCAGGAAACACCCCTGCCCCAAGGTTGCACAAGCCCCGATATAGGCCTGCGGGCCGATGACAGTATCGGCCCCGATCCGCGCGCCTGCCCCGACCACGGCCAGCGGGCCAATGCTGACGTTCGCGCCGATTTCGGCTGTGTCGTCAACAACGGCAGAGGGGTGGATGCCAGCAGGAAAGCTCTCTCCCGGATCAAACTGTTTGGACAGGCCCGACATCGCATAGCGCGGCCGCTGCGGAATGATCGCGGCTTTGAGGCCGAAGCTCTCAAAGTCAGCTCCATCCCACAAGACAGCCGCCAGGGCAGCCCCCTTTGGCAAGGCCTCGGCGTAGTCAGGCTTCATCGCAAGCGCAAGGTCACGCGGGCCAGCATCCTGAGGCTCACGGACTGCATCAATCTCAAGTAACAAGTCGCCCAGAGCTGTGGCTCCGAGCGACTTGGCGATTTCTTCTATAGTGTAGCTCATTGCAAAATGCCCTTTGCGTTCGGGCCTTTGCTTAGCCCTGAACGGCGCGAAGCACCACCCCTGCCTTAGCAAGACCGTTCCATATGCGCGCATCTCGGCCATACACATCACGGCGGAAGTTGATCGGGCCTTTGGCTTGCGTGAAGGCTGTGCGGTAGATGATGTGCACAGGCACCTGCTGCTTGAGCTGCACGACCGATTCAACACCAGTTTTGAGGTGGCGGTGGAACTCGGCTTTCGGATCGTTGCTTTGCTTGGCGAGAAGTGCATAGGCAAAGTCGAACGGATCACTCAGGCGGATACAGCCGTGGCTGAACGCGCGAGTCTCACGCTTAAACAGGCTCTTTGAAGGCGTGTCATGCAGGTAGATGTTGTATTTGTTCGGGAAGATAAACTTCACCAGCCCAAGTGCGTTGCGGCGTGATGGTGGCTGTTTGATCGCATATGGGAAGTTGCTGGCATTATACTTGGCAAAGTTAATGCTGCTGCGTGATACTTTGCGACCACGGCTATCGTATAGCTGCAAGTGGCCAGCTGCGTTCTTGTTGCGCTTCATCATTGGCAAGTATTCTTTGGTCGCAATCGAGCGCGGCACGTTCCATGTCGGGTTTATCACCATGAACTCCATCACATCCGAAAACTCTGGAGTGCGACGGTCACTGTCGTTGGCGCCGACAACCGAGCGGGTCTGGAAAGTGACTTTGCCGTTGTCGACAATCGTTGCCGTGAAGTCTGTGATGTTAACGAGAACGTGGCGTTTGCCCCGCTCTTGGTTGACCCAGCGTTCGCGCTCTAGCGCAACGATGACCGACTTCAAACGCTCGGCGGCTGGTTTGTTGATTTCGCTGATCGTGCCGGGGCCTGCAACGCCGTCAGCTGACAGGCCATGTGCCAGTTGAAACTGCTGCACAGCCTTTTGGATGTTCGCATCATAGGCCTGCGCAGACGAGCGGCCCATATAGCCCATCGCTGCGAGACGGTTGCGCAGAGCGACAACAGCATTGCCCGACTGGCCCGGCTTCAGCGACTTGGCAGGCACTTTCGGCCCGAAACCGCCACGTGCACCAAGTTTCTCGAACTTGATCTTTTCTTTCATCAGGCGCGCATACTCAGGCGTCTTCGGAGGCAAGGCACGGAAGAATGAGTTTGGATTGCTCTTGGCCAGGTTCACCAAATAGCTCGCGCGCTGACGATAAGGCACCGCCCGCACAATGGCGCTGTCGATGCTTTTGGGCTTCAGTGCGCCCGTCTGCATGTTTTGTGACAGCTCCAAGAAGACTTTGCTCATCTCGACTTCAACAAGGCCGCGTGCGCGCGGGTTCTTGGCGGCTTTAAGTTTTGCCATCAGTCCAGGGGCGTCATAACGACGGCTTGGCAGTCCGTGAATGTCGGCATCGGCGATGGCTTTGAAAAGCGCCTTCCGGCGAGATGCATCTTTGCCAAAAGCTCCCGTCCAAATTGGCTTGTAGTTGTTGGCTTTGTAAAAAGCAGCAATGTCTTTGTCGCGCGACGCAGCTTCTGCGACGGCTTGCTTAAAAGCCGTAACCTGCGCTGTGGCCTCAGATGGTGTAAATGTTAAAAACAGTGCAGCGATGGCGACGGCCATGCTGAGGAAAATGCTTCTTGCTCGGTAAGCTAAAACGGTCATAGAGCCCCCACTCGATATTGATTGTTTACGCGTATTCAACAATGCTTTTGATCTAGGTCAAGTGGACTGTCCACTCACATTTGCGTTCGGCGCGGTTCTTGCCGCTATATCGTGTGGCAAAAGACGCAAAATTGACAGTCTTTCGCCCAGCATGGCGAAAATTAGCATTTTTTCAGCAAATTTATGCCGATAATGGCTGGTAACTTTTAATTCGAGCAACTCGCTATTGGTCTCCGAATCAAACTGTGCCATAAGGATCAGGCATTTGGGGACAAGATGGCAGGACACGGAAACTACCGTGACACAGGTAAACGGGACGACGCCGACTATGACTGAAAAATCCAGCTCTTCGAGCCTTTCAAGACGTGCGCTACTTGGGGCTTTCGCTTCAACCGCAGTTCTTGCAACCCCAACTTATTCCAATGCCGCAGGCTACTTGCGAGGCTCTGGTGATATTCGCCGCCTCAAAATGTATTCCGCCCGCACCGGTGAAAAGATCGATATGATCTACTGGGTGGAAGGCAACTACATTAAAGACGCGGTTAAAGAAGTGCATCACTTCATGCGCGACTGGCGCACGAATGATGTGAAATACATTGATCTGCGCACGATCGACATCATGGCCGCCTCGCACAATATACTCGACGTGAACGAGCCATATATGCTGCTGTCTGGCTATCGCAGCCCGAAAACCAATGCGATGTTGCGATCGCGCTCATCAGGCGTTGCGAAGAACTCGCTGCACATGAAAGGCCAAGCCGCTGATTTGCGCATCAATTCGCGCTCGGTAAGCCAAGTGTCACGCGCAGCTGCCTCATGCCGAGCTGGCGGTGTCGGGCGCTATTCCGGTTCAAACTTTGTCCATATGGACTGTGGCCCCGTCCGCACTTGGGGTCGGTAACACCGCAACTCTAAGTTTCAATTTCGGAACCCGCTTCGCTGAGCGGGTTTTTCTTTGTCCGCACAACAAACTCTCCTAAGCTTATCTCAAGGGAGTGATTGCGATGATCGATGAGTACCACCAGTACGACGCTACAGGCCTTGCAGAGCTTGTAGCCACGGGCAAAACAACAGCGCAGGAGTTGCTTGATTGCGCATTGGCGCAAACCACGAGGCTCAATCCGCAGCTAAACGCTGTTGTCATGCTGCAAGAAGACGTCGCACGCGCACGCATTGAATCCGGGCTGCCCGAAGGCCCCTTCAGTGGCGTGCCCTTCTTGATGAAAGACCTCAAATGCGAAGCACGTGACTTTCCGACAAACAATGGCTCAGTCCTATTCACAGGGCATCACTGGTCATATGATTCAGAGATGTTCAAACGGATGACCGCTACAGGCTTGGTGCCGTTTGCGCGGACCACATCGCCCGAATTGGGCGTGGGACCAGTAACCAACGCGCAGGTTTATGACGGCCCCACTTGCAACCCTTGGGATTTGTCACGCACTTCTGGCGGCTCATCCGGGGGCTCGGCAGCTGCCGTTGCTGCGGGGATCGTCCCTGTAGCGCATGGCTCAGATGGTGGTGGATCGGTACGCATTCCCGCAGCCTCTTCAGGGCTTGTCGGCCTCAAGCCAAGCCGCGCACGCTTGCCTGCTGGCCCTGCCTCCGGCGAAGGCTGGGCTGGCATGGCGGTTGATGGATTTTTAACGCGCAGCTTGCGCGACACGGCAGCCCTGATGGATGCATGCTCAGGCCCCGATCTCGGTGCGCCTTACGCCGCCCCGCCAATGGACGAAAGTTTCAGTAACGCGATGCTGCGTAATCCCAAACGCTTAAAGGTGCGCTACGCACGCGGCACACTTGAAGGCACGTCGACGCACCCAGACTGCGAAGCCGCAGTCATGCAAACCGCGCGTTTGTTAGAAAGCCTCGGCCATGATGTTGAGGAATACCAACCCGACTCTGCGCTTGATCTTGCGTCAATGATGCAGGCTTGGACAATCACAGTGGCTTGCGGAACAGCATTGGCCGTGCGCAACCGCCTGAATGGCGCTGAGCTTGACCCCACGCAAGTTGAAGGTGTGACACGCGGCGCTATAGCATACGCGCAAGGTCTCAGCGGGATGGACTACTTGGAAGCCGTGAACCAGATCCACGCGTTTGGGCGGCGCATGGCTGCAGTGTTTTTGGGGTGTGATGTACTGCTCACGACAACGCTGGCAGCGCCGCCTTGCAAAACCGAGTGGTTAAAGCCCGACAGTGAAGACTTTGTAGCCTATCGTAATGGGCCAGATAGTTGCTTTGAATATTCGCCCTTTACCGCGGCTTTCAACGCTTCGGGGCAACCGGCGATTTCATTGCCGCTTTACTGGACGCAGGACATGCTACCCATCGGGGTGCACTTGGCTATGGCCATGGGCCAGGACGCTGAACTCATGGCGCTTTCCAGCCAACTCGAACGTGCGACGAATTGGGCAGATACCCAAGCCAAGCTGCTTTCAGCAGGCGGGATTTGGCCGCGTTAGCGCAGTCAAGCTAGGGCTTTTGCACTACGTCAGTTCAGTTCACAGACCTGAACACCGTGCGGAAGCGTTGTCAGCACTGTGTTTGTTGCAGTTTGTTGAACGGCGAAGCCGAGCTCTGCTAGTTTCGCGCGCCGGTCTGCACCGTTTAGTGCCAAAATGGGCGTCACGAGCGCTTTGATTTGCAACAAGATTGCCGGGTCACAATGACGGATCATAGCGGGCCTCACACTGGCAAATGGCAGAGATCATTTCCCTTCAAGAGCGATGTAACGTAGGCGCCCTTTTCGCTTGTGCGGATTGCATAGCCATAGCCGCGCAGGCGGTGTTTCCATTCGCGTTCTGATACTGCCATTTTGCGTTCACGCATCACAACGTCGCGGATTGTTTCGATGTCCATGTTCATTTTGCTTCTCCTGTTTGGTTCGTAAAAACACACTGTTTACGAAATCAGGATGATCGCCGGCTGTGGCGCTGGTTTAGCGTAATAGAGGAAACATTGTGAACGGTAAGGTCTTTTTTGGGCAGTATTAGCTGCCAAGCCCCGCTTCTGCCTCAATCTGGCGGCGTGACTTTCGCGCTCGCTCTGTGGCTGATTTGAGCTGTCCACAGGCTGCCATGATGTCTTCACCGCGCGGTTTGCGGATCGGTGAGGCATAGCCTGCGTCAAACACGATATCGGCGAATTTCTTGATCTGCTTCCAGTCAGAGCGCTCATAGCCAGAGCCGGGCCATTCGTTGAATGGAATAAGGTTGATCTTGGCAGGAATGCCCTTGATCAGCGAAACCAAGCGCTGCGCATCTTCCACACTGTCATTCACGCCTTTGATCATCACATATTCAAAGGTGATGCGTTCGGAGTTGCTCAGGCGTGGATAATCGCGCAGAGCGCCAAGCAGTGTTTCGATATTATATTTCTTGTTGATCGGCACCAGCTTGTTGCGCACTTCATCTGTCGTGGCGTGGAAGCTGACTGCCAGCAAACAGCCGATCTCGTCAGCAGCGCGGGCGATTTCGGGGACAATGCCTGAGGTGCTAAGGGTAATCCGGCGGCGTGACAGCGCGATCCCCTCCCCGTCCATCGCGATTTTCATCGCATCGCGTACGTTGTCAAAGTTGTAGAGCGGCTCGCCCATGCCCATGAGAACAACGTTTGACAAAAGGCGCGGGCCGTTGTCAGCGGTTGAGACACCCTGCTCAGGCCATTCGCCCAAGTCATCGCGCGCCAGCATGACTTGGCCGATGATCTCACCTGCTGTTAGATTACGCACAAGCTTTTGAGTGCCCGTGTGGCAGAACGAGCATGTCAGCGTGCAGCCGACTTGGCTGGAAATACACAAAGTACCGCGTGTCTCTTCCGGTATATAAACAACCTCAACTTCATGGCCGCCCGCGATGCGGACCAGATATTTGCGCGTGCCATCGTCGCTCACTTGTTTATCGACAACTTCAGGCAGCGCGATCACAAAGGCCTCGTCTAGCTCGGCGCGAAAGGCTTTGGAGAGGTTGGTCATCACATGAAAGTCGCGCACGCCCCACTGATAGACCCACTGCCAGATCTGGCCTGTGCGCATCTTGGCCTGCTTCTCGGGGGTGCCCATTTCGATTAGTGCAGCCTTGAGTGCGTCACGTGTTAGCCCGACGATGTTGCGCTTACCGCCGTCATATTCAGGCACCTTACGTGGCACTGTCAGCATGTCTTGTGTGATGGGTGTGTCGTTTGTCATGGTCATTTGTCCGCTAGCGATGTGCCTCCATATAGGATTCGCACGCATTTGCAAAACCTCGCGCGTTGCCCAAGCAAAGAGATTGGAGGCTGTATGAACTCGCCACCGCTGGCTAGTCGAGCGAAAAGCTGCGCCAAATCCTGATACCTCTTCTTTCAACTGCTTGCTCGGGCACGATGAAGCGACAAAGACTTAGCTATCGCCTCTTCTTAGAAGAGATAACATATGCGCACGGCCAAAATTTTCGGGATGGCATTGAAGGCGCGGCATAGATGGCACAAGGTGCCCGTTGCCTAGACATGGCATCTGCCTCAGCTATAGTCGCTTTGATAAGAATCACTGCCATTTTTTGAGGAATGTTTTCGAGATGACAACAACACCCAGTGCCAGCTTCGTCGGGAAATTAGAGAAAATTCAAGCCCGCGATAAAGCAAACCCAAGGTGGAGCACTCATTTCAACAACAAGTTGTTGACGACACTTAAATCACCTCTGCTGACAAAGACAGACACTGTCTTTGCCGTTGGAAGCTGCTTTGCAGAGCGTATTCGCAATGCGCTAACCGGCCAAGGCTATTCTGTTGGCCCCCCGATGCAAGATATCACGATGGACCTTGATCGTTTCAAGATCGACCGCCTGCCAAGCCGTCCACATATGGACTACTTTAACAGTTTTACAATTCGCCAAGAATTCGAACGCCACATTGGCGAGTGGTCGCAAAGTGACGACGACTACTGGACAATCAACAAAGACCCATATTGGGGTGGTGAAACCATTTACCAAGACCCCTATCGCCGGATGGTAATTGGGCGCACACCTGAAGACCTTCACGAAGCTGTCCAGCATTGCAACGCGGCCGTTGATAAAGGCATACGAGAGGCCGATGTGTTTGTCATTACCTTCGGTATGGCCGAGGTGTTTGTGAACTCTTCAAGCGGCAAAATAGCTTGCCAGAAGCCTGGGTACTCGGGCGGCGCTGGCGAATTTGAAACTGAATTCCACATGTCATCCTTTGCCGAGAACTACGAAAACCTGAAGCGGATCACAGAAATTATCGGGCAAGTGCGCCCGAATGCTCGCATTGTGTTTACCCTTTCTCCGGTCAGCTTGGCGCGGACGTTCTCAGACAATGATATCCTCGTTGCCAACGCTGAGGGCAAAGGCATTCTCCGAGCCGCTTTGGGCCAGATCGTTCGTGAGTACGAGCAAGTTACCTATTTCCCGTCTTACGAAATTGTAATGAACAATGCCCCCGAAAGCTTCCGCGACGATGATGGGCGCCACGTGTCTGACTGGGTCGTAAACCAAATTGTTCAAGCATTTACAGAAACGCATGCGGCATAAACCTGTTGCTTCATTTGCAACGCGAAAACCAAGGAATACCTAAATGATAGAGCCAATTGACAAACTGCTTTTGGAAGCTCGAAACTACAGCGTTCAGCTCGAAAGGTCAGCGGCACAAGACCTGTCTAACAATTTGGACCAGTATCTCAACCCTTCTTGGACTGTCCGGAAGATGGTTGAGGGCTACAAACATTATGCGGAAACTGGTGAGAACGACGAAACAACTTATGCCCGTTTTCGTGAAGCCTTTAGCGAAACCAAAGGCCAAAGCAACCGCGTGTTCAGCAATGTCCTCGGTGACCACATCGGCAAGACACAATACGATTTCTCGCAAACTATATTTGCAGATGATATCGACGCTGAAAACACGGTCAAGACAGGGCTTTACCACTTAAAGCATCACGGCTTTTATAAAACCAAACTGCGGGTGCCTGAAGCCACGGTAAACAGCTTGAAGAACAAGATATTGAAGCACATGGAAGCTGACAACGGCGACGCTGTTGAGAAGGCTATCAAAGGCACAGACGATGCGCCACTTCAGATCAAGGGCAAACACGGCTGGTTAACCACGTTCGATGAGATGTACCGAATTGCTGGTGATCCAATTTTGTTGGCCATGGTGCAAGAGTATATGGGGCTGCCACCGATCTTCAACACGCCGGTTGCGTTCCTAAACTCGGCGCGCAAAGTCAAGTCAGCGCGCGAGCTTTCCAACACGGCGCAGCTCTACCATCACGATTTGCACCGCCTCCAGTTTGTGAAGCTCTTCATTTACCTGACAGATGTTGACATGGATTCTGGCCCTCACACGCTTATCCCGGGAACGCATCGCACCCGCCCAGACGGGCTTTGGGCAGATGGGCGCCACACGGATGAAGCTGTTGATAAGGCTGGTATTTTGGACAACGAAGTCAATATCACTGGGCCCGCGGGCACAGTATTTCTGGTTGACACAAGTGCGCTGCATAAGGGGGCCAACCCAGCAAGTAACCACAGGCTGATGGCTCAAATTCAGTATACCAACTCTCTGTTTGGCCGTCCATGGCCAGAAACCGAGAGAAAAGTCTCTGTTGCTGCAAAAAGCGAGAACGCAGCACTCAACGAGGCGGCCAATCTGGTTCGTGAACATGCCCAAAGATCAGGCGTTCGCTTCATGCAGAACTACATCTAATAGAAATTGCGAAACCAGTAGTTTCTCAAAGGAGCCCGCGCCACAACAGGTGCGGGCTCTTTGCGTTTAACGGCAAAAAGCGACAGCTCTTGCCAGCAACTTACGATCTATAAAAGTGGTGCACCCGACAGGATTCGAACCTGTGACCTCTCGCTTCGGAGGCGAGCACTCTATCCAGCTGAGCTACGGGTGCGTTGGGGGTTCTATAGCGGCCTCAGAGAGGGCTCGCAATCGCGAAATTAGCCTAGTAGGCTATGCGCCAGCTCAAGAGCGTCAACCAGTACATCGACTTCTTCGCGCGTGTTATAAAGCCCAAAACTTGCGCGGCAGGTGGCCGATACACCGAGATGTTGCATCAGAGGTTGCGCACAATGGTGCCCTGCCCGCACAGCGACGCCCTTTTTGTCTAAGATCGTCGAAATATCATGCGCATGCGCTGTGCCTTCCATGGTGAAGCTAAAAATCGCTGCTTTGCCGGGGGCCGTGCCTTGCAGCCCAAGCCAGTTAAGCCCGGTCAAGCGCTCGGATGCGTAAGCCGCCAAATCAGCTTCGTGCTTGGCAACGTTTTTCATGCCAAGCTCCATCAGATATTCCAGCGCCGCGCCAAACCCAATAGTTTGCACAATGCCGGGTGTGCCCGCCTCGAACTTCATCGGCGGATCATTGTAGGTGATCACATCTTTGCTGACATCGCGGATCATGTCGCCACCGCCCATGAAGGGCTGCATCTCGTCCATGCGCTCGCGCTTAACGTAGATCGCGCCTGAGCCTGAAGGGCCGTAGAGCTTGTGGCCGGTAATAGCGTAAAAATCACAGCCCATTTCGGCGACATTAACGGGCGCGTGCACAGCGCCTTGGCTGCCGTCAACCAACACAGCAACACCCTTCTCGTGCGCCACTTGGCAGATGCGCGCCACATCAACCTGCGTGCCCAATACATTGGACAGCTGCGTGATTGCGATCAGTTTTGTCTTTGGGCCAATCGCGGCGATGACTTTTTCGGCGTCCAAAGCGCCAGTGGCGTCGGTATCAACCCATTTGAGTTCAACGCCTTGCCGCTCGCGCAAGAAATGCCAGGGTACGATGTTGGCGTGGTGTTCCATGACGCTCAGCACGATCTCGTCGCCGGCCTGCATGCGCGGCGCGGCCCAAGCATAGGCAACCATGTTAATGCCCTCGGTGGTCCCCGAATTGAAGATTATCTCGTCTTCAGAAGCCGCCCCAAGAAAGCGTGCAACAATGCCGCGCACGGCTTCGTATTTGTCAGTTGCGAGGTTGCTGAGGTAATGCAGCCCACGGTGCACATTGGCGTATTCTTCCGCGTAGCCACGTGTCACAGCATCAATCACAACCTGCGGTTTCTGCGCGGATGCGCCATTGTCGAGGTAGACAAGCGGCTTGCCGTTCACTTCACGCGCGAGAATAGGAAAGTCAGCGCGGATTTTAGCAACATCATACATTAGGGGCTCCAATCGGCCCAAACAGGGCGATAAGCGTTAAGAGGAACATCACAGCAATTACCATGATCATCAGAGACAGCACGATAGCAGCCAAACCTTTGAGAGGGTGTGCAAACCTGTGCACACCACTGATCAACCCTGACAGGATAAAAAACTCCCAGATATTGACGATCAGCGACATGTAACTCGCCAGTAAAGGAGCCAGTAGCGACACAATGATCAGCGCAATGCCGGAGGCCAAGACCAGAAACTGCCACCAGGTAACAATGGCCAAAACGTCAGTCAGCTGGCCCTGCCCTTTCAGGATCAGCGCAGCCCAGTGAAATGTGAAAACCGAGACCACCAAAGAAAGAACAACGGCAACAGATACAAACGCTGGCGAGCCCAAGAACCGCATCATAAATTCGGCATACTCAGCCTCTTGAGGCGCCAATCCTTCGGTGGGAACAGGAGGCGCGGCCTGGAACGCCAGCGAAAACACCAGAGCGTTAAGCACAGCTGCAAGCGCCAGCGCCATCCAAAGCACTTCGCGCTTGATGCCAAAAGAAACGATCTGTTCTGCGGCCTGCATCGGATTGAACAGAGTGGTGCGGATAAGCTTATTAAGCATCGGGAGCACTTTCTTTCGCGGCTGTGATACTGCCTGCAAACCAGAACCAAAAGAACATGGCGAGCCAGATCGCACCAACGATCATTCGTGGTACGCCCTGCCCCAGAAAGCCCGCGACCAGCCCGTCAAGCAGCACAAGTGGCGACGCCGCCAGTACGGCCCAGAACAGCGCCAGCCGAAGGCCCCAAGACTGGCCCTGGCTGCCAAAGGCCCGAAAGCTAAAGTAAACCAACAGAGCCAGCGTATAAAACACCAAGGGCATGATAAATAACCATGCCATCAAAGCGCCTCCCAATAGCGGGTTCAGCTCTTCTCCTGTCAGGTGGGATTGGCGCGCCAGCCTTGGCCACTGCGCCACAAAGATTGTCGCACAGCCCATCATCAGAATGGCTAAAGCACGGTCTTCACGTTGCCCCATCGACACCAGTTTGCGCATCACGCGCGACGGGCCTCTGTATGTGGCCAGGATATCCATCACAACAGACATGCAAAGCCCCTCTTAGCTGGCACTTCGGCGCGTCAGCCAGCCTTCAAGGCGGCCGTTGATCTCGTCCGCGAGCGCTTGGTTGTCGATCTCTTCAACTGCTTCCGCGAGGAAAGCCAGCGTCATGAAATCAATCGCCACGGTTTTGGGAATACCGCGTGCACGCAAGTAAAACAACGCATCTTCGTCGATCGCGCCAGAGGTCGACCCGTGTGAACACGCCACATCATCGGCATAGATCTCAAGCTCAGGCTTTGCCAAAAACTGGCTATCGCCATCCAGCATAAGCGATTGTGATTTCTGGTAGCCGTCAGTCTTTTGCGCCCCGGCTTTTACGAGAATTTTACCTTGGAAAACCCCAGTAGCACCGTTGCGCAGCACTTTCTTGAACACCTGTCTGCTCTCGCAGTTCACCGCGTCATGGGTGACAAACACGGTGTCGTCATGCACGAAGTCACCGTCGCCCAAAGCCGCGCCAGCGACATGTGCAAAAGCGTTGTCACCAGTCAGATCAATCACAACTTCATTGCGCGTCAAAACCCCGTTAACCGTGAGCGTAAAGCTTTTGAACGTGCTTTCTTCGCCAAGCCGCGCAAACAGATGCGTCACAGCACAGCGCTCATGGTCACGGCCCTGCGCGCGCACGTGGTGGAATTCGGCACTATCGGCGATATCAACCTCAAGACACTTGTTAAACCGCGCCGCCGCTGGCCCGTTTTCAAGCAGCGTAAGTGATGCGCCAGCTTCGACCTTAATTACATGGTGCAAGATCGCGTCAGAGTGCGTGTCTTCGTGCACATAGATCAGGCTCACAGGCTTTGAAGGCGTTTCGAACGCCCGGATGAGCACACCATCAGTTGCCAGAGCTGTGTTGAGTGCCGCGAGCGGGCGTTCAACTGGGGTTTGGCCACTTGTTTCAAGCTTGCCATAAAGCTCAGCCGCCCAAGAAATGTCACTGGCATCAGCCAAACGGCTAATTTCGAGGCCTTCAAGTGTCAGGTCATCAGAACGTTCTGCACTAAACACCCCGTCGACAAACACAATTTTGAGCCGATCATGATCGCCAAAAACCGGAGCTTCCTCATGCAAAAACAGCGCCGCTTCAGAGCCCTCGGCTGCTGTAAGCCTGTCTGGGCGGGTGAACTTCCAATATTCGTCGCGCCGTGAAGGCAGGCCTGTGCTA
Organism: Lentibacter sp.; assembly: GCA_016744435.1. Classification (GTDB taxonomy): domain Bacteria; phylum Pseudomonadota; class Alphaproteobacteria; order Rhodobacterales; family Rhodobacteraceae; genus Lentibacter. The sequence goes on along the minus strand of JADGEJ010000024.1, from coordinate 13,723 downwards.
CGTACCCGCGCCAAAGCATCTTCGCGCGCATGGGTTGACCAGCCGGCATCTGTCGGAGCTTGCACCCCATCAAGACGGCTGGCTGCAGCCTCTTGTTTTGATTTGAGCAGTGCGTTCATTACGCCACCTCTGCCAGAATATCGGCATAGCCGTTGTTCTCAACTTCAATTGCAAGCTCCGGCCCGCCTGTTTTGACGATCCGGCCATTGGCCATAATATGCACAACATCCGGTTTGATATGGTCAAGCAACCGCTGGTAGTGGGTGATCACAAGAAAGCCACGGCCTTCGTCGCGCAGCGCGTTCACGCCTTCTGCAACGAGTTTCATCGCGTCAACATCAAGGCCAGAGTCGGTCTCGTCCAAGACGCACATCTTTGGCGCAAGCATGGCCATCTGCAACACTTCGTTGCGTTTTTTCTCACCGCCAGAAAAGCCCACGTTAACTGGCCGCTTGAGCATCTCGGCATTGATCTTGAGGTCTTTGGCTTTGGCCCGAATTTCTTTGAGGAAGTCAGTTGCTGACATCTCTTCTTCACCACGCGCCTTGCGTTGTGAGTTCACGGCCGTGCGCAAGAACGTCATGTTGCCAACCCCGGGAATCTCGACTGGGTATTGGAACGCCAAGAAAAGCCCAGCCGCAGCGCGCTCTTCCGGCTCCATATCCAGCAGATCATCGCCCTCAAGCGTAGCGCTGCCACCCGTCACTTCATAGCCGCTTTTGCCCGACAGAACATATGACAAAGTAGACTTGCCTGAGCCGTTTGGCCCCATGATGGCGTGGACTTTCCCAGCCTCAACCTTCAGGTCAACACCTTTGAGGATCTGCTTGTCTTCTTCTTCAAGTTTGACCTTCAAGCCTTTGATTTCTAACATGTTCGCGCCTTTCTTAGGTGTTTTTTAGCCCGTCGCACGCAAGGCGCTTGGGAAATCTGTGATCAGTCTGTCTTTGGCTTCAGCCATGCTGGCGGCATAGGGCAAAACACCCTCGCTCAGCTTGGGCAGGGCTTTGGCAATGTCATCGTGTTTCAGCGGCAGGGGCATGACGCGCCCGATGCCAGCTGCATAGTCGTAATACTTCATGCGCGGCTGCTTGAGCGGGTCAAGCCATGTGTTTGGCACGCCATAGCTGTCAGCAACAATCAGCCCGTGCAGAGACGAGCTGATCACGTGCTTGCAGGCACCGATCTTGGGGCAAACCTCTTCAGGTGTGCCCTGCACGTCGATGTATTCAACGTTGTCATGTGTCTCAAGTAGCGCCTTTACACTTGGGTGGCCAAGCTGGCCATGGTGTAGCACAAGGCCGATCTTGTCGTGTTGCGCAGGCTTCGCGCCAAGGGATTCGGCCGTCAGCAGCCCAGGATCGCCGTAGCTTTCAACTTTTACACCAAGCAGTGAGGCCGTAATAGGCCCGCGCAACATAGCGATATCAACATGCTCGACAAAGTCAGTGCGCAGAGCACTCAACATGCCCGTTCCCCATATTACCGGGCGGTGCTTTGGCCGCCCGTCTTTGCCCCAGACACGACGAGCGAACTGCAAGATCGAGCCAACAGCAAACACCTCGGCGTCGCGCGGCTCAGCATGCACAACCTCGCGACCCGACGCATGCGCCGTGACCAGTTGGCTCAACGCATCGCCGAAGTTTGGCTTGGCGTCCCACCAGTAAAGTTTGAGAGCTGCGTCTGACATGTTCAGTGTTCTTTCCTGCCTGCATCTTTGATGCGCGGCGCAATCTGATTGTCATAAACCTCAACCAATTTGGCAGTCCAAAGCGAGACAACAGCAGCCACGATGCCGCCAATAACCCAGACTGGCATATCAAGCCAGTTCAAGACTACGGCGATCAGGATACCCGCAGCAACCTGCACAACAAGTGTCTTGTTTTTCTCGATAAAATCCATCGTAAAGCCTCTGCTTTCCTTGTTCACTTAATAACCACCGCAGTGCCAGAGGCACTCACCATCAACATCGACTGGCCAACAACTTCATAGTCAAGGTCAACCCCAACAACCGCGTTGGCTCCCTTCTCAACTGCTCGTTCCTCAAGCTCGCGCAAAGCCGTGTCACGCGCATCTTGTAGCTTGCTTTCGTAAGCGCCAGAGCGGCCCCCGACGATGTCAGTGATCTTGGCGAAAACGTCGCGCACCACATTGGCGCCCATGATCGCTTCGCCAACGACGATGCCGCGATACTCACTGATGGTTTTGCCGTCCACTGATGGGGTTGTCGTAACAATCATGAAGCACTCCTGAAGGGCTGAGGACCACACGCAAAAGCGCGCCGCACATGAGATGTGCCGCGTGCTGAAGTGCTAGTGGGTTGGGAAGACGCTACTAGAGACTTGTCATCATAACGTCGCGAATTGTGCGCAGGTTGTTTTCCAAGCTGGCTTGCGGTGCCAACACGCCCGCCGCATAGCCCGGTGAAAACATCTCTTGCCAAATGTTCGGCGCGTGTTTTGCAACTTCCGGCTCGCCGACGAGCATAAAGGTCAAGCCCGCCATCGACGCCATTTTCATAGCACCGGTGTTGAGCTTGAGAAATACCGCGAGCGTCACCAGCAGCCCGAAGGCTATGGCGATCTCGGCACCCTGAAGCATCAAGAATGCTTTCATTTCGTTGCCAAAGGTGTTTGCCGGGATGAAATGAAAGCTGGCCACGCGGCCGACAAGCATAGTTGCTGCGCCGATAGCAAACGAAAGGCCGATCTTGGGCAGCTGCTTGAATGTATCCTTGGGGCCCTGCTTTTTGGGCTTTCGCGCGCGGTGCATGTCGGCGGCTGTAAATGTCGTGCTCGCCACATCGCCCTCGCCCGCTAAATACTGCTTCGGAGCGCCTTCGTGCTTGGCGATTTTCTTCATCCGTTCGTCGAACGCGTCGAGATTTCTTCTCTGCATGTGCCACTCTCACAACTTCTGTTTGCCAAGTTTCTGGCAAAACACTCTGGCGCGAATGTGGCGAAACTTGCGCAATTTTTAGAGATATCAGGCCTCTGAGGGCGCTTCCCCGAAGGCGTAGTATTCTCCGCCGAAGTAGACAGAATAAGGCTCCGCGATCGTGGTGATCCAGTCCACCCATTCTGGCGAGAATACGAGTGAAAACAACCCCGGCATCACGAAAACCAAGTTGTGAAACCCGAGAGCTCCGGCAAACAGCCCGATTGTCGCCGCCGACTTTTGCTCTTTGCCATCCAGACGAACCAGATACATGAGCGCCCAGATCGACGCGCCGCAAATGACGTAGGCGCCAAGGATGGCCGGATCGAAGTCTTTCTCGGCGTTCAGGCTGGGAACTCCTGTGAACTGAAAGCGCATATATTGCGCCATCAAGACCCCGAGAAGCCCCATAAGCAGAGCGCCCGGAAAGCTCAGAACGTAAACCAGATTGTAGACAACCTCCGGAAACCGCCGCGCGTGTTTTGCGCGCCGTCGCTCCGCCACATCCTGGTCTCTGATCTCGTGTTCGCCTTCGAGCCTTTGCAGCCGCGCCTGAAATGTCTCTGCCTGACCCGTGCTCATTGAAAATCCAGTCGTCTAAATTGCTTTTTTCTGGCAACCTTTCTGACGGATTAATCTGGCCGGTTTGAGACGAAATATGCTCAAAAGTGGCCCAAAGATAAGGCGATTTTGAGAGCCCACACCCAGCGAATCCCTCAAAGAAACGCTCCTTTTTCTCTGGAGTCACAGATGCCGGCATCGTTTTCACCCAACCGATCCCTCAAGCGAAATCGCCACAAGCGCTTGCGCTTCCATGGCAAACTCCATCGGCAGAGCTTGCAGCACTTCTTTGGCAAACCCGTTGACGATAAGCGCAACAGCCGCTTCCTCGTCTATCCCGCGTTGGCGGCAGTAAAACATCTGCTCGTCATCCACCTTGGATGTCGTTGCCTCGTGTTCAACACGGCTCGAGTTGTTCTTCACTTCGATGTAAGGCACTGTATGCGCACCACATTTGTCGCCAATCAGCAAGCTGTCGCACTGCGTATAGTTGCGTGAGTTCTGCGCCTTGGGGTGCATGCTCACAAGGCCACGGTAAGTGTTTTGCGCAACACCCGCGCTGATCCCCTTAGAGACAATCCGCGACTTGGAGTTCTTGCCCAGGTGGATCATTTTGGTGCCCGTGTCGGCCTGCTGGTGGTTGTTGGTGATCGCGATCGAGTAAAACTCACCCTGTGTGTCATTGCCACGCAGAATGCAGCTCGGGTATTTCCAAGTCACGGCTGAACCGGTTTCAACCTGTGTCCACATAATTTTGGCGCGGTCGCCACGGCAATCAGCGCGTTTTGTCACGAAGTTATAGATCCCGCCTTTGCCGTTTTCATCACCGGGATACCAGTTCTGAACGGTCGAATACTTCACTTCAGCGTCTTCCTCGATAACGATCTCGACAACAGCAGCGTGCAGCTGGGCCACGTCACGTTGTGGCGCTGTGCAGCCCTCAAGGTAGCTCACGTAGCTGCCCTTATCGGCGATGATGAGTGTGCGCTCAAACTGGCCGGTATTCTCGGCGTTGATGCGGAAATATGTGGAGAGCTCCATCGGGCAGCGCACGCCCGGCGGGATGTACACAAACGAGCCGTCGCTGAAGACAGCCGAGTTGAGCATTGCGTAAAAGTTATCTGACACGGGCACAACCGAGCCGATGTATTTTTTCACAAGCTCGGGGTGATCCTTGATCGCCTCTGAGATCGAGCAAAAGATAACACCCGCTTCTTTCAGCTCTTTCTGGAACGTCGTGCCGACACTCACAGAGTCAAAAACCGCGTCCACAGCCACTTTGCGGCCCTCGGCAGGCGCATCTTCCGCGCCTTCGACGCCCGCCAGGATCATCTGCTCTTTCAAAGGGATGCCAAGTTTGGCGTAGGTTGCCAAAAGTTTCGGGTCCACTTCGTCCAGAGACTTTGGCTTCACTTCCATGCTTTTAGGGCGGGCATAGTAATACTGGTCTTGGAAGTCGATCTCGGGGTAGTCGATCATCGCCCAGTTCGGCTCCTTGAGAGTCTTCCAGCGCGCAAACGCCTCAAGACGCCAATCAAGCATCCACTGCGGCTCTTCGTTCTTTTCCGAAATCAGGCGCACGATATCTTCGTTCAGACCAAGCGGAGCATATTCCATCTCGATCTCGGTCTCCCAGCCGTATTTATACTTCTCACCGAGCGAACGCACGGCTTCAACTGTCTCTTCTTCGACGCCGTCTTTGACAATCACTTCACTCATGGTCGCGTTCCTTTTCGTCCGATCATCCCACGCGCTTAAGCAGCTCGGGCATTTTGTTTTTTTGACGCGGCTATAAACTTGTCCGCAAAGCGCAGCACGTCATCTTTTGTTGTCTCAAGCCCCAGTGAAACGCGGATAGCGCAGCCAGCGGCCCCCTCGTCGTAACCCATTGCACGCAGCACAGGGCTTGTCTTCACTTTGCCACTCGAGCAGGCAGAGCCCGCCGAAATAGCAAAACCTGATAGGTCCATTTGCATCACTTGTGTCTCGCCCTTCCAGCCAGATGACAAAATGCACGAAGTGTTTGGAAGTCGTTGCGCGTCTTTCCCGACAAAAATAGGAGCGTTTAACGCAGCCGCAAGGGCTTCTTCCAGCAAATTGCGTTTTTCTTGCACCCCACCCCAGAGGCCTTCCCGCACGTCGCGCACAGCCGCCTTAGCCGAGGCCGCAAAACCCGCAATCCCAATCAGATTCTCGGTGCCAGCACGACGGCCCATTTCCTGTCCCCCGCCTTTAAGCACCGGTTCAAGATCAATTCCGCGCCGCATCACCAGCGCTCCCACACCATTAGGGCCACCAAGCTTATGGCCCGAAACAACAGCCATCAATGGGCCCGAAGTAAGGAAATTCACATCAACCTTGCCAAAGCCCTGCGTAAAGTCGCTCATCCAAAGGCCTTCAGGCAGGTCTTGCATCACACCTGTCTCAGAATTTGCCAGCTGTAAGGTCGCAAAACCCGGTTCCGGCGCGACCACTTGCCCGTTCGCATCCGCTTTAAGCGTTAGGTCGCACCAAGCAGCCACTGCGTCATGCTCAACACCACTCGCGGCAATGTTACGGCCTGCAAGCACCATTGCGGCAGCCTCAGTTGCAGACCCAGTAAAAACGATCTCAGCGCCCTCAGCCCCCAAAGCCTCAGCCAAATCGCTCCGCGCCTTTTCTAGAAACGCTTTTGCTGCGCGCCCCTCGGCATGCACCGACGAAGGGTTTCCAATGATATCCATCGCCTCCGCCATGGCCGCACGTGCCTCAACCCGCAATGGTGTTGTTGCATTATGATCCAAATAAATTCGGCTCACAGCACATCACCCCGGCTTTTTCTTCGTAGAAATACTCTGGGGAGCGCGAGGGGCAACGCCCCTCGTAGATCGCGTGGCCAAAGGCCGCGCAAAACTTGTCTTGCTGGAAGCAAGGCTATTTTAAAACAGCCGATCATTCTTCATCAACAATCGCAAAAAGCGACGGTACAGCTGGGCACGGTGCAAGCTCATTGGCAATCACATCGGAAAGACGCGCTTGATGCAAAAACACATAAACATGCGCTGACAGGCCCTCCCAAAGTCGGTTTGTAACCGACTGCGCTTTGGAGCCAGAAGCAGCACCACTTGCGCCTGCGCCCTTCTTCAACGCATCCACACTCTCATCAACCGCTTCCAAAACATCCACCACGCGAATCTCAACCGTGGATTTAGCCAGCTTATAACCGCCCCCTGGCCCACGCACCGACTCAACAAGCCCGGCACGGCGTAGCTTGACGAACAACTGCTCAAGATAGGGCAATGAAATATCTTGGCGCTTGGAAATGTCCCCAAGCGTCACCAAAGCTTCACCGCCTTGCAAAGCGATATCAGTCAGAGCGACCATGGCGTAGCGGCCTTTTGTGCTGAGCTTCATTGCACCACCTTGCGTGAATTGATTGACCTTGGACGAGACACAGACTATCTCGCGTTAAGCATCCCGGCGACAGCCCGGATTTAGAATTATTCTAATGTGCCTGATTGATTTCGTCAAGATTGAGCTGCACATTTCAGACGGAGAAAAGCGTACACATGCCCGAGGTTATTTTTCCTGGTCCTGAGGGACGTCTTGAAGGCCGCTATCACCCACAGCCAGAACGCGACGCGCCCATCGCGATAGTGCTACATCCGCACCCGCAGTTTGGCGGCACGATGAACAACAAGGTTGTCTACAACCTGCACTACGCCTTCTACAACATGGGCTTCACTGTTCTGCGGTTTAACTTCCGCGGTGTTGGCCGTTCACAGGGTGAGTATGATCAAGGTGTAGGTGAGCTTTCCGATGCCGCCTCAGCCCTCGACTATTTGCAGTCCATGAACAACAATTCAAAGCATTGCTGGGTTGCAGGCTTTAGCTTTGGGGCCTGGATCGGCATGCAACTTCTGATGCGCCGCCCAGAGATCACCGGGTTTATCTCGGTAAGCCCGCCTGCAAACATGTACGACTTTTCCTTCCTTGCGCCCTGCCCGGCGTCTGGCCTGATTATCAACGGCACCAGCGACCGCGTGGCCCCCCCCGCAGACACCCACGGCCTTGTTGACAAACTTCATGAGCAAAAAGGCATCACGGTGACACACACCGAAGTTGAAGGCGCAGGACACTTTTTTGAGAATGACCATATGGACACGCTGGTTGATAACACCCAATCCTATGTAAAGCGCCGCCTGACTGAGAATTCACGCTAATGTCGACGCTACAAGAGATGGCCTCAAAACTGGCCGATGACACTATCAAAGTGATGGACAAATCTGGCGAAGACCGGTTGCACTATGAAGTCGCCAAAGTTCTGGGAGCCTCTTCGCAAACGCTCGAAGAAGCCTACCTCACAGAAGTGCGCGTGCGTCTTGCAGGCAAAGCCGCTCGGGCGTTTTTGCGCAAAAAAGTTGAAGAGTTGGTGGCGGAGCAAGGCAAGCTTACAGAATGAGTTCAAGCCGGCTTGATCAGCAAATGGCCTTCCTCACCGAGGCTGACAAACTCAAACAGATCAATCGTGGCACTTTGTTGTGTGACGGTTCACGCGCCGAGAACTCTGGCGAGCACAGCTGGCACATCGCGCTTTACGCCATGATACTGGGCGCTGACACACCAGAAGATGTTAGCGCCAACCGAGTGATCCGGATGCTGCTTATCCATGATCTGGTGGAAATCGACGCAGGCGATGCGCCCATTTTCGGCGACCATGACCCAGCTGAAATGGCCGCCAAAGAGCAAGCAGCCGCAACGCGGATTTTCGGGTTGTTACCCGATGATCAAGCCCACGAATTTCGCGCGCTCTGGGACGAGTTTGAGGCTGCCGACAGCCCAGATGCTCAGTTTGCCAAGTCGCTAGACCGCTTTCAGCCACCCAACCAAAACCTTTCTTCTGGAGGAGGGTCCTGGATAGATTACGGCACGCGCTATGCCCAGTTTGAGAGCAAAGTCGGGCTGAAAATCAAAAAAGGGGCACCGTGGCTTTGGGGTTGGATCAAGCCAAAAGTACGGGCATGGTTTGAGACACACAGCAAGCTTTAAGGCGTTACTTTTGACCTTCGTAGCAAGCTTTTCGAATTTGCTTCGCAAATCCGACGAACTGGGGGCTAGCCCCCAGACCCCGTACAAACTGGGGGCTAGCCCCCAGACCCCCAGGATATTTCTAGAAAGAAAAATCAGAGAATCGGGATTTGAGGGGCCGCGCTTTTGGGGAGCAGGCCAATAAGGCGTGGATCGCGTTCTAGCTCTATCTGACGTTTGAAGGGGGTGAAGCCTGACCGAATGTAAAAATCGAGCGCCTTGGAGTGGTCAAGCGTGCATGTGTGGACATGGAAGCGCTTGATTGGATGTTGCCACGCAAGTTTGACGGCACGATTCATCATCCAACGGCCTGCACCGCCGCCGACATGCGCACCCGTAAGGCCGAAATAGGCCAACTCGCAAGCGTCTTTTGTGCGAAAGTCGAGTTCAAGCAAGCCAGCAGTTTGCGCTCCGGACTTGAGGGCATAGATATGCACATCCGGGTCATGCAGTGTTTGCAGCAACTCCTCGTCGCTCTGCGTCAGACGGCCAAACCACAGGTAGTCGGCGCCGACCGCGCGAAACAAATCATGGTACCAAGCGACATCGGGCCTGTGCTTGCGCTCAAGTGTGAGAGGCAGGTCTGCTTCCGCGCGGGCCGTGGCCTCTCGCGTCATTTCAAGATGCGTAACCACTGAAACGGTGTGGCCTGCGGGCACGTCATGGTAGCCGTATTCAAGCATTCTTCTGTTTCTCTTTTCGGGCTTTTTGCGCTTTTTTCTCTTCGGAGACCTTTACCGCCAAGTCGCGTGCAATGGCAAAGGCACCTTTGATCTTATCATTGTCTGCTTTCCAATCGCGCTTCACGACGATCTTGTTATCGCGCACTTTGGCGAGGCCGCGCTGGTCGCGGATGAACTCGACAAGGCCAGCGGGCGAGGCGAATTTGTTGTTGTGGAACTGAACGGTCGCGCCCTTCGGGCCTCCGTCAAGTTTGGCAATACCTGCTTTCTTGCACATCTCTTTGATCCGCACGATCAGCAGAAGCGTGTTCACTTCACGCGGCAGCTTTCCGAAACGGTCGATCAGTTCAGCGGCGAAGCCTTCCAGTTCAACTTTGCTGTGTAAGCCACTGAGACGGCGGTACAATCCTAGCCGCACATCAAGATCAGGAACATAGGCTTCTGGGATCAGAACTGGCACGCCGAGGTTGATCTGTGGTGACCAGTCGTCATCGGCTTGTGAGAGGCCTTCTAGCTCACCCGTTCTGATCTTGGCGATCGCTTCTTCGAGCATGGATTGGTATAGCTCGTAGCCCACATCGCGCATCTGGCCTGATTGCTCTTCACCCAAGAGGTTGCCCGCGCCCCTGATGTCAAGGTCCTGGCTCGCGAGCGTGAAGCCAGCACCAAGCGTGTCGAGGCTGCCGAGCACGCGCAGGCGCTTTTGAGCAGTCGCCGTAAGCGGCTTGCGCGGCTTAGTTGTAAGGTAAGCGTAGGCGCGCGTCTTGGAGCGCCCAACCCGGCCCCTGATCTGGTAGAGTTGCGCGAGGCCAAACATGTCAGCGCGGTGAATAACCATGGTGTTGGCTGTCGGAATGTCGAGGCCGCTCTCAACGATGGTTGTCGCCAGCAGCACGTCATATTTGCCGTCGTAAAAGGCGTTCATGCGCGTATCAAGCTCGCCCGCTGCCATCTGGCCGTTGGCGACGATATAGCTGACTTCAGGCACGTGATCTTTGAGGAACTGTTCTATTTCGGGCAAGTCGCTGATGCGCGGCACCACGTAAAAGCTCTGCCCGCCGCGGTAGTGTTCGCGCAGCAAGGCTTCGCGGATCGTCACCCCGTCAAACTCGCTGACGTAGGTACGGATGGCGAGGCGATCAACCGGCGGTGTGCCGATGATGCTGAGGTCGCGCACGCCCGACAGGCTCAACTGTAGCGTCCGGGGGATCGGCGTGGCCGTGAGCGTGAGCACGTGAACATCAGAGCGCAGCTGTTTGAGACGCTCTTTGTGAGACACGCCAAAGTGCTGCTCTTCGTCAATCACGAGCAGGCCCAAGTCTCTGAAACGAATATCTTTTGCCAAAAGCGCATGGGTGCCGATGACGATGTCAACTGTGCCACTCTTCATGCCTTCGCGGGTGAGTTTGGCGTCTTTTGCGCTGACAAACCGCGACAGCTGACGCACCTGTATGGGAAAGCCGCGGAAGCGCTCGGAGAAGCTTTTGTAGTGCTGACGGGCGAGCAGAGTTGTTGGCGCGATAACGGCAACTTGAGCGCCTTGCATGGCGGCAATGAAAGCCGCCCGCATGGCAACTTCTGTTTTGCCAAAGCCAACATCGCCACACACCAACCTGTCCATCGGCTGGCCTGCGCCAAGGTCAGTGAGCACATCTTCAATCGCCCCAAGCTGGTCGTCGGTTTCCTGATAGGGAAAGCGCGCGGCGAACTCTTCCCAGGCATGCGCATCTGGCTCCATGATCGGCGCGCGGCGTAGGGCACGTTCGGCAGCCACGCGGATGAGCTTGTCGGCCATCTCGCGGATGCGCTCTTTGAGACGGGCTTTCTTGGCTTGCCAAGCGCCGCCGCCGAGCTTGTCGAGCAGCCCCTCCTCGTGTCCATAACGGCTGAGGAGTTCGATGTTTTCGACCGGCTGATAAAGCGTGGTGCCTTCGGCATATTCGAGCTTGAGGCACTCGTGCGCAGCCCCCGCTGCGGTGACAACTTCGAGGCCGTGGTAGCGCCCGATGCCGTGGTCAACGTGCACGATCAAGTCACCGGGGCTAAGCGACTGCGCCTCGGTGAGGAAGTTCTCGGCGCGGCGTTTGGTACGGGGCTGGCGGATGAGCCTGTCGCCCAGCACATCCTGCTCTGCAATTACAGTCAGGCCCGGCGCCTCAAAGCCTTGCTCAAGCGGCCAGACAGCTAAGTGCAGACCATTTTTGCCAATCCGGCTGGCGTCTTTCAGCGTTACAGCATTGCCGATGCCTTCGTCTTCAAGCAATCCTTCAAGCCGCTCGCGCGCACCTTCAGAATAGGCCGCGACGATCACGGAAGTTTCTGTAAGTTTTGCCTGAATATGGTCTTTTAAAACACTGAAAAGGTTTACATTTTCCAGTTGTCTCTCAGGCGCAAAGTTACGCCCAATGCGCCCACCAGCGTCAATAACACCCACACCAATGGGCAGTGGCAACGCGTTGAACTGCAAGGCGCGGAACGGCCTCAACGCCGTATCCCAAGCCGCCTCATCAAGATAAAGCTGCGCAGCAGGCACAGGCTTGTAAACCGTGTCGATGTGCGACTTGTCAGCCATTGCCAGTTTGCGAGTTTCATACTGGTCTTGCACAGAATCCCAACGCGCCAAACGCTTGGCCGTGAGCCCCTCATCAAGGGTGAGTGACGCCGCCCCCAGATAGTCAAACAGCGTTTCGAGGCGTGCATGAAAGAACGGCAGCCAATGCTCGACACCGGCATGTTTGCGCCCTGCGGAGACGGCTTCATAGAGCGGATCATCACTGCCAGCAGCACCAAACTCCAGCCGATAGTTTTGGCGAAAGCGCGTTATAGATGCCTCGTCAAGCAGCACTTCTGAAACGGGAGCAAGTTCGACAACATCTAGCTTTTCAGTTGTGCGCTGCGTCGCCGGATCAAAACGGCGTGCCCCGTCAAGAATGTCGCCGAAAAAGTCGAGCCGCACAGGCCCGCCTTCCCCCGGTGGGAAGATGTCGATTATGCCACCGCGAATGGCATAATCGCCCGGTTCTGTCACCGTCGGGCTTTGTGAAAACCCCATGCGCACAAGAAATTGGCGCAGAGCTTCCTCATCAACCCGCTCTCCGACGCGTGCGGTAAAGGCTGCCTCTCGGAGCACTTCACGTGCGGGCACATACTGTGTGGCAGCACTTAGCGTCGTGAGCAGCACAAACTGCTTTGGCATGTCATGTGCAAGGGCTGCCAAGGTGGCCATACGGGCGGCGGAAATGTCCGGGTTTGGCGAGACACGGTCATAAGGCAGGCAGTCCCAGCCCGGAAACTCAAACACCGGAATGTCAGGGCGAAAAAAACGCAACGAGGCTGCCATCGCCGCCATACGCTTGTCGTCACGCGCGATGTGGCACACAGCACCACTTTTCGCGACTTCCTCAAGCAGCAGGCGCGCATCAAACCCTTCGGGCGCGCCACCAACGGTTATATGATCGGATGTTTTGCTCACGGGCGTTACCCCAAGGGGCCGTAAGACAGGTTCTGATACATACCCCAGAGCGCAGTCACAAAAATCGACAACATGCCGATCACTTGGGTAATAAGGCGCTGACGCATAAGCAAGCGTGCAAGGCGCTCATCGGTGGCATTCTCTTCTCGAATGAGTCTCGCAGTCGAGAGTGAAAACAACCCGACCAGAGCCATAGGGAAGGCCAGCAGAAACACAGCCTGTGCGAACTCGTAGCCATAGATAAAGCCCAGCAGCACAAGCATTGTGAGGAAAAAGCAAGAAAACCCAAGCAACCACAGCCCTGAAACATAGCTGATATGCAGCAAGCGGTTGGTGTTGATGCGCACAATGTCTTGCAAGTCTTCCTCATACTGGCCGCCTTCACGTTGCGCGCGCAAGACCATGTCCCACGGCACGCCCAGCACCCAGTGCGATGCGGTTGACCACATCACAGCCAGCGCGATCCAGAACCAGAGGTTGCTGAACGAGCGCATATCAATCAGTTCGAAAACGGCAGTATACCAGTCCAAGTTCGGCATCCTTAATGTCTTTCGCACCTCATAACGGGTGCACTTGGCAATTCCTACCCTTGAGGCGCGGCAATTTCCATGACAGATTTTGCACAACCTCATTACTGGAGAAAACCATGCGCGCGATTCAAGCTCCCTTCCCCCACACACGGCTCCGGCGCACGCGGCGGAATGCGAGCATTCGAAACCTTGTGGCCGAGAACACTTTAACCGCGGCTGATCTGATCTGGCCGGTGTTTGTGCGCGACGGAGACGGCATTGAGGAGCCTGTCGCCTCGATGCCCGGCGTGCTACGCCGCTCTGTCGATAAAGTGGTTGAAGCCGCGCGCGAGGCGCACGATCTGGGCATCCCCGCGATTTGCCTGTTTCCCTACACGGATGCGAGCAAGCGCACGGCTGACTGCGCTGAGGCCTGGAACCCTGACAACTTAAGCAACCGCGCGACACGGGCCATCAAAGCCGCAGTGCCTGAC
>JADGEJ010000054.1 GCA_016744435.1 Lentibacter sp. | reverse complement strand
AGGGGATAAATCGAAGGCCAGCTTTGGCAAACCATTTTAGCGGTGTGATGAGCTTACCCCACCCAGCCGCAGACATGCCTAAGACGCCCAGACGACTAGCCTTGGCCCCCCAGCCGATAGCCGGGATCAAACTGGCCGTCCAAACCAAAGGTCGCACCAAAACTCGCCATGGCAGCCTTGTGGCCAGTCTTTTCCATGGGATCGCCGGGATGAGGCGTGCTGTCCAAGCGAGAGGTTTTATCGTCCAACGTAGAGGGCGTGCCATGAGGCGCGACAGCCCGCGACCTGCGCGATAGAGCCCTTTGAATGACCGCCCTGTTCCACGCGCAGCGCGCCCGAGAAGCGAGATGTTGCGACCTGATTTATCAAACTTCAGAAACAGCGACGCCGTGCGCAAAATACCGCCAGACATTAGTGCAAATCCGAAGCCCACAACTCGGGTCGCAATGTTGAAAGCCAACAGCGCCGCCGCTCCTTTAAGCTCAGCCAGGCAATCAATGGTGGGCAGGGCAATGGACAAACATATCAAAGCGCAATTTCGAGAAACGGCTCGCACAATCGTTTCGCGGGATCGGAGTGCAACCAGAGGCGGCTATTCCAACAATTTGCCTGGTGACATCACGGCGGCGATTGTTGCCGCCTACAAACTTGGCTTAGGCCACGCCAAGAACCCACCAAAGCAGCATACGCCGATGTCACCGAGTGAGGCGCTCGCTTGGGAGACTGTGCCACCAACATCGCGAAACGTGCTTCAGGCGCTCACTTGGTCGTATAGTCAGTTCAAGGCAACGCCGACCTACCAATCTTCCATGTTGTCTCGATACATCGATACCGACACAGGACGTGAACGCTGGGCGGTTTATGATAGTGGCGGTTCACCATGCGTCACAGGACATACCTTTGCAAAAAAGGGAATTGGGCCACTCATCCGCCTCGGATTGCTGGCCGCTGATCCGAGCCAGGATGGACGGCTTTGTTTGACATCAAAGGGAGATGCGACTTGCCGCGAATACTGGGTGCGTTCTGACCGTGTTGATCCGTCTTTGCCAATTCAGAGCATGCGTGGATGAAGGTCAGCTATTGGTAGCCGCCAAACATCCATTTCTTGCAAAAAGGGGGTGGCTGGCGCATGATATGGAGGCGGTCAAAACCCTTTAAGGCTTACCCATGTTGGACATTGCAGCACAGATAGACAGTAGCATCGCTGTAGTTCACAGCGCGCCACAGTTCGCGCCGGTCGCGCTTTTTGACTTACCACAAGAAGACAGTCGTGAAACTGATTTTCTCAAGTCTCTCAATCGAGATTTTGATCGACATAAAGCACTGCATAGTGAGTGGGCAGAAAGTGGGATGGTAGAGCGCAAAGCGCTGGATCAGGCATTGCGTGAAAGCCAGCATACCCTCGATACCGTAGCACTGGCACGTATCCAGATGTTGATCGATGGAGTGACCGAGCGGGCGGAAAAAACCGCCCAAGACTATGCTCGTTTCGTAAAATCAATGCGAAAAATCGCGCGCAAGATTGCACGTTATTCTAAGCCCACCAGCCAAAGCCTTGATCGCTGGATCGCAAATACGGAGCGGTATCTGGAAAGCGAGATTGATTTCCTAACAGAAACGGCAGATCACTATGCGGCGATGCGAGCAGTCTATGGCCCTGATCATCAGACCAGTGAACCATTTGAAACCGCTGGTGATGTGCTGAAATTTCTCAAGCGGCCTGCATGAATTGCAGATCACGGTAACCAAAGGATTTGAGCGCGCATACCGCAAGCTCTCTAGCGCCAAGCAGAAGAATGCCGACAAGGCAATCGACGGCCTGATGGCTGATCCGATGCCCGCCTCTCTGCGCTTGCGGATGTTGAAAGGCAGCACTGATTTATGGATCGCGAGCATGAACAAAGGAGATCGGATCATAGGCCGTCTGGTCGATGCCAACACCTTAGAGCTTTTAGACGTAGGTGAGCATGATGCTACATACCGGACGTGGAAGCGCCGCAAATGACCTCGCGCCTATTCATCACAAATATTGATATGTTGTTGCTTCCGTATTTGGATTGTCGCGGCATACAACGGAAACAACTATTGGACAAATCGGCACTTCATTAACCTTAAATTACCCTTATAATTCAGTATCTTACGATTGGTTCGCCCATTGATTTTCACCGCTGAAAGCCCAATTTCATTTTATTTTCAATGACTTGACCATCACCTTAGTCTTTTCATTCCAATTTAGCCCGTGCCTCATTCTTAATTACCGTGATCCCCCCCAGCTAGCCCCCCAGCTGGTCGTGTGCGTCAGCACACGAAATCATACTTTCGGATCAGGGTTCACAGTATGCCCGTCCACAGCAATAACCTGCCCGCTCACCATCCGCGCGCGCTCAGACCCCAAGAAAACCGCCATGTCGGCAATGTCTTCGGCCCTCACCCAAGAGCGCATCGACGTACCACTGGCATAGCCCTCATAAACAGCGTCGCGGCTCATGCCCTTGGCCGCAGCTTCACGCTCCATAACGCCTTCCATCCGTGGCCCTTCCACAGAGCCCGGGCAAATTGCATTTGCGCGCACGCCATGCGGCCCAAGCTCCATCGCCAGCGTTTTCATCAGGCCAATGACAGCCCATTTCGCAGCCGCATAGGGCGCGCGATAGGGGTAGCCATATTGCCCCGCCGTAGACGACGTCACAATGATAGAGCCTGACTTTTGCGCCTTCATCATCGGCGCTGCATATTTCGCGGCCAAGAAAGCACCCTCAAGGTTGACGCTGACGCACTCGCGCCAATCCTCAAGTTCAATGTCCTCAATCGCCGCCGTCGGCCCCGCGATGCCCGCGTTGGCGCAGAGCGTGTCGAGCCCGCCCCATGCGGCCTCGATCTCGCCAAACAGCGCCTTCATGCCGCCCTCATCACGCGCGTCAACTTCCGCCGCGCCCCAGCTGTCCGGCGTGCTCGCCAGTGCGGCGCGGTCAACATCCGTCACCCAAACGCGTGCGCCTTCACGCGCGTAGGCCTCGGCAATTGCGCGGCCAACGCCTGACGCGCCAGCTGTTACCAGGACTCTCAACGCGCGTCACCAATCGCGCGGCCCAGCCCCTCAGGCTTAGGCAAGCCAGCATGCGCCTCGGCCACCTTCACCAAAGCCGCCTCGACCACAGCCGCAGGCGGAGCCGCACGTCGCGTCGCCAAGTCAACATGCAGCAGCATGTGTTCGCCACTCGCCAAAAGCCGTTCGCCCTCGCGCATTTCATGGAACAGGTGCATCTTCTTGCCCGCGCCCATGATCACCTGTGTATGCACAGTAATCTTGGCTCCCGCATGCACTTCGTCGAGATGCCTTATGTGCGTCTCGGCGGTAAAATAGCTGCCACCCGACGCAATATACTCCGCGTCACAGCCGATCATTTCCATGAAGCGGTCAGTACTGTCCGCAAAGGCCTGCAAGTAACGGCTCTCCGTCATGTGGCCGTTGTAATCAAGCCAATCCAGCGGCACGACACGGTGCAGCGTCAGCACGGGCTGGCTCAGGTCAGCCACATCATCAACATGCGCCGCAATGCCAGCGCCCTCGCGCAAGCTTGCGTCATGGGCGTTCTGCAACTTGCCAGCGCCCCAGTCGTTCGCGCCCAGCGCACGCATCATGCCAACAAGGTTGTCGTCGCGGATCCGCTCGAGCTCGCGGATGCTATGCATGCCAGATTGCGCGTCAGACTGATCAGCAATCGCATCAATCAGCTCATCAGTCAGTTCAGGCACATCCATCAGCTTTGTCCAAGGCCAGCTCAGGCACGGCCCGAACTGCGCAATGAAGTGGCGCATGCCAGCTTCGCCGCCCGCAACACGATAGGTCTCAAACAGGCCCATCTGCGCCCAGCGGATGCCAAAGCCATAGCGGATCGCATCGTCGATCTCTTCCGTCGTCGCGATGCCATCCTTGATAAGCCAAAGTGCCTCGCGCCACACCGCCTCAAGAAAGCGATCCGCAATATGCGCGTCGATCTCTTTCTTCAGATGCAGCGGATGCATGCCAATACCCGCGATAATCTCCTTGGCGCGATCCGTTGTCTCAACCGGGTTCGCCTCGGTCGAGACAAGCTCGATCAGCGGCAGAAGGTAAACAGGGTTAAACGGATGCGCGACAACTATCTGCCCCGCGTTGCTCATACCCTCTTGCAACTCACTTGGCTTATAGCCCGAAGTCGAAGAACCAATCACCGCACTATCAGGCACAGATTCCGCCAACTGGCCATAAACCTTGTGCTTGATATCAAGCCGCTCTGGCACGCTTTCCTGCACCCAGGAAACGCCGTCGCAGGCTTCGGCCAAATCAGCGTGAAAGCTCAGCACGCCCTCTTCAGGCAGGGCCATGTTACCAAGCCCCGGCAGTGAACGGCGCGCGTTTTCGAGCACTTCGCCAATCTTGCGCGCAGCCTCAGGATCAGGGTCAAACACCCGCACGTCCCAGCCGTTAAGCAAAAACCTTGCCGCCCAGCCGCCACCAATAACACCACCGCCAACGATCGCCGCTCGTTTGTTCATTCCATCAGTCCTTGTTGAGGTTTAGTCGATACAGATGATGGCTTTCTTGCCGCTGTTCAAAACTTCATGGCAGCCAAAGAAGGGCGTCACAGGCGAGCAACTGCGCGCCGCCGCCAAACACACACCGCTGCACTCTGAGCTGCTGGTACAGGCCTTGCCCGCATCAGGCTGCGCGCGCGCGCATTGTGCGCCTGCCAAACCGATAACAACCTTGCCACCCGCCGCTTTGCACTGTTGTTCCATGATCAGCGGTGACTGTCCGCCAACCGAGGGCGCTGTCGTTGTCGCCGCCGCGGCTCCATCCTCGCCAGGCGCTTCAACCAACTGGCATGCCGCCAGAATGAACAGGGCCACAAATGCAGAAATACGGGTCATCATACAGGTGCTCTCTTTGTCAGCTTCAGTTTTTCACGTACTGCATCGGGGCCGATCACTTTGGCACCCATGTTTTCAATTATGCTCACAGCGCGTTCTACCAATTGATAGTTCTCCGCCAAAACGCCTTTGTCCAGCCAAAGGTTGTCTTCCAGGCCAACGCGCACGTTTCCGCCCGCCAGCACTGACGCGGCCACATAAGCCATCTGGTTGCGCCCGAGGCCAAAGCCCGAAAATGTCCAGCTGTCAGGCACATTATTGACCATCGCCATGAATGTGTTGAGATCGTCAGGTGCGCCCCAAGGCACGCCCATGCAAAGCTGCACCAGCGCGTCAGGCTCAAGCACACCGTCTGCAACAAGTTGCTTGGCATACCACAGATGGCCGGTGTCAAACGCCTCAATCTCGGGCTTCACTCCGAGCTGGGTCATCATGCTGCCCATCGCGCTCAACATGCCCGGCGTGTTTGTCATCACATAGTCAGCCTCGGCAAAGTTCATCGTGCCGCAGTCAAGCGTGCAGATCTCGGGCAGGCACTCAGCAATATGCGCGACGCGCTCACTTGCCCCGACCATGTCAGTGCCCTCAATCGTCGGGAACGGGGCCTCGACGCCGCCAAAAACAATGTCGCCCCCCATGCCAGCGGTAAGGTTGAGCACAACATCAACATCGGCACTGCGCACACGGTCTGTCAACTCTCGGTAAAGCTTAAGGTCGCGGCTCGGCGCGCCTGTTTCAGGGTCGCGCACGTGGCAGTGCACCACGGCGGCGCCCGCTTTTGCAGCCTTAATCGCACTGCCCGCAATCTGCTCAGGGCTGCGCGGCACATGCGGGCTGCGGTCTTGGGTGCTGCCCGACCCGGTGACAGCGCAGGTGATAAAGACCTCTTTGTTCATAGACAGTGGCATGGGCGAATCTTTCTTATCAAGCATGGTTTTGCGCAGCGTCTCACAGCTATGGCCTCCAGCGAAAGGCAATTTACGACTGTTTCAGTCGCATCGCGCCAGAACCACACGCCGCCTTGGCTTTTTCTTCGCAAAAATACTCAGCAACGCCGCCTAGTAAGGCATCGGATGCAGCTTGTGCGCCGCGTCGATATCTCTGAGCACCTCCTCCGACAGCACCACATCCGCCGCCCCAAGCGCGTGCTCAAGCTGGCTGACGGTCGTCGCTCCAAAAATCGAACTGCCCATGAAGGGCCGCGTCAAAGTCCAGGCGAGCGCCATGTGCACCGGGTCTAGCCCGTGTTTTTTGGCGATTTCGAGGTAAGCGTCAACCGCCTCAAACACCCGTGGCGTCACGCGCCCGCCCATCTCTGGCACAAGGCTGCGACGCGAGGCCTCTGGCACGGCTCCGCCTTGGTACTTGCCGCTCAGCAAGCCCGTGCCAAGCGGCGAAAACGCTAACAAACCAACCTCTTCGTTAACAGACAGCTCCGCCAAGTCGGTGTCATACATCCGGCACAGCAACGAGTATTCGTTTTGGATACTCGCCACCCTTGGCCCGCCCACACGTTCAGCCGCTGCCAGCCATTGTGCTGTGCCCCAAGCGCTCTCGTTTGAGAGCCCAAAGGCGCGGATCGTGCCACGGGTGACTTCCTTTTGCAGTGCGCCAAGGCACTCTTCCATATTGGCGATTGTCTCATCGCGGTTCTGACTTGAGGGGTCATAGTTCCAGTTTTTGCGGAACATATATGAGCCGCGGTTGGGCCAGTGAAACTGGTAGAGATCAATCACATCAGTCTGCAGGCGCTTCAGGCTGCCTTCAATGGCTTCCGGAATGGTTTTCGCGGTGATCGGCGCCCCATCCCGCACGTTCATGTAGCCCTCACCCGAGTGCTTCGTCGCCATGACAACCTCATCACGACGGCCCGTTTTGGCGAACCAGCGGCCAATAACGCGCTCTGCATTGCCCTGCGTCTCTTTGCTCAACGGGTTCACGGGGTACATCTCAGCGCAATCCCAAAATTGCACACCGCGCTCCAGCGCCATGTCCATCTGCGCGTGACTATCCGCCTCGCTGGTCTGAGTGCTGAACGTCATCGTGCCAAGGCACATTTCGCTGACAGTTATGCCCGTGTGGCCAAGTTCGCGGTGCTTCATAGTGCGTCCAATCTGTGCTTTCAATCTGTGCCTTCAGGTGTCGCCGCAACTTTGGCAAGCCCCTCACAAATGTCAACTTGAGAGCACGC
This sequence comes from Lentibacter sp., assembly GCA_016744435.1. Classification (GTDB taxonomy): domain Bacteria; phylum Pseudomonadota; class Alphaproteobacteria; order Rhodobacterales; family Rhodobacteraceae; genus Lentibacter. The sequence goes on along the minus strand of JADGEJ010000054.1, from coordinate 5,635 downwards.
CACGCCCTTAACAAACACCGAAACATGGCGCTACATCAGGGCCATAGCCGTTTTCTTATAAAGAAAACGAGCCGGAAAATTCAAATTTTCCGACCCCGCTTGTCACTAATGTCCGCCGCCCAAAATTCCGGTTTGCACGTCGTAATCGACAGCAATCTCGTAGTCGGGGTCGTCGTCACTATCGACCATGAGATGCCCCGCTTTATTCAACAGCTGATGGCAATCACGGCTTAAGTGGCGCAATTGCAAACGTTTGCCAGCACCCTCATACTTAGCAGCAATCGCCTCGATCGCCTGCAGCGCCGATTGGTCAACAACCCGGCTGCCTGCGAAGTCCACAACAACGCTGTCAGGGTCGGTGCTCACTTCGAACAACTCTGTGAAGCCCTCAACCGAGCCAAAGAACAGTGGCCCTTGGATGCGATAGACTTTCTCGTTTTCAGACACGTCAACATGTGCATCAATCCGGCGCGCGTTGTTCCACGCATACATCAGTGCCGAGACGATAACACCAACAACAACCGCAATCGCGAGGTCATACATCACAGTCACGACTGTCACGAGCACGGTTACAAACGCGTCGCCCAATGGCACGCGGCTCAAGATGGTCAGCGAGTTCCAGGCAAATGTCCCGATCACAACCATGAACATCACTCCCACGAGCGCAGCCAGCGGAATTTGCTCAATCAGAGGCGAAGCAAACAGAATGAAGATCAGCAAAAACGCCGCCGCCGCGATGCCCGCGATGCGCGTGCGTCCGCCCGACTTCACGTTGATCATGCTCTGACCGATCATCGCACAGCCGCCCATACCGCCGAAAAAGCCGGTGACAACATTGGCCGTGCCCTGCGCCAGACATTCCTGCGAAGCGCCGCCGCGTTTGCCTGTCATCTCGCCCACAAGGTTGAGCGTCAGCAGGCTTTCGATCAGGCCAATTGCCGCCAAGATAACCGCGTAAGGCAGGATGATCTCAAAAGTCTCCCACGTCAGCGGAACCTGCGGGAAATGGAACGGCGGCAACCCGCCTTTGATCGAGGCCAAGTCGCCAACACGTGGCACATCAAGGCCCATCGCGATCACGATAATCGCGACAATACCGATGCCCGCGAGCGGCGCGGGGATAAACTTGGTGATGCGCGGCATCACCCAGATGATCGCCATCGTCAGGCCCACAAGCCCGAGCATCAACATCAGCGGCATGCCTGACAGCCACTCGCCGCCGCTCATTCCGTGGCCCGTGTTCACAACCGAGCCCGGCACCTTAAATTGCGTCATCTGCGCAAGGAAAATAACGATCGCAAGGCCGTTCACAAAGCCCAGCATCACAGGGTGCGGCACGAGGCGGATAAACTTGCCCCAATGCATCGCCCCCGCGACCAGCTGCAAGATGCCCATCAAAACGACCGTCGCAAACAAGTATTCAACGCCGTGCTGGGCCACGAGTGCCACCATGACAACCGCCAAAGCGCCGGTGGCACCCGAGATCATCCCGGGACGACCGCCAAAGACCGCCGTAATAAGGCCGACCATGAAGGCCGCGTAAAGCCCGACAAGCGGATGCACACCAGCCACAAAAGCAAAGGCAACCGCCTCAGGCACCAGAGCGAGCGCGACCGTCAGCCCCGACAGCACTTCGATGCGCAAGCGACCCGCCGAAAACGGCTCATCCTGCATCACTGAAAGGTCGGGCATAGCAATCCGGTTGGCAAAAGCCGCCATCAAAGCGCGTTTCATATGTTTGATCCTGCTCGCATATAAGGAACGGCCCTCCTAAGCCGCAACGCGCCTAGTTTCAACGTGTCTTTTGAAGATAGCCCAAGGTTTTCAGGCCAAACGTTAACGATTCGGCGCACGCTAAACCTCCAAAAAATGTATGCACGCGTTATGCACACCTAGCTGCATACAGTGCTGCATAGTGTAGGCACTATAGTGTAGGCACTGCTGTTTTGGCCTATCACGACATGGTTAACAGAGCGTGCGCTCCCTTGCGCTTGGCGTTGCTGCGGGTCACAAACGGGGGCAAGACATGCGCAGGAGAAAACACATGACTGATACTGTAATCGGCGTAATCGGCGGCTCTGGCCTCTACGAAATCGACGGGCTGCAAGACGCCCGCTGGCAGGCGGTAGAAACCCCTTGGGGAGCGCCTTCAGACGAGGTTTTGACAGGCGCGCTTGACGGTGTGCAAATGGCGTTTTTGCCGCGCCACGGGCGTGGCCATGTGCACTCTCCCAGCACCGTTCCCTACCGCGCAAATATCGACGCGCTCAAGCGTTTGGGCGTGACAGACGTTATCTCGGTTTCGGCCTGCGGGAGCTTTCGCGAAGAGATGGCTCCGGGAGATTTTGTCGTTGTGGATCAGTTCATTGACCGCACATTCGCGCGCGAAAAATCGTTCTTTGGCACGGGCTGCGTGGCGCATGTAAGCGTGGCGCAGCCGACTTGCCCACGGCTCTCTGCGGCTTGTCTGACGGCAGCACAAGACGCGGGCATCACCGTACACAACGGCGGGACATATCTGGCGATGGAAGGCCCGCAGTTTTCAACGCTGGCGGAGAGCAAAATGTACCGCGAGTCGTGGGGGGCGGACGTGATCGGGATGACCAACATGCCCGAGGCAAAGCTCGCCCGCGAAGCCGAGCTTTGTTATGCCTCTGTCGCGATGATCACAGATTATGACAGCTGGCACCCCGAGCACGGCGAGGTCGATGTCACTGAAATTATTAAAACTTTGATGGGTAACGCCGACAAAGGCCGCGACTTGGTGAGCCGCTTGCCAACCCTTCTGGGCGTGTCTCGCGGGGCCTGCCCGCACGGCTGCGACCAAGCACTGACCTACGCGATCCTGACTGCTCCCGAAGCGCGCGACCCGGCACTGGTGGCAAAGCTCGACGCAGTCGCAGGGCGCGTGCTGTGAAACAGGTGATTGCGGCGCTGGCTCTCGTGGCGGGGCCCGCAATCGCACAAGACCATATCGAAGTTTCAGGCACCCTGTCTGACGACGCGTTTTACCGCCTAGTTGCCTGCGCGGCACCGCTTGGGGACGACTGCCAGAAACCTATGGTCTACTGGGCAAACCCCGGCGCTCTCACGCTTTGGGTCGCGCCCCTTCCAGACGCCTTTCTAGGCGGCAAAGCCCAGCGCGCCCGCGCCGCCATTACCCTTGCTTTGAAGGCTCTTAACGAGGCTGGAGCCAGTGTTAAGCTAAGCCCGAGCAACAGTCGCGGTGACGCCGATATCAAGCTCTTCTTTGTCGACATTCCGCGCGGTGCGCCTATCGCCGGAACTGGCCTTAAGTGGGTTGACGGCAGCCCGCTTGGCGGCGCAACCACGCGGCTACAAGTGAACCCTGTAGGCGAGCAGATTCTGGACGGCGTGATCGTCGTTTCAAACGACCTCAGCATTCGATCCTATGAAAGCGTCTTGCTGGAAGAGCTCACTCAGGCGCTAGGCTTGATGACTGACGTGAAAAGCGACGCCTATGTTGGCGTGTCAGTGCTCTCGCAAGACGGCAACCGCGTGAAGGCTCTGGGCGCGCAAGACAAGATGGCGCTGCGACGTCATTACCCACCGAACCATCAACCGAATTGAGTTGCGCCTACAGGCCTCGCTGCTAGGCTTGGAACGCGCTGTTACCTGCTGTTAAGAAAGATCTGCCACCATGACATTCGAAACTTGGATCGCATTTGCCACCGCCTCGGCTGTTCTACTCGTATTGCCCGGCCCAACGATCATGCTGGTGCTCAGCTACGCACTCACCCAAGGCAGACGCGTCGCCGTGGCCTCGGCCCTCGGCGTTGCCACGGGTGATCTGATCGCCATGACCTGCTCTGTGGTCGGCCTTGGCGCGCTGTTCCTGGCCTCGGCAACAGCCTTTACTATCCTCAAATGGCTCGGAGCGGCTTATCTTGTCTGGCTCGGCGTGCGTATGCTGGCAAGCACACGCAACGCAGCAACGCCCAAACTGGTTGAAACACCACCAGACCAGCCGCCATTGCGGGTGTTTCGCGACCTGACAACCGTTACTGCGCTTAACCCCAAGTCCAACACTTTCTTCATCGCATTCGTGCCGCAGTTTATCACGCCTGACACGGCCTTCGCCCCGCAGGCGGCCATCCTGATTGCTACATTCGTCGGCATCGCGGGCCTCAATGCGCTCTGTTTTGCCTTTGCAGCCAACGCCTTGCGCTCCCAGATAACCCGCCCAACCGTGATCCGCCGCATGACACAAGTTGGCGGCGCAACACTCATCGCGATGGGGCTATTCACTGCAACGCTTCGCCGCACAGCCGCCTAAGGGGCCAACATGAAAACAGTCAAGGAGTACATCCGCACCATTGCCGACTTCCCGCATGAGGGGATCATGTTTCGCGATGTGACCACCCTGTTTGCCGATCCGCGCGGCTTTCGCATGGCGATTGACCAGATGCTGCACCCTTACGCAGGCATGCAGATCGACAAAGTCGTCGGGCTTGAAGCGCGCGGGTTTATCCTTGGCGGCGCGATCGCGCACCAGCTGACGCTTGGCTTTGTGCCGATCCGCAAGAAAGGCAAGCTGCCCGGTGGTGTTATCTCTGAGGCCTACACACTCGAATATGGCGAAGCCGTGATGGAGATCCACGACGACGCCATCCAACCCGGTGAGAAGGTTCTTGTCGTCGATGACTTGCTTGCAACCGGTGGCACGGCCGAAGCTGGCATCAAGCTGATCGAACGCCTTGGCGGCGAGATTGTTGGCTGCTCGTTCATCATCGACTTACCCGAGCTGGGCGGGCGCAAACGCGTTGAAGACTTGGGGATGGATGTGAAGGTTCTCTGCGAGTTCGACGGGCTGTAACAAAATGCCCTGCCAGATCTGATCCGGCAGGACACCAGCGTTTAGTTGCTCGCGAAGAAAGCAGCGACCTTCTCTGCGACCATCGCATGCTCGGCGCGGCGCACGTCGGTGCCTTTGGCACAAACGAAGGCGTCTTCCGGCTCTTCCTCTAGCAAGATCAAATGGCCTTTCGGAGTACAAACACCGAGAAAATCCTTATGCGCGAGGCCTTCTGGCTCAAGCTAGTCTGCGACTGCCTCTGGCACTGCAGCCACATGCCTGCGCGCTGGCACACGTAAAGGTAAAGCTGGCAGCGTCATGCCCCCCACCTACACAAAGAGATTCTCCAGTTTTTGGCATACGGATGTATACCGTTACAAAATGCCACACCGCACCTGAAGGCTTCAAACAGCCCGGGCCGTGAAATCTACACAAAATTTACACATTTCGCGACAGAACTTCGTGACCCATAACAAATTGGTTTCCCTAGATATATCTAGAAATTGTAAATAAAATTACAAGTCAAACTGCGCACGCAGAAAACATATTCACAAAACTGCCAATGAATCTGGCCGCTGTGTTTAAAATTTCCGCCGCCTCTCTATGATCACGTTAACGTTGAGTAAACTTATGCGCTCAACGGCTGGGAGTAATTCAGACCAATCGTTTCTTAGGGAGGAGCCATTATGTCATCCGAAAACACCGAGACCAAAACAGCCGCCAACACCTACCCACCTTCTGCTTCGATGGTTGCGACTGCGCATGTTGATGCGGCGCAGTATGATGCGATGTATGCGGCGTCTGTGTCTGATCCGGACG
>JADGEJ010000023.1:15939-59814 GCA_016744435.1 Lentibacter sp. | reverse complement strand
CTTTGTTACAGGGTGGCAATTGCTCGTAAGAGCAATGAGAACCCACCAGCACCGAAATAGCGAAGGGCTGCCCAAACGGGCGGCCCTTTTGCTGTCGGGAGAACTATTCATTGCCACAAAGGCATTGCTGCGCTTACGCTATCATTTGGGCCTGTTCACTTCTCAGTGGACAATACGGGCATAACGGCCGCAACACCCGCTCCAATCCGGCGCTCGGAGTGTTGATCAGCCTTGAAGTGGAGAGACCCGATGAACCTAGAAAAGCTAACTGACCGAGTGTCGAGAGAGCTAGAGGCCGCGTTGACAGAAGATATCTCGAAAGAAAAGCACGAGGAAATCTGGGATATCATCCACCGCGCCATGCTCGACGCCTCAAAGCGCACAACCCGCGAGCTGAAGGAAACTGCCGTGATCACCTGCGGCCCCGAGGCCGATCTGGCGCATAAGCTGCAAGAACAGATGGACAAGAAGCGCGACATCTTGATCGCGAACTTGTCGGCGATGCGGTAGGTCGGGTGTTCGAGCTGTTGTTTAGAGCTCAGCCTAGTCGCTAACGCGAACAGTGGATATTGCGAAGGGCCGCTTAACAGAGCGGCCCTTTCTGGTTGGTAATGGCCTTGCTTACTTGCCTTTACCGCCGCCTGAGGGGCCGTTAGAGCGGCCGCCACCTGAAGGGTTTCCTGTTTGGCTAGGCCAGCCGCCGCCGTTTCCTTGTCCCTTACTCATTTTAGTCTCCGTTTATATTACCTGTGTAAAAGCACACAAGTTCTAGGTGGTCGTTGAGGGGCGAGAGACCAATAGGTGAAAGGAAAACAAACTGTTTTGTTATTGGTTTCGATTTTTTCGGTTTTGTAGTATAGTCGGAGTTGTGCCAACATTTCCTCTTGCCACACACGCCAACCCAAGGTATTTCGCGCAAGTTCGCTGGGCAAACGGCGTGAGGCGGGATTCGGTCCCGCTTTTGTTATTTGCCCGTGTTCGACGAGGGCAGGGGGAATGAGCCACCTGTCGTCCTATCAACTCTAAGCCTGAAAAGGGCGAATGATATGCAAAGCCAAAATATCCGCATCCGGCTGAAGGCATTCGACTATCGTGTACTGGACGCCAGCACACAAGAGATCGTCGCAACTGCCAAACGCACTGGTGCACAGGTCCGTGGGCCCATCCCCATGCCAAACAAGATCGAAAAATTCACTGTTCTGCGTGGTCCACACGTGAACAAGAAATCTCGCGACCAGTTTGAGATCCGCACACACAAGCGCCTTCTCGACATCGTAGACCCAACACCACAGACAGTTGACGCGCTGATGAAGCTCGACCTGGCTGCGGGCGTTGATGTCCAGATTTCAGTTTAAGGAGGGTATCATATGCGCTCCGGTGTAATCGCTAAAAAAGTGGGCATGACCCGCTTGTTCATGGAAGACGGTAAGCAGATCCCTGTGACCGTTCTTCAACTCGAAAACCTGCAGGTCGTTGACCAGCGCACAAACGAACGTGACGGCTATGTTGCTGTTCAGCTTGGTGCCGGTAACGCAAAAGCAAAGCGCACATCACAAGCGATGCGCGGACACTTTGCTGCTGCCAAGGTTGAACCAAAACGTAAAGTTGCTGAGTTCCGCGTTTCGGAAGAGAACCTCATCGCCGTTGGCGAAGAGATTTCTGCTGAGCACTATGTGGAAGGCCAGAAAGTTGACGTTGCGGGCACATCTATCGGTAAAGGTTTTGCCGGTGCGATGAAGCGCCACAACTTCGGCGGTTTGCGCGCAACACACGGTGTTTCGATCAGCCACCGTTCACACGGCTCAACAGGCCAGTGTCAGGATCCGGGCAAAGTTTTCAAAGGTAAGAAAATGGCCGGTCACATGGGTGCTGTTCGTGTAACCACGCAGAACCTCGAAGTTGTCAAAACAGACGCGGGTCGCGGCCTGATCATGGTCAAAGGCGCCGTACCTGGCTCCAAAGGCGGATGGGTCACTGTTAAAGACGCTGTGAAAAAGAAATTGCCTGAGAACGCGCCTTTCCCGGCTGGTCTCAAGTCAGCAGCTGCAGCTGCCGTTACTGAGGCTCCGGCCGAAGAAGCGCCTGCGGAAGGTGGTGAAGCATGAAACTTGACGTAATCAAACTCGACGGCGGCAAAGCTGGCTCAGTAGAGCTGTCTGAAGACCTGTTTGGCCTTGAGCCACGCGCCGACATTCTGCACCGTATGGTGCGCTGGCAGCGTAACAACGCCCAAGCCGGCACCCACAAGGTGAAGACGCGCTCGGAAGTGAACTACTCAACCAAGAAGATCTACCGCCAAAAAGGCACAGGTGGCGCACGCCACGGTGCTCGCTCGGCGCCTATCTTCCGCGGTGGTGGTATCTACAAAGGCCCAGTCGTGCGTAGCCACGGCCACGACCTGACCAAGAAGTTCCGCAAGCTTGGCCTTCGCCACGCTTTGTCAGCTAAAGCAAAAGCTGGTGAGCTTGTTGTCATCGAGTCAGTCGACGGTGTGACAAAGACAGGCGCTCTCGCCAAGCAGGTCAAAGACCTCGGTTGGAAGCGCGCACTGGTCATCGACGGCGCAACAGTCAGCGAAGACTTCGCAGTCGCCGCCCGTAACATTGAAGGTCTGGATATCCTGCCAACAATGGGCGCAAACGTATACGACATCCTCAAGCGTGACACACTCGTGATCACCAAAGCGGGTATCGAAGCATTGGAGGCTCGCCTGAAATGAGTGCCGCAGCAAAACACTACGATGTGATCCGCAAGCCGATCATCACCGAGAAAGCAACCATGGCGTCTGAGAACGGCGCAGTTGTTTTCGAAGTGCATATCGACGCCAACAAGCCACAGATCAAAGAAGCCGTTGAAGGCCTGTTTGGTGTGAAGGTGAAAGCGGTGAACACGACGATCACCAAAGGTAAAGTCAAACGCTTCCGCGGCATGCTGGGGAAACGCAAAGACGTTAAGAAAGCCTACGTGACGCTCGAAGAAGGCAACACAATCGACGTGAACACTGGTCTGTAAGGACTGGGTTTAGGTTTAGAGATTGAAAGGCCCCTCGCCAGTGATGGCGGGGGGCTTTTTCACGAGGGACACCTGTAGGCGTCGCCTTGCGCATTGGACCCGTCCATTGTGGTGGCTGAGTTTGTTAGAACAAAAGCGTTACCTCCCCGATTAGCTACCTCATTCCGCACTTTGTTAAGTGCGCTGTTTGCATCCTCCGCTGCGGTCATGCCAAACAATTCGGTGCCAGCAACAGGTCCCAAAAATTTGCAATTTGCGGTCATTTGCGGCGTTATCTGGCGAACCAACTGAGCTTCTGGGGTTAGTTCTGTACTACACGCAGCCAACAGTGTGCCGCTTATGATAAAAAGGAAATTTCGCATTTTTGCTCCATTAATTGAGATTGAAGCAATACACCAATTGGTTGAATGAATGTCTAGTTTGCAGCGCTCCTTTTTTTGAAAATTTTGCTAGCCCGGAATCAAGGCCGCAGGCCGCCGGGCATCGACGGGCCGCCCCTTCGGCACGTCGATTTGGTGAGGTTGGGTGCGGCGCGGATGGGGCAGAGTGATTTGGCGGAGATTAAAGTGGCAGATACGGGCGTTGGATCGCCACCCCGCGGGCCAGAGATAGCCCGTCTTGAGCGTTAGGGCCCATAAAAACAAGCCCAGCTATAGACAGCCCAGCCTTTCCCCCCTATACCGCCCAAGTCTCGTGGCTGCAGATTCGTTCTGTGGCCTCTTGATTTTTCGCTGGGGACCTTCGGGGCCCTAAAAGACCGAGCAGAAACAAGCTGCTCGAAACATACTGGTCGGGGAAACCCGACCTTGCTTAACGGAAGACAGAAAGCATGGCACTTAAGTCGTATAAACCGACGACGCCGGGCCAACGTGGGTTGGTGCTGATTGACCGTTCGGAGCTCTGGAAAGGACGCCCCGTCAAAGCCCTTACTGAGGGTCTGACGAAATCGGGTGGCCGGAACAACACCGGACGTATTACATCACGTCGTCGTGGTGGTGGGGCGAAACGCCTTTACCGCATTGTTGATTTCAAACGTAACAAAATGGATGTTGCAGCAACCGTTGAACGGATCGAATATGATCCGAACCGGACTGCATTCATCGCTCTCGTAAAATACGAAGATGGCGAACAAGCCTACGTTCTTGCCCCGCAGCGGTTGGCTGTTGGCGACAAGATCATCTCTTCAGCGAAGGCGGACATCAAGCCAGGCAACACAATGCCGTTCTCTGGCATGCCGATCGGCACAATCATCCACAACATCGAGATGAAACCAGGCAAGGGTGGGCAGATTGCTCGCGCGGCTGGCACATATGCTCAGTTTGTTGGCCGTGATGGTGGCTACGCTCAGATCCGTCTCAGCTCAGGCGAGCTTCGCATGGTGCGCCAAGAGTGCATGGCAACAGTTGGCGCGGTATCTAACCCTGACAACTCAAACCAGAACTACGGTAAAGCCGGGCGCATGCGCCACAAAGGCAAACGCCCGTCGGTTCGTGGCGTTGTTATGAACCCGATCGACCACCCGCACGGTGGTGGTGAGGGTCGTACTTCAGGTGGCCGTCACCCGGTTACACCTTGGGGTAAGCCAACGAAGGGTGCTCGCACTCGCAACAAGAACAAAGCGTCAAGCAAGCTGATTATTCGCTCGCGGCACGCCAAGAAGAAGGGGCGGTAACATATGTCACGCTCTGTTTGGAAAGGCCCCTTTGTGGATGCTTACGTGCTTAAGAAAGCCGAAGCGACTGCTGAGTCAGGTCGTCACGAAGTTATCAAAATCTGGTCGCGCCGCTCAACGATCTTGCCACAGTTTGTTGGCCTGACGTTTGGCGTTTACAACGGCCACAAGCACATCACAGTCAACGTCACGGAAGACATGATTGGTCAGAAGTTTGGTGAATACTCACCAACGCGGACCTACTATGGCCACACCGCTGACAAAAAAGCGAAGCGGAAGTAAGTCATGGGCAAGGCAAAGAACCCCCGCCGCGTGGCAGACAACGAAGCAATGGCAAAACTGCGCATGCTTCGCACAAGCCCGCAAAAACTGAATCTGGTAGCCGCGATGATCCGTGGCAAGAAAGTTGAAAAGGCCCTGACGGACCTGACTTTCTCGAAAAAGCGGATCGCTGCTGACGTGAAGAAGTGCCTTCAGTCTGCAATCGCCAATGCTGAGAACAACCACAACCTCGACGTTGACGAGCTGATCGTTGCTGAGGCCTATGTGGGCAAGAACTTGATCATGAAGCGCGGGCGTCCTCGGGCGCGCGGCCGTTTCGGCAAGATCGTGAAGCCGTTCTCACAGCTGACCATCACTGTACGCCAAGTTGAGGACCAAGCTAATGGGTAACAAAGTAAATCCGATCGGCATGCGCCTTCAAGTCAACCGTACTTGGGACAGCCGCTGGTATGCGAACACCAAAGACTTTGGTGACCTTCTTCTCGAAGACATCAAAATCCGCAAGTTCATCAACAAAGAAGCCAAGCAGGCCGGTGTGGCCCGTGTGATCATCGAACGTCCGCACAAAAAGTGCCGCGTTACGATCCACACAGCACGTCCCGGCGTCATCATCGGCAAGAAAGGCGCGGACATCGAGACGCTCCGCAAGAAGCTTGCCGCGCTGACAGACTCTGAGTTGCACCTCAACATCGTTGAAGTGCGCAAGCCAGAGCTTGACGCTATGTTGGTTGCCTCCGGTATTGCCGAGCAGCTTGAGCGCCGTGTTTCTTTCCGCCGCGCTATGAAGCGTAGCGTTCAGAGCGCGATGCGTATGGGTGCCCTTGGTATTCGTATCAACGTTGCTGGCCGCTTGGGTGGCGCTGAAATCGCGCGTACCGAATGGTACCGCGAAGGCCGCGTTCCTCTTCACACGCTGCGTGCAGACATCGACTATGCACACGCCGAAGGCATGACTGCCTATGGTATCATCGGGATCAAAGTTTGGATCTTCAAAGGTGAAATCATGGAGCACGATCCTCAGGCGCATGATCGTCGCGCGCAACAAGTCCAAGATGGCCCTGCACCTCGTGGTGCTGGCGGCCGTCGCTAAGGAGGGCTGAGACATGCTTCAACCAAAGCGTACTAAATTCCGCAAAATGCACAAAGGCCGGATTAAGGGCCTCGCAAAAGGCGGTTCTGATCTGAACTTCGGCACATATGGCCTCAAGGCTCTTGAGCCTGAGCGCGTAACAGCTCGTCAGATCGAAGCGGCTCGTCGTGCTATGACGCGTCACATGAAACGCCAAGGCCGTGTTTGGATCCGCATCTTCCCGGATGTACCCGTCACAGCCAAGCCCATCGAAGTTCGTATGGGTAAAGGTAAGGGCTCGGTTGACCGTTGGACAGCCAAGGTTAAGCCCGGTCGTGTGATGTTTGAAATCGACGGTGTTGGCGAAGATGTTGCGCGTGAAGCGCTGCGTCTTGCGGCCATGAAGCTGCCGATCAAATCACGCGTCGTCGTCCGCGAAGACTGGTAAGGCCGAAAACGCCTAAGCGTTTTCTGGCCAGTGGGTGGCAGTGTCTTTTGTTGAACAAAAGGTCACGAGAACCCAGACCACTAGAAACAGAAACCCCCGCCCGAGCAATCAGGCGGGGGTTTTGATTCCATCATCAGTTGCATCAAAAAGGTCCTTCATGCCCTCGGCCTTTCGCTTTGACATGCCTCGACCACGTGTAAAGCAAGGATGCAGAGTTCCGTAACTTTCAAGCCCGATTTCCAGGTGTGCCCAACCACCGTTGGCATTTCGGACAGTGGTAATTCGTGCAGAACAATATGGACAGCGGTTGCTGACCCGCGCTCTACTGTTTTTGGAAGAGTCGGGGCGCCAGTAACTGCGTGCCGGGACATAAACGAGCGTGCCGTACCTATTGCGATACTCATAGCTTCGACGTGTTTTCCACATTGTTTTGCCTTTGCCGGTGGGAAAGGAAAGCTATCAAGTTTTGAGTATTGAAACAATGGTTCTCGCGCGCGATCGCTTGGCAGTCCTTTGCGCCTAGGGTCAGGACCCATTAATCCTGCACCTCTGGCGTCAAATCCGCGAAATATCAGGGGGTTGGTGCGCGCCGGGCATAGTGGTTCTATTCCCAAGCGCGACAAACCGCTGAGATGATGCGGATTTGGCGTCCTTCGGATTTGACAGATATTCCGCCTGCCGTCTTTCCAATGCCTTGAAATAGAACCACTATTCCTTCAGCACTGGGCATAGTCAGGCAAAATATCTGTCAAACCAGAGGTGCAGGATTAATGGGTCCTGACCCTAGAACAGTTTGATCTGCGACCTCGTCGAAATGGCATCCTGTTCAAGGCGCTTGGCGGCACCGATGTGCCACAGGAGTTCAGGCTGTCCTTTGACAGAAGCCTTTCCAAGCTTGTCGGCGGAAAGATGAGCGTTCTCGGCGCTGTTTGTCAAAGCTTGGGCCAGTTTGGTGCGGGCGTCACGAATATGGCCAACACGCACGGCGTAGTCTTCTGGTGACAGGGCGTTGGCGGCGCGTTGGCGTTTTAACATCGCCAGTTCAGCATCTTGAGCTGCGAGAATCTTGGGCAGGCTGCCTTTGATCTCGGTCATCTTCCGGGTCGTTTCGTTGAGGGTATTGTACAGGTCTCCAGTCGGGACACGCGACACGCGCTGCGCGACCATACGTTTGCCAGAGACGTAGCCAGCCGCGGCACCTGTGCCGCCACCAACGATCGCACCGGTGAGGCACTTCTGTGCGTTCTTCGCCGAAACCAAAGCAAGGCCGCAGCCAACCGCTGCGCCAAGTTTGGCACCCCGGACAGTTGATTGTTTAACAAGCTGGTTGGACATGCTGTTAAGGCTGGCCGCCTGTGCTTCAATCAGGGCTATTTCAGATTGCTCACTGCCAAGGGTCAGTGGCGTTGCTTGGAGCCGTGTTGCTGCGTCTTGGCTCGAGCTGCATGCAGAAACGGCGACCAATGCCACCAATGGAAGCACTTTGAAATTGCGAAGGTTAATCATCAGGTCTGCCTCTGTTCTCTATGTGTTGGGCATAGCGATAGGGGCGAATTGTGTCACAAATCGGGACAATTTGTTAAAAATGCAGGCTTTGTCACGCTGAAAATCGCGTCAATTCCACTTGTAGTTGAAGCTCACTGAGATGCGATCATCTTCTGACATATTCATTGGCACTTCATGGCGCAGCCAGCTTTCCCAGAGCAGCACATCGCCCACCTTAGGCGCGGCGTAGACGAAGGTTTGCATATCGCGCGGCGCGTCTTTGAGGCGGGGAGGCGCGGCCATGAGCCGGCCTGAGCGCGGGTCTTCGAGCTTGAGGGCTGAGGCGCCGTCGGGCATCGCCACATAGGTTGTGCCCGAGATCACAGAATGTGGGTGCAGGTGAGACGAATGCATGCCGCCTTCGGGCAGGATGTTGATCCAGATGTCTTCCAGCTCAAGTTTGCCTTCACCCAAGTCAAACGAGAGTTCCTTGGCAAAAGCCGCGACGTGCAGGTCGAGCGCATTGATAAGGTCGGCAAAAATAGGCGAACGCCAGCCCAAGTCTGTCAGCGAGGCGTAGGAGGTATAGCCCGGATAGCCGTTCTCTTCGCACCAGTCTTGGCCGGCCTCGTCATCATCGGCGATGCCATAGCACGAGCTTTCCAACTCATCAGCGTCAATGGTAGGGCCGTGCTCGGACAAAGCAGCACGGTAAAGGCGGGTCACAAAGAGGGATTCGATGTTTGACATGCTGAGTCCTGACACGGCTGTTGATTGCGTTTCGCTGTCGCTATAGCAGGGAAGCACCGCAGTTTGAAGCAAGCGAAAAGGCCTTTTTTCACAAGGGGCTTGCTTTGTATCAGGAAGCCGCGTATTGGGCGGGCTTCTACTCGTGGACTCCACTGGAATCAGGGTCACGCTAATCGCGGCCTGCCAGTGATGTTGAAAAGGAAATAAACGATGAACGCTGCAGACCTGCGCGAAAAGTCGGCTGACCAACTCAAAGAAGAGCTGGCCAACCTCAAAAAAGAAAGCTTCAACCTGCGCTTCCAGCAGGCGACAGGCCAAATGGAAAACACAGCCCGTATGCGCGACGTTAAGCGCAACACGGCACGTGTTCTGACCGTCATTAACGAAAAGGCCGCGCAAGCGGCTGCAGAATAAGGGAGCCTGAGTTATGCCAAAGCGTATCCTCACAGGCACAGTGACCAGCAACGCAAACGAACAAACTGTAACAGTTTCAGTAGAGCGCCGCTTCACGCACCCTGTTTTGAAGAAGACGATCCGTAAGTCTAAGAAGTACCGGGCTCACGACGAGAAGAATGCCTACAACGTAGGTGACAAAGTGCGGATCATTGAATGTGCGCCGCGCTCAAAAACGAAACGCTGGGAAGTTCTGGAAGCGTAAGCGACTAGCACCAACAGTTTTAGAAACCCTGGGGACAACGCCACGCATCGGTGCCCCATAGGTCAGGAGAGACATTATGATCCAGATGCAAACCAATCTAGATGTTGCTGACAACTCAGGCGCTCGCCGGGTTCAGTGCATCAAGGTTCTGGGTGGATCCAAGCGGAGATACGCAAGCGTCGGTGACGTTATCGTTGTTTCTGTGAAGGAAGCCATTCCACGTGGTCGTGTTAAGAAGGGTGACGTGCGTAAAGCCGTTGTTGTTCGCACTGCCAAGCAAGTTCGTCGCGACGACGGCACCGCTATCAAGTTTGATACCAATGCGGCTGTTATCCTCAACAACGCCAACGAGCCTATGGGCACCCGTATCTTCGGGCCAGTTGTGCGTGAGTTGCGCGGCAAAAACTTCATGAAGATCATCTCACTCGCGCCGGAGGTGCTGTAAGATGGCTGCTAAACTCAAAAAAGGTGACAAGGTTGTCGTTCTTGCCGGTAAAGACAAAGGCAAAGAAGGCGCGATCTCGTCAGTAGACACCAAGTCAGGCAAGGCACTGGTAGACGGCATCAACATGTCGATCCGCCACACCAAGCAGACGCAAACGAGCCAAGGCGGCCGTCTTCCTAAGGCGATGCCAATTCAGCTCAGCAACTTGGCATTTCTCGACAAAAACGGCAAACCGACACGCGTTGGCTTCAAGATTGAAGGCGACAAGAAAGTGCGCGTAGCCAAGACGACAGGGGATGTGATTGATGCTTGATTCAGCAGACTACACACCGCGCCTCAAAGAGCTGTACGACACGACTATTCGTGCTGCTATGGTTGAGGAATTCGGCTACAAAAACGCCATGATGACCCCACGTTTGGACAAAGTTGTTCTGAACATCGGGTGTGGCCGTGCCGCAGTACGTGACAGCAAGAAAGCCAAGTCGGCAGTAGAAGACTTGACGTTGATCGCTGGTCAGCAAGCCCTCATGACAAACGCGAAAAACTCGATTGCGGGTTTTCGGGTTCGTGAAGGCATGCCAATGGGCGCGAAAGTAACACTTCGCGGCACACGTATGTACGAATTCATGGATCGTCTGATCACGATTGCTATGCCACGTATCCGCGACTTCCGCGGCGTATCAGGCAAAAGCTTTGACGGCCGCGGCAACTACGCCATGGGCCTCAAAGAGCACATCGTTTTCCCAGAAATCGACTTTGATAAAGTCGACGAAAACTGGGGTATGGACATCGTAATTGCCACAACCGCAAAAACCGACGCGGAAGCTAAGAGCCTGTTGAAAGCCCTCAACATGCCCTTCAATAGCTGATCCGCGGGAGGAAAGAGATATGGCTAAAAAATCAATGATTGCTCGCGAAGTGAAGCGCCAAAAGCTGGTGGCACAATATGCCGAACGCCGCGCCGCACTTAAAGAGATCATCAACGACCAGAGCAAGCCTATGGAAGAGCGTTTTCGCGCGTCTTTGAAGCTTGCAAAACTTCCGCGCAACAGCTCGGCCACACGCTTGCACAACCGTTGCCAGCTGACAGGTCGTCCACACGCTTACTACCGTAAGCTCAAAGTATCGCGGATCGCGCTGCGGGAACTTGGCAGCAATGGCCAAATCCCCGGCATGGTCAAGTCGAGCTGGTAAGGAGAGTATAACATGAACGATCCTATCGCAGATATGCTAACTCGTATTCGCAACTCGTCGATGCGCGGTAAATCTACCGTGATAACACCGGCCTCTAAGTTGCGCGCATGGGTTCTCGATGTTCTGGCTGACGAAGGCTACATCCGTGGTTACGAAGCAACCACTGGTGCAGACGGTCATCCGGCTATCGAAATCAGCCTCAAATACTACGATGGCACTCCTGTTATTCGTGAGCTTAAGCGGGTTTCGACCCCTGGCCGCCGCGTTTACATGGGCGCCAATGACATCCCCGTTGTCCGTCAGGGCCTTGGTGTGTCGATTGTCAGCACGTCTAAAGGCGTGATGTCGGATGCAAGCGCACGCAACGCCAATGTTGGCGGCGAAGTGCTCTGCACGGTCTTCTAAGGAGAACAGAATGTCTCGAATTGGTAAAAGACCGGTCGACTTGCCCGCTGGGGTGACTGCGACGATTTCTGGCCAGACTATTGAAGTCAAAGGCCCGAAAGCGACGCATAACTTCACGGCCGCCGACGACGTGACCCTCGCGGTTGAAGACAACGCTGTGACGGTTACACCACGCGGCAAGTCTAAGCGCGCGCTTCAGCAGTGGGGCATGAGCCGCACGATGATCGCGAATATGGTGACAGGCGTGACTGTTGGCTTCAAGAAAGAGCTTGAAATCAACGGTGTTGGTTATCGTGCACAGATGCAGGGCAACACCCTGAAGCTGATGCTCGGCCTGTCGCATGAAGTAAACTTTGAAGTGCCTGCCGGTGTCACGGTTACCTGCCCAAAGCAGACCGAGATCATCGTTGAAGGTGATAATTCACAACTCGTTGGTCAAGTCGCGGCAAATATCCGCGAATGGCGCAAGCCAGAGCCCTACAAAGGCAAAGGCATCAAGTACAAAGACGAGTATATCTTCCGCAAAGAAGGGAAGAAGAAGTAATGGCAAATTCAAAACGCACATTGTTTCTTAAGCGTCGCATGCGCGTCCGGAACAAACTTCGCAAAGTGAACAGCGGCAAAATGCGCCTTTCAGTGCATCGCTCAAACAAAAACATCAGCGTGCAGCTGATCGACGATGTGAACGGCGTAACACTCGCCGCGGCATCGACGCTCGAAAAAGCACTTGGTGTTGTCGGCAAGAACAACGTCGAGGCGGCAACGAAAGTTGGCGCAGCGATAGCCGAACGCGCGAAAAAAGCAGGCGTGGAAGAAGCATACTTCGACCGCGGCGGTTTCCTCTTTCACGGTAAAGTTAAGGCTCTGGCCGAAGCTGCGCGTGAAGGTGGCTTGAAGATCTAAAACTTGAGAGGGGCGTCTCGTGCGCCCCTCCGATGATCCGGGGGCGCCTTGCCCACTTGGATTGACCCAATCAGGCGCCAAGCGCCACCATTAAAGGATTTGCCCCATGGCAGAACGTGAAAACCGCCGCGGCCCACGCCGCGACCGTGATGAAACACCAGAATTTGCGGACCGCCTTGTCGCGATCAACCGCGTCTCAAAAACCGTTAAAGGTGGTAAGCGCTTTGGCTTCGCCGCTCTTGTCGTTGTTGGCGACCAGAAAGGCCGTGTAGGCTTTGGCAAAGGTAAAGCCAAAGAAGTGCCTGAAGCGATCCGCAAGGCGACAGAAGCCGCCAAGCGCAAAATGATCCGCGTCGCCCTCAAAGAAGGCCGCACGCTGCACCACGATGGCCACGGCCATGCCGGTGCTGGCAAAGTGACAATGCGCACAGCGCCACAGGGTACTGGTATTATTGCCGGTGGTCCGATGCGTGCCGTGTTCGAAATGCTCGGCGTTCAAGACGTTGTTGCGAAATCAACGGGTTCACAAAACCCATACGCAATGATCCACGCCACAATCGACGGCCTGCAGCACCAGCAGAGCCCACGTATGGTTGCCCAACGCCGCGGCAAAAAAGTAGCTGATCTTTTCAAAAAAGACGCCCCGGCTGCTGAAGCCGCAGACGCAGACGCGTAAGGAGAGACACAATGGCTAAAACTATCGTTGTAAAACAGATCGGCTCACCGATCCGTCGCCCCGCCAAACAGCGCCAAACGCTGATCGGCCTCGGCCTCAACAAAATGCACAAAACACGCGAGCTGGAAGACACACCTTCCGTGCGCGGCATGGTCAACAAGATATCACACATGGTGGAGATCATCGAAGAGAAGGGCTAAGCGCTTTTCACTTTCGTGACTTTTAGAAACGCCCTCGGAGAAATCCGGGGGCGTTTTGCTTTTGGTGAGCGAGTGCTAGGCTTCACAAGACGAACTATCAGAGGGAAGTCATGCCGGAGAACGAGGATAATCCGATTTGTGATCTGTGTTGTTTTCTACGGCGCATGTTTTTCATTTCCTGGCTGACATTTGTAGGCGCAGGTGTGATCTCCCTGGTGGCCTTCAAGGGCCTGACTGCCCTCAACGGAAAGTACGAAGATGGCGTATATTTCATCGGCGGTCATGGTACGTATCATGCTGTCTCGGAGGCGTCTTTTAATGTGATGCTTGGAGTGGAGAAGCTGGTGCTTCTAATCTTCATTGCAGGCATGGTCGCGATTACCCTCAACAATGCAACAAGCGGTGCCGAGAGGCATCTCGAACCAAGCTTATTCCTTGGTGAATGTAAAAGGGGCGATCAAATGACCGCCCCTGAAAGTGACTAATTAAGCTGCTTTGCCGCGTGAGCGGTTGCGCTTTGGACGGCCTGAGCCTGCGGGCTTGGGGCCTGCCCCGCCGCCACCGCCGCCGCCGCTGCGACGTGGGCCGCCACGGCCACGGCCGCCGCCGCCGCCGCCCTTGCCGCCGCCACCGCGACCGCCGTTTTTGCTTTTCGGCGCACCGTCGATCATCTCGGCGGTTGCCCAAGAAGCAGGGCCAGCGACGGGAATGCTGCGCTTCATGACCTTCTGGATTTCCTTCAGATCACCCATTTCCTCGGGCGAGCAATAAGCGATGGCCGAGCCGTCGCGGCCCGCGCGCGCTGTGCGGCCGATCCGGTGCACATAGTTGTCAGGCACGTTGGGCAGCTCGTAGTTGTAGACGTAGCGCACACCGGGGATGTCGATGCCGCGCGCCGCGACGTCGGTTGCCACGAGCACTTTTACTTTGCCGTCCTTAAACGCCTTGATCGCGCGCTCGCGTTGGCCTTGACTTTTATTGCCGTGGATAGAGTCAGCGGCAAAGCCCGAGGCTTCGAGCTTTTTCTTGAGTTTCTCGCAGCCGTGCTTTGTACGCCCGAAGACGAGTGCCGCTTCATCAGGGTGCGCGCCTAGGTGTTCGATCAGGAGTGACTGTTTGGCAGCCTGAGCGATGAAGTAAACACTCTGGTCGATCTTCTCTGCAGGCTTGCCGGGAGGGGCCGTCTCAACGCGCACAGGGTTGCGCAGGTAGCTATCGGCCAGCTCGCTCATCTTCTTGGGCATGGTGGCCGAGAACAGCATCGTTTGGCGCTCTTTTGGCAAGAGCGGCGCGATCTGGCGCAGCGCGTGGATGAAGCCAAGGTCAAGCATCTGGTCGGCTTCGTCGAGCACGAGATAGTGTGCTGCGTCAAGGCGCACGGCGCGACGCTCCAGCAAGTCGATCAGACGGCCCGGTGTTGCGATCAGAATATCTGTGCCGCGCTCGAGGCGGTTGGCTTGAGCGTTAAGCGAGGCGCCACCGATCACGAGATTGGTGCGCACCGAGGTGCCCGCCGCGAAGTCGCGGATGGCTTCCTGAATTTGCTTTGCAAGCTCACGGGTCGGCGCGAGCACAAGAGCGCGAACCGATTTTGGCGCAGGCTTGCCTTCCATGCGCATCAGGGCGATGAGCATCGGCAGCGCGAAGGCCGCCGTTTTGCCTGTGCCCGTTTGAGCGAGGCCGAGCACGTCGCGGCCTTCCATCGCCAATGGGATGGCTTTCTTTTGAATAGGGGTAGGCTCGGTGATGCCGAGCTCGGTGAGGTTTGTCGAAAGGCGGGCGGGAAGGCCCAACATGTCAAAATCCAAAGTGGATATCCTTTTGGTCTGCGCAGATGCGCTCGCATGGCTACAGCCCCGACAGGGCTGCGCGTTACGCTTGGGTTACGCCGAAATATCACCGGATGCGGAATTGCAACCGACGCCTCAGGCGAAAGCCCCCCGCGTGAAATGGGAACTGGTTGGAAGTATCGGCATGCGGGCTTTTGCCCTGCGTCTGCTCACGCGGCAGATCATGCCGATAGGGCGCATATGGGGGAAGGGGCGTGCGAAGTCAAGGGTGTGCTGCGGCGCGGCATTGTTGCTCGCACCTCGCGCCAGAGTGACGCTCCCGATCAGCCATACCTAGAGGCCAAAGACGCAGTGATCAGGCACTGCGCTTGAACAGGCTGAAACTGCTGATGATATGTTGCCCTGTCACATTGCGTTTTTTGCGCGTTCCCGTTTCTGTTTTGATGACTTCCGAGCGCGTTGCTATTTTGATGCGGTAGGAGATGTTGGGGTTGATGTTTTGCTTCCTCGCGTTGTTCTTCGCGTATGGGCTGTCGCCGATGTAACGCCCATAGTCGGTCATCCAAGACGGATCATTTTCGCAGGCTTCAACTGCCCGAAATACGATGTCATCACTATAGCCTTCCTCGTCAACCAGACGAACTGCTATGCCTGCTGCGCGTTCGCACAGGTCGCGATAGAGTAACAACTCCTCTTTAACCGTGTCGGGAAGCAAGTCGTGTTCAAGGGTGAAGTCAACGATGATTTCTCTGATCAGCATTTTTGGTTCCATGTCTCGGCTGGCCGCTTCTTTTGCGATTGCGTTGTAGACAGCGCTGTCGAGGCTCAGTGAGAATTTGATTGTGTCGGTCATTTCTTTTCCTTTCAACTCGGCTCAAGTAGGAAGTAACACATTGTTGATAGTGCGTCAAGTAGGATGTGTCACATCAGCTTAAGGGTTGGCTTTTCTGTGGCAATCATCGCTGCCACATAACTGCTTGAACGTGAGATGCTTCCTAGTTATACGCCGCTGGTGGCCTCTTAAGGGCCGCAGAATCATAACCAAGAAAAGCCGCGTGCGCCCATTTCCGCTTCGGGGGTGCTTCCGGCAAGGAGAAGCGACATGAAACTACATGAACTGCGCGACAATCCAGGCGCAACAAAAGCCCGTAAACGTGTTGGCCGTGGCCCAGGCTCAGGCACCGGTAAAATGGCTGGCCGTGGTATCAAAGGCCAAAAGTCACGCTCAGGTGTGGCGATCAAAGGCTTCGAAGGCGGGCAAATGCCCCTCTACCAACGCCTGCCAAAGCGCGGCTTCAATAAGCCAAACCGCAAGAAATTTGCTGTTATCAACCTTGGCCTCATCCAGAAGTTTGTTGATGAGAAAAAGCTCGATGCAAAAGCAGCCATCACTGAAGACGTGCTTGTCGCAAGCGGCCTTGTGCGCCGCAAGCTCGACGGTGTGCGCGTTCTTGCCAAGGGTGACATCACTGCCAAGCTGAACCTCGAAGTAACAGGCGCGTCGAAAGCCGCGGTTGAAGCTGTCGAAAAAGCTGGCGGCTCACTTAAGGTAACGGCTGCGGTAGCGGCTGAATAAGAGGTTGTCGGGGGCGCTTACGCCCCTTACATACCCTTACAGTATTCCTGAAAACGCCGCCTGAGCTGGGAACGCTCTGGCGGCGTTCATGTATAAGAGAGAGCCTCATGGTATCTGCCGCAGAACAAATGGCCGCCAACACGAGTTGGGCAGCCCTGGCGAAAGCCTCTGATCTTCGCTCACGCATCCTGTTTACGCTTGGTTTGCTCATCGTTTACCGCCTCGGGACGTTTATCCCCGTGCCCGGTATCGACGGGGCAGCGCTGCGCGAGTTCATGGAGAACGCGGGGCAGGGTATCGGCGGCATGGTTTCGATGTTCACAGGCGGCGCGCTCGGGCGGATGGGCATTTTTGCTCTGGGCATTATGCCCTACATCTCGGCGTCTATTATTGTCCAGCTTCTGACTTCGATGGTGCCTTCGCTTGAGCAGCTCAAGAAAGAGGGCGACTCAGGGCGCAAGAAGATCAACCAGTATACGCGCTACGGCACTGTGGCACTGGCGACATTGCAGTCTTACGGCCTCGCTGTGAGCATCTTCAGTGGCGAGCTGGTGCAGCCAGACTTGCCTTACTGGTTCTTCGTTTCAAGCTGCATGGTCACGCTGATTGGCGGCACAATGTTCCTGATGTGGCTCGGTGAGCAGATCACCGCACGCGGCATCGGCAACGGCATTTCGCTGATCATCTTCGTTGGCATCATTGCCGAAGTTCCCGCCGCTATCGCGCAGTTCTTTAGCCAAGGCCGTTCAGGCGCGTTCGGTCCGGGTGTTATCATCGGCGTTATCGTGATGGTCGTGGCGGTAATCATGTTCGTGGTCTTCATGGAACGCGCATTGCGCAAGATCCATATCCAGTATCCGCGCCGTCAGGTCGGAATGAAAATGTATGATGGTGGTTCAAGCCACTTGCCTGTCAAGGTCAACCCGGCGGGCGTTATTCCTGCGATCTTCGCGAGCTCACTTTTGCTGCTGCCAACGACGATCAGCACGTTTAGCTCGGGCACGGGTTCTGGCCCTGTTATGTCGTGGCTGCTGGCTAACTTCGGACCAGGCCAGCCGCTTTACCTGCTGTTCTTCGTGTCGATGATCGTGTTCTTCGCGTATTTTTACACGTTCAACGTAAGCTTCAAGCCTGAAGAAGTTGCTGATAACCTGAAGAACCAAAGCGGCTTTGTGCCCGGCATTCGCCCCGGCAAAAAGACAGCTGAGTATCTTGAGTATGTGGTGAACCGCATCCTTGTGCTTGGCTCACTTTATTTGGCCGCGGTTTGCTTGTTGCCTGAAATTATCCGCGGTCAGTTCAATGTTCCGTTTTACTTTGGTGGTACGTCAGTTCTCATCGTTGTTTCGGTCACGATGGACACGATCCAACAAGTGCAGAGCCACCTCTTGGCGCATCAGTATGAAGGCTTGATTGAAAAGTCTCAGCTGTCGGGCAAGGGCCGCAAGCGCAAGCGTAAGGGAGCTATACGCAAATGAACATTATCCTTCTCGGACCACCGGGCGCTGGCAAAGGCACCCAAGCACGCACGCTTGTAGACGAGCGTAACATGATCCAGCTTTCAACCGGCGACATGCTGCGCGAAGCCAAGGATAGCGGCACCGAGATGGGCAAAGTTGTGGCCGAAGTGATGGCGCGCGGCGAGCTGGTGACTGATGAGATCGTCATTGGCCTCATTCGTGAAAAGCTTGAAGGCGACAAGCAGGGCGGTTTCATTTTTGATGGCTTCCCACGCACGCTTGCACAGGCCGATGCTTTGGCAGAACTTCTGGAGGAGCAGGGCGAGAGCCTCGACGCAGTTGTTGAAATGCGCGTTGATGATGACGCTCTTGTGCAGCGCATTACAGCGCGCTCTACCTGTGGCAATTGTGGCGAGGTTTACAACGACCAGACCAAGCCTTGGCCCACTGACGGCAAATGCAGCAAATGTGATAGCACAGACGTGACGCGCCGCGCTGACGATAACGAAGACAGCCTCAAGCAGCGCCTGATGGAATATTACAAAAAAACCTCTCCGCTGATTGGCTACTACTACGCCAAAGGCCAGCTTCGCTCGGTCAACGGGCTTGGCGAAATCGACGATGTGAAGGCCTCGATCACCGACGCTTTGAAGTGAAGCAAGACACGGCGACTGACGTGAGGGATTTGGGGGGCAACTGGGCGAGTTGAAAACCGAGCTTTTGGTGCTCGTGCCTGAGATCTGAACTGTTGGAGTCTGCAGCAAAGCCATGACCAAACCTAAGAATTTCGCCTTTGAGACCATGCTCGAGAAGCGTGCAGCTGTGCACACGACTTCAAATATTTCCATTCAGCCTTTTCACGACACACCATTCGTAACCGATGGCCACATTCAGCTGCGAATGGCACTTGGCCTAGCGCCTGAGGAAGGCCACGTTCTTGAGTTTGGGGTGTTTCAGGGGAAATCACTAGCGCTCCTTGCGCGGTCTTTCCCTGAGCGGCAATTTCATGGGTTTGATTCCTTTGAAGGCTTGCCTGAAGCGTGGGAGCGAGCTGAGGGTGACACATATGAAAAGGGCCATTTCGCGCTGCGAAGCCTGCCTTTGATGCCGCCCAATGTGAGTTTGATAAAGGGCTTTTTTGACCAAACGCTTGACGGTTGGCTGGCGAGAAACGCAGGCCCTGTCGCGTTGGTACACATCGACTGTGACCTCTACGGCGGTGCAAAATATGTACTAACGGCATTGTCTGACAGGTTTGTCGAAGGCTCAGTTGTTGTGTTTGATGAGCTCTGCGACTGGAAAGAGTCCGGTGTTTATCCGAAGTGGCCAGAAGGCGAATGGCGCGCGCTGAATGAATGGGCTGAGGAAACAGGATTTAGCTATCGTGTTTTGTCACGCGGAAAGACATTTCAGGCGGCTATTCAGGTTTACCGAGAAGCCCCAGAGCTTACGGCTCCTGAAGTTCAAAGGCAGATAGAACTGCTTTGGCAGTTTGGCGGGAAAGCCTTGGCTTTGAAGTATGGCAACCTCTGTTTTGAAACCGATGCGCCGGACATTCCACTCGCTCTGACGGCGATTGGATGGAATGCCATCAAGGAACCGCAAAAAGCGTTAGAGCAAATAGTGGCGATTTGGGGCGCCGCACAGGGGCGCCCAGAAGCCCGCGAGCTATACGAGTTGCGGGCGCGCGTGCTGTTCAAGTTGGGCCGTGCAGAAGAGGCCCGAGATGACATCGAAAGATACCTGAAGGCGAACCCAACAAATGCGAAAGCAGCGAGTCTCGCAGGCAGTATCTATCGTCGCCTAAGAGAATATGAGCGCGCTCGAGGGTTTTTCATGCGGGCAGTTAAAGTAGGGGGGCTGCCGGGCGCGCAAGAAGCGGCGCAGGATTGCGCTTTACTGTCTGAAATGCGACCGGAATTTCGAGAGATGAAGTTCAGTGGCCTCATGGTTCAACGGGTGCTTGACGCGCATGATTTTGAAACTGTTCTCGACGTTGGCAGCGGAACTGGTGAGCAAACAGCAATGTTGCGCAATCATGGCAAGACAGTCACGGAACTCGACTATGGCGACAGTGTCTACTTCCGTGACCGACCCAAAGAGGCTCCGCCAGTGATTGTCGGAGATTTCGTGACTGTCGAAATTCCGCAAACCTACGATTGTGTCATAGCCTCGCATGTTCTCGAGCATCAGCCCAATGTGAACCTGTTTCTGCAAAGGGCTCATGCCGTTTTGAATGAGGGTGGTGTGCTTGGGCTTTCCGTCCCACCTTTCAAACACCAGATTGTTGGCGGGCACCTGACGGTATGGAACGCCGGGCTGCTGCTTTACAATCTTGTTCTGGCCGGGTTTGATTGCAAAGATGCCTGGGTGCGCAAATACGGTTACAACATTTCGATTGTCGTAAAAAAGCGCAGCATTCGCGCTGAAGGCCTTGAATATGACAATGGAGATGTCGGCAGAATTGCGCGATATTTGCCCGACGGACTTGGCGAAGGCTTCAACGGTGACATCTCATCAATCGGCTGATTGGAAGTTGGTTGGCCTCTAAGGCTTGACGCCCCGCGCAAATGCTCCTACCACGCCCTATCTCGCAAGAGATATTGATTCTGCTCGGCATTCACCGAGTCGCTTCAAGATCATAGAATTCAGCTGCGGCCCGGAGCAAAAATGCGTCGGGCCTACGTTGTGAAAAAAGGTTCTGAAATCACGGAACCGCAACGAAAAGGATAACGACACGTGGCACGTATCGCCGGCGTAAACATCCCGACCCATAAACGGGTCCCGATCGCCCTCACTTACATCACTGGCATTGGTACAACCTCTGCTCAAGCAATTTGCGAAGCTGTCGGCATCGACGCTGCACGCCGTGTGAACGAGCTGTCAGACGCCGAAGTTCTGGCCGTTCGCGAACACATCGACGCAAACTACATGGTTGAAGGTGATCTTCGCCGTGAAGTGACGATGAACATCAAGCGCGCAATGGACCTCGGCTCGTACCGTGGCCTGCGTCACCGTCGCAACCTGCCTGTTCGCGGACAACGCACGCATACCAATGCGCGCACCCGTAAAGGCCCGGCGAAAGCAATCGCCGGCAAGAAGAAATAAGGGAGGGTTCGATCAATGGCACGTGATAAGACACGCACTAAGAAGAAAGAGCGCAAGAATATCGCCTCAGGCGTTGCGCATGTGAACTCTTCGTTCAACAACACCAAAATCCTGATCTCAGATGTTCAAGGCAACGCGATTGCCTGGTCATCTGCGGGCACGATGGGCTTCAAGGGCTCGCGCAAGTCAACACCTTATGCAGCTCAGATGGCTGCTGAAGATGCTGGCAAAAAAGCGCAAGAGCACGGCGTTAAGACGCTGGAAGTTGAAGTGCAAGGCCCGGGTTCTGGCCGTGAGAGCGCTTTGCGCGCCCTTGCAGCACTTGGTTTGAACATCACGTCAATTCGTGACGTGACGCCAATCGCTCACAATGGCTGCCGCCCGCCGAAACGCCGCCGGGTCTAAGTTAAGTTACTGCATGAGGCTGTGCGTTTTGCACGGCCTCATTCTGTCTTTTTGAAACCTCGGGCGCGTGTGACCATTTGGACATGGGGCCACACGCAAGAATGGAGGGACGCATGATCCATAAAAATTGGCAAGAACTGATCAAGCCAACACAGCTTGACGTCAAGCCGGGCAATGACCCGTCGCGTCAGGCTACACTGGTTGCTGAGCCGCTTGAGCGCGGCTTTGGCCTCACACTCGGCAACGCCTTGCGCCGCATTCTGATGAGCTCGCTGCAAGGCGCGGCAATTACATCAGTGCAGATCGACAACGTATTGCATGAGTTCTCAAGCATCGCTGGCGTGCGCGAAGACGTCACTGACATCGTGTTGAACCTTAAGGGTGTCAGCGTTCGTATGGACATTGAAGGCCCGAAACGCGTTTCTGTTAACGCCAAAGGCCCTGGTGTTGTGACGGCGGGTGACATCTCTGATTCCGCTGGTATCGAGATACTCAACCGTGATCACGTAATCTGTCACCTTGATGATGGCGCTGACCTGTACATGGAGCTGACGGTTAACACCGGCAAGGGCTATGTTGCAGCAGAGCAGAACAAGCCGGAAGATGCCCCAATTGGCTTGATGCCGATTGATGCGATCTTCTCACCTGTGAAGCGCGTGTCGTATGACGTGCAGCCAACACGTGAAGGCCAGGTTCTGGACTACGACAAACTGACGATGAAAATCGACACTGACGGCTCGATCACACCGGATGATGCGATCGCATACGCGGCCCGTATTCTGCAAGATCAACTGTCTATCTTCGTGAACTTCGATGAGCCTGAAGCGGCTGGTCGTCAGGAAGAAGACGATGGCCTCGAGTTCAACCCGCTTCTCTTGAAGAAAGTGGACGAGTTGGAACTGTCGGTACGCTCAGCAAACTGCCTGAAGAACGACAACATCGTTTACATCGGCGATCTCATCCAGAAGACAGAAGCAGAAATGCTTCGCACGCCAAACTTTGGCCGCAAGTCTCTCAACGAGATCAAAGAAGTACTGTCAGGCATGGGCCTTCACCTCGGTATGGATGTCGAGGATTGGCCGCCAGAGAACATCGAAGATCTCGCGAAGAAATTCGAAGACGCCTTTTAAGTGACTTGAGGTGGGCTCCGGCCCACCTCGAAAATTCCCGCAGGAGCGGGGACATCTGGGCACAAGCCCCAAGGAGAGCCGCTGACACGCATCAGAGGCCAGACAAAGCAAAAACGCCAGTAGATGGCTCATTAGGAGAAGAAATATGCGTCACGCACGTGGATACCGCCGCCTGAACCGCACCCACGAACACCGCAAAGCGCTGTTCGCGAACATGGCAGGCTCGCTCATCGAACATGAGCAAATCAAAACAACATTGCCAAAAGCAAAAGAACTGCGCCCGATCATCGAAAAGCTGATCACGCTCGGCAAGCGCGGCGATTTGCACGCACGTCGTCAAGCCGCAAGCCAGCTCAAGCAAGACATGTATGTTGCGAAACTTTTTGAAATTCTCGGCCCACGCTACAAAGACCGCTCAGGTGGCTATGTGCGTATCATGAAAGCGGGATTCCGCTATGGTGACATGGCGCCAATGGCGATCATCGAGTTCGTAGAACGCGATGTTGACGCGAAAGGCCTCGCCGACAAAGCCCGCGTTGCTGCTGAAGAAGCTGAAGAGCAAACCGTAGAGTAAGCTGCTGGCGCATAAAACGCCAATAGGCAAGCAAACCCTCGTGCGAAAGCGCGAGGGTTTTTCTTTGCCTGCTTGCAATCTGCCTCGTCGCTCCGCATATCTTTTAGGTAAAGGAAAAGGACATGCAGATGTTTCGATTGGCGCTTGTAATAATGCTCGGACTGGTGTCGCCACTTAGTGCGGAGACACGGGTGCCCGCGAGCCAAGCCGAGATCAGCCTGGGGTTTGCGCCACTCGTCAAGCAAGCCGCGCCTGCTGTCGTCAACATTTACGTCAAGCGCGTGGTGCAGACGCGCGCCAGCCCGTTTCAGGGCGATCCGTTCTTTGCAGATTTGTTCCGTGGCCGTGGCCCAACCCGTCCACGCGTGCAAAACTCGCTTGGCTCTGGCGTTATCCTAACTGCCGACGGCTTTGCGGTGTCGAACTATCACGTTGTTGGTGAGGCGACAGACATTCGTGTTGTGCTCAATGACAGGCGCGAGTTTGCGGCCCGTGTCGTTTTGGCCGACCAAGAGAGCGACATAGCGCTTCTGCAGCTTGAAGATGCAAGCACGATGCCGTTCTTGCAATTGCGCGACAGTGACACTGTTGAAGTCGGTGAACTGGTCCTCGCGATCGGCAACCCGTTTGGCGTTGGGCAAACCGTTTCCTCTGGCATCGTGTCGGGGTTGGCGCGTTCGGGCGGGGCCATGGGCAGTGCACGAGGCTACTTCATCCAGACAGATGCGCCGATTAATCCGGGCAACTCGGGCGGAGCGCTGATTGACGTGAACGGCGCGCTCATCGGCGTGAACACTCGTATTGTCAGCCGTTCAGGCGGGTCAAACGGGATAGGCTTTGCCATACCCTCCAAGCTTGTCGCGCAATTTTTGACACAGGCTAAGGCCGGGAAAACCCGCTATGAGCGCCCTTGGGCGGGTATCAATGGTCAGCCCGTCGACGCTGACATGGCCGAAAGCATTGGCCTTATGCGCGCTGGTGGCATCATGATTTCTGAGTTGCACCGCGAGAGCCCGTTTTTCAAAGCTGGCTTTGAAGCTGGTGAAGTTATTATGGCGGTTGACGGTGAGCCTGTGAACACGCCTTCAGAGATGATCTTTCGCATGGGTGTCGCGGGGATTGGCAACCAAAGTCAGGTGTTGGTCTTCTCCGAAGGCGAGACAGACACGCGCAAAGTGCGCCTTGCCGGGCCGCCTAACACGCCAGCCCGAGAGGAAGTTGAAACTGGCACAGACACGCCGCTTCCAGGCGTGCGTTTAAGCAACATTAACCCAGCAGTGCTGGCTGAGTTTAGCCTGCCGCTTAGTTCAAACGGTGTGGTCGTCACGGAGCCCGGACCTTTGGGCGCGCGCGCCGGGCTGAGGCCGGGCGACGTGATCCGCGCAATCAATTCAGATCGCGTTTCCGACACGGCCGAAGCTTTGCGCAAGTTGGAGAAATCCGGACGTTGGATGTCGCTCAGTCTTGAGCGGGGCGGGCAGAGTTTGCAGCTGAAGTTCAGGCTATAGGCCGTGGCGGATCTGTTTGATACATCGCCCGCAGGCAGCAGTGCTCCGAGCGGTCCGCGGCCCTTAGCGGATAAGTTGAGGCCGCAAACGCTCGGCGAGGTGATCGGCCAAGAACAAGTTTTGGGCCCAGAAGCGCCACTCGGCGTTATGTTGGCTGCTGGTGTGCTGTCATCACTGGTTCTGTGGGGGCCGCCCGGTGTTGGCAAAACCACAATCGCGCGGCTTTTGGCGCAAGAAAGCGACATGCATTTCGTGCAGATTAGCGCGATTTTTACGGGTGTCGCCGACCTCAAGAAAGTCTTTGAAGCGGCAAGACATCGCCATGCCAATGGGCAAGGAACCCTTTTGTTCGTTGATGAGATTCATCGTTTCAACAAAGCGCAACAAGATGGGTTTTTGCCGTTCATGGAAAACGGCACCATTCTTCTAGTTGGTGCCACAACTGAAAACCCGAGCTTCGAGCTTAACGCTGCTCTGTTAAGTCGCGCGCAGGTGCTGGTTTTGCAGCGCCTTGAGTTGTCAGATTTGGAGCGCCTTGCCCAGCGTGCCGAAAAGGAACTTGATCGCACTCTGCCGCTGACAGGCCTTGCGCGCGAAGCGCTTCTGGAAATGGCTGATGGCGATGGGCGCGCGCTTCTCAACCTGATAGAACAGCTCAATGCATGGAAGCTTGAAGCGCCGCTTGACGTCGAGGGCCTCTCTACGCGGCTTATGCGCCGTGCGATCAAGTATGATAAATCAGGCGATGAGCACTACAATCTGATCTCGGCTCTGCACAAATCGGTGCGCGGATCTGACCCCGATGCTGCGCTTTACTGGTTTTCACGTATGCTCGAAGGAGGGGAAGACCCGCGCTACCTAGCCCGCCGGATCACGCGTATGGCGGTTGAAGATATTGGTCTTGCCGACCCTCAGGCGCAGGTGCAATGCTTGCAAAGCTGGGAGACTTACGAGCGCCTTGGCAGCCCGGAAGGGGAGCTCGCACTGGCGCAGGCCGTGATCTATCTTGCCCTCGCGCCCAAATCAAACGCGGCTTATGTGGCCTACAAGGCTGCTCGCAAAGAGGCCAAGCGTACAGGCTCGGCGCCACCGCCCAAACACATTCTCAACGCTGCAACTTCATTGATGCAAGAGCAGGGTTATGGCGCGGGCTACGCCTACGACCATGATGCTGAAGACGGGTTTTCGGGGCAAAACTACTTCCCTGACGACATGAAACGCCCAGTGCTTTACCAGCCTGTTGAGCGCGGCTTTGAGCGTGATCTCAAAAAACGCGTCGACTGGTTTGCCAAGCAACGCGCGCGCAAGAACACCTAGGCCTTTTTCTTTCCAGAAATATCCCGGGGGAGGTCACAAAACTCGTTTTGTGACTTGGGGGCTGGCCCCCACTCTTGCCTGTGTTCGCAGGTTGGCCGCCCTTGCGGCCTCGCAAAACTTGACAATCGCCCGCGTGGCTGTGACAGACGCGGCATGTTAACATCACTTCTTCAAGTTGCCCTTGGCGGGGCTATCGGAGCGTCCGGCCGCTACCTTGTGAACGTGGGCGCAATGCGTCTCATGGGGCCGGGGTTTCCGTGGGCCACACTCACAGTCAATGTGCTTGGTTCTTTCGCGATGGGGCTGCTCATTGTGGCCTTGGCCAACAAGGATGCCACCCGCTTGGCTCCCCTGCTGATGACAGGCCTTCTCGGTGGCTTCACCACGTTTTCAGCTTTCTCGCTTGATGCGGTAACCCTTTATGAGCGCGGCCAAATGGGCCTTGCTATGTTATATGTCGTGGTGTCGGTGGTATTGTCCCTGACAGCGCTTATCGCGGGCATGGCGCTCGCACGTGGAGTATTTCAATGAGCCGTGTTCAACAAATCGAAGTTACACCTGACGAGGGTGATCAGCGGATCGACCGTTGGATTCGCAACAAGTTCCCGCAGCTTAAGCAGGGCCAGATCGAGAAGCTCTGCCGCAAAGGTGAGGTGCGTGTTGATGGCGGACGGGTGAAGTCAAGCAGCCGCGTTGAGGCCGGGCAGATCGTGCGCATGCCGCCTCTGCCTGACGCACATGTCACTTACGGCAAGGAGCAAGCTCGCGTTTCAGACGCCGACGCCAAGCTGATTCAATCCTGCGTTATTTATCGCGACGAACACATCATCGCGATCAACAAGCCCTCAGGCTTGCCAACACAAGGCGGCAGCAAGCAAACACGCCATGTTGATGGCCTGTCCGAAGCTCTAAAGTTTGGTTTTGAGGAGAAGCCGCGCCTCGTGCACAGGCTCGACAAAGACACTTCGGGGGTTTTGCTTTTGGCGCGTACGCGCCAAGCGGCGAAGTCGCTCACCGCGGCGATGCGGCACCGTGAAACACGTAAGATATACTGGGCGGTCGTAGCTGGCGTGCCGCGGCCTTACCTTGGCGAAATCAAATATGGTTTGGTCAAAGCTGGCGGTGGTGGGCGCGGCCTTGGCGAGAAGATGCTTTGTGTGCACCCACGTGATGTAGACCGTACCGAGGGCGCCAAGCGGGCAAACACGCTTTACTCAACGCTTTACCGTGTTGCTGAGCGCGCCGCGTGGGTGGCGATGGAGCCGATCACCGGACGCACGCACCAACTTCGGGCACATATGGCCGAGATCGGTCATCCCATCATCGGAGATGGTAAGTATGGCGGTTCGAGCCAGGAAAACCTTGGTGACGGGTGGGGCGCGAAGATCGGTGGTGCTGTTTCAGACAAGCTACATTTGCACGCACGTGAAATGCGCTTTGAGCATCCAGAGACACGCAAGCAAATCACCGTGACAGCAGATATGCCAGAACATATGGCCGAAACGTTTGAGACTTTTGGCTGGACGCCAGAGCTTGCCGCGAACGACCCGTTCGAGGGCGTCTGATGAGGCTGGTGATATTTGATGTCGATGGCACCCTTGTGGACAGCCAAGACGACATCTGCGCCGCAATGGGGGCGGCGTTTGACGGCCTTGGCCTTACTGCGCCAAGCCGCGCTGAGATAAAAGGTATCGTTGGGCTGTCACTCCCCGAGGCAATGGCACGTTTGGCTCCAGACATGGAGGCAGAAAACGCTGCATTGGTCGAGGGCTATAAGGCCGCTTACATGGGCCTGCGTGCCGAGCAAGGTGCTGCCCAGTCTAGCCCATTGTTTGAGGGCGCCCGCGAGGTGCTGACAGCGCTGAAGGCGGAAGACGAGACATTCGTAGCCGTTGCAACAGGCAAGTCGCGGCGCGGATTGGACAAGCTACTTGCGGGTCACCAGCTCGAGGGTTTTTTCCACTCAGAGCAAGTCGCGGACAACCACCCGTCAAAACCGCACCCATCAATGCTTGAGGCGGTGTTGCGCGAAACCGGGCTTGAGGCTCATCAGGCGGTCATGGTTGGCGACACTACATTTGACATGGATATGGCGCGTGCGGCGGCCATAAAGGCGATCGGTGTGAGCTGGGGCTATCACGACGCTGAAGTTTTGAATGCAGATGCGCTGGTGCAAAGTTTTGCAGAACTGCCGAGTGCAATTGATGCCCTACTGGGAGACACCGCATGAGCGATTGGATGCTAAAACGATTTTGGCAAGACGCACAGGTACAAGAAGGCCCTGATGGCTTTGCCGTGCATCTGGATGGGCGGGCGGTGAAGACACCTGCGAAGGCGCCATTGGTTGTGCCAAACGCCGGCCTTGCAGAAGCAATCGCTGAAGAGTGGCGCGCCGTCGACGAAAAGATAGACCCGAATGTCATGCCCTTCACCCGCTCTACGAATGCAGCGATTGATAAAGTCAGTGAGCAGTTTGACGAAGTGTCCGAGCTGATCGCAGCCTATGCGGATAGCGATTTGCTTTGCTACCGCGCTGATTCGCCGGCAGAGCTGCGGCAAAGGCAGGATACAGCGTGGGACGCGCTTCTGGATTGGGCGCACAAAGAACATCAACTCGATTTGCAAGCGCATTCCGGTGTCATGCATAAGCCGCAGTCTGAGACTGCTCAAGCTATCGCATTACAACTCACGCGAGCCCAGAGCCCGTTCCAGTTGACGGCGTTTCACGATCTGGTCAGCATGTCGGGTTCGTTTGTAATTGGTTTGGCAGCTGCAGCGGGCAGGGAAGGCCCTGAAAACCTGTGGAAAACGTCAAGAATTGATGAGCTTTGGCAAGAAGAGCTTTGGGGCGAAGACGAGGAGGCCACCCAAACCGCTGAGCTTAAAAAAGAAGCGTTTGTCCATGCGGCACAGTTTTATGCGTTGTCTACTCTAGCCTGAGGTCGATGTTAAAAACATAGTTAATGCCACGGAAACCAACGGATTTTCTGCCGGGCGGGAACATTCTTTTTACAAATGTGACACTTGACGTTTCTTGATAAATAGGACCAAACTTCTTGTCATTGGAGGGGCAATCCCTCCGACAATTCGACTCGGCCAGCAAATGGTCGGGAAAAACCGTCTGCTCAAAGGCGGACATTCAGGAAGAGGTAATCATGAAAAAAACCGTATTTCTCGGTGCACTCACAGTAGCCGGCCTTGCCGCTGGCGTTGCTGCTGCTGGCACACTTGACGACGTAAAAGCACGTGGCAAACTGAACTGTGGCGTAACCACAGGTCTCGTTGGCTTCGCTGCACCAGACGCCAACGGCGAATGGAGCGGCTTTGACGTTGCAGTCTGTCGCGCCGTTGCTGCGGCTGTTCTGGGCGACGGCAATGCTGTCGAATTCGTTCCTACGACGGGTAAAACACGTTTCACGGCGCTTGCGTCAGGTGAGATCGACATGCTCGCACGCAACACAACTTGGACGTTCTCACGCGACGTTGACCTCAAGTTCACTTTCGTCGGCGTAAACTACTACGATGGTCAGGGCTTCATGGCCCCGAAAGAGCTTGGCGTTTCGTCAGCCAAAGAGCTTGATGGCGCAACTGTTTGCATCCAAACAGGCACAACAACTGAGTTGAACCTCGCGGACTTCTTCCGTGCGAACAACATCAGCTACGAGCCTGTGCCGATCGAAACAAACTCTGAAGCACAGCAGCAATACCTTGCTGGCGCTTGCGATGTTTTCACAACAGACGCGTCTGGCCTTGCTGCAACACGTGCAACTTTTGAAAACCCAGGCGATCACATCCTGTTGCCTGAGATCGTTTCTAAAGAGCCACTCGGCCCGCTTGTTCGCCACGGCGACAACGAATGGGGCGATGCTGTTCGTTGGACTCTGAACGCACTGATCACAGCTGAAGAGCTTGGTGTAACATCAGCCAATATCGCTGACATGTCAGCTTCAGCCGGCAACAACCCAGAGATCAACCGTCTCTTGGGCACAGAGGGCAACCTCGGCGAAATGCTCGGCCTGTCAG
The DNA here is from genome assembly GCA_016744435.1 of Lentibacter sp. Classification (GTDB taxonomy): domain Bacteria; phylum Pseudomonadota; class Alphaproteobacteria; order Rhodobacterales; family Rhodobacteraceae; genus Lentibacter. Next base: position 29,724 of record JADGEJ010000023.1, on the reverse strand, counting down.
CTGACTGGGCGAAAAACGCGATTGCCGTTTCAGGCAACTATGGCGAAATTTTCGAGAAGAACATTGGTGAAAGCACACCAATCGGCCTTGCGCGTGGCTTGAACGCACAATGGACTGATGGTGGTCTGATCTACTCACCACCATTCCGCTAAGTACTTAAGGGGGGGGCGCGGCAATACCGCGCCCTTTTCCTATCCCTTACGACCAACAAACTAGACTGGTAGCTCACGCGCGCAACGACGTGCTTTTACAAGAGAGCCAGCCCACAACAGGGACGTCCTAGATGACGATAACTACCGAGACTCCTCAGGAGTCATTCCGGCTATCAATGCTATTCAATGATACGCGATATCGGGCGCTGACATTTCAAGCCATCGCCCTACTTGTGCTGATTGCAGCAGTTGCATTTTTATTTAGCAACTTGATGGCAAACCTTGAAAAAGCGGGCCTGAACATCAGTTTCGAGTTTCTAGGCGCGCCTTCTGGCTATGATATCAACCAAACACTGATCGACTATAACAGCCAATCTAGTAATTTGCGGGCTGCCTGGGTCGGGATCATCAACACCTTACTCGTAGCCTTTCTGGCCTGCATCACAGCGACATTCTTCGGAGTTACTGCGGGTGTTCTACGGTTGTCAAACAACTGGCTCGTGAGCAAACTCATGTCGTTCTACGTTGAGATATTTCGCAACATCCCTGTGCTTATCTGGCTCATTATTATCTACACAGTCATAACGGGCGTCCTGCCAGGAGCGCGCGCATATTTGGGCGAAACACCAGATAAAGAGCTGTTGTTCGGACTGTTTGCATTCACGAACCGCGGTGTCTATGCGCCCGCGCCAATTTGGGGCGATGGCTCGGGCATCGTTGTCGCGACGTTCATAGCCTCTATCATTGGGGTGTTTCTATACCGTCGGTATGCCACCAAGCTGCTTTATGATACTGGCAAGTTGCTGCCAACTGGCTGGCCGTCACTGGCGATCCTCATCGTGCCGTCGATTTTGATGTTCTACGTCATGGGCCAGCCTATTGGACTAGACTCACCTGATCCATTGGCAAACCGCTTCAACTTGAAAGGTGGCATCCAGATTGGCGCGCCTTTGTTGGCTCTGTGGTTCGCTCTATCTATCTATACAGGCGCCTTTATCGCTGAAAACGTACGCGCTGGCATTCAGGCTGTCTCGAAAGGGCAGACAGAAGCCGCTGCAGCACTTGGCCTGCGTCCGCGCCGTGTGATGAACCTTGTTGTGCTTCCACAAGCGCTGCGTGTGATTATCCCACCGCTGATTTCGCAGTATCTTAACATTACCAAGAACTCGTCACTGGCGATCGCGGTCGGCTACGCTGACATCACTGCAACGCTTGGCGGGATTACACTTAACCAGACCGGGCGCGCTATCGAGTGTGTGATACTCTTGATGCTGTTCTATCTTGTTATCTCGCTATCCATCTCGTCAATAATGAACGTCTACAACAATGCCATGAAGCTGAAGGAGCGCTGATTATGTCTAATAGCAATTCGAGCCCCGTCGCCTTTGTGCGAGAGACGTTTCTTGACGAGCAGCCTGCGCCAACTTCGGCGGCGGGCCCAGTAAAATGGGTTAAAGACAACCTGTTCCCAACTTGGGCCAACGCTCTGCTGACAGTTGTCGCGCTTTATATGGTCTATGTTCTGCTATCGTCGTCGATGCCATGGTTGCTGAGTGGCGTCTGGAACGCAGAGAGCCTAGCGGGCTGTCGCGAAGTTCTCGATGGCCAAACAGGCGCCTGCTTCGCGGTTCTGACCGAGCGTTGGAACCAGCTATTGTTTGGTTTCAAATATCCGCCTGACCAATACTGGCGACCAACCTTAGCATTTGCGCTGATGTTTGCTGCGCTGGCCCCCGTGCTGTTTTTTGATCTGCCACGCAAGCTTTTGATCGTGACTGCTCTGTTTCCCTTTGTCGCCTACTGGCTAATCTGGGGTGGAACCATTTTAGCGCCGATTTTTGCGCTTCTTGGTGTCATAGCAGGCTATGTCGTTTATGAGCGTTTCGTTAAGGGCAGTTTTGCGGCAGGCTTTCTTGGTGGAGTTGCAGCAGCCTTCGTCGTGTGGATCATCGGCGGGATGCTTATTCCCGAGGGTGCTTCAGAGAACGCTTTGCTTTCGGCGGTGCCCAGCCGTGACTTGGGTGGGTTTATGCTCAACATGATGCTCGGCCTAACCTGTGTTTCCTTGTCCGTACCGCTTGGCATTGCCCTGGCGTTGGGGCGGCAATCGGATTTGCCGCTGATCAAGGTTATCTGCGTTGTATTCATCGAGTTCATCCGTGGTGTACCTCTTATCACGCTGCTGTTCGTGGCGAGCGTGATGTTGTCCTACTTCTTCCCGCCTAATACCGGCGTTGATCTGTTCCTGCGTGTGGTGATCATGATCACCATGTTCTCGGCAGCCTATATCGCCGAGGTAATCCGTGGCGGCCTCGCGGCTTTGCCTAAGGGGCAGTATGAAGCGGCGGACAGTTTGGGGCTCGATTACGCGCAAGCCATGCGCCTGATCATTCTTCCACAAGCGCTCAAGATCTCCATTCCGGGGATCGTGAACGTGGCTGTTGGGCTCTTCAAGGACACCGTCCTCGTGTCGGTAATCTCGATGTTCGATCTTGTCGGGATGATCCGCGGACCTATCGTTGCCTCAACAGACTGGAACGGGATTTACTGGGAACTGTATTTGTTCGCTTCCGTGCTTTTCTTCGTTGTCTGCTATGGCATCTCACAATACTCGCAGTGGCTCGAACGCCGTCTTGCGACAGATCACCGTTAAAGGAGGGTTTAGGCAATGACCGAAACCGCAAAAATGCAAGTTTCCGACCAAGTCGCGATCAGCATCGAAAATATGAACAAGTGGTATGGCTCGTTCCATGTGCTGCGCGATATTGATCTGACAGTCTATCAGGGCGAACGGATCGTGATTTGTGGGCCGTCAGGCTCTGGCAAATCAACGCTGATCCGCTGTATCAACGCGCTTGAAGAACACCAGCAAGGCAAGATCACAGTTGATGGCACTCTATTGTCATCAGACCTTAAGAACATCGACAAGATCCGCTCTGAGGTTGGCATGTGCTTCCAGCACTTCAACTTGTTTCCGCATCTGACAATTCTTGAGAACTGCACGCTCGCACCGATTTGGGTTCGCAAGATCCCGAAAAAGGAAGCTGAAGAAACGGCGATGCACTTTCTGGAGAAGGTTAAGATCCCCGAACAGGCCGACAAGTTCCCCGGTCAGCTCTCGGGCGGTCAGCAACAGCGCGTGGCGATCGCCCGTTCGCTTTGCATGCAGCCACGGATCATGCTGTTTGATGAACCGACATCGGCGCTTGACCCGGAGATGATCAAAGAGGTGCTCGACACCATGATCGAGCTTGCCGAAGAAGGCATGACCATGCTCTGCGTGACCCATGAGATGGGCTTTGCCCGTCAAGTTGCCAACCGCGTGATCTTTATGGACCAAGGCCAGATTGTAGAGCAAAACGAACCTGAAGAGTTCTTCAATAACCCCAAATCAGACCGCACACAGTTGTTCCTGAGCCAAATTCTTGGCCACTAGATAGGTCTCTGATCTGCTTATAAACTGCGGCTAAAAGGGGCTGGTGTGCTGCACCGGCCCTTTTTCTTTGCCCCTATACAAATGCGGGCAAACACTCTAAACGCGGGCACTTGTCCGAACCTTTAGCCCGAAAAGCAGATACGCCCGTGAAAAAAGCCTTAGCAGACGCACTCCAAGAACGCGGATACGACAAACTGACTCCCGTTCAAGAGGCTGTTTCAAACCCTGAACTAGCAGGCGCAGACATGCTTGTTTCGGCTCAGACGGGCTCAGGTAAAACTGTTGGCTTCGGGCTTGCGATCGCGTCCTCTCTTCTGGGCGAAGACGATGCCTTTGGCCGTGCTGACGCGCCTTTGGCGCTGGTTATAGCTCCAACGCGCGAGCTTGCTCTGCAGGTGAAGCGCGAGTTCGCATGGCTTTATGCCAAGGCTGGGGCCACTATCGCGTCAACTGTCGGCGGCATGGATATGCGCGACGAGCGCCGCGCGCTTGTTCGCGGTGCGCATATGGTTGTCGCCACACCGGGGCGTTTGCGCGACCATATCATGCGCGGCTCGATTGATCTGTCAAACCTCAAAGCCGTTGTGCTCGACGAGGCTGATGAAATGCTTGATCTCGGGTTTCGCGAAGACCTGGAGTTTATCCTATCTGAAGCCCCTAAAGAACGGCAAACACTGCTGTTCTCAGCAACTGTGCCAGCCTCAATCGCCAAACTCGCGAAAAGCTATCAGACGGATGCTGTTCGTGTTGAGACAGTCGCGACAACGTCGCAGCATGCTGACATCGAGTATCACGCTTTGAATGTTTCACCACGCGATGCCGAAAACGCGATCATCAACGTATTGCGCTTTCACGAAGCCCCGAACTCCATTGTCTTTGGTAACACCCGCGCCATGGTCAACCGTTTGACAACCCGTTTGTCTAACCGTGGCTTTGCAGTCGTGGCCTTGTCGGGTGAGTTGAGCCAAAGCGAACGTACGCACGCGTTGCAAGCCATGCGCGATGGCCGCGCGCGCGTTTGTGTCGCGACCGACGTTGCGGCGCGTGGCATTGATTTGCCCAACCTTGATCTGGTTATTCACGCTGAACTGCCCAACAACCACGAAACGCTTCTGCACCGCTCTGGTCGCACGGGCCGGGCTGGGCGCAAAGGCGCAAGTGCACTCATCGTGCCGCCAAAGGCGCGCCGCAAGGCTGAGCGCCTACTGCAGATGGCCAAACTTAAGGCAACATGGGGCGAAGCGCCTTCAGCCGAGGCCGTGCGTGCGCGCGACAGCGAACGCATGCTCGCAGACCCGGCATGGCACGAGGACGTCGCCGCCTCTGAGGCCGAGGCCGTGAGCAGCCTCGCGGGCGCGTTTAGCCCCGAGCAGCTCGCTGCGGCTTACCTGCGCCTTTACCGCGCGCAGCATTCTTCACCTGAAGAGCTGTCAGCGTCGGGCGCTGGTGAGGCACCCAAACCACGTGCTGCCTTTGGGCCGACAGTTTGGTTTTCTGTCGCCGGTGGCAACAACGCCGGAGCAGAGCCACGTCGCTTGCTTCCCGCCGTGTGTGACGCGGGCAAAATTACGAAAGATTCTATCGGCGCTATCCGGATCGGTGCTGACGAAAGCTACTTTGAAATCAAAAAAGCTGATGCCGCCGCGTTTTTGAAAGCTGCGGGTGACAATGTTGAAGGCAGCTCGCTTAAGCAGCTCGACAAGGCGCCTGACATTGCCAAAATGCCTAAGCCTGCTTTCAAGCCCAAGCCGCGTTATGACAAAGCGGCTGGTGGCAAGCCACGCCACGACAAACCAAAGTATGACAAACCAAAGTACGACAAACCTCGTGGCGAGAAACCGAACTACGATAAGCCCAAGTTTGATAAGCCAAAAGGCGACAAACCCAAGTTTGACAAATCTAAGCGGCCAGAAGAAACGCGCCCTGAAGGAGTTGTCACGCCTGTGAAACGCTCGGGAAGCAACCCGAGCGAGCGCTTTGAACGCCCCGGCGCGAAACCACGTGGAAAGCCAACTGGTAAGCCCGGCGGAAACCCCGATGCCAAACCTGCACGCAGTGGTGGATCAGCTGGTAAAGATGGTTCAAAACCTCGCTGGAAGTCCGCTGGGGCCAAAGGGGCTGCGCCTTCAACAGGTAAGCCGAATTCCAAGAAAAACAAAGCTCGCCGCGCAGCAACGACGGGGACTCCAAAAGGCGGAGCTTCGGCACCAAAGCGCAAGTAGGCGTCAGCCGGTAATCCGGTTGACGTGGCCCATCTTACGGCCCGCTTTCACGTCGGCTTTGCCATAAAGGTGAAGCTGAGTTTTCGGCTCTTTCGCAAGGGCTGGAACGCGGGCCATGTCATCGCCGATAAGGTTCTCCATGACGACGTCGGCATAGCGCGCTCCGTCGCCCAAAGGCCAACCGACAATAGCGCGAATGTGCTGCTCGAACTGATCGACAGCGCAGCCAGCCTGTGTCCAGTGCCCTGAATTGTGCACACGAGGGGCGATCTCGTTAACAACGAGCCCCTGCGATGTCACGAAAAGCTCAACACCCATAACGCCAACATAGTCTAGCGCATTGAGGATTTTGGCGGCAAGCAGAACGGCATCAGTGCGCAAGGCGGCCGAAATTTGGGCTGGTACTGTTGTTGTGCACAAAATGCCGTCCTTGTGGACGTTTTCACCTGGATCAAAGCACGACACTTCGCCAGAAGGCCCGCGCGCTGCGATGATCGAAATCTCTTTGCTGAAATTCACGAAGCCTTCCAAAACAGAAGGCGCTTCAGCCATTGAGGCCCAAGCTTCGCTGATGTCGTCGGGGCTGTTCAACTTCGTTTGGCCCTTGCCGTCATAGCCGAACCGGCAGGTCTTCAAAATTGCAGGAGAGCCGATAGCGGCAGCCGCTTGGCGCAGGTCATCCTCGGAATTGACAGCAGCATAGGGTGCTATCGCTAAGCCGAGGCCCTCAAGAAAACTCTTCTCGATGAGACGGTCTTGGCTGACGCGCAGTGCCTCGCGCCCGGGGCGGATAAGCCGAGCGCTTTCAAGCACATCAAGCGCCGAAGTCGGTATGTTCTCAAACTCGTAGGTGACGGCATCAACGCTTGCGGCAAATTTGGCTAAGGCATCGGCGTCATCATAGCCTGCCTGCATGTGATAGTTAGCCACATGGCTGGCGGGGCAGTCGCCGCCGGGTTCGAAAATGCAGGTTTTGAAGCCAAGGCGTGACGCAGCAACCGAGAGCATGCGCCCGAGTTGGCCGCCACCGAGAATACCGATAGTTGCGCCTTGCGGCAGGGTATCAGTCATCTGAGGGCTCCTCGGGAATTGAGGCTGCGAGTGCTGTGCGCCATGCGTCAAGCCGTGCTGCCAATTCCGCATCTTGCAGGGCAAGTATACCTGCGGCCATCAAGCCCGCATTGGCCGCTCCTGCCGCGCCGATCGCCATAGTCGCCACGGGAAACCCTTTGGGCATCTGAACAATAGAATAAAGACTATCGACGCCCGATAGCGCCTTGGTTTGCACTGGTACGCCAACAACAGGAACGCGGGTTTTGGAAGCCATCATTCCGGGCAAGTGTGCTGCGCCACCAGCCCCTGCGATGATCACATGCAAACCGCGTTCAACGGCGGTTTTTCCATAGTCCCAGAGTCTGTCGGGCGTGCGATGTGCAGAGACGATTTTGGCCTCATAGGCGATGCCCAGTTCATCCAAAATGTCTGCTGCGCCCTTCATGGTCGGCCAGTCCGACTGGCTGCCCATAATGATCCCGACTTTCACGCCCATAGCTGTCTCCGCGTCTTGTGAGAGCCGCACTATAGGCAAATCTGTCCCTTAGGCAATGATGTCCGGCGTCAGCCGATCGTCGATCTGCGCAATCATGTCTTTGAGCCGAAGTTTTTGCTTTTTCAGGCGTTTGACAGTCAACTGATCAGCACTGCCTTTTTCAACAAGGGCATGTATCGCTTCGTCAAGGTCGCGATGCTCGCGGCGAAGAACCTCAAGCTCAACGCGCAGAACGTCTTCTGTCTTCATCGAGATATCGCCTGAGGCATTCATGTGCGGTGATTCCGTTTCTTTGGAGTGCAAGATACTGAAAAATAGCATTTTAGCAAAGCTCTTGCGTCATCGGGTTAGCTTTCCCATATTATGTTTAACGGTCGCCGAAGTCGGGGCCGTGCCGAACATCGGCTAACCAACACTGTCGCTTACACAAAAGGGCGTGTCATGAGCAAACTTACCTTGGGGTCACACCCTTATCTGTTGGGTTTTGAGCAGCTAGAACGCCTGCTGGAGCGCAATGCCAAGTCAGGCAATGAGGGCTACCCGCCCTTCAACATCGAACAGACATCACAGTACTCCTACCGTATCACACTTGCTGTCGCCGGATTTTGCGAAGCTGATCTGGCGATCACGGTGGAAGAAAAGCAACTGGTGATCAGAGGTCGTCAGAACGACGATGCCGAGGGGCGGCTGTTTTTGCACCGCGGGATAGCCGCGCGACAGTTTCAGCGATCGTTTGTGTTGGCGGAGGGCGTCGAAGTGGGCGAAGCCATTATGGAAAATGGCCTACTGCACGTTGACCTAACTCGCGCCGAGCCAGAGACCGTTGTTCAAACAGTTAAGATCAGGAAAGGGTAAGACATGAACACACCATTTGAATTCAAAAGCCAGAACGGGAAGCCGCTTGTCTATGTGCGCGAAGTCGCGGTGAAAGACCTGCCTGACGATGTGCGCGAACAGGCTATGGGCGCGAAAACGCTCTATGCTCTGCATGATGAAGGTGGCGAGAGACTTGCACTGGTCAAAAGCCGCAGCCTAGCGTTTACGCTGGCGCGTCAAAATGAGCTGTCACCGATGGCAGCTCACTAACGTCAGCGCTCTGTTTTCGGAGGCCAAACACCGAACTGCGCGCTGAGGAATGCAACACAGGCATGGTTGGCCTTCGCGCGCTGAGCTTCGTTTTGTAAGGGAGAAGCCTCGTTTGCCGAAGGCTTGGCAAGCTGGCGCAGGTGCGAGGCTGGTACAATTGCGCTTGATCCCAACGCCAGCATGCCCGAAAGCCAAATGTCATCGACCAGCTGGAAGTCTACGGGGACGTCATAGCTAACGCGAGGCAGCATGTTCGGGGTCAACAAGACACCGGCAAAGCCCTGAGCGATAAGCCCAACACCTTGGCTTCCGAGCCGCTCGCTAGAAAACGCACTCGCAGCTATCGCGGCCTCTGGGTGATCAGCGTGCGCCCCAAGAAAGCCTGCCGCCCAACCTTGCTCGTAGTCCCAGTCATCATCGCAATAGAGGATCGGTTGCGAAGCCTCCGATTGCGCTGCAAGTGGCAGGATCTTGCAAGCTGGCCCGATGTCATTGCAGCGTAGCAATGTCACACCAGCGGGCAGTGCAGGCAGCGTGAAACTGTCAGGGAAACGGGTGTATTTATGCGGGATGGTGAGAACGACACGCCCAACGCCACGCTGCGCCAAGAGGCTTTCAAGGCAGGGGCCAAGCCCGTCAAAACGCGGCGGGATTGATGTGAGCGAGACAGTCAGCATAGCTCTGACAATACCGGACTTTCGAGATCAGGCCACCGCTATTGGTGGGGCGAATAGGCTTCTACCAAAAGCTCGGCGGCAGAATAGCCTGTCACCCTGTCAAGGCGAATGACAATCGAGGAACTCTCGTCATCGTCTTCAAAGCCGTCACCGCGCAGCTCAACGATCAGGTTAGAGTAGGAGCCGTCAGCAGCCTCTTCAACTTGCGAGCCGACAATGCTTGTCGCGTAGCCCGCGCCGATGCGTATCACGTCTTCCTCTGGGTTGAAGCCCGTTATGTGAATGATTTCAGCAGTTTCGCCCGTGCCCAGACCATCTGGCGGCAGGGGGGCGGGTGACTCGTCGTTGACATCATCGCTGCCAAAGATTTCGAAAAGGCCAAACAGGCTCGCAGCTCCAAACAGCCCGAAGAGAACGAACTCCATACACGGGTTCCCCCAAACACGCGTAAACAATAGGGAATTGTAAGCAGAAACGCCGCTGAAGTGCAAACTTCAACGGCGTTTAAGGGGGAGCGCTAGAGCCTAGTTCGCGGCGATGAGGCCCATGCTTTCAAGTTTGAGGATGACTTGGTGGGCGCAGTTGTCGACGCCGACGTTTTCGGTTTCGACGCTGAGTTCCGGGTTGCTCGGCACGTCGTATGGGTCTGAGATGCCGGTGAACTCTTTGATCTTGCCTTCACGGGCGAGCTTGTAGAGGCCTTTGCGGTCGCGGCGTTCGCATTCTTCGATGCTGGTCGCGACGTGGATCTCGATGAAGGCACCAAAGGCCTCCACGTCTTCACGCACGGCACGGCGGGTGGTGGCGTAGGGCGCGATTGGCGCGCAGATCGCGATGCCGCCGTTTTTGGTGATCTCGCTCGCGACATAGCCGATGCGGCGAATGTTGAGGTCGCGGTGCTCTTTGCTAAAGCCCAGCTCAGAGCTCAGATTTTTGCGCACGATGTCGCCATCCAAAAGCGTCACAGGGCGGCCGCCCATTTCCATCAGCTTGACCATCAGAGCGTTGGCGATGGTTGATTTGCCCGAGCCCGAGAAGCCGGTGAAGAACACGGTGAAGCCTTGGTTGCTGCGCGGCGGGCGCGTTTTGCGCAACTCGGTCACAACTTCGGGGAAAGAGAACCACTCGGGGATTTCTAGCCCTTCCGCCAGACGGCGGCGCAGCTCGGTGCCCGAGATATTGAGAATCGTGACCTCGTCTTTGTCTTTGATCTCGTCCATCGGCTCGTATTGCGCGCGCTCGGCGACCCAAACCATGTGTTTGAAGTCAACCATTTCGATGTTCATCTCTTCCTGATGTTCGCGGAACAGGTCTTGCGCGTCATAGGGGCCGTAAAAATCTTCGCCAGCCGAGTTTTTGCCGGGGCCAGCGTGGTCGCGGCCAACGATAAAGTGGGTGCAACCGTGGTTGGCGCGGATGAGGCCGTGCCACACAGCTTCGCGTGGACCAGCCATGCGCATGGCAAGGTTGAGCAGCGACATTGATGTTGTCGAGGCCGGGTATTTGTCGAGCACGGCTTCGTAGCAGCGCACGCGGGTGAAGTGGTCAACGTCGCCCGGCTTGGTCATGCCGACAACCGGGTGAATGAGCAGGTTGGCCTGCGCTTCTTTGGCGGCGCGGAACGTCAGCTCTTGGTGCGCGCGGTGCAGCGGGTTGCGCGTTTGGAACGCAACAACACGGCGCCAGCCAACCTTGCGGAAGTAGGCGCGCAACTCGTTCGGCGTGTCGCGGCGGGCGCGAAAATCGTAATGCACGGGCTGCTGGATGCCCGTCACCGGGCCGCCAAGGTAGATTTTGCCAGCTTGGTTGTGCAGGTAATTCACGGCGGGGTGCGTGTCATCATCGGCGCCAAAAACCTTCTCGGCCTCAAGCGCTTTGTTGGGCTCCCAACGGTCTGTCACGGTCATCGTCGCGAGGATCACACCCTCCTGATCACGCAGCGCAATGTCCTGACCAACTTCCAATGACGCTGCGAAGTCTTCGCTCACATCAAGGTTGATAGGCATCGGCCACAAAACACCGTTCGCGAGACGCATGTTCTCAACAACACCGTTGTAGTCTTCCTCGCTCAGGAAGCCTTTGAGCGGGTTGAACCCACCGTTCATCAACAGCTCCAGATCACAGATCTGACGCGGCGTGAGATCATGGCTGATCAAATCAGCGGCTTCGACCTTCAGCTTTTGCGCGCTCTCATACGATACGAAAAGCTCGGGGATGGGGGCTAGGTTGGGCTCGAACATGGCTACTCTCTCAATAGATGGAGGCGCCTTATAACAGCGCACAATTATTGTTTTGCGCAGCTAGTATGGCCACATGACAATTTTCAAGCATTGGCATGGCAATAATGTGGAAAATGCTACGAGTGAGCCTTTTGAGACTCATTTTCTAGCGTGGATGGGCATGTTTTGTTGAGGCAAGCCACTCCGGCTTGTCGGCTCTTCTGAAAGAGCGATCAAGGGCAAACATGATGTTCTCCCCTGCTGATGGTTTGATTTGGTCGATCGTTTTTACGAGCTGCCAGTTCCGGGAGGTTTTCGCCGGCGGTTGCGATATATTCGCCAACCCATGCGCCTGTGAAGTCGCTTTCGTCTGGTTTGTATGACGTCTGCCCCAGCACCATTTGCGCCTAGAATGGTGACAATCTCGCCTTCTTCCACACGCTGACGGCGCTCTCGCTCTTCGCGGCGCAGCAGTGGGAAAATTTCAAACCAAGTGCGCGTTTTTAACCAGCGGCTACAAAGCGCTATTGGCTCGTAGGCGATGAAGGCAATGAGGCCGCCTGAGAAAACCATCATGTCGCCTTGGGCAAAGTTAACGCCCTCGCTGACTTGTAGATCAACACAAAGCCAAGGGCGACGAGGCCATTGATACAGCCATTTGCAATGCCGCTGAAAAGCAACTGTAGAAGGTCCATGAACCTCTTCGCTAGCCCACTGGCTGCGCCCTCTTTTTAGTGCGGGTGCCGCCGTTTTTGGCCGTCCTTTCCGCTACTTTCTAGAGTAAACACGCGCGAGCCAAACCCGCCAACTCTGGTGGGAAAGTCGTAACGGAACATTGGTTTTCGTTGTCGGATCGCGTTCGCTTTGCCTTGGAGGTGCGCCCGAACATTCCGGTTTGAATGGGCCGGGCATGTGGTTGTCTTTCCTGAGAAACTGAGTTTAAGATTTTTAACCTCAGTTGGGAGGTATCAGTGATGGAATGGCCGCTAGGTCGTAAAGGAAAAGGCACTTGAAAAGCATTTCGCAAACACCTGAGCATAGCTCTTATGACATAGTCATAATCGGTGGGGCTATCATGGGTTCGTCGACTGCCTGGTTTCTGACTGAGCAGGGTTTTGACGGTCGAATTCTCGTGCTTGACCGCGATATGAGCTATGAAACAGCCTCAACCACGCACACCAACTCTTGCATGCGCCAGCAGTTTTCAACCGGACTGAATGTGCGTATCTCGCAATTTGCCGCGGATTTCGTGAAGAATATTCGAGATCGCATGGGAGGCGACATGCGCGTGCCAGAGCTTGGCATCCATAATTTTGGGTATTTATATTTGGCCGACACCGAGGGTTTCGCGAACACGCTTCGCAACAATTGCGTGGTTCAGCACAATGCAGGCGCCGCGACCCAGCTGATGAGTGCGCGCGACATCAAAGACGCCTACCCGTTCTACAACGTCGATGACATCCTGCTCGGTTCGATCAATACCGTCGATGAAGGCTATTGGGACGGCCATGCTGTTTTCCAGTGGTGGCGCCGCCAAGCGCGTGAACGCGGGGTAGAATATGTCCAGAACGAAGTTGTCGCGATTGATAAAAATACAGCAGGCACTCGGGTTGAAAGCGTTACGCTCCAAACGGGCGAAATTGTCGCCTGCGGGCAGGTTGTGAACGCCTCAGGCCCTCGCGCGGCAAAGACGGCCAGTATGGCGGGCATCAGCCTGCCTGTAGAGCCGCGAAAGCGCCACACTTGGGTGTTTAAGGCCGAACAGCCGCTTGAGCGCGATTTGCCCCTAACGATTGACCCTTCAGGTGTCCATTTTCGCGAAATCGGAGGAGGGACCTATCAGGCTGGCGGGCATTCCACGGTGGATCCGGCTGTCGCTCATGATGACTTCGCGATGGATCATAGCCTGTGGGAAAGTCACGTTTGGCCAACGATAGCAACGCGCATCCCCCAGTTTGAAGCCATCAAAGTGATAAGTGAATGGACAGGGCATTACGCCATGAACACGCTTGATCATAACGCCATAACAGGCCCGCATACTGAGATTGAAAACTTCCTCTTTCTCAACGGTTTTTCAGGCCACGGGCTGCAACAAAGCCCAGCGATGGGGCGCGCCACCGCGGAATGGCTTGTACACGGGGAGTACCGGAGCCTTGATCTGAGCACCTTCCATTTTGAGCGGATATTAGCAAACCAGCCAATCGCGGAAGGTGCTGTAATATAAGGGAATTTGCAGTAAATCCGTTCACAACGGCGCGCTATCCTCACTGGGCACCAACGGATCATGCACGAAGTGACAGACCGCCACCACCAGGAGGCCACTAAGGCGGCTAGTGTGCCACACCACTAAGAAAAAGGCCGCCCAGGGCGACCTAATCAAAACTATCGAAATGTGATAGTGGCGGAGGAGGTGTCCGCCTCATCTTCACGTTAAATATCAGAAA
>JADGEJ010000023.1:0-15929 GCA_016744435.1 Lentibacter sp. | reverse complement strand
GCTCAAGGCGACCCATTCAAATCTAACAAAATGCGCTAGTGGCGGAGGAGGTGGGATTCGAACCCACGGAGGGCGTTAACCCTCGTCGGTTTTCAAGACCGGTGCATTCAACCACTCTGCCACTCCTCCGACGCGGCTCTCATAGCGCGTGTTTGCGGCGGGGGAAACCATAAAAACGGTCATTTTGAGGATAATTTTTCATCGCGTCTGTTTGGCGTCTCAACAAACAGTGACGAAATTACGCCGATTTATAAGGCCAGACTTTTCATGTGCGCAGCAAATGGCTAAACTCGTTTCAAATGCGTGGTACCAAACGCAAGAAACGAAGCACTACCAGCCGCTTTTCAAGCGGTTGGTGAATATGGGCAGTGACTAAAATGCAAACATATCTCTTCAAGACAAATAGGCGCTTTGCGTACAAACTTGGGTTGGCTCTGGCTGCTACATTAGCACTGACAGCCTGCGAAGAAGGTGCGGGGCTTGCTCTGTTTCAGCCCAAGCCTGCGGACGAGAGCGCAGCCACGCCTGCTGTGGCCGGGCAAAAAACCGTCGAGCGCGATGTCGAATCGCCCGAGGTGTTTCAAGTGTCTGAAGCGGGTCTTTGGGATGGGCGCCCTTCGCTTGGTGGGGTCTGGGTTGCACACCCCGATGTTAAGGAGCCAGAGCGTGTGATCATCCGCAACGCGGCGAACAACAAGTTCGTTGTCGGAGCGCTGTTTCGCCGGGAACGTGAAAATCCGGGTCCGCGCTTGCAGATTTCCTCTGACGCGGCTGACGCGCTGGGCATGCTGGCCGGACAACCAATGGAGCTTAACGTGACCGCGCTGCGCAAAGAGCAAGTCGCGGTTGAGGGTGCATCAGCGCAGGGGCTTGCCGAGCCCGAGTTTGTAGCGGAGACCTCGCTTGATCCAATCCAGAGCGCGGCCGCTGCTATCGACGCGGCCGATGCCGCGCCAACGCCGCCACCTGTGAAGCCAGCCGCGCCGAAACCCTCTTCACTGTCTAAGCCTTATGTACAACTCGGCATCTTTAGCGTTGAAAAGAACGCCAACAACACAGCTGTCGCCATGCGCACCGCGGGTATGGTGCCTACGGTGAAAAAGCAAAGCCTGAATGGCAAGACTTTCTGGCGTGTGATCGTCGGGCCTGCTCAGAGTAAGCCTGACCTGAGCCAGCTCTTGAAGAAGGTCAAGTCTTCGGGCTTTACTGACGCTTACGCCGTTAAGAACTAGACCTATCAACACAACCGGAGCTTAACATGCCTCGTCTGCCTTTTTCGTTGCTGACCGCCACATTGGCGTTGTTTGTTTTCGCGTTGCCTGCGTCGGCGTTTGAAACCCGCGCCAAATCAGCCTTCGTGCTTGATTACACGACAGGCACTGTCTTGCTCTCCAAAGACGCCGATGTCGCCTTGCCGCCCGCGTCGATGAGCAAACTGATGACGCTCTATGTGGCGTTTGAAGCCATCCGCGATGGACGGCTCAAGCTTGACGAACGTCTGCGCGTGTCGCGTCACGCGATGAACTACACAGGCTCGACGCTGTTTCTGGAAGAGGGCGAGCGTGTGCGGGTTGATGACTTGATCCGTGGCATCATTGTGCTTTCGGGCAACGACGCTTGCGCGGTGATCGCCGAGACACTCAGCCCCGACGGCTCAGAGCGCGGCTTTGCGCGCAAAATGACAGAACGCGCCAAAGAGCTGGGCATGACAAATTCGTCTTTCGCCAACTCCAACGGCTGGCCAGACCCGGGCCAGAGGATGTCGATGCGCGACCTTGCCATATTGGCGACCCGCATCATCGAGGACTTCCCTGAGTATTACACA
This sequence comes from Lentibacter sp., assembly GCA_016744435.1. GTDB lineage: Bacteria > Pseudomonadota > Alphaproteobacteria > Rhodobacterales > Rhodobacteraceae > Lentibacter. The sequence continues at coordinate 14,104 of JADGEJ010000023.1, read as the reverse complement.
ATGTTTGCGGAGAAAGAGTTTTTGTTTGATGAGAAGCAGTCGCAAAATCGCTTTAATCGCAACCCGCTTTTGGGCCTCGGGATCGGCGCAGACGGCCTGAAAACGGGCCACACTCAAGAGGCAGGCTACGGCCTCGTCGGCTCAGTTATGCAAGGCAACCGCCGTATTATTTTCGTAATCTCGGGCCTGCAAAGCGAAAACGCGCGCGCGCGTGAAGCTGAAGCGATCACCAATTGGGCCTTCCGCCAGTTCAGCCAAGCTAAGCTTTTGGAAAAAGGCGACATCATTGCTCAGGCAGACGTTTGGATGGGGGCGCAAGAGACTGTGGGCCTCACAGCCGCAGCCGACTTGCAGGCGCTTGTTCCCAACGCTTCGAAAGGCAAGATCGCGGCGGAAGTGGTGTTTGATGGTCCTATCAAAGCGCCGATAGCCGCAGGGCAGGAGCTTGGCAAATTGGTGATCAAGCCAGAAGGGCTGTCTGAAACCGAAGTGCCGCTTGTGGCGGCGCAGGCGGTTGAGCGCGGTGGCGTCGTGGTGCGCCTCAAGACGGCCTCTCAGAAAGTAATGAACAAGCTTGTCAAAAACGCCGAGGGCGCGCTTTGAGCCTCAGTCCTGCGCGTTTTATCACGCTTGAGGGCGTTGACGGATCGGGCAAATCCACCCAAGCGCGCTTGTTGAAAGACGCGCTTGAGGCGCTCGGCCATGACGTGCTTCTAACGCGCGAGCCGGGCGGCTCACCCGGCGCAGAGGAAATCCGCGCATTGGTGCTTGAGGGCAAGACCGATCGTTGGTCTGCAGAGACAGAGATACTTCTATTCACAGCAGCGCGGCGCGACCATTTGGAACGCACTATTCTGCCCGCCTTGGCCGCCGGACAGATTGTGATTTGCGACCGCTTTGTTGACTCAACCCGCGTTTATCAAGGCATCTCACGGGGAGACTTGCGCGAGGTTGTCGACAAGCTGCACGCGTTAATGATTGGGCGCGAAGCTGATCTGACCCTGCTGTTTGACATGGATCCGGCACTCGGCCTTTCTCGCGCCAAAGCCCGCCAAACTGTTGAGGAGCGCTTTGAAGATTTCGGCCTCCAGATGCAGGTGAAAATGCGCGCGGGCTTTCTGGCGCTGGCTGAAGCAGCGCCCGAGCGCTTTGCTGTAATCGACGCTGGCCGCGACATTGCCGCGATCGGAGCCGATGCACTAACGGCTGTTAAGGCGCGGCTCTGATGGCCGACGATACCGCCCTTGAGCCAGACCGCCTTGAAGGCGCTCCGCACCCGCGCGATACGGTACAACTCTATGGCCAGATCGACGCCGAGCAGGGTTTTCTCGATGCGTTCAATGCAGGCCGGTTGCACCACGCATGGTTGCTGACGGGCCCGAAAGGCGTTGGCAAAGCTACGCTTGCTTGGCGCATTGCTCGGTTTTTACTGACGCAAGAAGCTGAGGACGGTGGCATGTTCGGCGCACCCGAAAAGCCTGTAACGCTGGACGTTGACGCCACGCACCCTGTCGTGCAGCGCATGGCCGCGGGCTCGGAAAGCCGCCTGTTTCGCATCATCAGGACCATCAACCCCGACACCAAGCGGATGCGCGATGGCATTGTTGTTGACGACGTGCGCGCACTTGGGCGCTTTTTGTCAATGTCGGCGACAGAGGGTGGGCGCCGGGCCGTCATCATCGACGCCGCCGATTTGCTCAACACTCAAGCTGCCAATGCGCTGCTCAAAATGCTCGAAGAGCCGCCCGCGCTGACGACGTTCCTCATTGTCGCGCACCAGCCTGCGGGGCTTTTGCCGACAATCCGCTCGCGGTGTCGCGAGTTGCGCCTTGCCACGCTTTCTCCGGCCGATATGGCCTTTGCGCTTGAGGGCGCGGGGCTTGAAACAGGCCTCAGTGATGAAGCAACTGCGGCGCTTGGCACGCTCTCTGGCGGCTCTGTCGGAGCAGCTGCGCGTCTTATGCAACTCGAAGGCCTTGAGATATATGCGGAGCTTGTCGGCATTTTCCAAAGCTTGCCACAGCTTGACCGACCGCGCGTTATTAAGCTTGCCGACCACTTTGCAATGCGCGGTGCGGAAGAGCGGCTTGATCTGTTGCTCAACCTGCTCGAAACACTGTTGTTTCGCCTCGCGCGTGCGGGCGTTGCGGGGGCTGGGTCAATGACGCCAGCACACCCCGCCGAAGCCGAGCTATTCGCGCGGCTTTCGCCTGATGCCACGGCTGCTCGTAAATGGGCCAAGCTTTCCGACAGTCTCCTCACACGCGCCCGCCACGGACGCGCCGTGAACCTTGACCCTGCCGCGCTCATCCTTGATACGTTTATGCGTATTCAACGATCTGTGGCAGAGTAGACGCGCAATGAGCATTCCCCCAACAAACGCCAAGATAACAGACAGCCACTGCCACCTCGACTTCCCCGATTTTGCGGAAGAGTTGCCGCAAGTCGTAAGTCGCGCAGTTGAGGCTGGCGTTCACCGGATGGTGACGATCTGCACGCGCCTGCGCCTGCTGCCGCAAGTGCAGGCCATCGCCGAGGCGCATGCGCCGGTGTTTTTTGCCGCCGGAACCCACCCGATGAGCGCTGCTGATGAGCCTTTGGCCACATTTGATGAACTGGTGAAGCTGGCCGAGCACCCCAAGTTTGTCGGTATCGGCGAGACGGGGCTTGATTATCATTACACCGCCGAAAGCAAGCAGGTGCAAAAAGACAGCCTGCGCGTGCATTGCGCCGCTGCCGCTGCCACGGGCCTGCCGCTGATCATCCACTCGCGCGCGGCTGACGACGACATGGCGCGCATCTTGGCTGAAGAGCACGCCAATGCGCCGTATTCCTGCGTGATGCACTGCTTTTCCTCCTCGCCCGAGCTGGCGAAAGCGGCGCTCGACTTGGGCTTTTACCTGTCGATGTCGGGCATAGGGGCTTTCCCGCGTTCTCAGGAAATTCGCGACATATTCGCGGCCGCCCCCGTCGAGCGCGTGCTTGTCGAAACCGACGCGCCTTACCTCGCGCCACCGCCCTTTCGCGGCAAGCGCAACGAGCCGTCCTATGTTGTGAACACAGCCAAAGTGGCCGCCGGTGTGTTCAGCATGAGCTTTGAAGACTTCGCCGTGCAAAGCGAGGCCAACTTCGAGCGCCTGTTCACCAAGGCAACACTCGCATGAGCGCCGAGCTGCGCTATACCATCCTTGGCTGCGGCTCGTCCGGTGGGGTGCCGCGCTTGGGCGGGCAGGTTGGTGGATTGTGGGGCGCTTGCGACCCTGAAAACCCCAAAAACCGCCGCCAACGTTGCTCGATGCTTGTCGAGCGCGTGACCGAGCAAGGCACCACCCGCGTGCTGATCGACACCAGCCCAGACATGCGCAACCAGCTGCTGGCCGCGGGCGTGGGCGAGCTTGACGCTGTTGTCTACACGCACTCTCACGCTGACCATGTGCATGGGCTTGATGACTTGCGGATGATCGTTTTTAACATGCGCAAGCGCTTGCAAGTCTGGGCCGATGGCGACACGCAGCGCGACCTGTATTCACGCTTTGGCTATGCGTTTACCCAGCCCAAAGACAGCCCCTATCCGCCGATCTGCGAGATGAACACGATCGACGATGCGTTCGGCATCACGGGCGCTGGCGGCGAGATCATCTTTACGCCTTTTGAAGTCAACCACGGCTCTATTGAGGCGCTCGGATTTCGCATCGGCGGGCTGGCTTACCTGCCCGACGTCGCCGAAATGTCTGAGGAGGCCTGGCTGGCTGTGCAGGGCCTCGACGTTTGGGTGCTTGACGCGCTGCGCCGTGAGCCCCACCCGACGCATAGCCACCTCGCCAAGTCGCTTGACTGGATCGAGCAAGCCGCGCCCAAACGCGCGGTGCTCACCAACATGCACATCGACCTTGACTACGCGACGCTTGAGGCCGAAACGCCTGCGCACATCACCCCCGCCTTTGACGGGATGGTGATCACGCTTCCGGCCTGACATGCAAGCGCTGCTTGATGTCATTCTGCCTGTCTTCCTCGTGGTCGGTGCAGGATATGTCACTGTCTGGAACGGGCTTTTCTCTGACGGCGTCGTAAACGGGCTGATGAAATACACCCAGAATTTCGCGATTCCTGCGCTGCTGTTCAAGGCGATTTCAGGCCTCGACCTTGGCCAAAGCTTTGATCCTGCGCTGCTGCTTAGTTTCTACACAGGCTCTGCAACGTGCTTCTTCACGGGCCTTCTCGCCGCACGCTACCTGTTCAAACGCGACTGGGAGGAAAGCGTCGCTATCGGGTTTTGCTGCATGTTTGCCAATTCCGTGATGCTGGGCCTCGCGCTCACCGAGCGCGCCTATGGCACGGGTGCTTTGCAGGCCAACTACGCCATCGTCGCAGTCCATTCGCCGTTCTGCTACGGCTTAGGCATCACCGCGATGGAAATAGCCCGCGCCCATGCGCGCGGCGTGTCGCTCACAACCTTGCCCGCAACCGTTACCAAAGCGATGTTTCGCAACGCACTGGTGCTGGGCATCTTGCTGGGTTTCGCGGCCAACCTGACAGGGCTCTCTCTGCCCTCTGTTTTCTCTGACGCGGTCAACATGATCGTCCAGACAGCCCTGCCTATGGCGCTTTTTGGCCTTGGCGGCGTGTTGGTGCGTTACGAAATCCGCGGTGATGCAAAAGTCATCGCCTTCATCTGTGCGGCTTCGCTTTTCCTGCACCCAACGGTCGTTTGGAACATGGGCAAGCTGATGTCGCTTGACGTGCCCGCCTATCGTTCAGCCGTGCTCACCGCTGCAATGGCACCAGGGGTGAACGTCTACATCTTCGCGAGCATGTATGGCAAAGCGCAAAGGGTCGCCGCAACCTCGGTATTGGTTGCGACGACCCTGTCTATCATAACTGTCTGGCTGTGGCTCGGGGTTATGCCTTAAGCTGCAAGATCCAGCTCCTGACGCTTGGCAACAAAGCCCGCACGGCGCGCGCCACGCTGCCATGGCATCGCTGTCGTTTCTTGCTTGGCGGCTGCGATCATATTGTCGAGCCAGCGCTTGCGTTTGTTTTGGGCCTGCATGTTATTTTTCCTCACTTGGTCGCCGATTGTTCGGCCTGATTGTTGCTCAAGTTTGAATAAAGCCCTCAAATGGGGCGCACATTGGGCCGATCAGAGACAATTTGTGAGTATTTTGGAAACAAGCTTGCCCCAATTGGCCTGACTGTTTCACCAGGGCTGAGGCAACTGCCCTTTTTCTTTCCAGAAATATCCCGGGGGAGGTCACAAAACTCGTTTTGTGACTTGGGGGCTGGCCCCCACATGGTCGGATTTGCTTTGCAAATTCGAGGCCTCTAAAGCCGGATCACCGAAATCAACCGCCCATAATCCTTCTCGGCACGGTGTGTCGCCCGTCGATAGCTGTAAAAGCGGGCTTCGTCCTCGTAGGTGCAATGGCCGGTCCATAAGGCTTGCCCCACAGAGCGCGCCCTCAGACGGGAGAGGCCATAGGAGGGCAGATCGAACTGGTACTTCCCCGCAGCTGAGCCGCCCTTGAAATACTGGCTGTTTTCAGGGTCTTCATCCAAAAACTGCTCAAAGAACTCCTGCCCAACTTCATAGGCACGCCGGCTGATGCAGGGGCCGATCACCGCTGCGATATTCGCCGCACTCGCCCCCAGTGTCTCCATAGCGTCAACTGTCGCTTCCAGAACGCCGGCCTGCGCACCTTTCCAGCCCGCGTGGGCCGCGCCGATAACGCCGGCTTTGTGGTCGGCAAACAGCACGGGCTGGCAGTCTGCGGTCAAGATAGCAAGGCCAAGCCCGGGTGTGCTTGTCACCATCGCATCTGCTTTTGGCTTCTCAGAAATGGGTCCGGTCACATGAACGACATCCGGTGAGTGCACCTGGTGCACCGATACAAGCGCGTCGGGTGTGAGGCCAAGAGCCTCCGAAACGCGTTCGCGGTTGAGGGTCACGGCATCGCCCTGATCAGATGAGCCTTGACCGCAATTTAGGCCCTCAAACACACCCGAAGACGCTCCGCCTTTGCGGGTAAAGAAACCGTGACGGAATGGCGCCAAACTGTCGTCGGTGAGTACTTCAAGTCCCACGGTTAAATCCCATCTTGCAGACCTGCTGGCGGCGTCGCGCCGCGCTGGTAAAATGCCATCACTTTAAAGAGCCTCCCCATTTCTGCGGGGTGCGTCAAGCGGCGATGTGCAGCTATATGTTCCTCAAGTGCTGTCCCGCTGAGTCTGCTGGCAAGAGCCCGTGCACGCTGAGTGACGCCAAGGCGCTCCAGATAGATGCCTTGTGGCGTCAACTCGCACGCAGCAGAGGGGCTGGCGGCCAGAGCGAGCGCCTCAAAGTCGACATGGGCTGTCAGATCGGCTTCTCCAGGACTCGTCAGGGGGCCTACTTTTTCATGTGCTTTGAGCGCCTGAAACGTGTCACCCTTTGAACGCCAACCGCCATAGTCAACGATCAATGCAGCCCCGCCGTGAGCCGCAATGTGCTGGCCGATCTGGGCGGCAATGGCTTGCGAAGGCGCGGAATGCTCGACGATATCGCCGTCCTTAGTGTCGCCAAGGCGATGCTCAAGGAAGCTATACTCTGCGATTTCAGTCAGGCCGAAAGTCAGTTTGCCACCGCCCAGTTTGCCACCGCCCAGTTTGTCACTGTCCGGTTTACCACTGTCCAGCCCGATGACCCGCTCGCGCCATGCTTCACCGTCTCGGATAAACTGACGGATTGGCAGCGCGTCAAAGAACTCGTTGGCAACGAGGAACAGTGGCTGTTCTTTGAGCGTCAGTTGGCTTTGCCATTCTGCCGTGAAACCGTGCAGAGCTTCCCTCTGACGGGCGCGCAGGGTTGGCGAAGTTTCGACCAGCACCAGCTCGGCGGCGGTGTGAAGCCCTGCAACGCCCTTCGTTGCGCGGAGAATATCAGCAATCAGCGTGCCGCGTCCGGGGCCAAGCTCGGCCAATGTGAAGGGGGCGGGGGAGCCAGCATCGAGCCATGCTTGCGCCAGCGACAGGCCTATGAGTTCGCCGAACATCTGGCTGATCTCGGGCGCTGTTGTAAAATCCCCTGTCACACCGAGCGGGTCGCGCGTGGTGTAATAGCCGTGCTCAGGGTGTTGCAGGCAAAGCGTCATATACTCGGCAAGGCTCAGCGGGCCAGTTGCCCTGATCTGCCCCGCGAGAAAGCCTTCAAGCGGGCTCATGCGCGCCGACGGGCGTAGAAGACAAACGCGAGGCCAACAGCCACCATCGGCAGCGAGAGAAGCTGGCCCATCGAAACGCCGAACTCGCCCAAGCGCAGCACGTGGCCGAGTGGGTTGTCCGGCGTGATAAACTGCGTGTCAGCCTCGCGGAAATGCTCGACAATAAAGCGCGCGATGCCGTAGCCGCCGATGAACACACCTGTGATCAGGCCCGGCTTTTTCAGCGCGTCACGCTTGTAGGCAAGCCAGAGTAGCACCACGCCCAAGAGCGCGCCTTCAAGTGCGGCTTGGTAAAGCTGCGACGGGTGGCGCGCCAGCTCACTGCCCGTGTAAAACCAGCTGCCAAGCGGCTCGCAGCGCTGCAACACAGCGTCGCGACAAAGGTGGGGGAACTTCATCGCCCAAGCGACATCAGCAGGGCGGCCCCAAAGCTCGGCGTTGATAAAATTGGCGAGGCGGCCCAGCATCAGGCCCCACGGCACGCCAAGCGCGATCATGTCAGCCGCGCCGATTTTGGAGACGCCATTGCGCACCGTCCAGATCCACGAGGCAACGACAACGCCGAGAAAACCGCCGTGAAAGGCCATGCCGCCATTCCAGACTTGCAGAATCTTGGCGGGGTTGGCGAGATAGAAGGCTGGTTCGTAAAACAGAACAAAGCCAAGGCGACCACCGAGAATGATGCCAAGGATGATCCAAGTCAGCAGGTCTTCAAGTTGCTCTTTAGTGGCAGGGGCCTCTCCCGCCCAAAGGCGCGCGTTTTCAACTGCTCGCACAGAGACGCGCCACGCTATGAGGATGCCGACAATGTAGGCCAGCGCATACCACCGAAGGGAAAACTCCATGCCGAAAATAGGCAGAGTGAAAATCTCGGGGGATATCTCGGGGAAGGGGATCAATGCTCGCATGCATCGTGTTTGCCTTTGTCTCAATCCAAGGTCAACCTTGAGAGTTGGGCGCGCCTGCACCATATAGAGGGCAAGCGTAACGCCGGAGCGAAAAAAATGCAGACACGTAACAAAGTGCTAGACGATATTTCTCAACTGATGACCAACGCTATGGGCGTGGCTCAGGGGGCCAAGGGCGAAGCGGAAACAGCGATGAAGTCGCTGGTTGACCGCTGGCTTGCCGACCGTGACTTTGTCACCCGCGAAGAGTTTGATGCGGTGCGTGCGATGGCCCAGAAAGCCCGCGAAGAAAACGCTTCGCTGGCGGCGCGCTTAGATGCGCTCGAAACCAAGAAGAAATAGAGGTCTGCCACTAGGGCAGAACGGCTTGGGCAAAAGCTATGACCAAGGCTGTGTCGCGCTTTTGGAACACAGCCTGAGCAAAAGGAGCGCCTTGCGGCGCGCTTGATATCTCGTCTTTACGCCTGCGGCGACATCCTCGGGCTGGTGCTTGCTTATTCTGGGGGGATAACCTTGCCTGGGTTCATGATGTTGTTCGGGTCTAGCGCCGCCTTGATTGCCCGCATCGCCCCCATTGCGGCTTTGTTTTTGCGCCGTTGCATTGAGGGCAGTTTGTAGGTGCCGATGCCGTGCTCGGCTGAGAAGCTGCCACCAAGTTTAAGCACGCAGTCTTCCACACTCTCAACGATTTGCGCTTTGATTTCAGCGCTGTGGTTGGGGGCCTTTACGGCGTAATGCACGTTGCCGTCGCCCAAGTGCGCGACGATGAGCGGGTAAGCCTCTGGATCAGCTTTGATGATCTCGGCGTTTGCCATTTCGATAAATACCTCGACTTTGTCGACGGGCACAGCGATGTCGTTGTTGATGATCGGCATGTGAGCAAAAACAACTTCGCCAGCGGCTTCGCGGCGCTCCCACATTTCGCGGCGCTGGGCTTCGTTTTGGGCCACCACAGCGTCGAGCACGACACCTTCTTCCAAGAGAGCCCCGAGCGTGTTCTCTAAGGCGTGGGCCACGGCGGGGCGGCCATCTTCTTGCTCGGCAACGTCGCGTTCAGCAGTTGCGCCGACTTCGACGAGGATGTTCACGTCATATGTGTCGTCAAACGGTGCGCGCGATTGTTTGGTTTGCATATGCGCCTCGATATAGGCTCGCGTCATGTATTCGTATGCCTCGACAGCACCGCCTGTCGCGGCCTGAAGCCGGTTGAGCAAATCAAGAGCGCCGCTGAGGCTTTCAACCGCGACCATCGCCGTTGCGTAGGCGCGGGGTTTGGGGAAGAGCTTGAGCACAGCGCCTGTGATGATGCCCAGCGTGCCTTCCGCGCCTATGAGCAAGTGCTTGAGGTTGTAGCCTGAGTTGTCTTTATGCAACTCGCTCATGATCTCCATGACTTCACCGGTGGGCAGCACCACTTCGAGCCCCAAGCACAGATCACGCGTATTGCCATAGCGCAGCACGTTGGAGCCACCTGCGTTTGTGGCGAGGTTGCCACCGATCATCGCCGAGCCTTGCGCGCCGAAGGTGAGCGGAAAGATAAGGCCATGCTCTTCAGCGGCGTCTCTGAGCGTTGAAAGAATAACACCCGCCTCGACGATGGCGGTTCGCGCCGCAGGGCGGACCTCGCGGATGGCGTTCATCCGTTCAAGCGAGAGCATGATTGCGCCTTCGGCAATAGCGCCCGCGCTGAGGCCAGTATTGCCGGAAACTGGAACTATCGGCGTCTTGGTGGCGTTGGCGAGCTTCACAACTTCAGAGACTTCCGCGGTGTCCGCCGGGCGCACCACGGCAAGCGGTGTCCAGTTAAACTCGCGGGTGAAGTCGTGGCTAAAGCGCGCCATGTCTTCGCCTGTCAAAACGTGTTTGTCGCCGACGATGGCTTTGAGTTTTCTGAGCATGGTGGCCTCCCGTGTTGGGCAAACCCTAGTCGGACAACCCGACTTCATCAAGCAAATGCCGCCCTGCGCGGTCTTCGACTTCGATGATCCAGAGGTCAGGGTCTGTCGCGCGTTGACGGGCGAGGGCGGTATCAACTTCGGCCTCAGGCCCCTGAGCCAGAACAGCCCAGTGGCGCGTGTCGGTCATCAGATCAAAGCTGCGATGGTAGACGCATGCTTGCCCATCAAGCGTGTTGAGTTTGACAAAGACAACGCCTGCTGTGTCGTCGCCGTGCTTCACAACGAAAGCAGGGATGTCATGCAACCGCAGCCGCGTGATATAGGCCGAAACCCAAAACTCGGCGGTGAGCCTGCTCAAGCGTTGCCGTCTTTGAAGTTGAGGCCCATCTCGGAATAGCGCTCGGCCTCATCCAGCCAGCCGGGCCGTACTTTTACTTGCATAAACAGGTGCACTTTACGGCCCAAGAACTCTTCCAGCTCTTCGCGTGAGGCTTTTGAGATTGCCTTAATCGTCTCGCCTTTTTTGCCCAGCACGATGCCTTTGTGGCCGTCGCGCATGACGTAGATCAGCTGGTCAACCTTGCAAGACCCGTCTTTGCGCTCTTCCCAGTTCTCGGTTTCAACCGTGATCTGGTAGGGCAACTCCTGGTGTAAGCGAAGCGTCAGTTTCTCGCGCGTCATTTCAGCGGCGATCATCCGCATTGGCAGATCAGCGATCTGGTCTTCGGGGTAAAGCCAAGGGCCTTCGGGCAACTCGGCGGCGAGCCATTCACGCAGGGCAGGCACGCCATGGCCGCGCTCGGCCGAGATCATAAAAGTTTGCACAAACGGGTATGCAGCGTTCATTTTTTCGCTCAATTCCAGCAAAACATCGCTCTTCACTTTGTCGATCTTGTTGATCGCTAGGGCAATGCGTTTTTCTGGGCCAAAGTCTTTCAGGCTTTCGATGATGCGCTCAACGCCTTCTGTTATGCCACGATTGGCCTCAATCAGCAGCACGCTGATATCAGCATCCGCAGCCCCGCCCCATGCGGCGGCAACCATCGCGCGGTCAAGCCGACGCTTGGGCGCAAACAGGCCGGGCGTGTCGACAAAAACGATCTGCGCCTCGCCTTCAAGTGCGACGCCACGGATGCGCGCGCGCGTGGTCTGCACTTTGTGAGTGACAATACTTACCTTGGCGCCAACCATGCGGTTGAGCAGGGTGGATTTGCCGGCATTCGGCTCGCCAATCAGGGCTACAAAGCCCGCGCGTGTGGTCATGGTGTGGTGCTCCAAAAGCTGTTGAGTGCCTTCTAGCGCGTTTGTGCGCGGCCCGCTAGGGCTGCTGTTTGCGCGCTCTGCCGCGCAGAAAACTGTAAAGCCCCGCGCCGACGATCACGCAAGCGCCGAGCAGCACCCAAGCATCTGGCCGCTCGCCAAACAGCGTGACCGCGAGGATCAGCGCGAAAACAAGCCGTGTGTAGCGGAAGGGGGTGACAAAGCTCACGTCTCCCGTGCGCATCGCTTGGGTGAGGGCACCGTAGGCGAAGACGCCAACACAAGACGCGGCGGCAAGCTTCAACAGGGGCAGGCCGGTGGGTGCTGTGGGCATGCCGCCCTCAAACGCCATCAGCACGAACCCGGCAATAACCAGCACACTAAAGCCAAGCGAGCCAAGCTGTGCCATGCTCATAGCGGGCGGGCTGGCGCGTGTTGCCAAATCGCGGCCTGCAAATCCGAGCATGCCGAGGACAGCAAACAGCGAAGTGAGCTCAAAGCTCTCAACGCCCGGTCGTAGGATGATCAACACGCCGGCAAAGCCGACGAGCATAGCCACCCAACGCCGCCATCCGACAACTTCCTTGAACACATAGATCGCACCGATGGTGACAACAATCGGCGTGGCTTGCAAAATGGCCGAGGTGCTTGCCAACGGGGCATAGGCCAGAGCGAGTGCCCAGAAAAGCCGGCCGACGAGTTCAAAGCTTGAGCGAATTAGTTGTGAGCGATGCAGGCACGCCGGATGAAGCACCGCCTCTCCGTTTTTCAGGGAAAGCGCTGCGAAGAGCATGAGGCCGAGCGCACCAAAAACCAGCAGGGCAGGGCCGACTTCAACAGTTTGCGTGGCTGACTTGAAAAATACATCTTCAATGGCGAAAGCGGCCATCGCCAATGTCATAAAGCCAGCGCCGCGCGTGTTGAGAGCGCTTGTCACTTGTCCAACATAGCAAGCAACTCGCGGGCTGCGGCCTGCTCCGCTTGGCGCTTTGAAGGGGCCGTGGCACTGGCTGTCTCGCCGCTTGCAAGCTGCGCTTCAATGGTGAAAACAGGCGCGTGGTCGGGGCCTGTGCGGGCTGTCTCGACATACTTTGGCGGGGTTTGCTTGCGGGCCTGTGCCCACTCCTGCAGCGAAGTCTTGGGGTCGCGGGCATCGTCTTCAACTGCGTCGATCTTGGCCTTCCAGAACCGCAGGATAAACGCGCGCGCGGCATCAAACCCGCCGTCAAGGTAGACAGCCGCGATCACGGCTTCCATGGCATCGCCCAGTAGCGCGGTTTTGCGCCGCCCGCCTGACATCATCTCGGAACGCCCGAGCTTGAGCACGCCGCCAATGTCGAGAGTGCGAGCGACGTCAGCGCAGGTTTCTTTGCGCACCAATGCGTTGTAGCGTGGCGCAAGCTGGCCTTCGCTGGCACCGCGGTCATCCGCCAGCAGTGCTTCAGAGATCACCAACCCAAGCACGCGGTCTCCCAAGAATTCGAGCCGCTGGTTGTCGGGCCGTGTGGGCGACGACATAGAGGGATGCGTCAGCGCACGAATAAGCAACTCGGGGCGCTCAAACGTATGCCCGATAACGCCTTCAAAGGCCTTCAAGTCAGCGGAGAGCTTCAATCGATTCTCTTAAAGAAGCGGTCTCCGCGCCATGTCCAGAAATAGAGCATCGAGCGGCCACCGGAAGAAAACATCACGCGGTCGGCGCGCCCGATCAGGTTTTCGTACGGCACAAACCCGACGCCGCCAACGCGCTGGTCAAAGCGGCTGTCTGTTGAGTTATCGCGGTTGTCGCCCATGAAAAAGTAGTGGCCCGCAGGCACAGTGTAGAGCGGCGTGTTGTCAGAGCGCTGCTCGGCGATGTTGAGGATCGAGTGTTTGCGCCCGTTTGGCAGCGTCTCGTATTGGCGTGTCTTGACGCACATTGCGCCTTCGCCAACAGCGCCGTTTTCACAACGCGGGCGCATGCCCTGCGGGCCCTGCAACTCAAACACTTCTTCAAAGTCGGGCGCGGCCTCGAGCTTCACAGGCTTGCCATTGATCTGGAGCACACCCGCCGTCACTTGCACAGTGTCGCCCGGCAAGCCAACAAGGCGTTTGATATAGTCGGTGCCGTTCACAGGGTGGCGAAATACGACAACATCGCCGGTCTCGGGCTCACCGCCCCAAATGCGGCTGTTGTCGCCTTGCATCCAGCCGCAAATGTCGGTCGCGTCAACGTTGATGCCGACAGCCGGAATGCGCACTGACGGGCATGAGGCGTAGGAGTATCCATAGGCCATTTTGTTAACGAACAGGAAGTCTCCGATCAGCAATGTGTCTTTCATTGAGCCAGAAGGGATCCAGAACGGCTGGAAGAAGATCGAGCGGAACACGCCCGCGATCAGCAGCGCCCAGAAGATCGTCTTGATGGTTTCCCAAATGCCGTTGGGTTTTGTCTCTTCGGTGCTCATTGGCGTCATCCTCACTGTTAAAAACTACATGAGGCGCAGGCTGCGGCCTGTCAACCCGCGTGGGGCGCTAAAGGACGCGCTTCGATCACAACAAAGGCCTGCGCCCAAGGGTGATCATCGGTCAGAGTGACGTGGATAATGGCCTCATGGCCCGCAGGGGTCATCGCCTCTAGCCGCTCCTTGGCCCAACCCGTCACTTCCATAACTGGCTGGCCAGTGCGCAGGTTGCTCACCCGCATGTCTTTCCACGAAATACCCATGCGCAGGCCCGTGCCGAGCGCCTTGGAGCAGGCTTCTTTGGCGGCCCACCGCTTGGCGTAAGTGCCCGGCGTGTCAGCGCGCTTCTCGGCTTTGGCTTGCTCAATGTCGGTGAACACGCGGTTGCGAAACCTGTC
>JADGEJ010000053.1 GCA_016744435.1 Lentibacter sp. | reverse complement strand
CGCTTAGGAGGCACGTATGGAACTGAGTGTTCAAACCCCGACGGGGCCGTTTACCTTGACTGAGGAGGACGGCGCGATTGTGCGGGCGGAGTGGGGCGGGCGGTTTGACGATCATTCCGATCTGCTCGATGAGGCTGCACGCCAGATCGCGGCTTACTATGCGGGCGAGCTGACAGAATTTGATTTGCCTTTGAAGGTGAAAGGCTCGGATTTTCAGCGCGCTGTCTGTGACGTGATGAGCGCGATCCCGTTTGGGGAGACGCTGACTTATGGCGACATCGCCAAGCGGCTTGGCGTGCCTGCGCAGGCCGTGGGGCAGGCGTGCGGCGGCAACCCGATCCCTGTGATTATTCCGTGTCACAGGGTTCTGGGGGCAAGCGGGCTCGGCGGCTTTTCGGGCGCTGGGGGCGTTGAAACGAAAGTCTGGTTGCTCAAGCATGAGGGCGCTGGCGGCTTGTTGATTTAGGGCAATGTTGTTGGCGGGTTTCTGGGAAATTCGAGTTTGAACCCAGTTTTTCTGCTTCTCTATGAAGCAGCCAATGTCTGTTCTGCTTTGCTCACCACAAGGAACACTCGCTCTTGAATGTCATGTTTTCCCGAATGATGCGCTGCATTTGTGTTCGGATGGCTTCTAGTTTTTCGAGATCATTTTCCCACATCCCCAGTCGAAATATTGCACCATCTATCTCGACACGCCCAGAACAGTATAACCTATCTGGCCACGTACACCGTACTCTCGCCACTGTATCACCCTGTGGGTTAAACAGCATGTAAGTTGGCTCGAGCCGATGCTGGTGAATACTGCATTCCTCGTAGGGAACTTCGGGCTGCCCGGGCACTTCACGCGCCACGTGCTTTAGGCGGCCGGACCCTCCGAGCATGTAGCAACCCTGTCCATGCATCATGGGGCTCGCATCGGGAAGTTTCCTGAGAGAAAACCCAAACTGGCTTTCGGGCGTGTCCCTTGTCCGCGCGATGAACTTCCACTTGATGGGCCCGTAGGCCGGGACACGATTTATTGAAAATCCTAAATCCGTATCACCGCTGTGGTCATTAAAGCTAGTGTCCCTACCTATCGCAACTTCAAGACATCCACCTGGCGCCTCTATCTGAAGGCGTCCGACGTATCGCCTATAAGCGTCAACAATGTGCCCTTTGGGAGCTAACAAGTATATCGCGGCAAGAAGGAGCAGTGCTTTGAGAACACGCTTCACCGCGTTTGTATTTCTCTCTCTGGCGGCAGCGCCTTTACCCGTCTTTACCATACATCACCTGCTGGGCTGCGCCTGCGACGAGCAGGTAGATCGAGGTGATCATCAGGCCCCAGAAGACGACTGGCAGAGGATCGAAGTTCTCCCAAGCGGCGAAGCCTGCGAAGACTGTCCATGCGAGGGCCATGGGCAGGGTGAGCATGCGCCAGCGGTCGGTGCGGACGGGGTGTACGAACTTGACGGGCACAAACATTGTCACCGTGAGCACAGCGACCAGCGCGAGGCAGGCCTGCCAAGGGGGCGAGAGGGCGAAGAGCACGAGGATGACCATGTTCCAACAGCCGGGGAAGCCGGAGAAGGAGTTGTCTGTGGTCTTCATCCGCGTGTCGGCGAAGTACATTGCCGAGCCGAAGGTTATCACGATAATGGCGACCCAGCCTGACCAGCCGTCCATCAGCCCCGAGGCATAGAGAGCGTAGGCGGGGATGAAGACGTAGGTGAGGTAGTCGATGATCAGATCAAGCAGCACGCCGTCAAACTGCGGCGCGTATTGCTTTACGTCGTAATGGCGCGCGAGCGGGCCGTCGATGCCGTCAACCGCGAAGGCGACGATCAGCCAGACGAACATCATCGCCCAGTCTTTTTCGATCGCTTGCAGCATGGCGAGCATGGCAAAGACCGCGCCTGTGGCTGTCAGCAAGTGAACGGAGAGGGCTTTGACTTGGTCTGTCATTTGGAATTGCTCGCAGATTTCGGGTGTGACTTTTCGTAGACATCCATCAGGTGTTGGGCGTCAACGGCCGTGTAGGCTTGAGTTGTCGAGAGCGACGCGTGGCCGAGCAGCTCTTGGATGGCACGCAGATCGCCGCCCGCTGTGAGCAGGTGCGTGGCGAACGAGTGGCGCATGGCGTGGGGTGTTGCCGAGGCGGGCAGGCCAAGCTGCAACCGCGTGTTTTGCATGACTTTCTGGACAATGCGGGGGCTGAGAGCGCCGCCGCGCACGCCCCGGAACAGCGGGCCTTCAAGGCCAGCGTAGGGGCAGATTTTGAGATAGGCGGTAACGGCGTCTTTTGCTGCGTCTAGGACGGGCACGATACGTTCGCGACCGCCTTTACCTGTGATGCGCAGAACGTCGGGCAGCGGCGCATCGTGCATTTGAAGCCCGAGCGCTTCGGAAATCCGTAGCCCGCAACCATAAAGCAAAGTGATAACAGCAGTGTCGCGCGCGCCGACCCAAGGCGTTGTTGACTGAAGCTCAACTGTTTTGATCACATCGCGCGCCGCGTCGGGCGCAAGCGGGCGCGGTAGCTTGGCTTGAAACTTCGGTGCGCGGGCGTTGAGCAGGGCCGTGGCTTCAAAACCCTCACGCTCACCAAGCCAGCGAAAGAAGCTCTTGGTCGCGGAGAGTTTGCGCGCGATCGAGCGTGAGGCAAGGCCCTCGCTGCGCAGGCTGGCAAGCCATGCGCGCACATCGGTTATCGTGAGGGTTTTGAGCGCAGTTACGCCTGTTTCGCCGCCTTTGTAGCTGGCGAAAAATCCGAGAAAGTTGTGCACGTCGCGCGCGTAGGCCTCGACGGTGTTGTCAGAGACGCCTTTCAGCGCGCGGCGGGTGTCTAGCCAAGTTTGCACCGCGTCGCGCAGGGCTGGGGAGACAGAATTCATGACAACCAGCGGCGCATAGCTCTTTCAAAAACGCCTGCAAAAAATGACAGCAAGTCCGTGCCTTGTTGGGGCGTAAACTGATGTGGGTCTTCCCCGCCCATCAGCAACATGCCAGGCAGGCGGCCTTCACCGAAGTCGAGTTTGAGGCAGGCTTCCGAGCGGATGAAACTGGCCTTGTCGCCGTAGACTGACGCGCCTTCTTCAACTTGGCGCAGGGTGACTTGGCGCGCTTCCAGCGTAGTGCCGGCGTTGAGATAAGTTTCGATGAAGCCGGGCTCAACCACGGTGAGCACCTCACCCAGACGTTGTACGGCAGGGTCCGCGTCGTTCTGGACAGACTCAAGCACCAGCTTCACGCAATCAACCCGCAGAATTTCGGCAACAGGGCCGCCCAAGTCTTTCAGGAAAGGCTCAAACTCGTGCGGATCAAGCATGCGCAAGATGGCGCGATGCACTTGGTTGGTGCCCGCGAGGTTTTCGTAAGCTGCGGCAATTACGCTACGGTGCGTGTCTTCCAAGCGGTCAAGGCGGGCCTCAAGACGCTCCATCGCGATGCCGCGCAAGTCAACGATATTGCCGCCCATCGTGCGCTCGTTGGCGGCAATGAGGGCGCGCATAAGGTCCTGATCGTCCAAGATAACGTCAGGTTGCGTAATGATTTTCTCGCGTAATGTGTCTTCAATACGTGGCTTGCTGCTCATGCGTGCCTCTTTAATTTTCGCGCTTTATAGCATGCTTACAGGATTTTTTGACCTGTTTTTTCCCAATCAGACATAAATGCCGCAAGGCCGTTGTCTGTGAGCACATGGTTGGCCATCGCTTTGATAACTTTCGGCGGCGCTGTCATCACGTCGGCACCGATGCGCGCGCAATCCAGCACGTGGTTAACCGAGCGGATTGACGCCGCGAGAATCTGCGTCTCATAGCCGTAATTGTCGTAAACTGTGCGAATATCTTCGATGAGTTCGATACCGTCCAGGTTGATGTCGTCAAGCCGGCCGATGAACGGGCTGATGAACGTCGCACCCGCCTTGGCGGCCAGAAGCGCTTGATTGGCCGAGAAGCAGAGCGTCACGTTGACCATATGGCCCTCGTTTGTGAGCGTGTTGCAAGCCTTGAGCCCCGCCCATGTGAGCGGCACTTTGACGGCGATGTTGTCGGCGATGGCCGCCAGCTTGCGGCCCTCGGCGATCATCGTGTCAGCGTCCAGCGCAACAACTTCAGCACTCACAGGCCCGCTCACCATTTCGGCGATTTCTTTGGTCACTTCCAAAATATCGCGGCCAGACTTCATGATCAGCGAGGGGTTGGTCGTAACGCCATCCACCATGCCCAGATCATTCAGCTCGGCGATTTCGTCGATTTCGGCGGTATCTACAAAGAACTTCATAAAGTGCGGCCTTCTTGGCTTTGGAATTGTCGTGGGCAGCTTTACCTCATAGAAAGACATGCGCAAACCCCAAACCGGAGCGAGACGTGGCCGAGCAGGACTATTTCAGCGAAGGCGAGCTTGTCAGCGTGCTGACGACCCAGCCGATCGACCGTCCGCTGGACTATAAAGCCTGCGAGGGCGGCTGCCATTTGGGTGCGTTTGTTGAGGTGCCTTTGGGGCCACGCAAGGTGATTGGCGTGATCTGGGGCAAGGGGCGCGGCGGCTTTGACTTGAGCAAAGCGCGTGCCGTGACACGGGTGCTTGATGTTGCGCCGATGCGGCCTGAGATGCGCGACTTTTTGGTGAAATGTGCCGCCTATACGCTAACGCCTTTGACGCAGATGCTGCGGCTGGCAACGCGCGCACCGGGGTTGTCAAACCCGCCCTCGATGCAAAAAATCTTGCGTAAGGGGGCTGCCGAGCCTGACCGGATGACTGATGCGCGCCGCCGTGTGCTCGCAGTGTTTGAGGAATACGGCGGGCTGTCGTTTACGCCGCGCGAATTGGCCGAGCACGCAGGCGTGACACCGTCGGTGATCAAGGGCCTCGTGAAGCAGAATGTTGTCTTGGAAGAAGACACCCCGCGCGACTTGCCTTTCCCACGCCTTGAGCCCGACTATGGCCGCAAGGAGCTGACCGAGGCGCAGGAGGCCGCCGCTGGCCAGCTTTGTGACAAGGTGAAAGCCGGGGCCTATGCGAGCACGCTTTTGTGGGGCATCACAGGCTCTGGCAAGACCGAGGTTTACCTCGAAGCCGTCGCCGAAACGCTGCGCCGCGGGCGGCAAGCCTTGGTTCTTTTGCCCGAGATCGCGCTGTCTGCCGAGTTTATGAGACGCGTTGAAGCGCGCTTTGGCGCCAAGGCCGCCGAATGGCACTCGGGCGTGACGATGACAGAGCGCCGCCGCACTTGGAAGATGGTCGGCGAGGGCGCTGCTGACTTGGTTGTTGGCGCGCGCTCGGCGCTGTTTTTGCCGTTCCGCGACTTGGGGTTGATCGTGGTCGATGAGGAGCACGACACCTCCTATAAGCAGGAAGACGGCGTGCTTTACAACGCGCGCGACATGTCAGTTCTGCGCGCCTCGCTGTGTTCCGCGCAGGTCGTTCTGGCCTCGGCCACGCCCAGTTTGGAAAGCTGGACCAACGCACAATCGGGCAAATACAGCTTGGTTGAGCTAGGGTCTCGCTACGGTGAAGCGGTGCTGCCTGAGCTAAAGACTATCGACATGCGGCAGGTGAAGTTGCCCTCCAACCGTTGGATTTCACCCGAACTTGAGAGCGCCGTTAAGGCGCGGGTCACACGTGGCGAGCAGTCGCTATTGTTTCTTAACAGGCGCGGCTATGCACCTGTCACGCTGTGCCGAAAATGCGGCGAGCAAATTGGCTGTGATCATTGCGACGCGCGTATGGTTGAGCACCGCTTTCAAAAGCGGCTGGTGTGCCACCAATGCGGCGAGAGCAAGCCTATCCCCGAAGTGTGCCCGTCGTGTGGAGCCGAAGACACGCTGGCCGTTGTCGGCCCCGGCGTTGAGCGCCTTGCCGAGGAGGCCGCCGAGCGCTTTGAAGGCGCGCGCATTGCGGTGCTCTCGTCCGATCTTTTCGGCAGCGCGCGGGCCTTGAAGGCCCAGATCACCAGCATCGCCGAAGGCGCCGCTGACATCATCATCGGTACGCAGCTGGTGGCCAAGGGGCACAACTTTCCGCTGCTCACGCTGGTCGGCATCATTGACGCTGACTTGAGCCTGCAAGGCTCTGACATGCGTGCCGCCGAGCGTACGTTTCAGCAGATGCGGCAAGTGTCAGGGCGGGCCGGACGCGCCGAAAAGCGCGGCGTGGCGATGTTGCAAACCTATCAGCCCGATCACCCCGTCTTGCGGGCTATCATGTCTGGCAAAGAGCGTGCCTTCTGGCATGCCGAGGCTGACGAGCGCCGCGCCACGGGCATGCCGCCTTTCGGCCGCCTTGCGGGGGTGATCATCAGCGCGCCTGAGCCGAAGGATGCTTTTGATCTCGGCGAACACCTTGCGCGCAACACGGGCCCTCTAGAGGCCGTCGGCGCGCAGGTTTTTGGCCCAGCCCCCGCGCCCATCGCTCGCGTGCGCGACCGCCATCGAGTGCGCTTGCTTATCAAAGCGCCCAAAGACGCGCCCCTACAGAGCGCAATCCGCCAATGGCTAAAGGGCCTCAAACTGCCCAACCAGCTCCGCCTGAGCATCGACGTCGATCCGCAAAACTTCTACTAAGCTTTTTCTTTGCAGAAATACTCCGGGGGGTGTGGGGGCTGGCCCCCACTTTAACCTGTGTCTGGGGGCTGGCCCCCAGTTGGTCGGATTTCGCGAAGCGAAATTCGAAACTCGGTTATACAGCCTGCCCTGAAGTGCTCATCCCACGCTGATCGACCAGATAGTCGGTAATCACCGCGCCGATCCACATGCAAAACAATGCGAGCCACGCCGTGCCCGCAAAGATCGAGCCACCCGTCACACCCGCACCAATCGCGCAGCCGCCAGCGAGCATCGCGCCAAAGCCCATCAGGACAGCGCCTGTCAACGCGCGGCGCATGTTGCTTTCATCCGAGAAGCCCTGAAACTTGAATTCTCTTGTCAGCAGGGCCGCGCAAAGCGAGCCGATAACAACGCCGGGCACCAAGCCAATGTCAAACTCAAGCACTGCGTTGCGGTCGAGAAAATACATGAGCGTGTGCGCGGAAGGCCCCGAGAATGTGGCACTTTCAATCTGAACAGGGTCAAACACAACTTGGCTCAGGCTGTATGTCAGCACCCAGCCAAGCGCGACAGAAAAGCCAACACCCGAAGCAAACACAAGCCGCGAAAAGCCGATCTCCTCTTTGTAGGAAATATAAAGCGCCAGTCCAGCTGTGAACAGGCCAAGCAGCAGGCCAGCGTATTGCGGCAGCCCCGCAAAGGCCAGCAGATCAAGGTTGCGCCCGTCAGGCGTCACCCAAAGCATCGCGAGGTTGTCGCGCAATGGCGAGAGCATCCCCGACAGCGACATCTGCGCCACCACGGCAAATACCAGCCCAGCCACGACCGAGCGCAAGTTACCAGTTGC
The DNA here is from genome assembly GCA_016744435.1 of Lentibacter sp. Lineage (GTDB taxonomy): Bacteria > Pseudomonadota > Alphaproteobacteria > Rhodobacterales > Rhodobacteraceae > Lentibacter. The sequence goes on along the minus strand of JADGEJ010000053.1, from coordinate 5,986 downwards.
CGCCAGCACCAAGAGCCGCCCCGAACAGCCGCGCGCCAAAACCATGCCTGCGCCAAACATCAGGCCGCCGATGATGGCACCTGACCAGCTGCCGGGCACTGCCATCATCCGAGCATCGGCGCTTTCGAACAGGCCCAGAAGCTGTGCGCCCTGCACCCAGACGAGGGCTGTTGAAAACGTAAGAAGCCAGACAGCGACTTTGTCTTTCATCATCCCGCGAGCAAACTCGACAGCTGCGGCGCGCAAGCAGAACTTGGAACGTTGAGCGGCCACGCCAAAAACGATGCCGGTGATCAGCCCGAAAAGCGCGGCAGTGGGCGCTTCGCCAATCCGTTCGATAAGTGCAACTATGTTCATCTGTTCCCTCGCTTTCGCCTGCGGTATGCATCAATGCGAATGTGTGCTCTTTGATTTATATCAGACTGCGGAAAAATACTGGGCCTTGCCTGCAAAAGAGCTTATGTGACATCATGGTTGATCTGGTTAAAGTCTCCGACAGCGCAACGCTGCCACTCTGGCGCAGGCCCGAAAGCCTGTTGTTTCTCATGGCAGTCGCAATGCCGATCGCCTTTGCCACATGGAGTGCTTTGCTCAACAACTTCGTCATTGAGGTTGGCAAGTTTGATGGCTCTGACAACGGCTGGCTACATACGGTACGCGAAATTCCGGGGTTTCTGGCCGTCGGGGTGATCGCGTTGATTATCTTCATTCGTGAACAGGTCTTGGGGCTTGTTTCGCTGATCATGCTGGGTGCTGCCACGGCTGTGACAGCGTGGTTTCCCTCGCTGACGGGCATTTTGACAATCACCATGCTGAGTTCCATCGGGTTTCACTACTACGAGACAGTGAACCAATCGTTGCAGTTACAATGGTTGTCAAAAGACCGCGCTCCAAAGATGCTGGGCTATCTGCTCGCTGTTGGCTCCGGCGCCACGCTGATTTGTTACCTCATTATCGTCGCCCTATGGGAGCCTTTGGGGCTAACTTATAACATCGTTTACATGGTGTCGGGCAGCGTTACGGCCTTGTTGGCGGTGTTCTGTCTCTTTGCCTATCCGCAATTTGAGGCGCCGCATCCGCAGATCAAAAAAATGATCCTGCGCCGCCGCTACTGGCTTTACTATGCTCTTCAGTTCATGGCCGGCGCGCGACGTCAGATATTCATGGTGTTTGCGGGCTTCATGATGGTCGAAAAATTTGGCTTCGCGGTGCATGAAATCACCGCGCTCTACCTCATCAACCTCGTGATCAACATGGTTATCGCGCCAGTTTTCGGCCACGTGGTTCACCGCTTTGGCGAGCGCAACACGTTGCTGTTTGAGTATGTCGGTTTGATGGTGGTCTTCCTTGCTTACGGCGGCATCTACTGGTTCGGCTGGGGGGTGGTTTTGGCCGCGGCGCTTTATGTGATCGACCATGTGTTCTTTGCTTTGGCGTTGGCGCTGAAAACCTATTTCCAGAAGATAGCCGACCCAAAAGATATCGCTCCCACAGCCGCGGTGGCCTTCACGATCAACCATATCGCAGCGGTGGTTTTGCCAGCTTCGCTTGGCTATCTCTGGCTCGTGTCGCCTTCAGCGGTGTTTGCTTTGGCGGCGTCAATGGCCGCCGGGTCATTTGCACTGGCCCTGATGATTCCGCGCCACCCTGAGCCCGGCAACGAAACAATATTCTCCAAACTTGCACGCAGACCAGCGGCCACATAATAGCGGATCCGAACCATGATTTCTTACTCAGCTTTCACGACTGTCACGGGCAAGCCTGCCGCCGAAGCACTGGGCGAGGCGCTTGAAAACATGAACCCCGAGCCAACGGGCGTAGGTGTTTTTGAAGTCGAAGATGGCTCAGGCCTTTGGGAAGTCGCGGGCTACTTTACGGAAGCGCCCGACAAGGGCGGGTTGGCTTTGCTTGAGGCGATGCACGGCGCGAGCTTTGTTGTCTCCGAAATTCCCGAAACTGACTGGGTTGCCAAGGTAAAGCGCGAGTTGGCCCCTGTCGAAGCGGGCCGCTTCTTTGTTTATGGCAGTCACGATGCCGACAAGTTGCCAGAGGGCGCCGAGCCTTTGCTGATCGAGGCCGCGATGGCCTTCGGCACCGGCCACCACGGCACAACGCTTGGATGTTTGCGCGCGCTTGACCACATCGCGACAGAAGGTTTTGTCGCCCAGACAGTGGCCGACATCGGCTGCGGAACAGCCGTTTTGGCGATGGGCGCCGCCCGGCTTTGGCCAGCGAAGATTATCGCCAGCGATATTGACCAAGTGGCTGTCGATGTGGCGCTGGCGAACGCTGAGGCCAACGGGTTGGCGGGGCGGATTGACTGTGTGGAGGCGGCTGGGCTCGACCACCCAGACCTCGCCGCTGCGGCACCCTATGACTTGATCTTTGCCAACATCCTCAAAGGCCCGCTTCTGGCGCTGGCGCCCGACATTGCGGCGAATCTGACGTCTGGTGGCCATGCAATCCTGTCGGGAATCCTCAATGAGCAAGCTGAGGAAGTTATCGCCGTTTATTCACAAGTTGGCATCAATCTTACCCGTAAGGATGTGATTGGTGATTGGAGCACGCTTTTACTGTCCAAATCAGCCTAGGTTTAGACGGTTTAAACTCTAATTTGCTGCATTTGCCCCAAAATTGACACATTTGGCCGCGATATTGAGTTCATCCGGTGGGGGCAACACTGGAGACTGCCATGTCCGGTACTGCTGGAAGATTTGACAAACGCATAAACCGCGTTGCGGCGCGACACAGCGCCATGCGCAACGGTTACTCATATCGTGTTGATAAGAGTGGCCTCATCTCAATAAAACCCAAGCGCCAAAAAGTGGGCTTCCCGATCGGGATGTTCTTTGCGATCCTGGGAATTGGTCTGTTGTTCAAAGCTGTTGTCTTTGCAAACTACGGGCCTGAAAAATACGCCTCTAAGATCGAGCTTTTGAAGTCAGGTACGGTTATCGAGCAGGGCAGCGCTTGGCTGCTTGAGCCCGGCCCACCGACTTATGTGCTCGCGTCGATTGTCGGCGGATTTGTCAGATAGTTTGATCGCGTAATCAGTTCTCGATTTGCCTCTCCAAAGAAAAAGCCACGCTCCTGACCGGAAGCGTGGCTTTGTCCTTTGGGCCGTTGGCCTGTTAGGACCGTAGAGAAGCTCTTAGATGTGCTGTGCTGCAATGATCTCGATGTCGCCACGGCAGAGGCCGATGTCGTCAAGCTCGCGGTCTGTCAGAGTTGAGAGCGCGTTGCGCGTGATGCGTGCATCGTTCCAAGCTTTTACCATCGCAACCAGAGGCGCGAAGAATTGGCCGATATGGCCGTTTGAAGCGTTGACTTGCTCGGTGCGTGTGAATTCGATTGAGGCCATATCCGTGTTCCTTTTCTGAGTTGCGTCATGGTCATTTCCATTGAGGGGCATTTAGGGGGAGATTTGCACTCTCACAAGCGGTGAAATCGCATATGTGATATGCGCTTTTTGCATGGGTCGATATATGGTTAACAGGCCTTATAATTATGGCTGAAATGCGGCTTAAGTCATGTCGCTTTTAGGCCTTGAATGGCGCGATTTCTGTGTGTTGTGTCGCTTGTGGGCAATTGCGACGTTTTTGTGTATCTGAGATGTTAACACTTGGCACATGTTCTTGTTTCGTGCTACTGCTTCAAAAAAGCAACAGAGCAGTGAGTGGTCATGCGCATTTTAGGGATCGACCCGGGCCTGAGGAACATGGGCTGGGGTGTTATCGAGGCTGTCGGCTCGCGATTGAGCTTTGTTGCGAACGGTGTTGTGCATTCTGAAGGCACTGACTTGCCCGGCAGGCTGTGTTCGCTGCACGCGCAACTGACCGGTATTTTCCGCGAATACGCGCCACAGACCGCCGCAGTCGAGCAGACATTTGTCAACAAAGACGGCGCATCGACGCTAAAGCTTGGTCAAGCGCGGGGGATCGCTTTGCTGGTGCCAGCGCAATTTGGCTTGAGCGTGGGGGAATATGCACCCAACAAGGTGAAGAAAACGGTTGTCGGCGTCGGCCATGCCAGCAAAGAGCAGATCAAACACATGGTGAAGATGCAACTGCCGGGCGCGGATGTGCGCAGTGCAGACGCCGCCGACGCTTTGGCGATTGCCATTTGCCATGCGCACCACCACAAATACGACCAACTCCTTTTGAAGACGGGAAGCTGAGCGCATGATTGGCAAAATAGCTGGGCGAATTGACTATATTTCTGACGACCACGTGCTGATCGACGTGAAGGGTGTGGGCTATCTTGTCTATTGTTCGGAACGCACGATGCAGGCGCTGCCAAGCGCGGGCGAGGCAGTGGCGCTTTATACTGACTTGCTGGTGCGTGAAGATAACTTGCAGTTGTTCGGCTTCACCTCACTGGTTGAGAAAGAGTGGCACAGGCTTTTGATGAGCGTGCAGGGTGTGGGCGCTAAAGCATCGTTGGCCATTTTGGGCACTGTCGGCGCAGAAGGCGTCAGCCGCGCGATTGCGCTGGGCGACTGGAACGCTGTGAAAGCCGCCAAGGGCATTGGCCCGAAAACAGCACAGCGGGTTGTGCTTGATCTGAAAGACAAAGCCCCGAGCGTTATGGCGCTTGTGCCGCGTGGGGCAGCCAAGGGCGCGAATGTTGCGCAAGACGACAGCGTGCTGGAAGACATCGTTGAACCAGCGCACGAGCCTGCGGGCAACGCCGCCGCGCAGTCAGAGGCCTTGTCGGCGCTGACAAACCTTGGCTATGCGCCGGGTGAGGCGGCAGCTGCGGTAGCACAAGCGCAAAACGAAGGGGCGGGCGAGGATACCTCCTCGCTCATTCGCGCGGCTTTGAAGCTCATGGCGCCGAAGGGGTAGGGCATGGAAGAACGTGACCCGCTCTTGAGCGCCGAGGCGCAACCGACCGACTATGAGCGCGCTTTGCGGCCTCAGAGCCTGTCTGAGTTTGTCGGCCAAGCCGAGGCGCGCGCCAACCTGAAGGTATTCATCGAAAGCGCCAAGATGCGTAAAGACGCGATGGACCATACATTGTTTCACGGCCCTCCCGGGCTTGGGAAAACCACTTTAGCGCAGATCATCGCCAAAGAGCTTGGCGTTGGCTTTCGGATGACGAGCGGGCCGGTACTGGCCAAAGCGGGTGACTTGGCGGCCATTCTGACCAACCTTGAAGCGCATGACGTGTTGTTCATTGATGAAATTCACCGTTTGAACCCTGTCGTTGAGGAGGTGCTTTACCCCGCGCTTGAAGATTTTGAGCTTGATCTGGTGATCGGCGAGGGGCCAGCGGCGCGGACTGTAAGGATCGAGTTGCAGCCGTTCACGCTTGTCGGCGCAACCACGCGGCTTGGCCTTTTGACAACGCCTCTGCGCGACAGGTTTGGCATTCCCACGCGCTTGCAGTTTTACTCGGTGGACGAGCTTGAGACAATTGTTGCTGGCAACGCCATGAAGCTGAACATCAAGACAGACAAAGCTGGCGCGCAAGAGATCGCGAAACGCTCACGGGGCACGCCGAGAATTGCGGGGCGCTTGCTCAGGCGGGTTGTCGACTTTGCTTTGGTTGAGGGCGATGGCGTGATCACGCAGGAGCTGGCGGACAAAGCGCTGTTGCGCTTGGGCGTTGACGCGCTGGGGCTTGACGGGGCTGACAGGCGCTATCTGAGTTTGATCGCCGAGAACTACGCAGGCGGGCCTGTGGGCATCGAGACGATTGCTGCTGCGCTGAGCGAAAGCCGCGACGCTTTGGAAGAAGTCATCGAGCCGTTTTTGCTGCAACGGGGCCTGTTGCAACGCACTCCGCGCGGGCGGATGCTGGCGGCGAAAGGCTGGGAGCATTTGGGCCTGCGCGCACCGACTGCGCGAAATGACCTTTTCGAATAGCCGCGGAGGCTTTAGAAGCCCCGATATGACACCAGCCATAACACCTGAAGACGTAGAACAGCTATTCACACGCAGCGACGGCAGCTTTTTGTTTGCCCGCTGGGGCCGCCCCTGTC
>JADGEJ010000022.1:44296-62119 GCA_016744435.1 Lentibacter sp. | reverse complement strand
TGTTTGCCCGCGCCGCCACTGTCTTCCATCAGACCATACTCGTGGATGATGATCGGGTAGGAATGCTCCAGCATTTCGATATCACCAGAGGTCAACGCCCCAAAACAGCACTCCGGGCCGCAAGCGTGCCACCCGTCTTGAGAGTTGGTCGCCCCAGCACCCGAGATGATCGAGGCTAGAACCATCGTGACATATTCTTCGTCGTGGCGGTTGTCCCAACCGGCGATGTTGCAACCGTTTGCATGCCCCCATGAAGCCGACACCTTGTCCGGCGCGGCCTGCTCAAACGCGAGGCGCACGGCATCGGTGAGTGTTTCCATCGGCGTGGTCGTACAGTTCATGTGTGGTGCGGGCGACTGCGCGTTACACAGGCTGCCCTTTTTGCCCATGTCTACAGTCACATTGCGGTACAGGCCTTCGTTATAAGGCGGCGGCAATTGCGCGAACATCATCAAGCCGAGGTACACGCCTGAATAGGAATTGCCCTCGTAGGAATTGATGAAATAAGGGATTTGCGGCGGGCTCTCGATCTCGATATGGCAGCTTTCGCCAGTGATCGTGACTGTAGCCGAGATGTCAAAATCGCCAAATCCGTGGCCCGCATCTTCAAGGATAGCTGTGCCGGAGTATGTGCCATCTGGGACTTTCGAGATCAGCCCGCTCATGTGTGCGTTGGCCATATTCAGCAGCTCTTCGATGCACTCCTGCACCACCTCTTTGCCGTACTTGTCCATCAAGGCAGTCAGGTTACGCGCGCCAACCTGACAGGCGCCGATCAGCGCGTTAAAGTCGCCTTCTTGGTCGCGACGCGCACGCATGTTGATGAGCAGCATGTTCAAAATATCGTCGCGCGGCACACCCTTGTCCCACAGCTTGATAGGCGGAATGCGCAAACCTTCGGCGTAAATCTCGGTTGCTTCGGGGTTGTACCCAGCAGGGACCGGGCCGCCGATGTCTGTCAGGTGGCCCTTACAAACCGTCCAGAACACCAGTTCACCTTTGTAAAACACCGGGTAATACATGCAGGTATCAATGATGTGACTGCCGCCATAGGCAGGGTCGTTGTGCAGGATCAGGTCACCCTCATGGATGTCACCTTCAAAGAACGCTGCGACATTTTTCATCGCGGGGATGAGTGAGCCGAGGTGAATCGGAATATCCTGACCTTGCAGGATCATTTCCGGCGTGTGGTTGAAAAGCGCTGTTGAGTAATCATGCGCGAGGTTAAAAACCGAACTGCGCGCAGTTTGCTCAAGTGCCAGTGTCATCTCGCGTTGGGTGGTTTCCAACACGCCACGCACCACAGAGAGAGTAATGGGATCAACGTTACTTTTGGCCATTTCTAAGGTCCTTCCTGCTAAAGCGTGGTGACGCTCTGCCTTTTGTATCTCTTGGGTGCTGCTGGGTGATTCCATACTAGAACCGCTCCCTGACACCCCCGACGCTTATCATTAGGGCGAGCAGGCAAGACGTCTTGACGCAGAGTGCATAACCATTTGATTTTTGGTGCACTCCAGCCTTAACGCTTTATTTTATTGGGGTAGTGCCCTAGGCTTTCTTAACCGGCTTACTTGGGAGGGAAGGATCGGCATGACACAGACACTACGATTCTCAACTGCTGAGTATGCACCGCAAGACCGCGCAAGCCGATGGACGTCGGCGGTTTCCGATGCATACTTCCCGCTGCAACTACATTACCACGACCCCTTGGGATTTAACGGCCAACTGTCACATATGAACTTTGGACGCGTCAGCCTGTCACGGTTGGTTTCTGCTCCGGCGAACTACGAACGCAGGCAAAAACATATCAGTGAGTCGCGCGAAGAAGAGTATCTGATCACGATCCCTAAGAGCACAGCGATAGAGTTTCGCCAGCTGGGCCGCGACGTACGGTGCGAGCCCGGTAGCTTTATCCTCGAACGGGGAGATGAGCCTTATCGGTTTATGTATGAACGCCCCAATGATCTGTATGTTGTTAAAGTTTCCAAGGCGGCCCTTTCTGAACGTATTCGACAGCCCGACCGCTTTTGCGCCCGTGTGATTGACGCGACCAGCGGAACAGCAAGTCTGTTCGCGAATATGGTACAGCACGGGCATGCTCAGATCGGCAGCGCGGATCCTGCGGCGGTCGACACCATAGGGCGACACTTACTAGAGTTGTTGGGCCTTGCTCTTCAGGCAGAAACTGGCGGTGAGGCCAGCAGCGCCTCGGCTGTTCGTGCCGCCCATCTTCAGCGGGTCGATCAGTTTGTGCGGGCCAACTTGCGCAACCCGGACCTGTCGCCCGAGTTGATCGCTGAGGGCTGTGGCATTTCAAAACGCTACCTCCATGACTTGTTCAAAGACGTGAACGGGACAGTCAGCCAGCGCGTGCGCGACCAGCGTTTGCTGGCAGCGCGTGACCGGCTGGTGAATGCCGGCGATCTCAGCATCGCAGAAGTTGCCTATCGGTTCGGGTTCTCAGATCAAGCTCAATTCTCCCGCCTGTTCAAAACGCGTTTTGGCATGACACCTTCTGACTTTAAGGCGCAGCCAAATACCTGATTGACACCACTTCATTCACATCTATCAAAAGCCCAGCACGAGCAAAGCTGCGAAGGGTCACACGATTTATCTTTCCTGCTGCGCGGGTTTGCGTGTGGATCGACCCGTCATGTTTGGCGTGATGGCATCATCTGGCTACAATTTTGCAGTTCTCTGCGACCACGGCCCCCTACTCTCTCAAAATATCACGGGCAATAATTGTACGTTGGATTTCGGACGAACCTTCATAAATCCGGAAAATTCGCAAATCACGCAGATATCGCTCAAGCGGGAAATCTTTGGTGTAGCCATAGCCACCGTGAATTTGCAGCGCCCGATCCGCAATCCGCCATGCGGCTTCGCTGGCGTAGAGTTTTGCAATCGCTGATTCCGATGAATAGCGCTGCCCCGTGCCGCGCTTGACGGCCGCTTGCATACCGAGCGCGCGTGCGGCGGCAAGTTCGGTTACGCTATCGGCCAGCATCCATTGCAGGCCTTGGAATTCACTGATCGAAACACCGCCAACCTTGCGTTCTTTGGCATAGGACACGGCAGCATCCAGCGCGGATTTTGCAATGCCGGTTGCCTGTGCTGCCACCTCAATACGGCCATTGTCCAGCACTTTCATGGCGGTGCGAAAGCCGGTGCCTTCGTCTCCAATAAGGTTTTCGGCCGGAACATAGCAATCAAAACTGATTGGAAAAACATGCCCGCCCCGTAGGCCCATGGTTTGCTCAGGTCGGCCAATGCTCACACCTTTTGTGGATTTAGGTTCGACAATAAAGGCACTGATACCGCGCGCGGCAGCATCGCGATCCGTCTTGACATAGAGCACGATGAAATCGGCCTCGCCTGCGTTGGAAATGAAACACTTGGAGCCTTTTAGCCGGTACCCATCGCCTTCGCGGGTGGCAAAGCTGCGCATATCGGCAGGATTAGAGCCTGCTTCTGGTTCTGTTAGCCCAAAGGCACCCAGTTTTTCGCCGCTTGCCGCATCGGGCAAGAACCGCTGCTTTAGCACATCACCGGCACCCAGCAGCAAAGAATCTGTTGCCAGAAAATGGGCCGTCAGCATAGATGCGGTAGATCCACAGGCTCCGGCGATTGCCTCGATTGCGCAAAACAGCGCCGGGCCGGAAAGGTCAATGCCGCCTAGATCTTCGGGCAGGTTCATCCCCATGATGCCCATCTCGGACATCGCGGCGCGGTGTACTGTTGCAGAGATACCTTGTGCATCAATTTCTGTAGCTTTCGGGCATAAAATGCTGGTGGAGAAGCGCTCGATTTGCTCGACAACGGCCTGCTCTTCTGTATTCAAAGCGTCTTTCATTTAGCATCTCCGGCGGTCAGATTTGTTAGGATTTCATCAGTATGCGCGCCCAGTTCAGGGGCGGGACGACGGCCACCGCGCGGTGTATCACTGAAATGGATCGGCTGTTCTGGAACTGTCAGCGTCCCAAGAGTCGGATGGGTGATCGGGGTCGCAAGGTTGCGGGCAGTGACCTGTGACGAAGCCCAAGCCTGCGACACAGAGCAGATCGGTGAGGCTGGAATACCGTGCTCTGACAAGCAGGTAACCACGGCTGTAACATCGCGGTGGCTTGCCCATTTCTCAATGATCGCAGCCAGATCCGGTTCATTTTCACGCCGCAACGCATCACTGCCAAACTGTGGGTCATCCGCCAGCTGTGGGTGATCAATTGCCGTGGCAAAGGTTTGAAACAGCCGGTCATTTAAAACCGCAACGGTGAAGTGACCATCGTTGGCTTGGTAGGTTCCAAAGGGGGCCGAGAGCGCGTGGCGGTTGCCAGTCCGAAGCGGCGTTTGTCCTGCCATCAAGGCACGGCAGGCAACAATAGGCATCATCGAGACAAGCGAGTCATAGAGCGCCAAATCTACAAAACGGCCCTTGCCGGTTTTTTCGCGGTCAAACAATGCAACCATAGTTCCGATGACCGCAAACATGCCGCCAGCCACATCGGCAAAGGCGTCGCCGACCATCATTGGCGGGCCGTTTACATCGCCAGTGACATCCATCAAACCGCTCATGGCCTGAATGATGATGTCATAGGCCGGCAAGGATTTGTTCGGGCCTGTTTGGCCGAACCCTGAGACCGAGACATAAACGAGTGCGGGAAATTCCGCACGAAGGTCTGCTTCGCCAAGCCCAAGACGGTCCATAACACCGGGACGGAAATTTTCGATCAATACATCACAATCTGCGGCCAGTTGCCGTGCGGCTTTGACCCCGTCTTTGGATTTCAAATCAAGAACGATGGATTTTTTGCCGCGATTGACCGCTTGGAACAACAGGCTTTCGCCTTCTTTGAACGGCCCGACATGTCGGTAATCATCGCCAGTGGCGGATTCCACCTTGATCACTTCCGCCCCAAGATCCGCCAGCAATGCCGTGCAGTAAGGGCCGGCCAGCACGCGGGAAAAGTCTAGAACGCGCACGCCCTCTAGCGGTCGCCTTGTCGATTTTTCGCCCTGATCCATGGATATCTCCTGCAATGGTTTTGCAGAGGATATGGTAGGTTAGGTATAGCCAAAAATATTGATTTATTATATGAGATATTAAGTATGCCTATACCTGTAAATTTCCGCCAGATTGAATTCTTGCTTGCCGTTGCCGAGACCGGAAGCACCGCAGCGGCAAGCCGTGTTCTGAACGTTTCACAGCCCTCGGTGTCGCTGGCGATCACACGGTGCGAAGAGATATTTGGCCAGAAGCTTTTTGTTCGGATTGCCGGGCGCGGCATGGCGCTTACGCCTTTTGGGCAACGCAAAATCGCCCAACTGCGCGCGCTTGAAAAACAGGCGCGGGCCGTCTTGGTGGGTGGTGAGGAAGCGATCGAGTTTCTGGAGCTTGGAGTGTTTTCAACGCTGGGCCCACGCTATGGGCCACAGCTGGTGCGTAAGTTCAAAGACGCCCACCCTAACACAGAGGTCCGCATTCGCGAGGGTGATCTGCAAACGCTTTTTGAATGGCTGGCCGAGGGACGCATTGATCTTGCATTGGTCTATGATTTTGGAGTGCCTTCCGGTTTTGCCATCACGCCACTAAAACGCATCGCGCCATATGCCTTGGTTCCGCAAGGGCACAGATTGTCAAAACGAACAAATGTCCGCCCTGATGAGCTGGCCCAAGACCTGATAATATTGATGGATCTACCCCATAGTCGTGGCTATTTCCTATCGTTGCTTCAGAATGATGAACGTCCCACACAGATCAGTTATGAGACCGGCTCAATCGAAATGTTGCGCTCGATGGTGGCAAACGGGTTTGGTGTTGGCTTGCTTGCAACAGATATTCCGAACGACATGTCGTATGATGGTACACCCATTTCAAGGGTGCCGATTGTAGGCCATTCTGCACCTCACCAGATTGCGCTTGCCGAGCGGGGCACGCCGCTAAAGCGCCCTGTTGTTCAGGATTTTATCGCCTTTTCCGAAACCTATTTCAGAGCAATCAAATAACTCTACGATGAGGGCAAATAGGCCCAGCCGGGCACCGTGTGAGTGTTATGCATTTGCGAACTCTGCGATCAACTCTGTCTGAATGGCTTTCAATACGGGGCGATTTGCGCTTTGTCGGGTGCAGGCCAGCAGGACCTGTTGCTCTACGAGATCATCTGTGATCGGGAGGTTGCAAGTTTGCCTTCCGCCGTAGGCGGCACTTGTGTTGGGGAGGGTATGTACTAGCGCCACGCCGAACCCGTACGCGACGAGCGACCTTTGCAGTTCAAGGCTTTTAACCCGTGCCACCACTACGGGTACTGCTGAACTGGCACGTAGCAATCCAACAACATATTGAGAGCTAAGCGGCTGATCCAGAAGGATAAGATCCTCTCCGTTTAGATCGGCCAGCGCAACTTGGCTACTTGCTGCAAACCTATGATCAGCTGAGCAGATAACATGAGGCTGCAGAGAATATAGAGTTTGCGTTTGTAGATCACCGCTCAACCCAAGGTCGTAGGTCACTGCCATATCTGCCCTGCCGGAAGACAAAGCACCTGCGGCGCCTTCAAGGTCGGTTTCGACAAATCTGATGGTCACATCAGGTAACCGCTCGTTCAAGCGCCGCAAAAGGCGTGGCAGGACATTGGGTGCTATCGCTTCGTAGCAATATAGTGAAACTTCGCCTGTTATCTGCGCATCAGATGTGGCGAGTGCTGCGACGGTCTGGACCTGATCACATAACAGGCGTGCCTCTGACATGACTTTGATTCCGAAGGGTGTCAGTGTTACGCCCTGCGCTGGCTGCCGTGAAAACAGCTTCATTCCATAGTGCCGCTCAAGCGCTGCAATAGCGGATGACACAGCAGGTTGAGAAACGTTTAGTTGCCGTGCGGCGGCTGTGACGTTGCCATGGTCCCCCACGGCGAGCGCATAGACAAGCTGCTTGAGGGTCAGGGATTTGAAATTCTTATATTGAGTATCCATATGTATTATTTTCCCGAATACCTCTGCGGATGTAAACAAAGGTTTATAACTTTACGCAACAGGGAGATCGACATGACCAAACTTATTGAAGACCGGCAAGAACAGGAATTTCGCGACAATGGCGTGACCATTCTGCGTGGTGTTTTTTCTGATTGGGTGAAGACACTTCAAGATGGGACCACGCAAAACATGGACGACCCCGGGCCTACTGCCCGGATCTATAAGGGCGACGAAGGCGGGGGGCGCTTCTTCTCGGATTTTTGCAACTGGGATCGCATTTCTGACTACAAAGACTTCATTTTGAACTCCACCGCCGCCCAGATCGGGGCCGAGTTGATGGACAGCAAACGCGCGCAGCTGTTTCACGAACACGTTCTGGTCAAAGAAGCGCAGGCAGGTGTGCCAACGCCGTGGCATCAGGATGCGCCTTACTATTGTGTCGATGGGCCTAAAACGGTGAGCATCTGGATTCCGCTGGATGTTGTCCCGCGCGAAACCACGCTGGAATTTGTGTCAGGCTCGCACAAGTGGGGTAAATTTTACCGCCCGCAGCGGTTTGATGGAACAGCATTGAACGAAGATGACGGGCTGGAGAACATTCCGAATATCGACGACCATCGCGATGATTTCGACATTGTCGGCTGGGATATGAAGCCTGGTGATGCCGTCGCGTTTGATTATAGAACGATCCATGGCGCGCCTGCCAACACCAGCTCGACCAGCCAACGGCGCGCGTTTTCGTTGCGCTTGGTGGGAGATAACGCGCGGTTTGTGCGCCGTGATGGGATCGTTACGTCACCGCCGTTTCCGAATGTCGCACTGGAGAACAACGCGCCGCTTGGTGGCGATGAATTCCCTATTCTCTACGGCCAGTGAAGCTGCTGGGTTGCTGTCGCAATCCCTGCCGCGCGACGGAACGGCTTGTGCCGTTGGACACCGCTATTCAGAAAGTTCCGGGGATTGCTGGAATGGGGGCTGACCGGAAGGGTCGTAGTGCCGCTTGCGGTGGCCCTGTTGCAAATAATGTTTTGGGCTAAAGTATAATCCGACACCTGTCTTTCAAGCGGCCCATTTCTCAATTTCGTTGCGGTGATGATCAAAGACTTCCGACAGCATGTCGGGGCCCTGCGTATTCCGGGGTCATCCTCACTGCTGAGCGCCGTAGTTCTGTCTCTGCATAATTACTTTAACTCAGAGATGATCGGCACCGTCTTCATGTGCGCGTCAATTGCAGTACGTACTTCCTTGCTCATCGGCAAGTTCGATGCCTCTCGGCCCCAAACCTCATGGAACGCAGAAACAGTGTCTTTCGCCGTGTCCAAAACCATCTTCTTTGGAATTGCCGCTTTCACAGCAAAATGACTGAGTTCATCAACATTGAAGTCCGTGAAGTTTTTGGATCGGCTGACATTTAGTCCCGTCCCGTCCTCAGGAATGTAGGGAATGGTCGACACAAAATCATAGGCGGGTGCCAATGAGGCGTGTCGACGATCTGGATAGATCAAAGACCAGTTCTTGAGGTGCATGTCGCCATTTCCAACGATCATACTAAAGGTCAGGCGCCGTACAAATTCTACGAGGTCCTCTGTGCTGCCCTCGGCTGCGATGACCTGCGCAATGTTGCGCATGCTAGCTCGTTTGTATTTGTCCTCTGCGTAAACATCAAAGACCTGCGCGAAATCCTCAACATGCACACGTCCTCCATCGGTTAATCGATCAAATCGCTCGATTACAAATGCATCTCTGCCGATCTGCTCGATTCCTGCAGGCACGTTTTTGATGGCATCCAGGCTGACAAGATCAATCGCAGGCACGTTCATGCCAATCATTGAGGCCAGCTTCATCATCGAAAATTCGTTCTCTGGCACGCCGTCATATTCACGCGACGGTAGTTTGACGATCCATGATCCGCCTGCTCCTGTTGCGGGGATTGTCAGGCCACCAGCGGCGTTAGTTATCGCGGAGAATTTTAGCTGCACGCCAGCAAGAGAAAATCTCAGCGCATTCTCATGATGCTCGTCATCACTTTGCTTGTCGCCTTCAGTTATGTCGACAGGCCACAACTCGCCGTCGGCAGGCGTGATCGTGATAGCGCCCGAGAGGTCATTTCCAAGAGCCCAAAGCAGGTAGAATTCTCGCTCCGCGTTGACGCCGGCACGCTCTGCCAGATATCTGCGCAGGTGCCCTTCTGGCAAAAGGTTTGAAAAGAAGGGCATCACACGCGTCTGATAGTTTCGGAAATCCGTGGTAATATCCCCAAACTCATCCTTGAACGACAGCCCCAAGGTCGGGCGATCGGCATCGTTAATGTATGCATCCGTGAATGCAAACAAAGTGCGATCACCGCCAACATTGGTCAGCGTGCCGATTGTATCTCCGTACAAATTTACATTTAGGACTGAAACGTTAGGCATCGTCGTCACCATCAAGTTGATAGGCTCGTCTTGGAAAACTTTTTGGCTTGATGTCGAGATGAACAAGATCGTTACGTAAGCGCGCCATTTGTATCGCGACCTGCTTCAACGCATCTACTCCGTCAACATTCTTGACCTCTTTCAGCGCGTCATAAATTGAGCTCAACATTGCGGGGTCTCGAATGAGGTTTTGATATTGTTGCATGTCGTTGAACTGTCGTTGCACACCTTGGAGAACGTGTGGATCAACACTCAAACCTTTGACATTGCTCATCTGCTTCGAAATCGAAGCTATGTGTTTGGCGACTTCTGGCAGCACAATCGGCGCTGTGTCTACGCTGCGGCTAATGGATTGAACCGCAGGCACAGCCTTGCGTGGGACAAGCGCAATCTCGAGATCAAGCGCATGCGCCAAAGCCGCCAGACTGCTGATCCGCAGATCAACGCCTGCCGTCTCAATCTTGGAAATATGAGATTGTGGCACCCCTGAACGGGTGCTTAAATCCCGCTGACTTAGCCCTTGACGTTCACGTTCCGATTTAAGCGTTACTGCCAACGCCTCTGCTTCATAGTTCAATTTGATCTGTCCTTTTAGATCACCCACCACCGTTGATCTGCTTTTATACATCACTCTGATGGCAATAATCAAGACGTGATCTATTAATACATATCACTTGGAGCTTTAGATCGTGTACTACAGATCAATCATATACCAGCTTTCAAACGTCCGCACTTGAGGCAGCACCCAATGCCACCAAAGTAGATTGCCGCTCTATTGATGACTTCAGGTCGGACATTTCGCACCGGATAGCTGCACGACCCGATCCACTTCTTTCTAGTGGTCGACACCTATTGTTGCAAATGTCATGTTATTCGCAACAGCAGCCATTCGATCAATGTACGGCGAAAGTCCGGAAGGAGCCCACACTGTGAATTCGATTTTTGTGCTGCATGCGCGCGCAGCACAAATAATGCTGCATCTGCTCAATTGTCGGCGTCGCGATGCAGCAAAGAAACCGGTCATTCATACGAACCGCCGCGAGCATGAAATGGCCAATTCACACACTGCGGACTTTTTGCCGTCAGAGGCGAGCTACGTAAGGTCTGCTTTCAGCCCCATTGCAGCCTTTCGAGATCTGTGTTGATACTTCACAGTAGTGTTCTAGAAACAGGCCTTTGTAGCCCTTGTCGCATCCTTTACTTTCTGGGCTGCCGGATGCGCAATTTTTGTCATTCTAGAAGGAACACACGTACAGACCAAAAGCTAAGAATATTCATGTAAAAGAAACCATAAAACTCGTTGCCAAAGCTATTTCTCCGCGGTCTTGCGGAACAAGGATTGCGCTGTGTAGACCAAGACTGCGGCTCCTACGGCACCAATTGTGGCTATACCCAGCACAACGATCACGTCAATCGGCCCGCCGATATCGCTAAAGCCCGAGTGCGTGACAGCTTGTACAAACAGCACGGCCACCAGAGCGCCGAATGGCATCGAAAGCTGCGCCAAAAGGAACTTACGCATCGACATCGCCCTGTCACGGATAAGCACGTAAACGTAGGCCAGCGTGACGACAACGGCCAGCATGACCATTACCCAGAAAAGCCCGCGCCCAAAGACTTCTTCAAACACAGCAATCATCGTTCCAAAAGTGAGTTGTTCCATGGGGTGCTCTCCTTAAGCTTTGCCGCGTAGCATGGCGTTGTAAGTTGCTTTTAGCGCGACTTCTTTCATCAACCAGCTGATCCACAACTCTTCGAGCGGGGCGATCACCCCGGGAAAGGACGGTGTCAGATTGTTGTTGTAATCAAACTCGACAAGCATCGCGCGGCCTACGCGCGTGATGAGCGGACAGGAAGTGTAACCGTCATATGACGCGGTGCCTTCGCGGCCCTCAATGGCTGCTATGAGATGGTCTTCAACCACGGGCACTTGCCACTTTACCGAGGCTGCGGTTTTGCCTTTAGGTACACCGGCCACGTCGCCCAAAGCGAAGATGTCGGGGTAACGCAGGTGGCGGAGCGAGTGTTTGTCGACTTCGACCCAGCCTTGGTCTGTCCACTTGTCGGCCCAACTGAGGCCCGACTGGCGGATGACATCAGGCGCGCGTTGTGGCGGGATAACATGGAGGTAGTCATAGGCCATTTCCGCGTCGCCTTCAGGCGTGGCGAAAGTAGCAAGCTTGCGGCCCGGATCAACCGCTTTTAGAATATGGCTGTAGTGCGGAGCGATGCCTCGGTCCTCAAACAGCATTCGCACTTTTTCAGATACGATTGGCACGCCAAACAATGAGTTGTTGTTGGCGGTATAATGCATCTCGTGCTTGCCTGCGCCCGCAGTGCGCGTGGCAATATCTTCGATAAGAAACGTGTGCTTGAGCGGCGCGCCTGCGCATTTCATCTCGGTGGCGGGGCGGGTGAACACCCCAACGCCGCCATCTTCCGCAAACTTTGACGCAGCCTCCCATGTCTTGGCAGCATACTGCGGCCCAGCATAGAGAGCGCCGATGCCATTGGTGCCCACCAGATCAAGCGAGAAGCCCTCGATTGCGTCGTGATCCAGCACAAGGCCGGGGGCGACGACAAGAAAGTCATAAGGCACTGTCTGGCCGCCTGTCGTGCCAACGGTTTTCGCAATCGGGTCAATCGCGGCGGCGGCCTCGGTGATCAGCGTGATGTCTTTGGGGAGCCACTGTGATGTCTTGGACTGCGTGTAGGATGCGGGCTTTAACCCCGCTGCCACAAGCGACAGGCCGGGTTGATAGAGGTGTTCGGCACTCGGATCAAGGATGGTGATGTTTGCTCCGTCAAGCCGTTCTATGAGACGGTTGACCAGCGAAGTGCCCGCCGCTCCCGCGCCGATGATAACGATGCGAGCTTTGGTTTGAATCTTCGCGGCTTGCGCGGGCTGAAGTGCCGCTGCCGTCGCGATGCCACCCGCAATAAGGCCCATGAAGGCGCGTCGCGATGTCTGCAGTTTGGTGTGATCAGTCACTTGAATCTCTCCGGTGAGGCCCCTGCACCCGTAAGACGAAGGGGTATTGCGCTTTTTAGAAGCTCATAACAGTCGTGTCTTCGGCGACGATAGCGGCTCCCATCGCGTTCGGTGCGGCGGCGGTTACACCGTCGAGTAGAACCGAGGCATCAGCCGATTTACCGGGCAGATAGATCGCGCAGACCTGCACTTTGAGGCCTTTCTTTTCCATCAGCATTTTCATGAGGCCTTGAGGGCTGGCGTTTTTCGGAGGCTGACCGGCAGTCGCCTCGGCGGGTGCGTCTTTGAGGGCAATGTCTGCGGCCGGGCCACAGAGCAGCACTTCGGCCTCAGCACCAGCAGACATCGCGTTCATGGTCAGAACCATGGCCATTAGCTGTGTTTGTGGCTCAGGTGCCGTCAGGATCGTGATCAGTTTGTTCGGGCCATCGGCTTGGGCAGACGTGGCCATGCCAAGGGCGAGAGCAGAAGCTGTGAGGATTTTTGTAAGACGCATTTAAGGGCTCCTTTTTATGCGTGGGGGGATGGGTAAATGTGGCGCGGCAGAGTGTCCGCCGCGCCCAGTTGCTCAGCTTAGTCGCGCGGCGCGTTAGGGCCTTTGGCGATGGTGCGCTCGTCTTCTTTCAGCTCAAGCCACATCGCGTTCATCACGGCAAAAATGGCAGCCAGCGGCAGGCCAAGTATCCAAGCGAAATACCACATAAGATGTCCTTTCTTCAGTAAACGGAGTGAGAGTTTTCAGAAACGTCGGCTTCGGTGACTTTGCCCCAGAGCACTTTGTAAACCCATGCGGTGTACATCAGGATCAGCGGCATGAAGATCACGGTGGCGACCAACATGACAAACAATGTCAGATGCGACGACGAGCTGTTCCAAACTGTCAGGGATGATCGCGGATCACTCGACGAGGGCATGATGAACGGGAACATCGTCAACCCGACCGAGGAGATCATCCCGAAGATCGCCATCTTGGAGAACAGCAGCGTCGAGATTTCTCGGCCTGCGCGCAGGCCAAAGAATGTCAGGATGCCACCAAGGAAAGCCATGAGAGGTGCGATCATGATCCAAGGGCGGTCGGAGTAGGCTGTCAGCCAGCTTGCGCTGCGCTCGACTTCAAAGTGCAGCGGGTTTGAAGGGCCGCCAGTGACGTAGTCGCCGACGATGCGGAAACCCTCGATGCCGACAGCGAGCCACACGCCTGCCAAGGCATAGGCGCCCATGGCAACCAGCGCAGCAACCGATCCGATGGCGCGGGCGCGCGTTTGCACTTCACCCTCAGCCTTCAGAGTGAGCCAAGCTGCGCCATGCATCAACAGCATTGCCAGCGAAACAACACCAGCCAAGATCGAGAACGGATCAAGCAGGCCGATGAACTTCATATACCAAGCACCCTCATATATGGTGTGCAGGTCGTCGGTGAAGTGAAATGGCACGCCTTGGATCACGTTGCCGACGGCCACACCGAAGAGTAGCGCAGGCACCGCCCCGCTGATGCAGAGCGACCAGTCCCATGCCGAGCGCCAGCGCGCGCCGTCACGCTTAGAGCGATACTTGAACGCCACGGGCCGCACGATAAATGCCGCGAGGATGACAAACATCGCCAGATAAAAGCCAGAGAAGCTGACCGCGTAGAGCGGTGGCCAAGCCGCAAAAATCGCACCGCCGCCAAGGATAAACCAGACTTGGTTACCCTCCCAGACGGGGCCGACCGTGTTGATAGCCACGCGGCGTTGTGTATCGGTCTTGGCGACGAAGGGCAGCAACGCGCCAACTCCCATGTCAAAGCCGTCGGTCAGCGCGAAGCCGATCAGTAAGACGCCAAGCAGGCCCCACCAGATCACGCGCAGCAGTTCGTAACTCATAAGTTCATGCAGGATCATGTGTTTTACTCCGCAGGTGTTGCGATGGAATCAGCACTGCGCCGACCTGCCAATCGATCTTGGTGACGTTTGTTCCACGCGTCGGTTTCTTCCACGTCCTGATATGGGCCTATGCGGATGTATTTGAGCATCAGCCCCATCTCGACGACGAACAGGATTGTGTAAAAGATCACGAAGCCAGCAAGTGTTATGGCAACCTCTGTCATCGACAACGCCGAGACAGACATGGCCGTTGGCAACACGCCGTCGACTGTCCAAGGTTGGCGGCCAAATTCGGCAACAAACCAGCCCAGTTCAGCTGCAATCCATGGCGCCGGGATCATCCATACAGCCATGTGCAACGCCGGGCGCGGGAAGTTCATGCCTTTGAAGGACGCGCGGTAGAAGAAGTAGCCCATCGTCGCGATGAAGCCAAAGCCCAAGCCCACCATGATACGGAACGCCCAGAACAGTGGCCAGACGGTTGGCACCGTGTCATCGGCGGCCGCCTTGATCTGCGCTTCGCTCGCATCAAGCGGGTTATCGACGTATTTCTTCAGCAGGTAGGCAAAACCAAGATCAGCCGAGTGCGCTTCAAACTGCGCGCTCATGGCTGGGTCCACAGCTTCACGCTTTTCACGCACCTCAAGCAGCGCCTCATAGGCGATCATTCCCGAGCGGATACGCTTTTCCGCATTTGCCACAAGATCGTTGATCCCGGGGATTTCTGTGGTCAAAGACCGTGTGCCGATCAAGCCCATCGCCCAAGGTATTTCGATAGCGTAATGGGTCTCCCGTGCTTCTTGGTCGGGAAAGCCGATCAAGTTGAATGGAGCCGGAGCTTCGTGTGTTTCCCACATCGCCTCAATCGCGGCGAGCTTCATCTTTTGGCTGTGGGTCGCAGAATAGCCAGACTCGTCGCCCAGCAGCACCAAAGAAAAAGCAGAGGCCAAACCAAAGGCGGCAGCAACCGTGATAGAGCGGCGCGCCAATTCAACATGCCGGTTGCGCAGCAGATACCAAGCCGAAACGCCCAGCACGAAGACTGAGGCAGTCACGTAACCCGCAGAAACCGTGTGCACAAACTTGGCTTGTGCAACTTCGTTGAACAGCACGGCAAAGAAGTCGGTCATCTCCATGCGCATAGTCATCGGGTTGAACTCGGCCCCGACGGGGTTTTGCATCCAGCCGTTGGCGATCAGAATCCAGAGTGCTGAGAAGTTGGAGCCAATGGCAACCAACCAAGCTACAACCAAGTGCGCGACTTTGCTGAGCTTGTCCCATCCAAAGAAGAACAGGCCAACAAAGGTTGCTTCCAAGAAGAAGGCCATCAGCCCTTCGATCGCCAAAGGAGCGCCGAAAATGTCGCCAACGTAGTGGCTGTAGTAGCTCCAGTTCATCCCGAACTGGAATTCCATCGTGATGCCCGTCGCCACACCGAGTGCAAAGTTGATGCCGAACAGCATGCCCCAAAACTTGGTCATTTGCCGCCAAATCGGGCGGTTGGTCATAACATAGACCGTCTCCATGATGGCCACGAGAATCGAAAGACCCAAAGTCAGCGGCACAAAGAGGAAGTGAAACATGACTGTCGTCGCAAATTGCAGGCGCGACAGCTCGACGATACCGAATTCCATATCAACATCTCCGTTTTCGAAGGTGCGAATCCCCTCGAATTAAATTCCAATATCGGCATGTAAGCAGAGTGCAGGAGTTTAGAATTGATCTAAATCAATAACACGTATTTTGAATACATCTTATTTGATGGGAACGGTTCTGTCGGCAAACTCGATCTCAACAGCTTGGTGAGCTGCAATCAGAATTGCTGCGTCGGGCAGAAAATGCCGGATGCTTTGCAAGACTTTGAGCGCAGTTTCTGCGTCCAGACCTTCTGTTGGCTCGTCCAGAAGCAGCACTTTAGGGCGCTTTAACAGGGCGCGTGCCAGTGTCAGCCTACGTGCTTCACCACCAGACAGCCCTTGCCCACGCGTGCCAAGATGCGTGTCTAGGCCGTCGCGCGCATTTAGCGTGTCGGCCAGTTGCACGACCTCCAACACCTGCCACAGAGCGGCGTCGTCACATTTGGGTGCAACAAGGTGCAAGGCCTCGCGCACAGTTCCTGACATCAACGCACTGCGTTGCGTAAGCAGTGTTACGTCGTCGCGAAGCGCTTGTTCGTCCCACGCCTCAATGCGGTGGCCGCCTAAGGTTATCTGCCCCTCTGCAACCGGGTGCAGTTGCGCTAGGGCCAGCAAAACCGTCGACTTGCCTGCACCACTTGGCCCCGTCAGAGCAACGGTTTCACCTGCGGCGATGCTAAAGCTCATGTTCTTGACGATAGGCACCTCCGTTGCCGGACGATGCAGCGTCACGCTCTCCAGCAGCAAAGGCAGCGCTGACACCTCAGGCGTTGCAGTAGCGGGCACAGTTGGTTCAAGCAGATCACGTGACACCCGCCGCGCGGCTTCCGCCATGCGCCCTATCTCGCTCGCCGCACGTCGCAAAGGCGCGATGGTTTCGGCCAATGCCAGAGTTGCGAAAAAGCCCAGTGCAGCAAAGGCGGGCGCGATCGCCCCTGCCTGCACCATCAAGATGCCAAGCCACAAACTGCCCCCCGCAACAACGGCACCGAGCATTTGGGTCGCCGCGCCAGCGAGGCGTTCGGCGTGGTCTTGCTGTCGCCGCAGCTCAGTGCGGCGCGTGTCAGCGGTCATGGTTGCTTCGGCTTGTGCCGTCAACCGACCATAGATCGTCAGGTCCGGACGGGCGCGAATAAGATCAATCAGGCGGGCGCGAAACGCCTGCGCGGCGACTTCAGCGCGGCGGGACAGTGGGGCCGCTTTGCGCATGGTCTGCCAAAAAATCACGGCCATTCCTGCCAGATACCCCAGCAAGACCCAAAGCGCGACAGGCAGGCCGACGAGCGCCCAAAGCGTGAAGAAGGCAACAAACTGTGTTGCCAACCCTGCCAGCACAGGCAGCACCAAACGCAACGGCACACCGTCAAGTGCATCAACATCAGCGGTCAACCTGTTCAGGGTTTGTGGCCCTCTGAGGCGCACCATGCGCGCGTAAGGCGCTGTCAGCAATCCGCTGAGTAGCCGCGTGCGCAAAGCTTCCAGCGCTCGCAACGTGGCGTCATGTGTTAAAACCCGCTCGCCATAGCGCGCCGCAGCGCGACCAAGGGCCAGAAACCGCACCATAGCTGAGGGGCGGAAAATGTCGAAGACAGTTCCCATGCCCGCAAGCCCAGCAGCCGCAGCGGCGGTGATGAACCAACCCGACAGGCCGAGCAATGCCACGCCCATGATAAGAACGATGGCGCTGAGCAAAGCGCCACGCCAGAAAGCAACTGGATGCTCGCGCTGTATCATCAGAAAAATCTGCCAAAGCGGCTTCACGCGACATCACCGATCTTGATGATCCGACCCATACGAGCGGCGAGGCTGCTGTCATGGGTCGCCACTACGAGCGTCGCGCCACGTTTGGCCTGCGCCAAAAGGCCGTCGGCCACCGCTTGTGCTGTGGCAGCGTCCAAGTCGGCAGTTGGCTCGTCCGCGAGGACAACATCCGGTGCGCCGTATATGGC
>JADGEJ010000022.1:37470-44286 GCA_016744435.1 Lentibacter sp. | reverse complement strand
GTATATGGCACGCGCCAGTGTGAGCCGCCGCGCCTCGCCACCAGACAGTCCGCCTCCGGTTTCGCCCAGACGGGTGTTCAGACCCTGCGGCAGGGCCGCGACAACATCACTGATGGCAGCTTGTCGGAGGGCTTGCCCAACGTCGCCTTGGCGGCCAAGCGTCAGGTTCTGTCGCAGGCTAGCGTTGAGAAAATGCGGAGCCTGTGGCATCCAGCCAATGCGCATGCGCCAAGCGTCAGCCGTTTGGTCAGACAGCGAAGTGCCCGCGACCGTCACCGTGCCCGAGGGTGACGTCAAAAGCCCTGCCATAAGGCGCAGAGCCGTGGTTTTGCCCGCGCCGCTTGGCCCAACCAACGCAACTGTCTCGCCGTCCTCAATAGCGATGTCGGGAAGTTTAGCCCCGTTGGGAAGGACACAGCCCCTAAGGCTGATCGTCGCAGGCCCTGACAAGGCCGTCGCAGGCCCGCCCTGCCCGAGCAATGACGTCGCCTCACCAGCCTCCCATTCGGAGAGGTCTTTGGCCACCGCATCAGCAGAGGCCTTGTCGTGCCAAGCCCCAGAAAGGTCGCGCAGCGGCTGGTAGTATTCCGGCGCCAACAGGAGCAGGAATATGCCCGCTTGCGGCGATAACACATCGCCCCATGTGCCAAACTCAAGCACGCCGAGCAACGAAAAGCCGACATAGACAGCCACCATAGCGACTCCGATTGCGGCGAACAATTCAAGCACAGTTGACGACAGGAAGGCGACGCGCAGCACAGCCATGGTGCGTTGCCGAAGGTCACCTGCCTGATTTGAAAACTCAGCCACCACAGTGTCGTTTGCGCCCAAAAGGCGGATATCAATCAGTGCCGACAACCGCTCGACCAGCATGTCGTTGAGACTGCCGATCTCTGACATCTGCCGCTCGCTGGCCTCTTTTGCGGCATATCCAACCAACGCCATGAACACCGGAATGAGCGGGCCGGATATCAGTAGCACAATCGCGACAGCCCAGGATTGCCAGAGGGACAACGCAAAGATCACGACGGGTAACACCATCACCCGCGCCTGCGCAGGCGCGTAACGGGTCACGTAGGGCCCGAGCATATCAAGCTTTTCGCTCGCCAAGGCAGAGATGCTACCCGCGCCGCCAAACGGGCTGTCAGCCGAGCGTTGAGCCTCGGTCTCCACAATCCGTGCGCGGGCGACAGTAATGGCGGCTTCGGCGGCTTTGTCTGCTTGGGTTTCTGAGAGCATTCCCAGAAGCGCACGCAGTCCGCCTAGTGCAATGAAACTCGCGCCAGCTAAACTAGCCGAAACATCGGCCCCATTCAAAAGGCCGCCCAACGCATAGGCTACGATAGCAGCCTGCGCTGGCCAAATTAAGCTCGCAGACACGGAAAGAGCACCGGCACGCTTGCGTAGCCGAGACTCTGACGCCGTCCATGTGTCCAAATCACCTATAGCTTTGCTCGATACTTGCTTTTTGAGTGTCGCCACCAGAACCTCTTAATGTGATTCTAAGATACCTAATATACCGCTTGGGCTTGCCCAAAGCTGATCTGGATCAAATCGCGAAACATTCTTAAGTTTACGGCACCGCCAAGAATGACCGCTTCCTGCCCTTAGCAGTAGTCTCAGCATGATGCAGCATCAGACACAATGGGCTCAAATCAGCCTAATGCTTGCGCAGAAACCTTTCAAGAAACTGCCGTTGCGAAACCGACATAGGATCGTAGGTTATAATACGCTCGTCAGCGCTGTGTTGATGTTTGGGCAGGAGGGTTGGATGGAGGGCAAATCATGCCAAGAGTTCAACTTCCCGCTGTCACCCCAAAACGAAGAGCCTGGAACAAAGGTCGCCTCGTCGGACAAAAGCGCCCGCTTCTCCCCAAACAGGTTTGGGCCATCCGCACGCGTCTCGAACTAGCGGGCAATCTTCGCGATCTGGCTTTGTTTAATGTCGCAATAGACAGCAAGTTGCGCGGTTGCGACTTGGTAACCCTGAAAGTGAATGACTTTGTAAGGGACAACCAAATTCGGGAAAGGGTGTCGGTCGTCCAAAGCAAAACGAACAAGCCTGTGCAGTTTGAGCTGGCTGAAAACACGCGAGAAACTGTGACTAACTGGATCATGTCGCCAGAGATGATCGGATGCCAATTCCTTTTTCCCAGCCGCTTTCATGATCGTCCGCATATCTCGACATGTCAGTATGAGAGGTTAGTTAGGGATTGGGTTATCTCTCTTGGCCTGGAACCCAGCGGCTATGGCACACACTCCATGCGCCGAACAAAAGTGGCGGAAACTTATCGCAAAACTGGGAACTTGCGTGCCGTTCAGCTGCTGCTCGGCCACACGAAGGTTGATAGCACAGTCCGATATTTGGGGGGCGATCTAGAAGACGCACTGAGTATTGCAGAACGGATCGACATCTAATAACTTTGGCGAACGGCAGATGCCGTTCGTCATTTCGAAGCGGTCGTGATTGCTGCAGGCGTCCTATGGCGGTTCAGAGCCCAGACTGTCGAATGCTGCTTAATGTCCGGATGTCCGCTTTACGAGTATTTGCACGACGCGCGGTGTCGCTACGCCCATCGCCGGACTGCTTCATCCGAGTCGGTTGGCCCTGTATTGAAGGCAATACGTGCCTGTGGTGCGAACTCGTGGACAACATTCAAGAGTTTTTCAAAAACGAGAAAGTAGTCGTCATCTTTTCTCACGCCCGCGCCGATCAAAACCACATCGTAAGCTGTGGCTTTTAGTGTAGCAGCCAATTGATCTGTTGCTGTCTCACCACTGAAGATAAAGCCTATCGAAGCGTCATAACCCTGATCGTTCAGCTTCGTTTCGTCCGCACGAAGGGCTATCTCAAGTTTCTCTTCCGAAAATCCGGGATATTTTGAATAATCCACAACACTGGGGTGCCAGCCCACCATCAAAACTGTTTTTGCCATTTCCATTTGTTCCTTTTGGTTGCGTGTTTCAACATATGAAGCATCGCCAATTGTCTACTCTCTGTTTGCTTTGCCCATGCAGCATGATAATAGTTTACACGTAAGCTAATATCATTTTTATTTACGTAGCAATGAAAAAGGCAGACGCAGTGCAATCAATTGGTCGGCACCTAAATTTTACAACTGGGCGCATGAACGCACTTTGCCAGAAAATGCTTGATCCTTATGATCTATCGTTGCCTCAATGGGTCATTTTGTCATGCCTCTGGCGTGACAAAAATCTGACCGTTGGTCGTCTCGCAGAGTTGGTTGGGACGGGACTCCCGGCAACGTCACGTATTGTTGACCGTATGATCGAACGGGACTTGGTCAACCGACACAAGGATAAGAAAGATGGCCGAGTCATGGTCATAACCCTGACTGACAAAGGCAGAGGTTTGGATCACCTCAGCAACTTTTACGAAAGCATCAATGCAATCCTGTTCGATGGATTTACAGACCAGGAATGCGAACAGGCTTTTGATCTGCTGGGCCGGATGCAGGTGAGTGCTAAAAATGCGCTCCAATGATGCAGGATCGAGTGTGATTACCAGCCCACAGCAGCAGCATTTGATGCGGCAGTTAACTGGTAGTATTGAAAGCGGCCTTTGGCGCAGCCGCAGCGAAAGCTCACTACGTCCCACATAGCCGCCATTGAAGTATCGCATGGCGAATGCCGGCTTTCTCTTAGACATTTGAAGGAATGTTTATGCTGCCAGAAAGGAACTGCTATAGGTTCCTCAACACAAGGAGAGCCCATGTTCCACCGTCTAACAACAATCTGCGCGGTCTTGTTTTCAACACTCGCCCCTGTCCTGCTCATAGCCCCCGCTATCATCTACTGGCTGTTCGGCCTTGAGGCGCACGCGCTTGGTGACTTCATGTCAAAGCGCGCGGCGATGCTGTTTGTCGGCCTCGCAACGCTCTGCTGGCTCGCGCGCAACAGCCAATCCGCAGAAGTGCAGCGCTTGGTCGCCGCCGTCCTCGGCCTCAGCATGGGCGGCATGGCGCTTGTCGGCCTGTTTGAGTTCGCACGCTCAAACGCGGGCCTTGGCATCTGGCTCGCCATCCTCCCCGAAGCCCTCATCGCGGCGCTTTACGCCCGCATGTGGCTTGCACGCGCCCAGCCCTAGGCATACCCTCAAGCAAAACACTTGAGGCCTCCATGCTACGTTCGCTTTTGCTCACTGCCCTGCTTGCACTTCCCATATCAGCTCAGGCTGATGCTTGCGGCGGCCAGAACCTGTTTGAAACCATGCCAGCCTCCGAGCTCGCGACGCTCAAAGCCCGCGCAGGCAAAATCCCTTACGGCCAAGGCCTGCTTTGGCACGCCACCAAAGGCAGCCGCGAAATAACGCTGTTTGGCAGTTACCACCTGCCACATGATTTCACCGAAGCACACCTTCAGACGCTGCTGCCGATGGCGCGCAAAGCCGAGGTAAACTACTTTGAAATGAACAGCGCCGACACAAAGAAATTTGAGCGTGAGATGGCCAGCAAGCCTGACTTCATGTTCATCGCCAAGGGCAAAACGCTCCCCGAACTGCTCTCACCAGAAGATTGGGCGGCGCTTACGGGCAAAATGCGCGAGCGCGGCTTCCCGCCCTTCATGGTTGCCAAAATGAAGCCGATCTTCGTCACTATGATGCTTGGCATGACGCCTTGCAAACTCAAGCTCATGCAATCTGGTGCGCAGGGCATTGACCGTAGCCTCGCCCTTGCGCTTGAGGCCCAAGACGTGCCCACCCGCTCGATCGAGCATTACACCACCGCAGCCAAACTGTTCGACGTCTATCCACTAGATGAACAAGTCGAAATGCTGCGCCTTTCGCTGATCGAAAGCATCAACAGTGATGATATGGCTGAGACGTTGTATCAGTCTTACATCTCTGAAGAGATTGGACTTTTCTGGGAGTACACCCGCCACATGTCGCTGCTTTACGGTGGCGACAACGCCGAGGAAGACTTCGCCATATTCGAAGAGCTGCTGCTGACCGAGCGCAACCTCGCGTGGCTCACAGAGCTCGAAAAGGCTCCAGAACAGGCGCTCTTCGTCACGGTTGGCGCGGCCCATTTGCCCGGAGACATCGGCGTACTCAACTTGCTGGCCCAGCGCGGTTATAGCATCAAACGCCTGCCCCTAAACTAAGGAACTATCATGCAGCTCAAAGCCAACGGCATCACCCTTGAAGTGCAAGATCACGGCAACAAGGCCAACCCCGCGATTGTCCTCATACGCGGGCTCGGCACCCAGCTTGTCCACTGGGCCGACAACCTCGTTACAGGCTTTGTTGCCGCTGGCTTTCGTACCATCGTCTTTGACAACCGTGATGTCGGCCTCTCGCAGCGCTTTCCCGTCGCAGGCGTGCCCGACGACGCCGATGAGATCATCGCACGCGCCACCGCGGGCGAAGACATCCCGCTGCCCTATACGCTTGATGACATGGCGCGCGACGTGATCGGCCTCATGGACGCGCTCGAGATAGACAAGGCTCATATCTTCGGGATCTCGATGGGCGGCGCCATCGCGCAGCTCCTCGCGCTTAACCACGCTGACCGCCTGCTCACCGACACCATCGTGATGACAGCCTGCCGCCCGCTCGTGGAACGCGGCGCTGTGGGTGATATCCTCCCACAGCTTGTTGCCCGCGACGACGCTTCGCTTGAGGCGGCCCAAGACGCGCTCATCGCTGAGTTTGGCATTTGGGGCTGCCCCGGCTACCCCGCTGACGAGAGCTATATTCGCAAGCAAGCTGAGGCGGCCTATCTGCGCGGCGGCCCAAAAGCGGCAGGCATCAACCGCCAGGTTCTTGCGACCATGAGCGCCGGAGACCGACGCCCAGCTCTGAAGGCGCTCAACATGCCATGCTGCGTCATCCATGGGCTTGATGATGCGTTGATTCCGCATGAGTTCGGCGCCGAAATCGCCGAGCACATCAAAGACAGCGAGTATCACCCGATCAAAGGCATGGGCCACATCATCTCACCGCTCTTGGCGCCCGAGATTGTCAGAATCGTGTCAGGCTTTATACGCAAGCACAGCACCACTTAACGCTGCACGCAAACCTCGCTGAGAAGCTTGGAAAACGACCGCGTGGCGACGGAGGGGACCTCCTCTGCGCGGCTCATGATCCCGACTGCGCCACGCGTCGCCGACATGTCTAACTCAAGCTTAACAAGCCGCCCATCGGCAATGTCGCCAGCGACCACACCTTGGCTGATAATCCAGACAGTATTTGGGTCAGCCAAACTTGTGGCGCGCCCGAAGGCGGGCGAAGCTGTCTCGATCCGATTGCGAAAGAGCGGCACCCCTTGGGAGATCAGCAACCTCGCAACCAAAGGCCGGATCGCCGAGTCCTTCGGCGGGTAAAGCACGCGAAACCCGTCGAGCTCGGCAAAATCAGTGAGGCCCTGCGCGTCGCTCTGCGCGCTTGCGACCACCACAACTTCCTCTGAATAAAGCTGCTGAAAGCTCAAGCCCGCCATCATGTCAGGCTTGCCAAGTCTGCCCACGACCAAGTCAAGCCCGCCACTGCGAAGCCGCGCTGTCAGGTCATTGTGCGGGCCCTCATTTATCTCAACCAGCGTGTCAGGGCTTTGCTCTGCAAAGGCCAGTGCCACTTTGGGGAGGAGCGTCGAGGCAACGCTTGGCAAGGCACCAATTCTCAACTTCCCGGCGGCACTGCTATTGGCTTGAATACTGCGCAACCCATGCCGCAAAGCGGCGGTGCTCTGCTCGGCAAATTGCAAAAACACCTCGCCCTCAGGCGTCAGCGAAACACCAGAGCGACTGCGCTCCATCACCACGACACCGAGAATGCTCTCAAGTTCTTTCAGCGTT
>JADGEJ010000022.1:0-37460 GCA_016744435.1 Lentibacter sp. | reverse complement strand
ATCGCAGGCTGTGTCAGGTGCAACTGCTCGGCAGCGGCTTTAAAGCTGCGGGCGCGGGCAATCGCGCTGAACGCATCGAGATGGCGGAATTTGATACGGCGGTCCACATTCTTTCCACTTTAGGTAATCAAATGGCATAATATCTCATTTTGAATGCCCATACAAATATGCAATCTTGTACCTCAAGAATCCGGGAGCCCAACATGAAAACTCAAGTCGCAATCATCGGCGGTGGCCCATCGGGCCTTTTGCTGGCGCAGCTTTTGCACAGTCGCGGCATCGACAGTGTCGTGCTGGAGCGCAAAACCAAAGACTATGTCCTTGGTCGCATTCGCGCGGGCGTGCTTGAGCAAGGGCTGGTGCGCTTGATGGAAGAAGCCGGATGCGCCGAGCGCCTGCACGCCGAGGGCATCGCGCATGACGGCACATTGGTCTCTTACGGCGATGAGATGTTTCGCGTGAACTTCACCGAGCACACAGGTACACCTGTTATCGTCTATGGCCAAACAGAAGTGACACGCGACCTTTATGAAGCCCGCGAAAAAGCTGGCGGCAAAATTGAGTTCAATGTTGAGAGTGTTGTGATTCACGATGCAGACAGCGACGCCCCTCACCTGACATATGCGGTTGATGGCGAGGCACGCAGACTTGACTGCGACTTTGTCGCTGGCTGCGACGGTTTTCACGGAGTCAGCCGCCAAGCCATTCCGCTGGATGTGCGGCGCGAATACGAAAAGGTCTATCCGTTCGGCTGGCTTGGCATCCTGTCGGAAACTCCGCCTGTGAACCACGAGCTGATCTACGCCAATTCGCCACGTGGCTTTGCGCTTTGCTCAATGCGCAACGAGAACCTGAGCCGCTATTACATCCAGTGCTCGCTCAGCGACAAGCCCGAAGACTGGACAGACGAAGCCTTCTGGCAAGAGCTCAAGCGCCGCATTCCCCCCGATCAGGCCGACAAGCTGGTGACTGGCCCCAGCATCGAGAAATCAATCGCACCGCTGCGCTCGTTCGTGACCGAGCCGATGCGTTGGGGGCGGTTGTTCCTCTGCGGTGACGCGGCCCATATCGTGCCGCCAACGGGTGCCAAGGGGCTTAACACCGCCGCCTCTGACGTGCATTACCTCTACAACGGCCTGCGCGAGCACTATGAGAATGCGAGCAGTGAAGGCCTCGACGCTTACTCGGAGAAGGCGCTTGCGCGCGTCTGGAAGGCCGAGCGGTTTAGCTGGTGGTTCTCATCCTTGATGCACAGATACCCCGACCAGTCAGAGTTTGATCTCAAGATGCAGGTCGCCGAGCTTGAGTTTTTGCGCGCCAACAAAGCTGCGCAACAGGCGATGGCGGAAAACTATGTCGGGCTGCCTTATTGATGCGCGCGCTCTGTTTCGCCCTCATCGCCCAGCCGCCTTCAACCACGCCCCGAAACCCCTTCCTCATGGAGAACACCAATGTCTGATCGTTTTGAAAAGGGAATGGCAACCCGCCGCGCGGTTTTGGGCGACGAGCATGTTGACCGCGCCGAAGCTGCAAAATCGTCATTTGATGAGCCGTTTCAGAGCATGATAACGGAAGGCGCTTGGGGCACGCTCTGGTCAGATGACAGCATAGCCAAGCGCGAGCGCTCGATGCTGACACTGGCCTTGCTGGCCGCAACGGGTAACTTTGAGGAAATCCCGATGCATATCCGCGCGACAGCGAACACCGGAGCAACGCAGCAAGACGTGTTACAAGCCTTCATGCATGTTGCAGTTTACGCTGGCGTGCCGAAAGCCAACCATGCGATCAAACTCGCAAAGCAAACCTACGCCGAAATGGGAGTGACTATATGAGCATCCTGAACACACCGCCAAAGCCAGCGGGCTTTATCCCGCGGGACCGCGCGTGGCAGCCCGATGCGCTGACGCCGCCCTACAAAACCAGTGTTAAACGCAGCCCGCAAGCGGCGCTGCTGTCGTTCCCGACAACGCTCAGCGAAGAAACCTCGCCTGTCTTTGGGCACAGTATGCTGGGGGCTTTGGACAATGATCTGATCCTGAACTACGCGGCTGCAGGCGAAAGCGCGATAGGACCACGCATCATCGTGCATGGCCGTGTGCTAGACGAAAACGGGCGCGGTGTTCCCGGGGCGCTTGTCGAGTTTTGGCAGGCCAATGCAGGCGGGCGCTACCGTCACAAAAAAGAGAGCTACCTTGCCCCGCTTGACCCCAACTTTGGCGGCTGTGGGCGCACGATAACGGCTGAAGACGGCTCATACGAGTTTCGCACCGTGCAGCCTGGCCCCTACCCTTGGCCCAATGGCATGAACGACTGGCGCCCTGCCCATATCCACTTCTCCATTTTCGGGCATGGCTTTGCCCAGCGGCTGATCACCCAGATGTACTTTGAGGGCGACCCGCACATCAAGCTCTGCCCTATTGTTGGCGTCCTCAAAACCCAAGAGGCGATTGATGCGCTGACAGCTCCGCTTGATATGAACAGGACTGTCCCGATGGACAGCCGCGCGTTCAAATTTGACATGGTATTGCGCGGGCAGCGTCAGACCTACTTTGAAAACCGCAAGGAAGGGCTCTAGCATGCAACCTCTTGATTATCTTCGCGAAAGCCCAAGCCAGACGGCGGGCCCCTATGTCCACATCGGCTGCACGCCTAACTTTACGGGCATCGACATTTATGGCGGTGACTTAGGCACGCACATGAAAACGGGGCCCGTTCAAGGCACCGAGATCATCCTCAAAGGCATTGTGTTTGACGGCACGGGAACGCCCTTGCGCGACGCCATGATAGAAATCTGGCAGCCCGACGCGGCCGGCCTGTTCCCCTCAGCCAACGAAACGCGCGGCAAGGCGGATCCGAACTTCACGGGCTGGGGCCGCTCACCGGGCGACATGACCACCGGAGAGTTCACCTTTGAAACCGTGAAACCCGGCGCTGTCCCCTTCCCCGATGGCCGCATGCAAGCGCCACATATCACCGCGTGGATCGTCGCGCGCGGCATCAATATCGGCCTGCACACCCGCATCTACTTTGAGGACGAAGCCGAGGCCAATGCCGCTGATCCGATCCTGAGCCGGATCGAGCACCAAAACCGCGTGCCCACGCTACTGGCCAAAAAACAAGAGGATGGCAGCTACCGCTTTGATGTGCATCTGCAAGGGCCTCATGAAACCATCTTCTTTGATATCTGAGGCAAACATGACCAACCCCTGCATAATTTGTGTCGCCATAACCGGCTCTGTCCCCACGCAGGCTGACAACCCTGCTCTGCCCGTCACCGTTTCAGAGCAGATCGAAAGCACCCATGAGGCGTTCGAGGCAGGGGCCAGCATCGCCCATTGCCACGTGCGCGACGACGCGGGCAAACCGACCTCCGACCCTGAGCGCTTCGCAAAGCTCAAGGAGGGGATCGAACAGC
Source organism: Lentibacter sp. (assembly GCA_016744435.1). Taxonomy (GTDB): domain Bacteria; phylum Pseudomonadota; class Alphaproteobacteria; order Rhodobacterales; family Rhodobacteraceae; genus Lentibacter. The sequence continues at coordinate 34,045 of JADGEJ010000022.1, read as the reverse complement.
ACTGCCCCGGCATGATCACTCAACTCTCAACCGGAGGGCGCTCGGGCGCAGGGCGCGACCGTGGCGCAATGCTGCCGCTTACGCCCGACATGGCATCGCTCTCGGTTGGCTCGAACAATTTCCCAACGCGTGTTTATGAAAACAGCCCCGATCTCGTCGACTGGCTCGCCTCAGAGATGCTCGCGCATGATGTGAAGCCCGAGATAGAAGCCTTTGACCTTAGCCACATTTTCCATGCCGCGTTGATGCAAAAACGCGGCCAACTGGCAGGCACGCCCTATGTGCAATTTGTAATGGGTGTAAAGAACGCCATGCCCGCTGACCGCACTGTATTTGACTTTTATCGCGCCACCGTCGCGCGCCTGTTTGGGAGTGACGCTCCGTGGTGTGCCGCGGGGGTTGGCCCCAACCAACTCGTGGTTAACGAATGGGCGATCTCAACCGGAGGCCATGCCCGCACCGGCCTTGAGGACAACATCCGCATTGACAGAAACACCCTCGCCCCGTCGAACGCGGCCTTAGTGAAACGCGCTGTCGACCTCTGTGAGAAATACGAACGCCCAGTGGCCACTTGGCAGCAGGCGCGTCAAATCCTTGGGCTCAGGCAAGCCTCCGTATGAGGCGCGTGGCATCTTCCCGCAGGGTGATCTAACCAATCAGTTGCTTCACGGCATCCACCACAATTTCTGGATGTTTGTGGAGCACCAACTGCCCGCAGTTTTCGATCACGGTCACATCCGCGCGGTTGCCGCGCTGCGCGAAAAAGCCCTCAACCGAAGCCGCGTTCACAACCGGATCGGTGCGGCCATGGATGACTTTGATCCTCACATCATTCCCGTCCACCTGATGTGTCCAGTCATTCACAACTTGGTGACTGTCGATCTCAAAGGCCTTATGGCCTTGTTCAACGGCAAAGTGATAGCCCGCAAGAACACTTGATCTGATCTTCGAGTCCGCGATCAAGGCCCAATCATCGGGCGAACTCTCAAACAGCGAGTGCATGAACTTTTGGTCGCCGCCACTTTCCATCTGGCTGATGCCGGCCCGCAGGACAAACGACAACATCTTGGGCGTAAAGCGCGCCGTATAGGCCACAAGGCGCTGCCGTGTCGACATCGTGGAAAACTGCGACAAAGACGTAATCGGCACACCGCCAGACACAGAGACTAAGCCTTTGAAAGTTCCAGAAGGTGCCGCATTTGCCGTCGCAAAAGCGTATACGGTTCCTGCCATATGCCCAAGCAAAACTGGCTCGCGCAACTGCAATTGCTCCATCATGCACAGCACGTCCAATGCAAACCGATCAAGCGCATCCTTCATCGCAACATCAGAGCCCGCCGCGGTGCCAAACCAGGGCCGCACAGGAGATAGCAGACGTATCTTGTTCTCCTGCAATAGCACCTGCATTGCAGGGGGCATCATGTTGTTATCGAGCATTCCGTGGAAGAAAATGACAGGCGCTCCGTTTGGATCACCGAACTGCTCCACTGGCATCACACGGTCTGGCAAGTTGATGTAAAGCCTGCGGTCAAGCGCAATGCCCATTGGCGTGCGGTGACGCGCGCTCTTCTCTGCGACCCGCATGATTGAATGCAGCAGCCTAACCAGTTCTGGCTGCGTTGAGCAGCTCGACTTCGCCATGATCCGTTTGATCTGGGTTCTCACCGTTGAGAGCGCGCTGTCGCGTTGCTCGGCAATCTGCGCCGCGCCCTGCCCGTCAGCTATCAGCGCGCAGATATCAACTTCTGAGGCAGAGAAGCCAAAAGCATCCGTCAACAGAGCTGGCATGTCGTCGGGCCAATCAGGCGTGACCTTGGAAATCAGGATGATATCTTCGTTGTGTTGTTCAGGCAGAACCCGCGCATAGAGGTAAAACGGCCGATCACTTTCGCCGCTGACCAGCTTCAAAACGACCGGTGCCATATGGTTTACCGGCCCCCCCAAAGACGCAGCCATCGCTCTCAACCCCTCCAGCTGGTTTGATGGCAGATCAAACTCGGCGATGGTTGAAGTCTTGCTCAACTTGAAAGCCTTTGTCGCTGCCGAGTTTGACCAAACAATACTCCCGGTGCCGTCAACCAGCATTTGTGGCTCTGATGTGCCTACTTGCTGCGGCTCTGACATTTCCGGCGCTTTGTGCTCCATCTGCTCAAGCAAGCGCGATGCAATGTCAAAATGCGATGCGATTTCAGGATGACGGCCAGCAGTGTCCATGGTGTCCTGCGTGTTTTGCAAGTCTTCCAAGGCTCCCAAACGCTGCGAGATATACTCATCCCAATGGCCCATGAAGTTATCATAGGTTTGCGGCTCCAGTGCGATCCGGTAGATGCTTTCGATGAGCTGGTCCTTGCCCGCATTCGGCTCTGCCTCAGAGGCAGTGCCTGACGCTGGGTCTGACGCGGCTTCAGATTCGGCTTCCGTCTTTTGGTTAGTCAATTTCGGGGCTTCCTTACCAAAGAGGCATACACCAAATGGGGTACAAGAAGTTCAATCTGTCAAGTTTTTGCTTAGATGCAAGGTTTTACAGGGAATTTCTCTGTCACGCATTTTGACAGGCTTTGAGCGTCAGGCCTAGAATTAAGCCATAACCCCTTGCTGAGTATTTCAGAAGCAACTTTTCTAAAACCGCTGCGTGCTGGCCAGCCTTTGTCAATTTACGGCGAAGTGCTGGCACGCAGTTTTGCGTGAGTATTGCTCAACAAGCCGCTGTTTTAGCGGGTTTTGCTATGAGCTTGGCTAGGCCTCGCTCTGAAGCTTCGTCCAACCACTCGTTCGTGAAACGCAAAAAGGCCCCGCGCTGGCGGAGCACAAAAGCCGTGGCTTCGGCCGAGCAGCAGCAGCGCGCTCGACCGAGACAGACAATATTAGTTGTTGCAGCCTTCGCCGGCCACATTGTCGCATTTGCCGGCATAGGCGCCGTACAGGTTCTGGTATGAGGCTTCGCTCATCTGCACCTGAACAGTGTATTCGCTCGGGTCAACACGGCCCCCACAGCCCGACAGGCTTGAGGCGGCGACGAGCACAGCAGCGGCGAGAGAAAGGGTTTTACGAGTCATTTGGCAGCTCCACAATATAATCCTCTCTAGACTGTCCGAGATCACGCCATTTCACAAGTGTGTTTGCGCCTTTAGCGCCTCTTTCCCGGCTTTTGAGAGCATATATACCCCCTGAGCGTGCTTTTCGAACCATCCGTAGTGGTTGTCGCGCATCATCTTGGTGGCGGCAACAACGCCAGTTACGGCTTTCACGTCTTGCCCGCGGCTTGGGCCGTTGGCTTCCAGATACTCGGCAAGCCGTATCGCGCCTTGGCGGTATGCGGTTACAATTGTCTCACGCGCCATGCCGCCTTCGTTCGGGTCTCCCTCTCGGGCCTCAAACTCGCGCATCAAGGCCGCACGCTTTGGCTTTGACTTGCGCGGTGTAAAAGGGGCCGGGTCGGCATGCGCCTGAACAGTTCCATCGCAGATCTTAACGCTCAACACCCCGACACCAAGCCGCTTACAGAGGCCCACATTGCCCTTAAACGTGCGCCAGCCTGTTTTGCCCTTCCAGCGCGGCACCGCAACATAGACTTGGTCTGTCACTCGCTGGCGCGCCACGGCCTGCTGCAAAAGCTGCAGCGAGAACCCGACTTTCAACTCGACAATCAGCGGCTCTTCCACGCCCCGCCGCGCCACAACGTCGGCTGCACCCACCTCGCCTTTCACGGCGTAACCCAGCCCCTCAAGGTAGGCTTTCACAGGGCCGTAAAGCTCGGTTTCTTTAATCCGCGACATGCTGTCCAATCTGCCCTGCCCGCAGCCCCGTGACAAGCCCGCAAGAGCGGCCTATAAGGCGCGCAAACAACGTAATCCATGAGGAGCAGTCCCGATGACAACCTTGGTTCTTGGCCACAAATCCCCCGACACTGACAGCACAGGCTCACCCATCCTTTGGGCGTGGTATCTCAACGAGGTTAAAGGCGTCCAGGCAGAAGCCGTTCTTACAGGCGAGCCCAACACCGAAGCCGCCTTCATGCTTGAGAAATGGTCGCTCACCAAGCCGCGCATCATCGCCGATCTCGACGATAACCAAGCCTGCGTTATCGTTGACACCAACAACCCAGCCGAGCTGCCAGCCAACATCAATGGCGCCGACGTTCAGGCGATCATCGACCACCACAAACTCGTCGGTGGCCTCGAAACAAAGGGCCCTATCGACATCACAATCCGCCCGCTGGCCTGCACAGCAACGATCATGCTTGACCTGATGGGCGACGATGCCGCCAAAATGCCCGACGCCATCAAAGGCGCGGCGCTGACCTGCATCCTGTCCGACACGCTCGGCTATCGCTCACCAACCACGACAGACCACGACAAAGCTGTCGCGGACAAACTCGCCGCTGATCTCGGTCTTGATGTTACAGCCTACGCCGACGAAATGTTCGCCGCCAAGTCTGACGTTTCGGCCTTCTCCGACGCCGAGCTGCTGCGTATGGACAGCAAGGAATACGAAGTTCAAGGCACAAAGTTCCGCGTCTCTGTGCTTGAAACAACAGCGCCCGCCATAGTGCTTGATCGCAAAGCCAGCCTGATCGACAGCATGAAAAGCGTCGCGAAAGAAGATGGCGTTGCCCAAGTGCTGCTCTTTGTTATCGACATCCTCAACGAAGAAGCCACACTTTTGGTTCCCAACGATCTTGTCAAAACTGTTGCCGAGAAAAGCTTTGATGCAACCGTAACAGGCGACGCCGTCGTTCTCCCGGGCGTCATGAGCCGCAAAAAGCAGATCATCCCGAACCTCAAACTCTGAGCTGAGCAAACCAAAAGGGCGCCCTTAGCGGGTGCCCTCTAGGTCTCCCGCGAGCGGCCCGTAGGAGGCGTAGTGTTTCTCAAAATCGCCCTCTCCCCGTTGCTCGCCGCGCAAGCGCTCTACGTCATCCGCAAGGCGCTGGTCCTGCCCGAGCCCGGCGGGCCCCGCTTGGGGCAAACCGGATCCGGCCCCCCTCTCCGCCTCCTGATCCTCGGCGACAGCTCCGTCGCGGGCGTTGGCGCAGCACATCAGAGCCGCGCTCTTTCAGGCCAGCTCCCAGCACTCCTGGGCCAAGACTTCAGCGTCAGCTGGCAGCTCACTGCCCAAACGGGTGCCACCAGCAAATCCACGCTCAAAACACTTGCGGCCCTTCCCGATCAAAGCTTTGACGCTGTCTTCATTGGCCTTGGCGTCAATGACGTCACCCGCCTCGTGCCAGCAAAAACCTGGCTCAAGCAGCAACGCGAAATGCACGCCCTCCTGCGCAGCCGCTTTCAAACCAAGCTCATCCTGCGCTCGGGCCTGCCGCCAATGGGCCACTTCCCGCTCCTGCCCCAACCACTCCGTCATGTGCTCGGCCAAGATGCCGCCCGCCTCGACAAGGGCCTCAAAGAGCTTTGCGCCACAGACAAAACCACGGGCAAAACCACAGATAAAACCACGGGCAACACCCTAAGCTACATCCCGCTCGACCTCCCGTTTGAACCCAAATACATCGCCCGCGACGGCTTCCACCCCTCTGAAGCCGCCTACACCAAATGGGCCGAGCTGATCGCTCCACATATTCTCAACCCTGACTTTTTCTTTCTCTAAATATCCCCGCCGGAGGCTCCGCCGCCTCAGCAACCACCAGCGCTGGCCAATGTGCGCGCGCGCTGCCATAACTCCGTAAAACCCAACAGAAAGCCCCGTCATGACACGCATTGTAAACGCCCTCGCCGACATCGCCCCGCAATATGACGCGCTGTTCGTTGATCTTTGGGGCTGTGTCCACGACGGCGTCAAAGCCATGCCTGCCGCCGTTAAGGCCCTGCAGGATTACCGTAAAACTGGCGGCAAAGTTGTTCTGGTCACGAACTCGCCTAAACCCCGCGCTGGTGTCGCAACACAGCTGACAGACTTTGGCGTTCCCGACGATGCCTACGACGAAATCGCCTCATCCGGCGATAGCGCCCGCTCCGCCATGCTGCGCGGCATGGTTGGCGAAAAGGTTTACTTCATGGGCGAATGGCAACGCGACGCTGGCTTCTTTGAACCACTAGAGATCATCGACAATCCCGTCACCGTCACGCGCGTTCCCCTCAACGAGGCTGAGGGGATCGTCTGTTGCGGCCCGTTTGATCCGATGGCCGACCCAGACGTCAACCGCGCCGACTTTCTCTTTGCCAAAACCAAGGGCATGAAACTGCTCTGCGCCAACCCTGACCTTGTGGTTGACCGAGGGCACGTTCGCGAATGGTGTGCGGGCGCCTTGGCGCAGCTCTACACAGACATGGGCGGCGAAAGCCTTTACTTCGGCAAGCCGCACCCGCCGATCTACGATCTTGCCCGCCGCCGCCTCGCCTCGATCGGCGGCACAGCCGACGCCTCGCGCATCCTCGCTATCGGCGACGGCATCCAGACCGACATCAAAGGGGCGCTTGGTGAAGACATCGATTCGCTGTTCATCACCGGCGGCTTGGCAGCTTCCGAGACAAAAACCACAGACCAGCCCAACTCAGAGGCTCTTGAGGCCTATATTACTCAGGAAATGGTGACGCCGACCTTCGCAATCGGCCAACTCCGCTAGGCTTTTCGCCTTGATCTTTCTGCACCTGCGAAGTAATTATATTCCAACAGGGCGCCCCCGTGCGCCCGATAATTACGCCACCTAGCAACAGAGAGGCTGGAATGTTGGACAATCTGCCACGCGGAACCATCACCATCGAAGAAATCGAAATGGGCATGATGCGTTATGTGCGCAAAGTCGTGACCGACGAAGACATCGAGATGTTCGCCAAGGTCTCGACTGACCACAACCCAGTTCACCTTGATGATGACTACGCCAACGACACCATCTTTGAAGGCCGCATCGCCCATGGCATGCTGACAGCGGGCCTCATTTCGGCGGTCATCGGCGAGCAACTGCCCGGCCACGGCACCATCTACATGGGCCAGTCGCTCAAATTCCTCGCCCCCGTGCGCCCCGGCGACATGGTCACAGCCGAGGTCGAGGTGATCGACATCGACACCGCCAAACGCCGCGTCAAACTCGACTGCCGCTGCCTCGTGGACGGCAAAAAAGTGCTGGTCGGCGAAGCCACAGTGCTCGCTCCATCGGCGAAGTTTGACTGAAACGTTTGACCAATCATCTGCACAAAGCGCTGCTTGCCTTCGTTTGCAGCAGCGCCGTCGCTCTCCCGTCCACACTGACGGCATTTCAGTGTGCTCAGCCACTCGTTGAAGGGGTCTCGCAGGATGAGATTGCACAGTTTTTCAAAAGCTACCTCAGGTCAAGTGAAGTCGTTTTTGTTGGAACGCTCAAATCCTCGGGGCCACCACTAAGGACGCGCCCGGAGTATCAACTCTATCTCGACACGATCGTCAAAATGCGGGCCGTTCCCTACCAAGGCAGCCTGTCCATCCTGCTCGACAACGCCTACACATTTCATGGCAGCATCATTGAAGCAGGCACAGTCTCAGCGGCTCAGAGCGTCACCCTCCATGTTCGGCTATCTTGTCACTTTGAAGCCTATGGTGATTGCGCCAAACCCTTGCCAACCAACGTCGAAATCGCCTTCCCCGCCTTAATGCACAGTCCAGACCAAGCAAGTGCTACGCCCGATATCTGCTTTTCCTATTTCGTGCGTGATCAAGTCGAAACCCACGTTTCACTCGCTGATCTGGCCAAAATACTGGCCGACTAAGCGCCACCTCTTGCGCCCGCCGAACCTTCCCGCTAGGCCTTCCCCCATGCGTATTATCCGTGATTACACCTACGTTACCGACGCCGACAAAGGCGCCTCTGTGGCTATCGGCAATTTCGATGGCGTCCACATTGGGCATCAGTCGGTAATCGACTTGGCGCGCGCCGCTGGCCGCGCCGTTAAGGCTCCGCTCGGTATCTTGACGTTTGAGCCCCACCCTCGGCAATACTTTGCGCCAAAGTCCCCCGCTTTTAGGCTGATGAGCCCCGAGGCCCGCGCCCACCGCCTTGAAAAGCTTGGTGTTGAGCGGCTGTATGAACTGGCCTTTAACGCCACGCTCTCAGCCCTCACACCCGAAGAGTTTGCCCGCAACGTTATCGCCGAAGGCCTCGGCCTCACGCATGTCGTCATCGGCGCTGACTTCTGCTTTGGGCAGGGTCGCGCAGGCACAGCACAAGACATGGTCAAGTTTGGCGCTGACATGGGCTTTGGCGTGACTATCGCCGAGCTGCTTGAAGGCTCTAAAGGCCAAGTCTCCTCCACCGCGATCCGCAACGCCCTCAGCGAAGGCCGCCCGCGCGACGCCGCGGCCATGCTTGGCCACTGGCACCGCTTTGAAGGGCCCGTCATCACCGGCGAGCAGCGTGGCCGCGACTTGGGCTTTCCGACTGCCAACATGAGCGTCGACGGGCTACACCTGCCCAAACTCGGCGTCTACGCGGTTGAGGCAGACATTCTCACAGGCCCCCACGAAGGCAGCTACCACGGGGCTGCCTCGCTTGGGACACGTCCGATGTTTGGCGAGAACAAGCCAAACCTTGAGACATTCTTCTTCGACTTCAAGGGCGACATCTACGGCGAAGACATCTCCATCGCTCTGGTCGACTACCTGCGGCCTGAAGAAAACTTCGACAGCCTCGACGCGCTCATCGCCCAAATGAGTGCCGACTGTGACAAAGCCCGCAGCATTCTGGCCGCCCTGTGACAGACCCCATCAAGCGCAAAGGCCTTTCCCATAAGTTCTGGGAGAAGAAATCTCTCGCCAAGATGACGCCCGAAGAGTGGGAAGCGCTTTGCGACGGCTGCGGCAAGTGCTGCCTCAACAAGCTTGAGGACGAAGACACAGGCCAAGTCGCGCTTACCCGCGTGGCCTGCCGGATGTTTGATGACACCACATGCCGCTGCTCGCAATATGACATCCGCCACCAGTTTGTGCCCGAGTGCATCTCGCTTAAGGCGGAAAGCCTCGACACGCATATGTACTGGATGCCCGAAACCTGCGCCTACAAACTGCTATGGTCGGGCAAGCCGCTCTATGACTGGCACCCGCTGATCTCGGGAACGGCTGAAAGCGTGCATGAGGCTGGTGTTTCCATGTTGCACAGCACAGTATCCGAGTTCGAAACTCCCGACGAAGACTGGGAAGAACACATCATCGAGGAGCCAACCTAAATGTATTTCGCATCCGACAACTCAGGGCCGGTTCACGCCGAAGTCATGCAAGCGCTTGCCCGTGCAAACGAGGGCTTCGCCATGCCTTACGGCGCTGACACGGTGATGGACGAGGTGCGCGCGACACTGCGTGACATCTTTGAGGCGCCCGACGCTGTCGTGCACCTTGTCGCGACAGGCACAGCCGCCAACGCACTGGCGCTCGCGACCATGTGCCAGCCGTTTGAGACAGTGTTCTGCTCGCCCACCGCCCACATCCACGAAGACGAATGCAACGCGCCGGAGTTTTACTCGGGTGGCGCGAAGCTGACGATTGTTGGCACCGACGACAAAATGACGCCCGATGCGCTGCACGCAGCCATTGAGGCCGAAGAAACCCGCGGTGTTCACGGCCCTCAGCGCGGGCCTGTGTCTGTAACGCAAGTCACAGAGCGCGGTGCGGTTTACAGCTTGTCCGAGCTGAAAGCGCTCACAGACGTCGCAAAAGGCTTTGGCCTTTCCTGCCATCTCGACGGAGCCCGCTTTGCCAACGCGCAAGTCACTCTGGGCTGCACAGCCGCCGAGATGACTTGGAAAGCCGGCTTTGATGCGGTGTCGTTTGGCGGCACCAAGAATGGCTGCATGGGCGTTGAGGCGGTGATCCTTTTTGACCCCGCCAAAGAATGGGAGTTCGAGCTGCGTCGCAAACGCGGAGGGCATTTGTTCTCGAAACACCGCTACCTTTCAGCGCAGATGCAGGGCTATTTGGCCGAGGACCTCTGGCTCAAGTCCGCCAAGCAAGCCAACGCCAACTCCGCGCGGCTACTGGCTGGTTTGCGCGACGTGCCGGACTTCACGCTCACCAGTGCCGCCGACGCCAACCTGTTCTTCGCCACCCTGCCCCGCGCGACCCATCAGCGCCTCTCAGCAGCGGGTGCGAAATACTACGTTCTTGCGGGTGATGTGGAGGTCGGAGACCTTGACGAGCAACTTCCCTGTCGGCTCGTATCCGGCTGGTCGGTGAGCGAGGTGCTAATCGACCAATTCATCGCCCTCGCCAAGGGCTAACCAGAGGCTTCGAAGCCTCCCGTCCACGTCAGTTGCATCAAAGATGCCACCTCCGTAGTTGGGCATGGCCGATTGGTCGGCTCGCAGCGTTGCTGCGAGCCGACCAATCGGCGGGGCGACTTGGCGAAGCCAAGGCGCAAAGCCTCACAAGGCCAACGGGCTGCAATGCCCACCGTAATGCCCGCCGTAATGCCCGCCGTGCGGTTCGTTAAGTTAATTCCTGTTAACACATGCGCCCAAATCGTATGCACGCGTTATGCACAGACAGCTGCACAGATAGCTGCATACCGTAGGCACCGCCGTTTTGGCGGGTCGGCGGGGCGTTAGCCTTTCCTAAAAAAGCGGCGCATCTCTCCCGCTGTTTCTTTCGGGTGGGTGATCGGAACCATATGCCCGGCACCAGCCACTGATACACTCTGCGCATTGGGCAAGCGCGCGGCGAGCCCGTCGTTGATCACCCCCATGACGTCAGGCGAAAGCGCTCCGCGCAGCATCAAAACAGGGCAGGTCAGCGCTTCTAGGCGTTGCCCCTTGAGCAATCCAACCACGTCATCAAACAGAACCGCTTGGCAAGCCGGAACAACGTGGATCTGTGCCGCCATTGCCTCTTTCATCGGCGCGGGCATCGCATCCCAGTTTTGGCCTCCCCCCCAGACCTCAAGGAAGGCGCGCGCGGCGGCCGAGCTGTCACCACGCTCTAAGGCGTTGGAAATACGGCTAATTTCCGAAAGATAGCCTGCTCCGAACTGCTCGCTCGCAGCCTTTGCGACCGAAAACAAAACCGGTTCTATCAGCACGAGGCTGCGCACTTTCTCTGGCGCTTCCAGAGCAATCCGCAAGGCAACAGTCGCGCCAAATGAGTGGCCGACAAGGTCAATCGGGGCGTCTTGCAAAAAGCTTTTGGCAACCTCTGTGCTGGCGTCGTGATAATCGCCGACGCCGCTCCAAGCTGCGCTTTGGCCGTGGCTCAAATGATCAAGCGCGACCATGTGAAAGGCGCCCGAAAGCTCCGCGCTAAGGCCCTTCCACGCGCCAGAGTGCGCCAGCGAACAATGCAGAAAAAGCGCTTCGCGTGCTCCCTCCCCCATCTCGCGGTGATAGATCTCATATCCGGCACGTGTGTCTATTGGCATGCTTCAGAGCCCTCCACTCAGGTGCGCATCCAAGTCATCCAGCCGGTCCTGACCCCAGAATTTCTCACCGTTATCAAGCACATAGAACGGCGCGCCAAAGACGTCGGCAAGCACGGCCTGCTCGAGGTTGCGGGCGTAAGTCTCTGCGCCCAGAAGCATGCCACTGTCTGTCAACGAAGGGTCAAATCCGGCAGCCTCAAGGCAGGCTTTAACAACGGCCTCATCGCCGATGTCTTTCTCTTCGGCCCAGCACGCCCGCAGAATTCCATGCGCCAGTTTGCCCACGTTTCCACCTGCTTCCTGCGCGGCAATAATGGCATAGCTCGAAGGCGCGGGATTGGTCGGCCAAAACGCAGGCTTCGGGAAGGTCACATCATGACCAGTTTTCTTTGCCTGACGCTTCAGCTCCTGATTGCGGTAGGCCATCCGCGAGGGGTGTCTGTCGGCAGGGGCCACACCACCAGTTCGCGCGAAAAGTGCTATGATATCCAAAGGCTTATAAGTCACCGTTGCACCGTACTTATCGGCAATCGCCTCAAGCCGCTCACCCGCCAAGTAGGCCCATGGGCTGAGGGTGGAAAAGTAATAGTCTATCGCTGTCATGGTACTGTTTCCTCTATGTGCCCATTCACTCTCTTTGCCCGACCCTAGAGAGATGGTAAGCCGTGTCAACGACACGATTCTGCGAAGGAATCACCACCAGATTCAAACACGCCTCGGGGGGCGCAGCCTATGTCACTCACCAAAGAACCAAAGCTCATTTCCGGCAATGCCAACATGCCGCTTGCCAAGGCTATTACGCGGCGCATGTCGCTGCACCGTGGTGTCAGCCAAGGGCTGGTTGAGGCCCGTGTCGAGCGCTTCAACGATGGCGAAATCTTTGTCGAGGTGTTTGACAATGTGCGCGGCGAAGACATGTTCATCATCCAGAGCACGTCAAACCCGGCCAACGACAACCTGATGGAACTTCTCATCATGGCCGACGCGCTACGCCGTTCGTCAGCCGCTCGCATCACTGCCGTGATCCCTTACTTCGGCTATGCCCGCCAAGACCGTCGCTCAAAGGCGCGTACGCCGATCTCGGCCAAGCTGGTGGCCAACATGCTGGTCGGCGCCGGTATCGAACGCGTGCTGACGATGGATCTGCACGCGGCCCAGATCCAAGGCTTCTTCGACATCCCCGTCGACAACCTCTACGCCTCGCCGATTTTCGCACTCGACATCAAAAACAAGTTCAAGAACGACATGGACGACATCATGGTCGTCTCTCCGGACGTTGGCGGCGTGGCCCGCGCCCGCGAGCTTGCCAAGCGGATCAACGCGCCACTTTCTATCGTCGACAAGCGCCGTGAGAAGGCTGGCGAGATCGCCGAGATGACAGTCATCGGCGACGTTTCTGGCAAGAAGTGCTTTATCGTTGATGACATGGTCGACACCGCAGGCACGCTCTGCAAGGCCGCTGAAGTGCTGATCGAGAATGGCGCGTCAGAAGTCCACGCCTATATCACACATGGCGTCCTCTCAGGGCCAGCTTGCGAGCGGATCACCAACTCTGTGATGAAATCACTGGTGATCACCGACACGATCGCAGCGACTGACGAAGTGAAAGCGACGCCCAACATCCGCGTCGTGCCAACGGCTCCGATGTTTGCTCAAGCGACGCTGAATATCTGGAACGGAACATCCGTCAGTTCGCTGTTTGACACCGATATGCTCGAGCCGATCTACGAAGGCATGTTCAAATAGGCGCCTAGTAAAGCTCCCAATCGTCTTCGTTGCTAACTTCGCCGATCGCCATCCATCCAACGCGCACGCGGGCCACTTTTGTGTCGCCCCATGTGCGAAAAACAATATCAAAGCTTTCTGGCGTGATATTCTCTGCCTCAAGGTCAGCGCGCACATTGGTTGTGCTGTCGATGTCCCAAAGCGTGAGCGAGCAATGCACAGTTGGCTTGCTTACGAAGGGCTCTTTGAAGGTAACAGACTTTCGTTTCTCGCGGTTGCCCGTGGCAGTCCACATCTCGCCACCATCCCTGAAATCTTCAAAGATGACATCGTTGCCCTGGGCTATCCCGAGAGAGGCTCTGCGTAGCTTTTTCATAGTTCAATCACTCGTTTGCGCATTTTTATTGTAGTTAACAACAACAAACACTCAACTATAAACACTCAAAAAAAATGCCCCGAACCGATTGGATCGAGGCATTTCAATTCGTTTTAAGTTGCGTAAAGCTTAGACCATATCTTCCAGAAGAGTCTCAAGGTCTGCCAACAAAAGCTCGGCCATATCGCGGGTCTCGGGGCTGGCGTTTGAAGCGGCGGTGCGCGCAGCTTCAACAACCGGCTCAAGATCGCTCATAGAGGCGTCTTTCATCGGGATCGCTTTTTCGGCAAGCACAGACAACCCTTCAGGGTTGATCTCGGCAAAACCGCCAGTGACAGCATATGAAACATCGCCCTCAGGGCCTTTCACATGCAGCACACCAGGGCGCAGCGTGGTGATCACGGGCGCATGGTTCGGCATTGCCGTCATCTGCCCGTCAGCACCAGGGATCTGGACGGATGACACCTGAAGAGAAGCAAGCTTCTGCTCAGGGCTCACCAGATCAAATTGCATCGTATCGGCCATGTGTTAGCCTCCTATGCTTTAAGCGACGTCAGCCGCCATTTTTTCGGCTTTAGCGATCACGTCTTCGATGCCGCCAACCATGTAGAAAGCGCCTTCTGGGAGGTGATCGTATTCGCCAGCAACAACCGCTTTAAACGCCACAATCGTGTCTTCCAGCGGAACCTGAATACCATCAGAACCGGTGAAGACTTTGGCCACGTCAAACGGCTGTGACAGGAAGCGTTCGATCTTACGAGCGCGCGCAACTGTCATTTTGTCTTCTTCTGACAATTCGTCCATACCGAGAATGGCGATGATGTCTTGCAGTGACTTGTAGCGCTGCAAAATCTGCTGAACGTCTGTCGCAACTTTGTAGTGCTCTTCGCCAATGATCAGCGGGTCAAGCAGACGCGACGTTGAACCGAGTGGATCAACCGCCGGGTAGATGCCTTTTTCCGAGATCGAACGGTCAAGAACCGTTGTCGCGTCAAGGTGCGCAAACGATGTCGCAGGTGCAGGGTCGGTCAAGTCATCCGCAGGAACGTATACGGCCTGAACCGATGTGATCGAACCATTCTTGGTTGACGAGATGCGCTCTTGCATCTGGCCCATGTCTGTCGCCAGTGTTGGCTGGTAGCCAACCGCTGAAGGAATACGGCCGAGCAGAGCCGAAACTTCCGAACCAGCTTGAGTAAAGCGGAAGATGTTGTCGACGAAGAACAGAACGTCAGAGCCAGTGTCGTCACGGAACTGTTCCGCAAGCGAGAGGCCCGTCAGAGCAACACGCATACGCGCTCCGGGAGGCTCGTTCATCTGGCCATAAACAAGAGCAATTTTTGACTCTGGAAGGTTATCAGGAACGATAACACCAGATTCGATCATCTCGTGGTAAAGGTCGTTGCCTTCACGTGTCCGCTCACCAACGCCCGCGAACACTGACACACCTGAGTGCACTTTCGCGATGTTGTTGATGAGTTCCATGATCAGAACTGTTTTGCCAACACCCGCACCGCCGAAGAGGCCAATTTTGCCGCCCTTGGTGTAAGGCGCGAGCAGGTCGATAACTTTGATGCCTGTTGTCAGGATCTCGGTTGCTGTTGACTGCTGGTCAAAAGCAGGCGCGTCGCCGTGGATCGAGCGTTTTTCAGTCGCATCTACCGGGCCCTTTTCATCAACAGGGTCGCCAGTCACGTTGAGAATACGGCCAAGTGTGCCGGCCCCAACAGGAACAGTGATCGTGTCGCCAAGGTCAGTAACCTCTTGCCCACGAACGAGGCCTTCAGAGGCGTCCATCGCGATGCAGCGCACTGTGCTCTCGCCGAGGTGCTGAGCAACCTCGAGGATCAGGCGCTTGCCGTTGTTGTCTGTTTCAAGTGCGTTCAAAATTTCGGGCAGGTGGTCGCCAAATTGTACGTCCACAACGGCGCCGATCACCTGGGTGATTTTGCCTTTTGCATTAGCCATGTTTCGTCTCCGGTTGTCTTTTAGAGCGCTTCAGCGCCCGAAATAATCTCGATCAGCTCGTTGGTAATCACGGCCTGACGTGAGCGGTTATACTCAATAGTCAGGTTGTCGATCATGTCACCCGCGTTACGTGTCGCGTTGTCCATTGCCGACATCCGTGCGCCTTGCTCGCTTGCCCCGTTTTCGAGGAGCGCTGCAAAAGCTTGCGTTGCCACACCGCGCGGCAACAAGTCCGCAAGGATCTGGTCTTGGTCAGGCTCGTAGTCATAGTCTGAGCCTACGCTACCCTCTTCACTTTCCGGAGCGTCGTAGCTGGCCGGAATGACTTGCTGCGCTGTCGGAATCTGGCTGATCACCGACTGGAAGCGGTTGAAGAAGATCGTCGCAACGTCAAACTCACCGGCTTCAAAGCGCTTCAGCAGATCAACAGCGATGTCTTTGGCGTGGTCGTAACCCAGCTTTTTGACTTCGCTCAGGTCAACGTGGTCGACCATGATGTCTGCGTATTCGCTCTTCAGCTGCTCGCGGCCTTTTTTGCCAACGGTCAGGATCTTGACAGTTTTGCCTTCTGCGAGAAGCGCTTGAGCGCGTGCTTTGGCCAGTTTCACAATCGAACTGTTGAAGCCGCCGCAAAGGCCGCGTTCAGCTGTCATGACAACCAGCATTTGCACTTGGTCACTGCCGGTGCCGCGCAGCAGGAGCGGTGCTCCGTCTGACGTGCCGACAGCCGCCGCAAGCCCACCCAGAACAGCGTTAAACCGTTCTGTGTAGGGCCGTGATTGCTCGGCAGCTTCCTGTGCCCGCCGCAGTTTTGCGGCAGCCACCATTTGCATAGCTTTCGTGATCTTGCGGGTCGACTTGACCGACTCGATCCGATTTTTAAGGTCCTTGAGATTTGGCACTGCCTATCTCCCCTTATGCGAAGTCAGCGGCGAATTCGTCCAGCGCTGCTTTTACGCGGTCCGCGGCGTCGCCTTTGATCTTCGGATCTTCGTCTGTGATCCAAGCCAGAAGGTCGGCGTGCTTGCTGCGCAGGTGGTTGAGCATGCCAGCTTCAAAGCGGCCAACTTCTTTTACGTCGACTTTGTCGAGGTAACCGTTGGTGCCCGCGAAGATGACGCAAACGATTTCGGCGTTTGTCAGCGGCGAGTATTGCGCCTGCTTCATAAGCTCGGTGAGGCGTGCGCCACGGGCCAGAAGCTGCTGAGTTGCGGCATCAAGGTCTGAGCCAAACTGAGCAAAGGCAGCCATTTCGCGGTACTGAGCCAGTGAAAGCTTAACCGGGCCAGCAACCGAAGACATCGCTTTGGTTTGCGCTGACGAGCCAACACGAGAAACCGACAGACCTGTGTTCACAGCAGGGCGGATGCCTTGGTAAAACAGTTCTGTTTCAAGGAAGATCTGGCCATCGGTGATCGAGATCACGTTGGTCGGAATAAACGCCGAAACGTCGCCGCCTTGAGTTTCAATGATCGGCAGAGCCGTCAGCGAGCCTGAGCCGTGGTCTTCGTTGAGCTTTGATGAGCGCTCAAGCAGACGTGAGTGAAGGTAGAAAACGTCACCAGGGTAAGCTTCGCGGCCCGGTGGGCGACGCAGAAGAAGTGACATCTGGCGGTAAGACACGGCTTGCTTTGAAAGGTCATCGTAGATGATCAGAGCATGCTTGCCGCTGTCGCGGAAGTATTCAGCCATTGCTGTCGCCGCGTATGGTGCGAGGAACTGCATAGGAGCCGGGTCAGAAGCCGTCGCAGCCACAACGATTGAGTACTCAATCGCGCCGCTTTCTTCGAGGCGTTTTACCAGCTGCGCAACTGTCGAGCGCTTTTGGCCAATCGCAACATAGACGCAGTAGAGCTTTTTGCTCTCATCGTCGCCAGCTGCTTCGTTGTATGACTTCTGGTTGAGGATCGCATCAAGCGCCACGGCTGTTTTGCCTGTCTGACGGTCACCAATGATCAGCTCGCGCTGACCACGGCCAATCGGGATCATCGCGTCAACTGACTTGAGGCCAGTCGCCATCGGCTCGTGAACCGACTTGCGTGGGATGATGCCCGGCGCCTTGCTGTCTGCAATCGCACGGTTCTTGGTTTTGATCGGGCCTTTGCCATCAATCGGGTTGCCAAGGCCGTCAACTACGCGGCCGAGAAGCTCGGGGCCGGCAGGGACGTCAACGATCGCTTTAGTCCGCTTAACCGTGTCGCCTTCTTTAATGTCGCGGTCAGAACCGAAGATAACAACACCAACGTTGTCAGCTTCAAGGTTGAGGGCCATGCCCATAATTCCACCAGGGAATTCAACCATCTCACCCGCCTGGATGTTGTCCAGACCATAAACACGGGCGATACCATCGCCAACGCTGAGAACTTGACCGATTTCAGCAACTTCGGCTTCTTTGCCAAAGTTCTTAATCTGGTCCTTTAGGATCGCAGAAATTTCTGCTGCTTGGATACCCATTTATCCGACCTCTTTCATTGCATTCTGGAGGGAGCCGAGCTTCGAGCGGATCGACGTGTCGATCATTTTCGAGCCCACCTTAACGACAAGACCACCGATGAGGCTTTCATCGACGGACGCATTGATAGTCACAGTCTTGCCAAAACGCGCCTTCAGCGTTTTCGCAAGCTTGTCTGCTTGTGCTTTGGTCAGAGCTTTCGCGCTCACGACTTCCGCAGAAACTTCACCCTTATCTTCGGCAATGCGCTCGCGCAGGGCCTTAACAAGTTGCGGCACAACAAAAAGGCGGCGCTTGGCCGCCATCAGGCTCAAGGCCTTCGTTGTGATCGGTGAGAGTTTCATCTTCTTGGCAAGTGCCACAATAGCGGCCCCTTGCTCTTCGCGGCCATAAACGGGGCTTGAAAGCAGGTTTGAAAAGTCAGCACTGTCATTCAGTGCGCTTTCCAAGCTGTCCAAGTCGCCTTCTACGGCCGCAAGTTTCTTGGTTTCCTTGGCCAGGTCAAACACGGCCGTCGCATAGCGCGCCGCAATTCCTGTTGAGATCGAAGCTGGTTCGGACACGTCCACCCTTTCGATAGTCTGGCCCCAGATTAGCAGGCAGCAAGCAAGCTTGCGATCCGCAGATCCCCCGGGGGCGTTTCACCCTGAGTTTTCTCAAAGCAGTTAAATCGAGGCGGGTGTAGCAGAGCATTCTGTTTGCGGCAACCTGCTATAGCATTTTTGGCCTCAAGCGAATTTCATTTATTTTCAACAACTTAAGCAAAGTGCGACGGTTTGCACACCCAAAAAAGTCAGGTTTTTACGTGATTTAGCTGATTCACCATACAAAAGTATGCCGCTCGTTAACGCTATCACCTTACCCTAGGTCGCTTCGGCCCACAGATCAGCCCGTAGAATCGAACATCACGTCGCCCCCTAAGCCTTCAAACTGGCATCGCCTCAGGTGCTGGCTTCAAAATAGAAATAGGCGCTTTCACACGCTGCCGCAGGCTTGGCCGTGTCGGTGCGGGTATCTGTTTGGTCACTTCCACCATCAGGACGCCGCCAGCTGCGATCAGCGGCGTTGCCTGCCCTATTCTCTCCCAAAACCGCGCGGTCTTGCGCCAGAAACGCCGATCACTCGGTGGCTGATAAAGTGCAGTGCGGCTGTGCTCGGGGCGAAACCCCCAAAGCTTTAGCTGTTGGTCGAGCTGCCCCATTGTATAAGGCCGCCCGTACCCAAAAGGTGTTTTGTCGCTCCGGCTCCAAAGCCCGGCGCGGTTGGGCACCACAAACAGCGCCCGCCCCCCGGGGCCAAGCACACGGTAGGCCTCCTCAAAGACAGCGGCTGGCCACTCGCTTGTTTCAAGCCCGTGCATCACCACCAGTTTATCGACATGTCCGGTTTCTATTGGCCAGAGTGTTTCTTCACACAGAACACTCACATTCGGCTGCCCTGCGGGCCAAGGCATCACGCCCTGTGGGCCGGGCATAAGGCAGGTCACGCGCCGAGCCTGCTTCAAATAAGGCCGCAAGAGCGGTGCCGCAAAGCCAAAGCCAAGCACAGTCTGCCCTTTGGCTTCGGGCCAGATTTCAAGCATCTGGTCGCGGATCACCTTCTGCGCCGCCCGCCCGAGCGTGCTGCGGTAATAGAAATTTCGCAAGTCTTTCACGTCGAGATGCATTGCAGCCGTTGCCTTGATCCGTCACTCTGAAAGCGAACATAACAACTCACGAAGGAATTGCTATGCCCCTGACGCTTGTGACCATTCCCTGTCTCGCCGACAACTATGCCTTCCTGATTGCCAACGAAGCTGGCGAAGCCGCGCTTGTCGACGCCCCCGAAGCTGCACCAATCAACGCCGCGCTTGCGGCGCGAGGCTGGACACTCAAAACCGTCCTGCTCACCCACCACCATTGGGATCACGTCGAAGGGCTCGACAGCCTAACCGGTCGCGACGGTCTCACAATCATCGGTGCCAAGGCTGACGCACACCGCCTGCCCGCGCTCACTCAGGAAGTCTCAGAGGGTGATAGCTTCAATCTGCTTGGCGAAAAGGTGCAGGTGCTTGATGTGTCAGGCCACACGCTTAACCACGTAGCGTTTCACCTCCCTGTCTCTCAGCTCTTGTTCACCGCCGACAGCCTGATGGCACTTGGCTGCGGGCGGCTGTTTGAAGGCACGCCTGCGCAAATGCACGAAAGCCTCGGCAAGCTCGCCGCGCTGCCCCCCGAAACGCTTGTCTGCTCCGGCCACGAGTATACGGCCGCAAACGGGCGTTTTGCCGTGACTGTTGATCCAGAGAACACCGCCCTTGCCGAGCGCTGCGACGATATCGCGGCAACGCGCGCCAAAGGCGACTTCACGGTGCCCTCAACCTTGGCGCTCGAACTGGCAACCAACCCGTTTTTGCGCGCGCACGACTCTGGCGTCAAAGCCGCCATAGGCCTGGCGAAGGCGTCTGATCTGGACAGTTTTACAAAACTTCGCGCTATGAAAGACGTTTTCTAGCCTCATAACGTACCATTCACGCGAAAAGTGACACTTTATTTAAAGAAACCTCTTGAAGACTGGCCAGTATCGACCACACTTCAAACTAAGACGCCGTCAAATGAGCTTGAGGCACTAAAGCCCTCGGCCACCCCAGTCAGAAGGAGCACGAGAGCAGTGCCGTCATTTTCCACCACGCTAGAACAAGCCATTCATTCTGCACTGGCCTTGGCCAACTCAAAGCGCCACGAGTTTGCAACGCTTGAGCACCTCTTGCTCGCGCTGCTTGATGAGCCTGACGCAACCCGTGTTCTGCGCGCCTGTGCCGTGAGCGTTGAAGACTTGCGCCAATCCCTCGCTGAGTTCATCGACGAAGAACTGCTCAATCTCGTGACCGACATTGAAGGATCAGAGGCCGTGCCAACAGCCGCCTTCCAGCGCGTCATCCAGCGCGCTGCGATCCATGTGCAAAGCTCGGGCCGCTCCGAAGTGACAGGCGCAAACGTGCTTGTCGCCATCTTCGCCGAGCGAGAAAGCAATGCTGCGTTCTTTTTGCAAGAGCAAGACATGACGCGTTATGATGCGGTCAACTATATCGCCCACGGCGTGGCGAAAGACCCTGCCTTTGGCGAAAGCCGCCCCCTCACAGGCGCTGAGCACGAGGGCGACCCTGAGATGCAGGCCGCCGATGCCCCCGCCGCTGACGAAAGTGCTCTGGCCAAATACTGCGTTGACCTTAACGTCAAGGCCCTCGCGGGCGACATTGACCCGCTGATTGGGCGCGACAGTGAAGTTGAGCGTTGCATTCAAGTGCTCTGCCGCCGCCGTAAAAACAACCCGCTGCTCGTGGGCGACCCGGGCGTTGGCAAAACAGCCATCGCAGAAGGCCTCGCCAACAAGATCGTGACAGGCGACATCCCTGAAATCCTCTCCAAAACCACGATCTATTCGCTCGACATGGGCGCGCTGCTCGCAGGCACGCGCTACCGGGGCGACTTTGAGGAGCGTCTCAAAGCCGTCGTCACCGAGCTTGAAGAGCACGAAGACGCTGTCTTGTTTATCGACGAAATCCACACCGTTATCGGCGCTGGCGCCACATCGGGCGGAGCAATGGACGCGTCAAACCTGCTCAAGCCTGCCCTCGCAGGCGGCAAGCTGCGCACCATGGGCTCAACCACTTACAAAGAGTTCCGCCAGCACTTCGAGAAAGACCGCGCCCTCTCACGGCGCTTCCAGAAAATCGACGTAAACGAGCCCTCTGTCGAAGATGCGGTGAAAATTCTGCGTGGCATCAAAACCTACTTCGAAGAGCATCACGGCGTGAAATACACAGCCGATGCGATCCGCACTTCTGTCGAGCTGGCCGCGCGCTATGTCAACGACCGCAAGCTGCCTGACAGCGCGATTGATGTGATCGACGAAGCAGGCGCCGCGCAACACCTGCTCACGACGGCCAAGCGCCGCAAAACCATCGGCACCAAAGAGGTTGAGGCCGTGGTTGCAAAGATCGCCCGCATTCCGCCGAAGTCTGTCTCCAAAGACGACGGCGTTGTGCTCAAAGACCTTGAGAAATCGCTCAAGCGCGTGGTGTTTGGCCAAGACACTGCAATCGAGGCTCTTTCCTCGGCTATCAAACTCTCGCGTGCGGGCCTGCGCGAGCCTGAAAAGCCAATTGGCAACTACCTCTTTGCCGGGCCAACAGGCGTCGGCAAAACCGAAGTCGCCAAACAGCTTGCCTCAACGCTGGGCGTTGAGCTTCTGCGCTTTGACATGTCCGAATACATGGAAAAACACGCGATCTCCCGCCTGATCGGTGCGCCTCCCGGCTATGTCGGATTTGACCAAGGCGGCTTGCTCACCGACGGCGTTGACCAGCACCCACACTGCGTGCTGCTCCTCGACGAGATGGAAAAAGCCCACCCCGACGTTTACAACATCCTGCTGCAAGTCATGGATAATGGCGAGCTAACCGACCACAACGGCCGCACCGTCAGCTTCCGCAATGTTGTGCTTATCATGACGTCCAACGCGGGCGCCTCAGAGCAAGCCAAAGAGGCGGTTGGCTTTGGCCGTGACCGCCGCGAGGGCGAAGACACAGCTGCCATTGAGCGCACATTCACGCCTGAATTCCGCAACCGTTTGGATGCCGTGATCAGCTTCGCGCCACTTGGCAAAGAGGTCATCTTGCAAGTGGTCGAGAAATTCGTTCTTCAGCTCGAAGCCCAGCTAATGGATCGCAACGTAGTGTTCGAACTCACCCGCGCTGCCGCAGAGTGGCTTGGCGACAAGGGCTACGACGAGAAGATGGGGGCCCGTCCGCTCGGCCGGGTCATCCAAGAGCACATCAAAAAGCCCCTCGCCGAAGAGCTGCTGTTTGGCACGCTTGCCAAAGGCGGCTTGGTCAAAGTTGGGATCAAAGACGGCAAAATTGATCTGCGCTTGGAAGGGCCGGACAAGCCGCGCCTTTCGACCAAAAAACCGCCACTGCTCACCGCAGAGTAATGCGCTACTGGCTTGGCTTCCTAGCGGGCGCGGTTTTGGCTGCGCCTGTTTTTGCTGATGCCCCCCGCCTCATCCAGCCGATAGACTGCGCCCTCGGCGCAACCTGCTACATCCAAAACTACGTCGACCGCGCCCCAACTAAAGGCCGTGCATCTGACGTTATGTGCAATGGTCTCACTTATGATGGCCATAAAGGCACCGACTTTGCCCTGCATTCGTTGCAACAGATGCACTCTGGCGTGAACGTCCTTGCGGCTGCAACAGGTATCGTCCGCGGCATGCGCGACGAGATGCCAGACAGCGGCCTCGCCGGAGTTTCCAGCAAAGAACTTGCAAACCGCGAGTGCGGCAATGGCGTTATCATCGACCATGGCACGGGCTGGCAAACGCTCTACTGCCACATGAAGCGCGGCTCGGTTTCGGTGCGCAAAGGCGACCGCGTACAAGCAGGAGACATCTTGGGAGAGGTCGGGCTCTCCGGCAAAACCGAGTTTCCCCATCTACACCTGAGCCTGCTTGAAAATAAGCGCATCGTTGACCCCTTTGAAGCCAGTGACGACAGCGCCTGTGGCGTCCAAGGCGATAGTTACTGGGAGGTTGACCCAGGTTATCAAGCCGGCGGAGTGATCAGAACTGGCTTCGCTGACAGTGTGCCCGCGTTTGAAAGAGTCAAATCCGGCGAGGCACACGTTAACCCGTTGCCAAGCGACGCGCCCGCGCTCGTGGTTTGGGGTTATGCGTTTGGCGTGCGCAGGGGCGATGTGCTTGAACTGACGGTTACAGGGCCTGAAAACTTTACTTTTTCATACAAGGCATTGATCAAAAAAGACCAAGCTCTAGCCTTTCGCGCCGCTGGGAAAAAGCGGAAGCACCCGAGCTGGCCCATCGGGGATTATGTGGGGATATCAAAACTTGTGCGCCAAGGGGAAATCATCAGCTCTCAGCATGTTTTAATGAAAGTATTGCCTAAACCGTAAGCGTGAAAAACAGCCTGCGGAACGGGAACAAGACCCGCCCATTTTCATCGCGCGGATAGGCTTTTTCCATCACCGCTTCGTAGCGCTCGATGATGTCGGCTTTCTCATCATCCTCAAGGGCCTGTAAGAACGGGCGCGCATAGGTTGCTTCCGTAAAACGCCGCACAGGGTGTGAGCCGGGCTCACTCTCAAGCACTTGGTAATACTCGGTTTCCCAAAGGCTGAGCTGACCAATACCAGACAGTAGCGCATGGTATTGCGCAGGCTTCAGCACGCTGGGCGCCTCACTCGGATCGTAGCGATCAGGGAACAACTCATCCATCAGACTGCGCCAAACACGGTGCGACGGCGCGTTGTTCTGATGTGGCAGTTGCACCGCCAAAGTCCCGCCTTGGCCCAGCATGTGAACCAGTTTTGGCAGCAACACGTCGTGTTTCGGCAACCAGTGCAACGCAGCATTGGAGAAAATCAAGCCAAGTGGCTCTGGCGTTTCCCACTCAGAGACATCAGCCTCGAGAACCGTATCATAGCAGGCAAGTTTGCTTGCCGCATCCAACATCGCGGGGCTGGCATCAATGCCCAAAAGTGAATGCCCGCCAAACCGCTCTTTCAGTGCCTTGCCGACAACACCGTTGCCGCACCCAAGGTCGACGATCATGCCACCACCAACTGATGGCACCGATTGCAACAAGTCCAGCGCAGGGCGCATCCGCAAAGACCGGAATTTGCTGTAGGCGCTCGGACTCCAGTCTTGTCTGTTTGGGCCACTCATGCGGTCGGCTCAGGCTCCATGCCGCCGTCGCCTTTGCTTGGCTTGGCGCGCGGTTTGGTTTTCGGGATCGCCGTAACCGAGCCTTCATCTTCTTGAGAGGCGCTGCCCTCGTCATCGTTGTGCGGAGGCTCACCGTCCATCACCCGTTGGATCTCTGCCCCCGTGAGAGTTTCGTATTCCAGCAGCCCCTGCGCGAGGCGTTCGAACTCTTCGTTGTTCTCTGAAATAATGCGGTAAGCTTCCTCGTAGCCTTCGTCGATGAAGCGCTTCACTTCTTCCTCGATCAGCTCTTTGGTATGTGCCGAAATCGAAAAGCCACCAGCGCCGCCATTGGGCGAATAGCCCGAGGCCGCTTCCTGATAGTCGATGTTGCCGACTTTGTCAGACATGCCATAGCGCATCACCATCGAGCGCGCCAAAGAGCTGGCCTGCATGATGTCCCCGACAGGGCCAGACGACACGCTTTCAGCGCCGTATTTCAGGATTTCGGCAGCTTTGCCCGCCATTGTCATCGCGATACGTTGCTCGGCTTCGTCTTTGAACATTTGCAGCTTGTCCATCTCCGGCAAGCTCATGACCATGCCCAGAGCCCCGCCGCGGGGGATGATCGTGGCCTTATAGACCGGATCACATTTGGGCAGTTTCATGCCAACAATCGCGTGGCCAGCTTCGTGGTAAGCTGTTTTTTCTTTCTGGTCCTTCGTCAAAACCATGCTGCGACGTTCAGCGCCCATCATGATCTTGTCTTTGGCAAATTCAAAGTCGGCCATCGCGACAAAGCGCCGTCCGATACGCGCCGCCGTCAGCGCAGCCTCGTTCACGAGGTTGGCCAAGTCAGCGCCAGAAAAGCCCGGCGTGCCGCGCGCGATAATGCGCAGGTCAACATCTGGGCCAAGCGGGGTTTTGCGAGCATGCACACCAAGGATCTTCTCGCGGCCCTTGATGTCAGGGTTGGTCACATCAACCTGACGGTCAAAGCGGCCGGGGCGCAGCAGAGCCGGGTCAAGCACGTCTTTGCGGTTGGTCGCGGCGATGATGATCACGCCTTCGTTGGCTTCAAAACCGTCCATCTCGACAAGCAGCTGGTTGAGCGTTTGCTCGCGCTCGTCGTTGCCGCCGCCATAGCCCGCGCCACGGTGGCGGCCAACGGCGTCGATTTCGTCGATAAACACAATGCAAGGCGCGTTCTTTTTGGCCTGCTCGAACATGTCGCGCACACGGCTCGCGCCGACGCCGACAAACATCTCAACAAAGTCAGAGCCCGAAATGGTGAAGAAAGGCACGCCAGCCTCGCCCGCAATTGCACGCGCCAGAAGCGTTTTACCAGTGCCAGGAGGGCCAACAAGCAAAGCGCCCTTCGGGATTTTGCCGCCAAGACGCGAGAACTTCTGCGGGTTGCGCAAAAACTCAACAATCTCTTCCAGCTCTTCCTTGGCTTCGTCGATGCCGGCCACATCGTCAAACGTTACGCGGCCAGACTTTTCAGTCAGCATCTTGGCTTTTGATTTGCCAAAGCCCATCGCGCCGCCTTTGCCGCCACCTTGCATGCGGTTCATGAAGTAGATCCACACGCCGATCAGCAAAAGGAATGGAAGGATGCTCAGCAGGAACGTCTGGAAGCCAGACTGTTGCTGCGGGCGCGCCGTCACTGGGACATCGTTTTTGATAAGTAAGTCAGTGACTTCAGCGTCTGACGGCTTGATCACAACATAACTTTTGCCATCAGCGCCGACAAAGCGCACTTGCTCGCCATCAAGCGTCACATCCTGGACTTTGCCGTCTTCAACGGCCTTCACAAACTCTGAATAGCTGCGTGCCGTGCTTGGCCCGCTTGAACTTGCATCAGAGAACAAGTTGAAGAGCATGAGGATCAGTACGAAAAGTATGACCCAAAATGCGATGTTTCTTACGTTGCCCAAGGAAGGTCTCCCAAAAACTGTTGTTAGCGCGCAGATAGCACGTGGTGTTGCAGGTTAAAATAGAGATCAACGCGACATCTTCAACGCAGTAAGCATAAATTGACTGCTAAAACCTGAAGTTAACTTCGAAATCAGGGTTCATTGGCAAAAAAACGCGTCTTTTCTGACAATCTCAACGCGCCAACCCTCGTCAAATCCGGCCAGTGGTGCCGCGACAAGCTTGCTTTTGTCCCAAACGGCGGGGCTTGCAAGCAGCGATGCGCGCGGCAGGCCTGTCTCCCGCCATGTTTCACAAAGCGCAAGGCCAGCCTCTGAAAGCGCGGCAATTGTATAGCCCGCTTGATGCGGCCCATGGAGGGCAAACCGACCATCCCAGACCTCGTGGCTTGCGCAGCGCACGGCCTCAACGGCTACCAACTCGCGGGCAATCCGAATTTGGCCCGCTTCCGGAACGATCAAGCAGCCGTTGAGTGTCTTTTTTTGCCCGTCGCAAGCGGCCTCAAGCGCGCTCAAAGTTGCCTGCCTGCGCGGCGGATAGGCGCTTTGCCCAATCCAAGCAATCGCTTGCCCAAACAACCGCTGCTGTGTTTCCTCAGAAGCGTTCATCAGCGGTTCTGAGGAGACGATCAGATCAGGCCCGTCCAAGTGCACGGCCTTCTGGGCGAGCTCTTGCACAAGCCTGTCAAGGGCAGCGCGCGCCGAGCCGAGCCGAGCCGCAGTCTCTGCCAGTGTCTCGCGTGTAATGCCAAGAGGGGCCAAGGCGTCAAGCGCCGCGCGGGTTTTGACACGGTCAAAGCGCCTGTCGCTGTTTGACTTGTCCTCCGCCCAGAGCACACCTCGCAGTTCAAGAACTTCACGCAGAGCCACGCGACTACAGCCAAGCAAGGGCCGCAACCAGTTCATCTCTTGCTCGCACCACGCAGGTTGCATCTGGGCAAGCCCCGTAACACCAGAGCCGCGCGCCAAGCGCATCAGGAACGTCTCGGCAACGTCATCTTGCGTATGTCCGAGCGCAACGGCCGTCAGCTTGACCGAGCACGCCCATTCTGCCAGAGCGTCATAGCGCCCAGCTCGTGCCTCAGCCTGCAAGTTGCCTGCGCCGTTCCATGTCCAGTGTAAAGTCTGGTGCGACACGCCCAACGCGGCACATTGCGCCGCAACCATGGCACATTCCGCAGCGGCTTCGTCGCGCAAGCCGTGGTTAACTGTGGCCGCATGCAACAGGCAGCCCTGCTCCTTGGCCCAGTCGGCAGCCAAATGCAGCAACGCGGTTGAGTCACTGCCGCCAGAAACTGCAATACCTAGCGGGCCAGACTGGCCCTCAAGGGCTTGAAACAGGTGTTCTTTCGGCGTCACTTGCAACCAAGTCGGCTGCGCTCTGCTTCGGCCTTCTCAGCCGGCGCACCACCGGGGAAGCGCAGGCTCACTTCGCCCAAAGTAACGCAGGCCTCAGAGGTTTGGCCGAGCCGCCCCAGACCATGGCCTAAGCGATACAGCGCTTCCGGAGCATCAGCACCGTTCGGCTTTTGGCTAAAGGCGGAAAGATAGGCGCGCGCGGCGCCTGTCAGATCACCTTGCCCTTCAAGGGCTGCGCCATAGGCCAGCTGGGCTTTGCTGGAAAGCGGCGAACCGGGGTAAACTTCGTTAAAGGCTTTGAACTTCGCAGCGGCATTGGCAAAGTCGCCCGCTTCTAAAGCCGCACGCGCGGTTTTGAAGTCAGCCTCTTCGCCAACCGCAAGCTCAGGTGCATCGGCATCTGGCGTGGCTGGCGTAGTTACAACTACAGGTGTCTCAGCCGCCTCTTTCGCGGCTTCAGTGCCGCCAAGTGTTGTGGTTTCACCAAGCTTGCTGATGTCGCCGCCCTCAAGTTCGACAAGCCTGAACTCAAGGTCGCCGACACGGTTTGTGCCATCTTGGACAACCCGCTCAACACGAAACTGCAAGTCTTCGGTTTTGGCCGTCAAGCGCCGCAGCTCGGCTTCGATGCTGTCAACGCGCTCCAAAAGCGAGCCCCCGCCTGTTGCAGCACCGCTGCTGCCCGTGGTTGACAACTCGCGCTTCAGCTTTTGCATTTCAACATGCAAAACCGTCAGTTCCTGGCGGATGTCAGCCAAGGTTTCAGTGCTTTGGGCGCGCAACACAGTTGCACTCAACAGGATCAGAAATCCGGCAAAAACAAAACGCATGGGCTGGTCTCCAGTTTAGCTGCTAAGGCCGGTAGACAAGATCGTCACAGCGCGGCGGTTCTTGGAATAACACGCTTCTTCACTACAGATCTCAAGAGGGCGTTCTTTGCCATAGCTCAAGGTCTTGAGGCGTGAAGCGGGCAACCCCTTTGAAAGCAGATATTCGCGCGCCGAGTTGGCACGGCGAGCGCCAAGCGCGAGGTTATAATCGCGCGTGCCTTGTTCGTCGGCATGGCCTTCGATCACAGCGGTGTATTCGGCATTGGTTGTCAGCCATGCCGCCTGCCCGTCAAGTACGCGTTTGGCGTCGTCATTCAGCGTTGACTGGTCAACCAAGAACAACACCCGGTCGCCGATGGTCTGCTGAAAATAGAGTGGCGACTTTGGGTCTTGTGCCGAGCCTGGCGCAACCGAGGTCACAGGCGCGCTCATCGCTCCTGCTCCGCTTTCGTTGTCAAAACGACCAGGTGTCGTGCAGGCCGTCATCAGCGCAAGCGCTGGCACGGCGAGAAGGGTGAGTTTGAGTTTCATGCTGCTAAGCCTCTTCGAGTGTTTTTGCCATTATTTTTACCCTGTGTATCACAGGCGAGAAATTATGGGAATCCTGTATCATATCCGCAGGCATTCGCCCGCTTACTTTTGCAAAGGAGACCATGACGGATCAGACGCGCCGCCCTCTGTTGTGACGCGCTTGAGGTTGCGCCCGGTGATATCGACCGAGTAGAGGCTTGATCGCCCGCTCGCTCCCTGCGTTTCACGCGTGAACATGATAACGCGCCCGTTCGGCGACCAAGTTGGCCCCTCCTCCAGAAACGAAGCTGTTAGCAGTTTCTCTCCTGAGCCATCGGTGCGCATCACACCAATGTGGAAGCGCCCCTTTGACTGCTTGGTAAAGGCAACCAAGTCACCGCGCGGTGACCAAACGGGCGTGCCATAGCGGCCAGCGCCCGCACTGATGCGCCGCGCTTCACCGCCACTTGCCGACATAATGTAAATCTGTTGGCTACCGCTTCTGTCGCTCTCAAACACGATCTGGCTGCCGTCGGGAGAAAAGCTTGGCGAGGTTTCGATAGAGGGTGCCGAGGTTAGGCGTTGTTCGCTGCCAGTGCTCACATCCATCAAGTAAAGGTCGCTGTTGCCACCGCTTTCTTGGCTGTAAACAACGCGCCGCCCGTCAGGCGAAAAGCGCGGGGCAAAACTGGTCGTGCCTTCACGGCTTTGCAACACGCGCCGCCCTACGCTTTCAACATCAAGCACATAGATGCGCGGAAAGCCTGTCTCGTAGCTGGTGTAAAGCACGCGGTCGCCCGTAGGCGAAAACCGTGGCGCCAACACGATAGCTTTGCTGTCGGTCAGGTATTTCACGTTTGCGCCGTCATAATCCATGATCGCGAGGCGCTTTTTGCGCGCGTTCTTTGGCCCGTTCTCGGCCACGTAAACCACACGACTGTCAAAGTAGGCGCCTTCGCCCGTGATCCGGCTATAAACCGTGTCGGCGACTTTATGCGCCATACGTCGCCAGCCAGCCTTGGTGCCCGCGAGTTGCAGGCCTGAGCCAAGCTCTTGGCCTGCAAACACGTCATACACGCGGAACTTCACGGTGACTTTTTCGCCCGCGACAGACACAGCACCGGTGATCAGCGCCTGCGCGTTGATCGCTTTCCAGTCGGCATATTGCACCGGGGCCGAGAAACTCGAGACTTGGCTAATGAAGGCAGTCTTGTCGATCTCGCGAAACAGCCCTGTGCCTGCCAAATCAGCCGCAACAACGCGGGCAATGTCAGCCGCCAATTGGCCCGATCCGCCGTTCTCCGGCACAAATTCAGGCGCAGCAAATGGCAAAGGCTCGATCACCCCATCGGTGATCTCGATACGCAGAGGCTCTGCTGTTGCGGCCAGTGGCACGGCCCCAAGCAAAGCAAAAAACAGTATTCCCCAAATTCTCATGGACATAATCACCTCATACTCTCGGGGTTAAACTTCATCTCGATATTCCGCCACCGCTCGAATTTTTCGGCGGGTAAGTCGTAGCCCGTAGCGCCGCAACGCAGGATAGCCCGCCGCGCGGCCTCATAGGCCTTGGTGGCGGCAGCCTGCGTCCCGCCGGTGCTGTCAATCAGCTTGATAGACCCACTCACAGGCTTGCCCTCACGTGTCATCTGCACTCCGACAGTGATGGTAACCTGCATCGCTTCTGATGACAGCGCCCCAAGACTCCAACAGCGAGAAACCGCCACTCTCAGGCCATCGCGCTCACGACCAGTCAAAGGCGGGCCGGTTGGCGCGGCCGGTGTTTCTGTAGCTTCGTCTCCACCCGCAAGTGCTTCTTGCAAGGCGCTTGAAACGGCATCGCTTGTGTCAGCAGCAGCCGCCCGCTTGGGCCGCGTTTGTGGGCGCAGCGATGTCTTCGGCGCAGATGTTGTCTCATCCGATGCCTCAGGGTCAATCTCGGTTGTGGCCTCTTCGGGGGCAGCGGCGTCGGTTTCCTCAACGGGTGTTTCCACTGGGTCGTCGGCCACGGTTTCTTCCTGCACCGTCTCTTCGGGCTGGGTATCAGGCACTTGCGGTGCGGGCGCTGGCGTCGGCGCTATTCGCTCGATCGGCTTTTGGCGCGGGCGCAGGCTCCGCTCGGGCACCAGTGCCGCGAAATCTTCTGTGGGTGGCGTGATCTCAGGCGGCGTGTCTTCAACATCCGGCGTCACAGGCGCGGGCTGTGCGGTGTCAACTTCCGGCGCTTCGTCGGGTGTTGCCACCGGCTCAACAGGCGTCTCGGTTATCGGAGCACTGTCTTGCGTTGGGGTTGCTGTTTCGTCGTTGGTTTCGTCAGGCGCGACGGGTGCGGCCACATCTGTCTCAACATCTGGCGCCTCATTGGCTCGCAATGCCGCCTCATAGGCTTCACTGCTGACAACCGACACTTCTGTCACATCAAAAGGCAAGGGTTCGGAGCTCCACGCGCCGCCAAACAGCAGCACGCCGATCAAGCCCGCGTGGCCAGCAAGGGATATGTATTGGCCGGTGTTCACCGCGCCCTACCCTCAATTCTCGCCGTCAAGGCTGGGGCCGCCCGCTTCAGTCACCAGCCCGATGTTGGAAAAGCCTGCGCGGTTGAGTGCGCCCATGACTTGCACGACTTCAGCATAAGGCACCGCCCCATCGGCGCGTAAAAACACGCGGTCATTGGCGCGTTCGGCCGCGATAGCGCGCATCTTGCCGATGAGCCCGTCGCGCGCCACGATAGTTTCCTGGATCATCACGTCGCCATCAACAGTGACAGTCACAGTCAAAGGCTCTTCTGCGTCCGCAGGCAGCGCATTGGCCGCCGTTTTGGGCAGCTCAACCGGCACGCCAACCGTCATAAGCGGCGCGGCCACCATGAAGATGATGAGCAGCACCAGCATGACGTCAACAAACGGCGTGACGTTGATCTCGGCCATAGGCCTTGCCCGCCCGCGCGCGCGGCGGCGACGGCTGCCGCCCCCGCTGTCTTTCTGAACAACTCCAGCGCCCATGACTAACTGTCCAACTGACGGCTCAGGATCGTCGAAAACTCGTCGGCGAAGGCCTCATAGCCCGCCACGACCCTGTCGCTGTCAGCGCTCAGCTTGTTGTAGAAAATAACCGCAGGAATGGCCGCGAGAAGGCCAAGCCCTGTCGCCAAAAGCGCCTCGGCAATGCCCGGCGCCACGACTGCAAGGTTGGTGTTCTGCTGCTCGGCAATCTCGATGAACGAGTTCATGATGCCGATAACCGTACCGAACAACCCGATGAACGGCGCAGTTGAGCCAACCGTCGCCAGCACTTGCAAACCGCTCTGAAGCCCTTCGGCCTCTTTGGCGATAGCAACATCCATTGTCCTGTCGATCCGCGCATGCGCGCCTGCGATAAGGCCGCCGTCAGCGCGGTGCGAGCGTCGCCACTCTGTCATACCCGAAGCAAAAATGCGCCGACTTTGCCCATCAGGGTCAGCGCCGATCTGCTCATAAAGCCCATCCAACGGCTCGCCTGACCAGAACATATTGTCAAAGGTTTCAGCCTCAGCGCGCGCCTTTCGGTAACTGATAATTTTCTGAATGATGATCGACCATGACCAGAACGAGGCCCCGATCAGGATGATCATTACGAATTTTACGGTAAGGGTTGCGCGTGCAAATAGTGCCCACAGGGAGAAATCAATCTCCTGCGCAATCGCAAGTGTCTCTGCTTCCATTATGCCTGCTCTCAGTTATGGCTTTTCGCCTTATTACGAGCAAATTAGCGCATTCGAATCAAGAAAGCTATCCCAAGTCGCAAACTGGTTGGTTTCAATGCACCATCTGGCGAATACTTGCCGGAAGGCGCACAGGCTGGCCTTCAAGGCTCATGCAAACAACCGTGACAAGCGCGTAGAACAGCACCTCTTCACCGCGCTTAACCCATTGTTCCATAACCATTCTGACGCCCGTAACAGACTTAACGCTGGTCTGCACAAGCAGTTCGTCGTCAAGCTTGCCTGCGCCGAGATAGTCAGCCTCAACACGGCGCACCACAAAGACGATACCGTCGCGCTCTTTCATCACGTTTTGGTCAAGCCCGATCTCGCGCACCCACTCAGAGCGCCCGCGCTCGATGTAGCGCAGGTAGTTGGCGTAATAGACGATGCCCGCCATGTCGGTGTCTTCGTAATACACCCGCACAGGAAGTTCGTAGATCATGGCGTGCCCTCTAACTGTCTGATGCGCAAATTATGCTTGCTCGCGCCGCCAGTCGCAAGGCAAAGCTCGCGTCTTGCTCCATCACAGGCAGCACGGGGTCATAGGCCGCTTTGATCACCGCGGCGATTTCAGGGTGCAACAAGTGCACGCCCGCTTTTGTCTGCACCAAGGGCGAGCGGGTGGTGAAGGCCCTGTCTGACCACAGAAGGCTTACCTGCGCCACTTCCGCCAAGGCAAGGCTCTCGGCGGGCATGTCAGCCAAAGCGCCGCCCATGCACATAAAGCTGAACGCAGCTTTGATGGCGCCCCGCTTATCAAAGCGGAAAAACCTGTATTGATGCGCTTGCTGCTCTTTGAGCCGCCCCACCAGCGCGGCCAAATCCGGCACCAACTGGTCAAGGTCGGGCACATCCAACAGCTCGTCCCAGTCGCGAAAGAAAAAGAACATGAGGTTTGAGCCAAGCTCTGCGTCAGCCTCCATCAGCGGGTGGCCCGACAGCACAGACATCGCCTCAGCGGCGCCCTTAACAGTGGCCACCGTCGCGTCATCAACGCCAAAAACGATCGGCGCAATAGGGCGGCCCCAGCGGGCAAACAAAAAGCTGCCGTCGCTGCGTGTGAATAGCTGTTCTACGTCTTCAGGTGTTATGGCTGGTGTCATATCGGGGCTTCT
>JADGEJ010000021.1 GCA_016744435.1 Lentibacter sp. | reverse complement strand
CGATTGACGACAAGATACGAAAAGCTGAAACGCAACTTCCTATCAATGGTTCAAATCTTCGCAATCAGATGTTGGCTGAATTGAGTCCACACCCTAGTCGTCAACATCATCCATGTCTGCTTGGCCCGAAAGCGCGCGGCGCACGTGGCTCCAGCTGAGGCCGACACCGAGCACGAGGGAGAGCGCGACAATGCCGAGCCATGTGTTTGTTTGGGCATTGTCGAGCGTGAGCCAGCCATAGTCGTAAAGCACCCAGAGCAGTGCGCTTACGAGGGCGAGCACCAAGAAGCATGCCAAACAGCCCGATCGAGCGCAGCGTGGCGCGCAGGTAGATGATGTAGCCAACCATGAGCAAGAGCCCGAGCAACACGGTGAGCGCCATCTGCTCCCCCCAGTTGGCCTGCGCCCAACTGACGTAGTTCCACTCTGTGGGGTTGAACGTTGCGCTCAAAAGGCCAAGCGCGGCCAGCCAGCGTAAAATGAAACCCATGGGAAAGCTCCTATTTCGAACAGGGGGCCCCAGGGCCACCGAAGGCCAAGATAGCGTTGCCGGGTTTGATTGTCATCCGTTTAACGGTGTGCGGGCGCGAGGTGGTCGAGATGAAGATGCGCTTGCCTTTGAAACGGGCGCGATAGCAGCCTTTTCTAATAAGCTTGGGCCTGAGAGGCGACAAATCTGCCTTTACAACAAAGTCATTGCGTAGGTAGGCGTCAATCGGGTCCCATTCGGCCGAGCCGAGGTGCTCTATTGCGCAGGAGTAGACGCCGTTTTTGTTGACTTCTGTGTTGAGCCGGAAGGGGGCGGCAGGAACTTTGTAACGCTGGCGCATTTTTGACAAGAAGGGCACTTGCTCGGTTTCGAGCTTCGGCAAGTTTGAAAGTCCTGCAAAACTTTTTCCTGCGACAGCCTCTGCACAGCGAAGAGACAGCGTTTTGAGGGTAGCGTCATGTTCTGAGGGCGCCGCCCAAGCTGCAGGGACGAGGGTGATGCAAAGACATAAGGCCGCAAGCCGAGTTCTATGGCACATACAAAATGGTCTTTCATTCACTATTGAGGGGGAGTTTTGCTCCATGAGCAATCGCATGTCCAGCGCTGCGAGTGTGCCGCAGCCCGAATGCGGCCAGCCAGCGTAGACTAAAGCCCATGAGTATGCTCCTCGTTTTGACGAGAGTTTTGGCATTGTTGTGGTGGGGCTGTCTAGTGGGGGCATAAAGGGCCAACGGCGGCTCTGCGGGCGAAGCTGCCATTCGATCTTTACGCGACCATGTCCGCTCGCGCCTCATAGTCGGCAATTCTTGGCGACTAGGGTCAGGATTAATGGATTCTGACCCTAGGTTGTTGACCCTTCGCAAGTCAGAGGCGCTGTGCCAAAGTGAGTTCGAGGCAAAGACCACAGTGAACGACGCGAAGCCTACACTGATACCAATGAGAGCAACTCACTCTTTGAGACAGTGTCTCTGTATCCTGATTTGATCACCTCTCCGCGGCGCAAGACAACAAATTTGTCTGCCAGATTGTAGGCGAATTCAAAGTACTGTTCGACCAGCACGATCGCCATTTGCCCCTCATCTCTCAGCTGCTCAATGACCCGCCCAATATGCTGGATGATGTTGGGCTGAATGCCCTCGGTCGGCTCATCTAGCAACAACAGCTTTGGTCGTGTGATCAAAGCACGGGCGATGGCCAGTTGCTGCTGTTGCCCGCCCGACAAGTCACCACCGCGTCGCGACTTCATCTCTTGGAGAACCGGGAACAACTCGAAAATCTCCCCCGGCACACGCCGCTCGTTTTTGGGCAAGCAATTGAACCCTGTTTCCAAGTTTTCCTGCACCGTCAGAAGCGGAAAAATCTCTCGGCCTTGAGCAACATAGCCGATGCCCTTGTGCGCCAATGCATGTGCGGGAAGAACGCCAAGCGCCTCGTTGTCGAGCGTGACCTCGCCACCAGAGCGCGGGTGCGTGCCGGAAATCGCCTTGATCAGGCTGGTCTTGCCAACGCCGTTGGTGCCCATGACACAGGTGACTTCGCCAATGGAGGCGTCCATTGAGATGCCGTTCAGAATTTGGGAGTGCCCGTAGTGCAGTGTTAGGTCTTTGATATTTAGCATTTTATCGCCCCAGATAGACGTCAACAACGTCTTGGTTGGCCGTCACGTGATCAAGGTTCCCTTCTGCCAGAACAGAGCCTTCGTGCAAAACGGTGACTTTACAGTTAAGCCGACGAACAAACTCCATGTCATGCTCGACGACGACAACAGCCCGGGTCTTGGCGGCCTCCACAAGAATCCGCGTTGTGTGCTCTCGCTCCGCAGGCGTCATGCCTGCGGCGGGCTCGTCTACAAGCAAAAGCCGAGGCTCTTGGGCCAACAACATACCAATCTCCAACCATTGCTTTTGGCCGTGGCTCAACTCGCCCGACTTGCGCATAAGTTCATCGACAAGACCGATCTCGCGGGCAAATTCTTCAACCTTTGCTAGGTCGGCAGAATTTGGCTTGTAAAACAAAACTGCAAACGGTCCGCGCGCGCTTTTGAGCGCCATCAGCAAGTTTTCCTGCACGGTTTGGTCTTCAAAAACGGTGGGCTTTTGAAACTTGCGTCCAATGCCTTCTCGCGCGATGCGGGCTTCAGACATGCCCAACAGAGAGATGCCTTTGTCGCCCCAAAGGATGCGCCCTTCGTCCGGTTTTGTCTTGCCGGTGACAATATCCATGAAGGTGGTTTTACCAGCCCCGTTCGGGCCGATGATGGCGCGCATTTCGGCTCCGGCGATCCTGAAAGACAGGTTGTTGATGGCTAAGAAACCATCAAAACTCACAGAGACGCCGGAGACTTCAAGCAAGGTGTTCATTCTTGTGCCTCCCGTTCGCGTAAAGCACCCGCGTCAGGGCCCAAGTCAGCGCCGTGGCGGTTTGGGCTGCTCTGATTGCCGATCAGATCAAACAGCCCGCCAATGCCCTTGGGCGCGAACAGCGTCACCAGAACAAACGATAGCCCCAAGACGACAAGCCACCAGTCAACCCATTGAATAGTATAGCTTCCTAACGGAATATTTGGCGCGCGTCCGCCTGTGAACCACGACGAAAGCAGGCTCACAAAACCTGCGCCGATCACCGCGCCATAAAGCCGACCACGCCCACCGATGGCCACCCAGACCGCCAGATAAATCGAGGCGATCGGCGCAATCTCAGCGGGGTTAATGATGCCGGCTTGCGGGTAATAGAGTGCGCCGGCTATGCCCGCCATACAGGCCGTGCCCGTGAAGAGCACGAGCTTGTAGGTTTCAACCGAGTAGCCCAGAAAACGCACGCGGGCCTCGTCGTCGCGAATGCCGCGCAAGACCGAGCCGAACTTACCGGAAACAACCCACGCCGCGAGGACGTAGCCAAGGCCGAGCGCGAGCGCTGACCCCCAGAGAAACCACAGCGAGACAAGCGCCTGTGGCACATCGCCAAGACCAGGTAGGTTTTGCAAGCCCGAGAGCCCGTTGTTGCCGCGCAACCCGCTGTCGTTCTGGAAAAGGTAGAGTGAGAGCGCGAGTGTCATCGCCTGCGTCAGGATCGACAGGTA
The DNA here is from genome assembly GCA_016744435.1 of Lentibacter sp. GTDB lineage: Bacteria > Pseudomonadota > Alphaproteobacteria > Rhodobacterales > Rhodobacteraceae > Lentibacter. The sequence goes on along the minus strand of JADGEJ010000021.1, from coordinate 59,854 downwards.
GACACCAGCCACGCGGCTGCGAAACGCGAGCCAGCCAAAGACGAACGCCAGCAAGCCGGGCACAAGAACGACCATCAAGAGCTGCAAGGCGAGAGAGTCGGCGAAGGCCCAGATCAGCGGGAACTCGGCACTGCCGACAACCCCGAAAATCTGCGTGGCGATGGCATCATTCAGCTCTTGCGCAGTCGCGGGGATCGGCGCATCGGCGAGTGAGTTGACAACAACATCACGGGTACGCTCATACATCAGCCACATGCCGATCATATAGCCGCCAAGCCCGAAGAAGGCGAAATGCCCGAGCGACAGGATGCCTGCGTAACCCCAGACAAGGTCCATCGAGATGGCAACCAGTCCGAGGCAGAGCGTCTTGCCGAGTGTCTTCACAAAGCTCGTTGAGATAAACCCCATGCCAAGCCCTTCAGACAGCAGCGTAACGGCTATTGTGAACAGGGCGAGAACCGCCAGAAAAATCAGCGTCGAGGGGTTGCGTGTGAGAAAGCTGTTTTGCATGGCTCAGTCTCCTGCCGCGCGGCCCTTGAGGGCAATAATACCCCGCGGCCGGAATTGGATGAAGATGATGATGAAAACGATCATAAACGTCTGTGCGGCCAGTGTGTTGGACGGGTTGAGCCACTCGATGCCTTTTTGCATGAAGCCAATCATCGCGGCGCCAAAGAGCGTGCCCCAGATGTTGCCCACCCCCCCGACAACAACCGTCATGAAGCTTTGCACAATGTAGTCACTGCCCAGTTCTGACGTGACCTTGGCAAACAGCCCGATCGCAACACCCGCCACCCCCGCGATGCCCGAGCCGAGGCCAAAGGTGAGCATGTTTACGCGGTTCGGGTTGATCCCCATGCTCGCGGCCATGCTCGGGTTTTGGGTAACTGCACGGGTTTCCAGCCCAAGCCGCGTGCGGCGCATGATAAACAGAAAGAGCGCAAGAAACCCGATGGCGAGCACGAAGATAGCGATGCGGATGTAACTGATCGAGACCACGTCGTTGAGCACCCATGCACCATCAAGCCAAGCAGGGGCTGTCAGAGGGCGCGCTTGCGTGCCAAAGATATTCTTGGCCAATTGCTGAAGGGCTATAGAGACACCGAATGTAGCCAGCAGTGTTTCAAGCGGGCGGTTGTAGAGCCAACGGATCACCAGCCTCTCCATTGCCACACCCGCCGCAAAGGTGATCGCGAATGCCAGCGGAATAGCAACAATGATGCTGACGGTGTGGTTCGGGATAACCTGTTGCACCACGTAGCCTGTGTAGGCACCCATCATGATAAACTCGCCATGGGCCATGTTGATAACCCCCATCACACCAAAGGTGATGGCCAGCCCTATGGCTGCGAGAAAGTAGATCGAGGCCAGCGAAACGCCATCAAGGGCCAGATCAACCGCCTGATTGACGCCGACGTTGAGCTCGGTGCTCTGCATGGCTTTTTCAGCGGCCTGAGTGACTTGCTTGGAAGGCTCGCCGTACAGCTCTGCAAAAACGAACTGAGAAAGGGAGGCGCCCATTTCGGCCTGTGTGGGCGCGGGGGCGGCAAGCCCTTCGTCAACCAAGGCACTGTAAGCGCGCTGGCGTTGCTCAGGCTGCGCGAGTGTTTCGACCGAGACACCGCCGACCTTGTCATCAGCGACATGTTGGGTAAGTGAAAGGCGGATGTCATTGGAGCTTATAAGGGGCGGTGCCAGCGCCCGATCAACCAGCAACTGATAAGCGGCAGCTGTTGTTATCGTTTCGCCAACGCGCAGCACGCGCGCGACATTGGCGGTGTCTGGTGGAGCATTGGCGAACACGTCTGTTCTCGTTTCAAGCAAGCGGCTCAACGTCGCCCGCGCATCGACGCCCAAGTCACCTGCCATGTGCTCGATAGCCCGAATGCGCGCAGCTTGGTTTGTGCCATAGGAGATGGTCAGCAACTGCTCGGCTCTGAACTTCATGGCCTTCAAGCCAGCGTCTGCCTCAGAGCTTATAGAGGCGCGTAGCGGCTCAAGCACGGCGGCACTCGGGTTGCGCTGAATAGAGATCAGCGCCGCGCGCCGACGCTCTGGATCAGGGTCGTTCAACTGAAACTTCACGAGCGACGCGCCGATCAGCGCGCGGATGCCGCTGTTGGGCTTGATTTGCTTCAGCTCGGATTTGGGGAACGTGCCTACAGTGTCACCACTGTCAAAATCGTGGAGTTGATATGTCTTGCTGTCGAGTTTCTCGGCGCGAAAGAACAGCCCGTCTGACTTGCGTTGCCACATGCTTTTGCCTTGCCACGACTGCAAAACGTCTTGCGCTTGGGGCAATCCACTTTCCGTGATCCCCGCAATGGCTGGCGCAATTGTCTTGCGCGAGCTTTTGACGATGAGGTCGCTGTGGTCTTGCAAGACGGCCTGCATCGGCGTGTTTTGCGCTATGGCGATCGAGCAGCTGAGCAGCACGAAAAACCCGGTGAGTAGCAGTCTTATCATTTGGTGAGCGCCCTAGAAAAAGGTCGGAAGGGGCGGGGGCCCCTTCCGGTTTGGTATGTCGGCTTAGTAGTTTGACAGAAGCTGCACGCAGCTCTTTGTCTCGGTGTTGTACATGCCGCATTCCAGATCTTTCCAATCTGACTTGAGCACGGCACTTGCCGGCAAGAAGTCTGTCCAAGCGTCGCCGGGGACTTCCTTTGTCTGGCTGACGATATCAAACTGGCCGTCTTCCTGGATTTCGCCAATCAGGACTGGTTTTGCCAAGTGGTGGTTTGGCAGCATCACAGCCGTGCCGCCCGTCAGGTTGGGGAACTCCTGCCCGTACATCGCGCTGCGCACAGCATCAACGTCGGTTGTCTTGGCAGCCGTCGCCGCGTTTACCCACATGTTGAAGCCAATGTAATGCGCTTCCATCGGGTCGTTCGTAACCCGCTCGGCACCCATCTTGGCTTTCCACGCGTCGATGAAGCTGGTGTTGGCCTCAGCCTCGGCTGACTGGAAGTAGTTCCAAGCCGCGAGGTGACCAACGAGGTTGGCAGTGTCGAGGCCCGAGAGCTCTTCTTCGCCGACTGAGAAGGCAACCACTGGGATGTCATCGGCCGAGATGCCTGCCGCTGCCAGCTCTTTGTAAAAGCCGATGTTTGCGTCGCCGTTGATCGTGCTGATCACGCCAACTTTCTTGCCGTCTGCACCGAGCGCAACAACGTCAGCCACGATCTTGGACCAGTCAGAGTGGCCGAATGGTGTGTAGTTGACGAAGATATCTTCTGCCGCGATGCCCTTTTGTTTAAGGTAGCTTTCCAGAATATTGTTCGTCGTGCGCGGGTAGACATAGTCAGTGCCCAAAAGCGCGAACTTCTCAACGCCAAGCTCTTCGAGGAAATAGTCTGTCGCAGGGATGGCTTGCTGGTTTGGCGCCGCACCTGTGTAGAACACGTTTTTCGAGCTTTCTTCGCCCTCATACTGCACAGGGTAGAACAGCAAACCGTTGAGTTCTTCGAGCACAGGCAAAACAGATTTGCGGCTGACTGATGTCCAGTTGCCAAAGATCACATCCACGTTGTGCACGCTCAGAAGCTCACGGCCTTTTTCCGCGAACAGCGGCCAGTCAGAGGCCGGATCAACCACGACAGCTTCGAGTTCACAGCCCAGAAGGCCGCCTTTTGCGTTCTGCTGCTCAATCAGCATCAGCATCGTGTCTTTCAGTGTGGTTTCCGAAATCGCCATTGTGCCTGACAGCGAGTGCAGCACACCGACTTTGATGGGGCAGTCAGCCGCCGCAGCGGGGGCTGTTAGAGCAGCCAGAGCAAACGCGCCAGCCAAAGTAGAGTTGAGTAGGTTCATCTTGTTCTCCTAGCAGGGAGGGCAGAAAGGCTTGCGCAATTGCGCAGGGCTAATTACCTCTAACCTGCAACTTCGTGTTGCAATCCGTGTGGCGGCTGGCTCGGGCTTCAATTCGTCCGGCCGTCACACACCTTCACTCTGCATTTTCGCGCTTGATCCGGCTTGGTGAGCCTTTCTGCATTGCAGCGAATTCAAAAGATGTGCGCCTCACTTCAGGGGCTCGAAGTGACGAACTGCACAGTTTTTAGCCTTCTTTGCGGCGCGATGCTTAAAATGCAGGCAAACCTGTTCTCAGCGCCGCCAGATATACGCTTGTCGCTGACACAGTCTGTGGCTTGTGGTGAAACCGCAGAGACAAAGACTGAGATAAAGACAGAGACAAAGACTGAGATAAAGCACGAATCTGGAGCAGCGAAATTACACTGTCAGCGACCATACCGATGCCATTGTATGCTAAGGCCCAGCCGCGATCGGTTGGCGCTGTGGCTCTGTCGACAAAGCTCGGACCCTATGGAAGTGCACTTGCAGATTTGCGCCAATCGGGTGCGATGAAGGCGCTGTTTCCGCAGGGCAGTTCGCAAGCTCTGCAAGCCATTATGATCAACACAGCGGGCGGCATTACCGGCGGCGACAAGTTTGCGTTTAGCGCTTGTGCGGGCGAAGGTTCAGCAATCAGCCTCACGACGCAAGCCGCTGAGCGCGTGTACAAAGCCCAGCCGAATGAGTGCGCCACAGTGACGAACCGTTTGCACGTAAAAGCACGCGCCCAGATCAACTGGCTCCCTCAAGAAACCATTCTGTTTGAGGCCTGTGCGCTTGAGCGACAGATGCATGTCGAGTTGGAGGAAGGCGCGTCTCTGCTGCTTGTTGAGCCGCTGGTGATTGGCCGTGCGGCGATGGGCGAAACGCTGCGCAGTGCCTACTTTAAAGACAAGATCAGCATTCGCAGGCAGGGCAAGCCGCTCTTTTTAGATGCGATGACCCTACAGGGCGACGTGACGGGCCACTTGGCTGCGCCGAACGTTGCGGCCAACGCGGGCGCATTCGCCCTGATCGTTTACGTTGGCGGCGACGCTGAGGCACGGCTTGCCTCAGTGCGTGCGCGGCTTCCCGAAACGGCAGGCGCGAGTCTTGTCGCGAAAGACTTGCTGGTCGCACGTGTTTTGGCGGCGGACAGCTTTGAGCTCAGACAGTCGCTTATCCCCATTATTGAGCACCTCACAAATGGCGCACTCCCCAGATCATGGATGACCTAAGATGCAACTAACACCACGCGAAAAAGACAAACTGCTGATAGCCATGGCCGCCGAGGTTGCGCGGAAGCGCCTCGCGCGTGGCGTAAAGCTTAACTATCCTGAAGCGATTGCGCTGATCACCGATGCGGTTGTCGAGGGGGCGCGCGACGGGCGTAGTGTCGCCGACATGATGCAGGCTGGCGCTCTGATTATCACCCGCGAGCAGTGCATGGAGGGCATTTCCGAGATGATCCCTGAGGTGCAAGTCGAAGCGACGTTTCCCGACGGCACCAAACTCGTCACCGTTCATAACCCCATCAGATGAGGACACTACCGATGAAGCACTTTGCGACACTTTTGAGCATGTCAATCGCAGCCCCTATTGCCGCCCACGAAGCGGGCCTGCCGCATGCGCATACCTCAGAGACAACTTGGGTGCCTGTTTCGCTGTTGGCGGCTGTGGCTGTGGCTGTGGCTGTTGCTGTGGCGGTGGTTCTCGTGCGCAAAGCATTGGCCAAGTCATGATCCCCGGTGAGATGTTCCCCGCCTCAGGCACGCTGACGCTCAACCCCGCGCGCGAGGCGATCACCCTGATGGTGGCCAACACGGGCGACAGGCCTGTGCAAGTTGGCAGCCACTATCACTTTGCAGAGAGCAACCCCGCGCTTGAGTTTGACCGCGCTCAAGCCCATGGCAGGCGGCTTGATATCGCCGCTGGCACAGCCGTGCGCTTTGAGCCGGGCCAGCGCCGCGAGGTGCAGCTGATCGCAATGGCGGGGGCGCGCCGTATCTTCGGCTTTAACCAAACCGTGATGGGAGACATCTGATGGCAACCGAGATTAAGCGTGCAGACTATGCCGCCATGTTTGGCCCCACAACGGGCGACCGTGTGCGCCTTGCTGACACTGACCTCATCATCGAAGTCGAGCGCGACCTGACCGCCGAATTGGCGGGGGGCGGTGCGCCAGCTTACGGCGAAGAAGTGAAGTTTGGCGGCGGTAAAGTGATCCGCGATGGCATGGGGCAGTCGCAAGTCACGCGCGAAGCTGGCGCGGTAGACACCGTCATCACCAATGCGCTGATCGTTGATCATTCCGGCATCTACAAAGCCGACGTCGGCCTGCGCGACGGGCGTATTGCCAAGATCGGCAAGGCGGGCAACCCCGACACGCAACCCGGTGTAAACATCATCGTGGGGCCGGGCACTGAAGTGATCGCAGGCGAAGGCAAGATCCTCACGGCGGGGGGCTTTGATTCACACATTCATTTCATCTGCCCACAGCAGATCGAAGATGCGCTGCACTCTGGCCTCACAACCATGCTTGGCGGCGGTACCGGCCCCGCACACGGCACGCTCGCAACCACATGTACACCCGGCGGCTGGCACATCGGGCGGATGATGCAGGCCGCAGATGCTTTCCCGATGAACCTCGCGTTTGCGGGCAAAGGCAACGCTTCGCTGCCTGCTGCGCTTGAAGAGCAAGTCAAGGCTGGTGCCTGCGCGCTGAAGCTGCACGAAGACTGGGGCACAACTCCTGCGGCGATTGATTGCTGCCTTGGCGTGGCCGACGCGATGGATGTGCAAGTGATGATCCACACTGACACGCTCAACGAAAGCGGCTTTGTCGAGCACACTGTGAAGGCCATGAAGGGCCGGACGATCCACGCGTTTCACACCGAAGGGGCTGGCGGCGGCCACGCGCCAGACATCATCAAAATTTGTGGTGAGGAGCATGTTTTGCCTTCATCGACGAACCCGACCCGGCCCTTTACGGTCAACACACTGGAGGAGCATCTGGACATGCTCATGGTGTGTCACCACCTCGACAAATCCATCCCTGAGGATGTGGCCTTTGCCGAGAGCCGGATCAGGCGCGAGACGATTGCGGCGGAAGACATCCTGCATGACATGGGTGCATTCAGCATCATCGCGTCTGACAGTCAGGCGATGGGCCGTGTTGGCGAAGTGCTCATTCGCACATGGCAAACCGCTGACAAGATGAAAAAGCAGCGCGGGCGGCTGGCCGAGGAAACCGGCGAGAACGACAATTTTCGCGTGCGGCGTTATATTGCGAAATACACGATCAACCCAGCCATTGCGCACGGGGTTTCACGCGAGATCGGCTCTATCGGGGAGGGCAAGCGGGCTGACTTGGTGCTCTGGAACCCTGCGTTCTTTGGGGTGAAACCCGAGATGGTCTTGCTTGGTGGCAGTATCGTTTGCGCGCAGATGGGCGACCCGAACGCCTCTATCCCGACGCCGCAGCCTGTTTACTCGCGCCCGATGTTTGGCGCCTATGGCCGCTCGGTTGAGAACTCTGCTGTCGTCTTTGTCAGCGAAGCGGCGCAGGCAGATGGCATCGGCAAAAGCCTTGGTTTGGCCAAGCAAACGATTGCTGTGCAAGGCACCCGCAACATCGGAAAGAAAGACCTGCTCCTCAACGACGCGACGCCACATGTCGAGGTGGATCCGGAAACCTACGAAGTGCGGGCAGACGGAGAGTTGCTCACATGTGAGCCTGCATCCGAATTGCCGATGGCGCAACGATACTTCCTGTTTTGAGAGGCCCAATGAAACAACCACTCTGTCAAAAAACCTTGCGAGCGGGCAACTGGACTGGCCCGCACGACACTGTCGAGCTTACGTATGATGCGCGGTTTTTGCGCCGCAAGGTGCTGACGACAACCAAGGGCATGCGCTTTTTGGTTGATCTTGAGCACACCACGTCGCTGGATCACGGCGACGCGTTTGAGCTTGAAACCGGCGCGCTTGTTGAAGTGATTGCTGCGCGCGAAGACTTGCTTGAAGTCACGGGCGCGGGCCTTGCGCGCATCGCATGGCACATCGGAAACCGCCACACGCCTTGTCAGATTGAGGACGCGCGGCTTGTCATCCAACGCGACAAAGTTATCGGCGATATGCTGCATCAGATCGGGGCGACAACACGCGAGATCAGCGAGCCGTTTGTGCCTGAAGGCGGCGCTTATGGCCACGGGCGCACCCATGGGCACGACCATTCTGCAACGCACAACCACCATGCGCACGACCGCTCAGATCATGCGCACTGAGCATGTTCTCACACTCACTCAATGGCTGTCGCCTGCCTATCCGGTGGGCGCTTTTGCTTACAGCCATGGGCTTGAGTGGGCGGTTCAAAGCCAGCAGGTTAGCAGCCATGACAGCCTGAAAGACTGGTTGGAGACGATCCTGCGCTTTGGCGCGGGGCAGGCCGACGCACTGTTTTTGTCGGCGGCCTACCATGCGGATGACCCAAGCGAGGCTGACGCACAAGCGCGCGCCTTCGCGGCCTCTGCAGAGCGGTTGAAAGAGACGGTGTTGCAAGGCGAAGCTTTCGCGCGTGCCACGACAGACATTTGGCAAATCGCCTTGCCGAGCCTGACATACCCGGTCGCCATCGGGCGCGCGGCAAGGCTTCAAGGGCTGCCGCTTGATCTGACACTGGCGATGTATTTGCAAGCCTTCGTGTCAAACATGGCAGCGGCAGGTATGCGGCTTGTCCCGTTGGGGCAAACGGAAGGCCAGAGCCTTATTAAAACGCTGACGCCACTGTGCCTAGAGATAGCCCAGAGCGCCGAGAGCGGAAGCTTGGATGATCTGTCATCAACCGCCTTCATGGGCGACATCGCCTCGATGAAACATGAAACACAATACTCAAGGATATTCCGCACATGACAGCTTCAAACGGCCCCTTGCGCGTCGGGATAGGCGGCCCCGTCGGCGCAGGCAAAACGACGCTCACAGCCGCGCTTTGCCGCGCCTTGAGTGCCACGCATTCTATCGGCGTCATCACCAACGACATCTATACGCAAGAAGACGCGGAAGCCCTGATGCGGATGCAAGTGCTTCCAAAAGATCGCATTATCGGCGTTGAAACGGGTGGCTGCCCACATACGGCGATCCGCGAGGATGCCTCTATCAACCTTGCTGCTGTCGCCGAAATGGTTGCGCGCCACCCTGAGGTTGAGATCATCCTTATAGAGAGTGGCGGTGACAACTTGTCAGCCACATTCAGCCCTGAGTTGGCTGACGTAACGCTCTACGTGATCGACGTGGCAGCGGGCGAAGAGATCCCCCGTAAAGGCGGGCCTGCGATCACCAAGTCAGACGTTCTTGTCATCAACAAAACCGACCTCGCCCCATACGTCGGCGCATCGCTTGAAGTTATGGCAAGAGATAGCAAAGCAATGCGGCCTGACTTGCCGACAGTTTTTTGCGTGCTCAAGCAAGACAAAGGGGTGGGGGAAGTTGTCAGGTTTTTAGCCGAAGTTGGCGGCCTAAATGTTGAACCCTCTCATCGCGATCTGACTCAAGGGAGGTTAGGGGCGTCATAAATTCACTTGGGTCAAGGCCGCGGGGTTAGCGCGTTGCTTGAGAGCAGAATGCACTAGAGTGCAACTGAAGTGGCGGTCTGCTTCGCGCCCGTAACTGTTGTCTGAACAGTTTATTGCATCATGCACTCTGGGCTCTCTGCCGACATTTCCCTTTTTCTGGGTTAAGTGGCAAACCATGGTCTCTATATGGGGGAATTCATGCCCTAGTTTACCCTCTATAGCCTATGCGGCGAAATTGTTGTTTCACCTCTGTGAACCCCGCGATATACGGGCACGGGTTTGACGGAAGACTCATCTGAAATTCGAGGAGGCCAGTATGGCGAATGTGGTAGTTGTCGGCGCACAATGGGGCGACGAAGGCAAAGGCAAGATCGTTGACTGGCTGTCTGAGCGTGCAGATGTGATTGCGCGCTTTCAGGGTGGCCACAATGCGGGCCACACGCTTGTTATTGATGGCAAGGTTTACAAGCTGCACGCGCTGCCAAGCGGCGTTGTGCGCGGCGGCAAGCTTTCGGTTATCGGCAACGGTGTTGTGCTTGATCCTTGGCATTTGCTGGGCGAAATCGAAACCATCGAGGCGCAGGGTGTTGAGATTAACCCCGAGAACCTGATGATCGCGGAAAACACGCCGCTTATTTTGCCGCTGCACGGCGAGCTTGACCGCCTGCGCGAGGAAGCCGCGAGCAAGGGCACCAAGATCGGCACCACGGGCCGCGGCATTGGGCCCGCTTACGAGGATAAGGTTGGGCGGCGCTCTATTCGCGTGGCTGACTTGGCCGATGAGGCCACGCTTGAAGCGCGTGTTGACCGTGCGTTGCAGCACCACAACCCGCTGCGTCGCGGCCTTGGCTTTGAGGAGATCGACCGCGACGCGCTGCTCACGCAGCTCAAAGAAATCGCGCCTAAAATTCTGCCTTATGCGGCACCTGTTTGGAAAGTGCTGGCCGAAAAGCGCAAAGCGGGCAAGCGTATCTTGTTTGAAGGCGCTCAAGGCGCGCTCTTGGACATCGACTTTGGCACCTATCCGTTTGTGACCAGTTCCAACGTGATCGCGGGGCAGGCGGCGACGGGTGTTGGCCTTGGGCCAACCGCTATCGACTATGTGCTTGGCATCGTGAAGGCCTACACAACCCGCGTGGGCGAGGGGCCTTTCCCAACCGAGCTTGACGATGCTGACGGGCAGATGCTCGGCGAGCGCGGCCACGAGTTTGGCACCACCACGGGGCGCAAACGCCGTTGCGGCTGGTTTGACGCGGCCTTGCTGCGCCAGACATGCGCGACTTCGGGCATCACGGGCATTTGCCTGACCAAGCTTGATGTGCTTGACGGCTTTGAGAAGCTGAAGATTTGTGTCGGCTATGACCTTGACGGCGAGCGGCTTGACTACCTGCCGACAGCGGCGGATGCGCAAGCCCGCTGCACGCCGATCTACGAAGAGATGGACGGCTGGAGCGAGAGCACAGAAGGCGCGCGCTCGTGGGCGCAGCTGCCCGCGCAGGCGATCAAGTATGTGCGCCGCGTCGAAGAGCTGATCGAATGTCCGGTGGCGCTGGTGAGCACCAGCCCCGAGCGTGAAGACACTATTCTTGTCACTGACCCGTTTGCTGACTGATGTTTGATAACTTAAGCTATAAAGCCCGCCGCCGGCTTGCCCTTCTGGTGCTTGTCGTTGGCATGCCGCTCTACATTATTGTGGCCGTGACACTGGTAAATATGCTGGGGCGGCCGCACTTCTTGGTTGAGGTGCTGATCTATGTCGTGCTTGGCTTCGCTTGGATGATGCCGTTCAAGGGCCTGTTCAAAGGCGTCGGCAAACCCGACCCTGACGCGCCGCCGATCGAGTGGGACGACGAAGCTTAGACGCGCCCTTGTAAATTCACCAATCGCACGTAGCTTTGAGGGGAACACCCTAGAGGCGAGGCCATTGCATGAAGCAAATTCTCGGGAAGATAGCGCTTGTCACGGGGGCCTCGGCCCCGAACGGCATCGGGCGGGCGATTGCTTTGAGGCTGGCCGCTGAGGGGGCTGCCGTCGTCGTAACCGACGTTGCGGGCAGCTTCACCACCGAGTTCACCACCGAGTTCACCCCCGAGTTCACCCCCGAGACAGGCGCGGCCTCGCGCGCTGAGCTGCTGGCGGATTTGGTTGAGAGCATAGAAGTGCAGGGCGGCACGGCACTGGCTTTGACGCTCGATGTGACTTCCGAAAACGAGATTGAGGCTGCTATCAGTGCGACGCTCGAGCGCTTTGGCGGCTTGGACATTCTGGTAAACAACGCCGGCTCCTTGGCGGGGTCTGACAGTTTTCTGGCCACCACAGCTGCAGAATGGCAGCTTAGCTTCGGCGTCAATTTGCTCGGTCCGATGATGCTGTCACAGGCCGTTATCCCGACAATGCAGGCGCGCGGCGGTGGGCGGATCATCAACATCGGATCAACTGGCAGCCTTGGGGCTGAGCCGGGCTTTGGCGCCTACACGGCGATGAAGCATGGCTTGGTTGGCCTCACCAAGACGCTGGCCGCCGAGTTTGGGCCAGACGGCATATTATGTAACACGGTTTGCCCCGGCTACATTGCGACAGACATGCATATGGCCGCCAATGAACGCCTGTCAGCCGAGCAGGGGGTGTCTGTGGCCGAAACGAAAGCGCGCCGTTATGCCAATGTTGCCTTGCGTAACGCTGGCTTGCCCGAGGATGTCGCCAATGCTGTGGCATATCTTGCAGGGCCTCAGGCAAACTACGTAACAGGGATAAACCTGCCGGTTACGGGCGGTGTGCCCTACGGAATCTAGCGAAAATGCGCTGACTCTAGGCTTCGATGGCCTTGATCATGTCAACGCGGGTTGCGTGACGCCCGCCTTCAAAGCTGGCGCCCAAGAAGGCATCTATGATGTCAAAGATCAGGCCTTCGCCAGTGACGCGCGCACCGATTGACAGCATGTTGGCATCATTGTGCTCGCGGATCATGCGGGCTGAAAACGTGTCAGAGCAGACACCACAGCGCACGCCTTTGACTTTGTTTGCCGCCATCATGATGCCTTGGCCCGTGCCACAGAGGATGATCCCGAGCTGGCAATCGCCAGAGGCGACGCGCTGTGCGGCGGCTTCTCCGTGCTTCGGGTAATGGGTGCTTTCGGGGGTTGTTGGCCCGATGTCCACGGCTTGCCAGCCGAGTGTCTCAACATGGGCCGCAATGGCCAGTCGCAGCTCGATGGCGGCGTGATCGCTGGAAAGAACAATGCGTTTGTTGGCAGTCATGGTGGAAGTCCCATCGTTTATGTTACACTCGGTGTTGCGCCCCTATGCCATGTTCTGGCGCAGGCCGAAAGTGGCCCGTTGCCTTTGCTATTGAGGGAAATTGCCACAGGTACGGGCCAATTCACCTCCGCGAAAGCATGACGGAATGTGATAACGCAAAAATAACCTTTCTGTGAGTGTGGTGTTGCGCAATTGCGCAGCCATATTGCGCAGGTTACCGCTTGGCTAGACACTACAGGCTAACACCAAACAGCCTAACACCAAAGGGAGCCGCACGATGAAAGATGAAGCTGTTCAGAGTTCTGTCCAGAATTACTACGGAAAAGTGCTGGAAAGCAGCGCCGATTTGCAGACCAACGCTTGCTGTACGCCTGATGACATGCCGGAGTTTGTGAAGCGAGTGCTTTCAAATGTGCATGATGAAGTCTTGATGCGCTACTACGGTTGTGGGCTTGTCATGCCGCATGCACTTGAGGGCATGCGCGTGCTCGACTTGGGCTGTGGTGCGGGGCGTGATGTTTACGCGCTTGCGCAGCTTGTCGGGCCAAAGGGGCACGTCACGGGTGTTGACATGACCGATGAGCAGCTTGAGGTGGCGCGAGCCCATCAAGGCTGGCACTCAGAGAAGTTTGGCTTTGAGAACACTAGCTTTCACAAGGGTTTCATCGAGAATCTTGACGACTTGCCAGTCGAGGCTGGCAGCTTTGATGTGATCGTTTCTAACTGCGTGATCAACCTTGCGACTGACAAAGAAGCTGTGTTGCGCGGCGCTTATCGTTTGCTCAAGCCCGGCGGGGAAATGTACTTCTCCGATGTTTACGCTGATAGGCGGGTGCCGCAGGCTATGGCCGAGGACGAAGTGCTCTATGGTGAGTGCCTGTCGGGCGCGCTTTATTGGAACGACTTTTTGACATTTGCCAAGCGCGCTGGGTTTGATGACCCGCGTTTGGTTGCGCAGCGCGAATTAACGATCGAGAACCCGGTGTTGGAAGCGCGGGTGGCTCCTTTGCGGTTCAACTCATCGACTTATCGCTTATTCAAGCTTGAAGGGTTGGAAACGGCCTGCGAAGACTACGGCCAAGCCGTGATCTACAAAGGAACAATCGAGCACGCGCCCCACGGTTTTGCGCTGGATGATCACCACTATATGGAAAGTGGCAAGGTCTTTCCGGTTTGTGGCAACACGTGGAAGATGCTGGCCGAGACGCGCCACGCGGAACACTTTGAGTTTATCGGTGATTTCTCAACGCACTACGGCATTTTTGAAGGCTGCGGCGGGGAAAGCCCGTTTGAGCAAGAGGCGTCGGGGGCCGCTGGTTGCTGCTAAGGGTTTGCGCTGCCTGACGGCACCGCGGTGGGGGCGGGCGGGCTGGCCGAAGGCCAGCCCGCCCGCCCCCTAGGCGACGTGCGTAGCACGGCGCAATATCTTTGAGAGAGGTTGATCTTTGCCGGTGTCTGGATTTGGATATTTGGGCCAAGAAGAAGTTGGTTTGGAGCGACCTACCGTTTAGGCTGCGCTTGCGAGCGGGGGGCGCGGCTGTTAAGGCTGCGTAAACCCGATGAATTCTATCGGATACTGCATGAGGCATACGTGGCACCACAGGCTCCAAAATTGGATATCGAACAGACCCCAGTGCAGTCTTTAGTACAGACCTCAGTACAGACCTCAGGACAGTCTTCTGCACAGGCCCCGAGGCTCGAAATCCGCAATCTGACGCGGGTATATGACGGGCGGGTCGTGGTTGATGATGTTTCGTTGAGCATCCAGCCCGGGCATGTGACCTGCCTGCTCGGCCCCTCTGGGTGCGGCAAGTCAACGACGCTGCGCATGATCGCTGGCGTTGATACGCAAGACAGCGGCGAGATATACGTTGATGGCGCACTTATCTGCGACACTGTCTTTCGCATTCCGCCAGAGCGGCGCCACATTGGCCTGATGTTTCAGGACTTTGCGTTGTTTCCCCATCTTAGCGTCGCGCAGAATGTGGCCTTCGGCTTGAAAGGCACAAGCACCGACAAGGTGGCGCGGGTGCGTGTGCTGTTGGCGCGGGTTGGGCTTGAGCGCTTTGAGAGCAGCTACCCTCACGAGCTTTCAGGCGGTGAGCAACAGCGGGTTGCACTGGCGCGTGCGCTTGCGCCGAGGCCGCGAATTATGCTGATGGATGAGCCGTTCTCAGGCCTTGATAACCGTCTGCGCGACGAAATTCGCGATGAAACGCTTGAGGTGCTCAAACAGGAGGACACGGCGGTTTTGCTTGTGACTCATGAGCCCGAAGAGGCGATGCGCATGGCAGATGAGATCGCGTTGATGCGCGACGGGCGGATCGTGCAGCAAGGCGTTCCGTACAATGTTTATAATGCGCCTGTCGACAAGGCATCTGTCGGATTTTTCAGCGACATCAACGAGATACGCGGCACAGTAACGGGCGCCTTGACAGACACGCCGTTCGGCCAGTTTCTCGCGCCGGGAATACCGGATGGGCAGGAGGTTGATATTATCATCCGCCCGCAGCACTTTAAGATCGACTTTGACAGAGCGGGGCGCGGCCCCCACCCAACGGCGACAGACGGCACGCCAGCCCGGGGTATTGTCGAGCGTGCGCGCTTTATGGGCAGCGAGAGCCTTGTTGAGTTTCGCATGGATCATGACGGGTCGAAGTTGCGGGTTACGGTGCCGAACGTGTTCATGCCAAGTGTTGGCACAGCGCTTTGGCTGACAATCCGCCGCGACCGCTGTTTTGTGTTTCCGGTCACGTGAGGCGCATTCTGCTTTTGGCGGGCGCGGGCGAGGCTCGGCTGATCGCTGAGGGGCTCGCAACTGCAGGGTTTGATGCGGAGGCCAGCATTGAAGGCAGCGCGCGAATGGCGGCAAGTTTTGCTGTGCCTTGCCGCACTGGCCCGTTTGGCGGCGACGCAGGGTTTGAGCGCTACTTGCGGGATGAAGACATCGGTGCTGTGCTTGATGCGACGCACCCGTTTGCCGCGCGGGTGAGCAACCGAACGGCAAGGATCTGCGCAGAGAGGGGCCTGCCATACGCGATGTTTTTGCGGCCAGCTTGGGAGCCTGAGGCAGG
This sequence comes from Lentibacter sp., assembly GCA_016744435.1. Taxonomy (GTDB): domain Bacteria; phylum Pseudomonadota; class Alphaproteobacteria; order Rhodobacterales; family Rhodobacteraceae; genus Lentibacter. Next base: position 44,124 of record JADGEJ010000021.1, on the reverse strand, counting down.
CGACAACTGGGTTGATCTGGCCGCAGAGGCCGGGGCCGCCAAGCACGTGCCATGCGGTGCGACTGTGTTTCTTGCCACAGGCCGCGCGACGCTTACAGAGTTTGCCAATTTGCAGGGCTGTGACGTGATCGCGCGCCAGATCGAGAGCGTTGAGGGCGACTTCCCGTTTGAGGGAGGGCGTTTTCTGGTTGGGCATCCGCCATTCACTGTCGAGGGAGAGAGAGCCCTGTTCAAACAGCTTGGCGTTGACTGGCTTATCCTGCGCAATGCGGGCGGTGAAGCCCCACGTGCAAAACTGATAGCAGCACGTGAGCTCGGTTTGCGCGTCGGCATGATCCGGCGGCCAAATCTACCGCAAGCCAAGGTTTTGCCAACGGTTGAGATCGCCATGGAATGGGCCTTTGCGTTATGAGTGAACGGATCATCACCACCGACGCCTGTGTGCTTGAGGGGGCCGAATGGCTGAGCGAGCGCCACCCGGAGCTGGCAAAAGGCTTCGCCGCTGCGCAGCCTTTGCCATTGCGCCTTAAACCTGCGGGATTTGCGCAGCTTCTTAATGCGATTGTCGGCCAACAAGTGAGTGTGGCCAGCGCCAATGCGATCTGGGGCAAGCTTGTTGATGCAGGCCTGACAGAGGAAACCAACGTTTTGGCGCTCACCGAGGAAGAGCTGCGCGCAGTTGGCCTGAGCCGCCAGAAGGCGCGCTATGCACGCGCACTGGCCGAGGCGCAGATCGACTATGCCGCGCTTGAGAGCTTGAGCTCGGCAGAGGTGATCAGGGTGCTTACGCAGGTTTCAGGCATCGGCACTTGGACTGCCGAAATTTACGCGATGTTTAGCCTTGGGCGGGCCGACGTTTTTGCGCACGGTGATTTGGCCTTGCAGGAAGCTGCGCGCGAGTTGTACGGCTTGGCAGAGCGCCCGAAGGAAAAAGAAATGCGCCAAATGGCCGAGGCTTGGGCCCCTTGGCGCTCGGTTGCGGCGCGCATCTTGTGGGCGTATTACAAGCGCATGAAAAACAGGGAAGGCATCAGATGACACGAGCACTACAGGCAACACGCCAAGAGCCGGTTTCGGGAGTAACACGCTCGGTCTGCGTATTTTTACACGGCTACGGGGCCAATGGCGCTGACTTGATGGGCCTCGCCGACCCGCTGGGCGAGCATCTGCCCGACACGCTGTTTATCGCACCTGATGCGCCCGAGGCCTGCGCCGGCGCGCCTATGGGCTTTCAGTGGTTCCCTATCTCGTGGATCGACGGCAGCTCGGAAGAAGAATCAGAGCGCGGATTGTTGATGGCTGCCGAGGATCTGAACGCATTTCTTGACGGTATTTTGGTAGATGAAGACTTGTTGCCAGAGCAGATGGTGGTGTTCGGATTTAGCCAAGGCACGATGATGGCGCTGCAAGTGGTGCCACGCCGTGAGGACGAGCTTGCAGGTATCATCGCCTTCTCGGGGCGCTTGCTTGCGCCTGAATTGCTCAAGGACGCAGCCGTCTCAAAACCGCCGATTTTGCTGGTGCATGGTGATGAGGATGACGTGGTGCCGCCACAGTCACTTCCGGAGGCTGCCGAAGCCTTGCAAGAGGCTGGTTTCAAAGAGGTTTACGCCCATATCATGAAGGGCACAGCTCACGGAATTGCCCAAGATGGCCTCACCGTTTCTCTGGCATTTATGCGCGACAAACTGGGCTTTTAACCCCGCTTAAAACACGACTTGAATTTGCGAACGCGCGCCTTGGAAACTGGGCGCGCGTTTTGCGTATGTGTCTGATGGAATTAACCTTTTCTTAATCCCACCGTTCGCAACGCCAGCAAGCTTATTGCGCGAAACTGCGGCGCTGGCTAGCGTTTGGAAAGCTGCAAAAGAGATGCGTCGGTGGCGCATTTTCATGTCGGGCGGAGGCACAAACCCACATGAGGTGAACAGCAGTATGAATGAGTTGACCCCTAAGGCCGCGGCCGAGCAAATCGCCCAGTCTGTCGCCGCTTTGATGCAGGAACTGGGCGCACTAACAGCTGATCTTTGCGCGTTGCGAGCGCGGCTGAACAACGGTGAAGAGGCGCGCGGCGTTGGCCCGCAGCTTCAAGAAGTGACGCAATGGATCGTGATTGCGCAAGAAATGGAGACCCGTTTTGAAACAGATAGCACAGGAGGCCGCCAACCCGGCCCACGCCACAGTGACCTCGACCTTGAGCGCGCCCGCGTTGACATCGGGGGCAAGTTGGATCGCCTCCGAGCCGCGAATGGTGCAGGCAGCGTTTCTGGATGATCTGAGCGAAAGCGAGCTGATGGCGCTGCCCTTCCTCTGGGAATTCTGGGCGATGCCGCACCAATTGGCGCCGGAAGGCGACTGGCGAACTTGGGTGATACTTGGCGGGCGCGGGGCAGGCAAAACCCGCGCTGGTGCCGAATGGGTGCGCGCCCAAGTTGAGGGGGCAGGGCCAGACGACGCCGGGCCCTGCCACCGCATTGCGCTGGTTGGCGAAACGGTTGACCAAGTGCGCGAGGTGATGGTGTTTGGCGAGAGCGGCATTCTGGCCTGCTCCCCGCCCGACAGGCGCCCAGAGTGGCACGCCGGGCGCAAGCAGCTCATCTGGCCCAATGGCGCCATTGCACAGGTGTTTTCCGCGCATGACCCTGAAGGGCTGCGGGGGCCGCAGTTTGACGGCGCTTGGGTTGACGAGCTCGCCAAATGGAAGAAGGCGCGCGACACTTGGGATATGCTGCAATTTGGCCTGCGCTTGGGCGATGATCCGCGCGTTTGCGTGACGACAACGCCGCGCAACATCGGGCTTCTGAAAGAGCTGCTCGAGCGCGACAGCACGGTTGCGACACATGCGCCAACCGAGGCCAATAAGGCCAACCTCGCCCGCGGCTTTCTTGAGGAAGTTCAAGCGCGCTATGCGGGCACGCGGCTTGGGCGGCAAGAGCTTGACGGTGTTCTCATCGACGAGGCCGAGGGCGCTTTGTGGACACCGGGCACACTTGAGGCTGCGCGGGTGGCGGCGCTGCCCGAGTTCAGCCGTATCGTTGTGGCCGTTGATCCGCCAGTGAGCGGCAAGGCCAGCTCTGACGCCTGTGGCATCGTGGTGGCGGGTGTTGTCAGCGACGGGCCGGTGCAAGACTGGTGCGCTTACGTGCTGGAAGACGCGACAGTGCAGGGCGTTAGCCCCGACACTTGGGCGCGCGCCGCCGTTGCCGCTATGGAGCGTTGGGGGGCGGAAAAACTTGTCGCCGAAGTCAACCAGGGCGGTGACTTGGTTGAGGAAGTGATCCGCCAGGTTGACGCGCTGGTGCCGCTCAAAAAGGTGCACGCGAGCAAGGGCAAGACAGCCCGCGCCGAGCCAGTTGCTGCGCTCTACGAGCAGGGGCGTGTTCGCCATGCGCGTGGGCTTGGCGCACTCGAAGGCGAGATGAGCCAGATGACGCTGAAAGGCTTTGAGGGCAAGGGCAGCCCCGACCGTGTAGATGCACTTGTTTGGGCGATCAATGAGTTGATGATCGCGCCAGCTGCAAAGTGGCGCAGCCCACAGGTACGCACGCTGTAGTTAAGAAGTTTTAAACCTTTTACCTCAGAGTGCTTCAAGACAGCCGAACTTTCGGCAAAACTTTAAGAATGATCTGTAGGCCACTTTAAAGCCTCAATAAATTAGGAGTGCAGAATGCCGGTATTTGACTTTCTTCGCAAAGGCGCAGCCCTTGAGAGCCCTGAAGTGAAGGCGAGCGCAGCGGGCCCCGTTGTGGCGTTCCAAGGCGCTGGCCGCGTGGCTTGGAGCCCGCGGGACACGGCGACGCTGACGCGCACGGGCTTTGCCGGAAATCCTATCGGATTTCGCGCAGTGAAGCTTATTTCCGAGGCGGCGGCGGCCCTGCCACTGGTGCTGCAAAATAGCGAAATGCGCTTTGAAGAGCACCCGCTTTTGAGCCTCGTGAAACTGCCGAACCCCTCCCAAGGGCGCGCTGAATTGTTCGAGGCGCTTTACGGGCAACTTTTGCTGAGCGGCGACGCCTATGTTGAGGCTGTCGGCGGAGAAGAGGGCCTACCTTATGAGCTCCACATCCTGCGCTCTGACCGGATGAGCTTGATCCCCGGATCCGACGGCTGGCCAGTGGCATACGATTACACAGTCGGCGGGCGCAAACACCGCTTTGACGTGAGCGAGGGCGTACCAGCCGTCTGCCATATCAAGAGCTTTCATCCGCAGGATGACCACTACGGGTTTTCGCCCATGCAGGCGGCGGCGCAGGCTGTTGATGTCCACAACTCAGCCTCGCGCTGGACAAAGGCACTCCTTGATAACGCGGCGCGGCCTTCGGGCGCTATCGTCTATCGGGGTGCTGACGGGCAGAGCGGCTTGAGTGCCGATCAGTATGACCGTCTGGTGAGCGAGATGGAGGCAAACTATCAAGGCGCGCGCAATGCGGGCAGGCCTATGTTGCTCGAGGGCGGGCTTGATTGGAAGCCAATGGGCTTTTCGCCCTCTGATATGGAATTCCAGAAGACAAAAGAGAGCGCCGCGCGTGAAATTGCGCTGGCCTATGGCGTGCCGCCAATGTTGCTCGGCATTCCGGGAGACGCGACTTACGCGAACTATCAGGAGGCCAACCGCGCGTTTTACCGCCTGACTGTGCTGCCACTGGCAGCGCGGGTAACGGCAAAACTGGCGGAGTGGCTGGGGCGCTACTCGGGCGATGCAGTAGAGCTGCGGCCCGACCTTGACCAAGTCTCGGCGCTGTCGAGCGAGCGAGACGCGCAATGGGCGCGGGTGGCTGGCGCTGATTTCCTGACACCAGAGGAAAAACGCCGCCTGCTGGGCCTGCCTGCGATCGGAGGTCTTGCGGATGAATGATGCGAGCCACGGCGTGGATTTGCCCGAGACGATCCTGCCTTACGAGGGCTATCGGGTGATGTTTCGCCATATCGAAAAGCGGCTGACCTCGCTTGAGCTGACGGTGTCAGCGATCGAAACCGACCGCGCGGTGAGCGAAGAGAAACGCAAGTTTATGGTGGCACGGTTTAACCAGATCGACACCCGGCTCGACAAGATCGACGGCCACATCGGGCGGCTCGTCTGGCTGATTATCGCGGCCATTCTGGGCGGGTTAATGTCGTTCATGTTGCAGGGCGTTGCCTTGCCGCAGTGACACGAAAATTACGGAGATATCTATGAGTTACGATACAAACCTAGAGCAAAAATTCTGCCAGTTTGACGCTGAACTACAAGTGACTGATGGCAGCACGATCGAAGGCTACGCCAGCCTGTTTGGCGCCTGCGATCAGGGCGGTGATGTTGTCGCCAAAGGCGCCTATGCCGCCAGTTTGAAGGCGCTGGTTTCTGAGGGGCGCAGCGTGAAGATGCTCTGGCAACATGACCCTGCGCAGCCAATCGGGATCTGGGACGAGGTGCGTGAAGACGCGCGCGGACTCTATGTGAAAGGCCGGCTGTTGGAGAGCACTCAGAGGGGCCGCGAAGCTGCTGCGCTCATTGAAGCCGGCGCGATTGACGGGCTCTCGATTGGCTATCGCACAAAGAAAGCCAGCAAGAATGACAAGGGCCAGCGGCTCTTGACGGAACTGGAGCTTTGGGAGGTCTCGCTTGTGACCTTCCCGATGCTGCCCAGTGCGCGTGCCAGTGCGCGCGCCAGTGCGCGGGTGGGGGCCAAGGGCGACAGCCTAGATGCCGATGCTCTGCGCGAAATGGCCGCCGCCATCAGGGGTGCGCGCCAGGAGTTGGCACAAGAGTAAGCACGCCAAAACGTAACCAGAAAGGACAACTCGGATGAGTGAGACCCAAGCGAAAGCAGGGGCCGGAGAACCTATGTCTTCTGCACCTGAGACGAAATCAGCCATGAGAGAATTCGCAAGCGAGTTCAAGGGCTTCCAAGACGACATTAGCAACCGACTTAAACAACAAGAAGAGCGACTTATCATGCTTGACCGCAAAACAAACACCCACGCCCGCACGCCACTGGCCCGCGGTGCAGACCTTGAAGCTCCGCACCAGAAGGCGTTTAACGCCTATCTGCGCTCGGGCGACGACGACGCGCTGCGTGGCCTTGAGATGGAAGGCAAAGCCATGAGCTCAGCCGTAGCGGCAGACGGCGGCTATCTTGTCGATCCGCAGACAGCGCAGAGCATTATTTCGGTGCTGGAAAGCACAGCCTCGATCCGTGCGATTGCCAATGTTGTGCAGGTTGAGGCGACATCGTTTGACGTGCTGGTTGACCACTCCGATGTGGGCGCAGGCTGGGCGACGGAGACAGACCCTGCCGCAGAAACTGGTACGCCGCAGATTGACCGCATCACGATCGCGCTGCACGAGCTGTCAGCACTTCCGAAGGCCTCGCAACGCCTGCTGGATGACAGTGCGTTTGACATTGAAGGCTGGCTCGCGGGCCGCATCGCCAACAAGTTCGCCCGCTCGGAAGCGGCGGCCTTTATCAACGGCGACGGGATCGACAAACCGACAGGCATGCTGACACACACAACTGTCGATAACGACAGCTGGGCCTGGGGCAACCTTGGCTATGTGCCAACGGGCGTTGACGGCGGTTTTGACGGTGGCGAGTCTGTTATTGATCTCGTTTATGCTTTGGGCGCGCAGTACCGTGCCAATGCGAGCTTTGTGATGAATTCCAAAACAGCGGGTGCTGTACGCAAGCTCAAAGACGCTGATGGCCGCTTCCTCTGGTCAGACGGCCTTGCGGCGGGCGAGCCTGCGCGCTTGCTGGGTTACCCTGTGCTGATCGCCGAAGACATGCCTGATGTTGCGACTGACGCCACAGCCATCGCCTTTGGTGACTTCAACGCAGGCTACACCGTGGCTGAGCGCCCCGACTTGCGCGTTCTGCGTGACCCGTTCAGCGCCAAGCCGCATGTGTTGTTTTACGCAACCAAGCGTGTTGGCGGCGATGTGAGCGACTTTGCAGCGATCAAGCTGCTCAAGTTCGCCACTTCGTAAGGGCCGGAGGTCAGAGGGCGGCTTGCCTGCCCTCTGAGCGCGCGGTGCCTTTTAAGGTGTTGCCCAGCTGTTCCCCTCCGTCCGAGCAACACTGGCACCGCGCGCCACTCGTGAGGGCGCAAGTTTGGAGAGAGTCCATGATGTTAACTGAAGAAACAGCCGTCCCCGCTGCGGCCTTACCCGTTGAGGCCTTTAAGGCCCACTTGCGCCTTGGCACCGGCTTCGCCGAGGACACTTTGCAAGACGCGGTTTTAGAGAGCTTTCTGCGCGCAGCGATCTCGGCCATCGAAGCACGCACAGGCAAGATCCTGATTGAGCGCGATTTTTCGTGGTCGCTGACACAGTGGCGCGATGAGACAGGGCAAGCTTTGCCTGTTGCCCCCGTGAGCGAGATCACCGAGGTGACGTTTTACAACCGCCTTGATGTGGCCGATTTGCTGGCCGCGAACTACTACAAGCTGGTGCAAGACATGCAGCGGCCAAGGCTTTGCCCTGTCGCGGGCATCCTGCCAGCGGTGCCTTTGAATGGCTCTGTGAAGGTGAGCTTCACCGCAGGCTTTGGCCCGGAGTGGGACAACTTGCCCGGTGACTTGGCGCAGGCCGTGCTTCTGCTCGCGGCGTATTATTACGAGTATCGCAACGAGACGAGCGTGGGCGAGGGCTACATGCCTTTCGGTGTCACGAGCCTCATTGAGCGTTACCGCACTGTGCGCCTGTTCGCGGGGGCTGGCCAATGAATGTGCCGGCCCTAAACCGCCAGCTTGTGCTGGAAACGCCCGACCGTGTGCCTGACGGCGCGGGGGGCTTCACAACCATCTGGGTGCCGCTTGGCACGCTCTGGGCAGACGTCACTGCGCGCACTGGCCGTGAGGCCCAGGGCGAAGCCACGCCGATGGCAACGGTGAGCTACAACATCACCCTGCGCGCAGCCCCCGTGGGCAGCACTATGCGCCCCAAACCCGAGCAGCGCTTTGTCGAAGGCAGCCGTGTGTTGCTTATCCAGGCGGTCGCGGAAGAGGGCCACGACGGGCGCTATCTGACATGTTTTGCACAAGAGGAGTTGGTGGCATGAGCTATGGAGCATCCCCCGCACTACAGGCCGCAGTTTACCAAGCACTTATCGGCGACGCTGGCTTGGCGGCCTTGGTAGGCACCGCGATTTACGACGCGATCCCGTCAGGCAGCTTGCCTGCCACTTATGTCGCGATCGGGCCTGAAGCGGCTTACGACAAGTCCGACAAAAGCGGCGGAAGTGCCGAGCATGTTTTCACCGTGTCTGTGGTGACAGACAGCGCGGGCTTTCAGGCTGCCAAGGACGTCGCGGCACAGGTGTCTGACGTGCTGATCGACGCGCCTCTGACGCTGGCACGCGGCACGCTGATTTACCTCAATTTCGACCGCGCAAGCGCGACCCGCGAAGGCACGGGCGCAACACGGCGGATCGACCTGCGCTTTCGGGCGCTCGTGCAAGACACCTAAACCACCTTACCAAACTGGAGAGAGACTATGGCTGCTCAAAACGGCAAAGACCTACTTATCAAAATCGACATGACGGGCGGTGGCCTGTTTGAAACCGTCGCTGGGCTGCGGGCCACGCGGATTAGCTTTAACGCCGAAAGCGTTGATGTGACGAGCCTTGAAAGCGCCGGTGGCTGGCGTGAAATTCTCGGGGGAGCTGGTGTAAAGACTGCTTCTCTATCAGGCTCTGGCGTGTTCAAGGACGCAGGCTCTGACGAGCGTGCGCGCCAGATCTTCTTTGATGGCGAGACACCTGACTTTCAGGTGATCATCCCTGATTTTGGCACACTTGAAGGCGCTTTCCAAGTCAGCTCGATCGACTACTCCGGCACTTACAATGGCGAGGCAACTTACGAGCTATCGCTCGCATCAGCTGGCGCGATCAGCTTCACGGCGGCTGTCTGATGGGCAACCCCTGGGCCTCAGAAGTCGCGCTTGTCATCGACGGGCAACGCCGTGTTCTCAAGCTCACGCTTGGGGCCTTGGCCGAGCTGGAAGCGGCGCTGCAAACTGACACGCTGGTGGAACTGGTGCAGCGCTTTGAGGCTGGCGGGTTTTCCACGCGCGATGTGATGAAACTCATCGTCGCAGGGCTCAGGGGCGGTGGCTGGGAAGGGCGCGCAAGCGACCTTCTCGCCGCCGAGATCGAAGGCGGGCCAATGGCGGCAGCCAAGGCTGCAGCGCTTTTATTGGCGCGGGCTTTCATGCTGCCAGACGAGGGCGCCAATGACGCGCTTTGATTGGCCCCAGCTTCTGCGCGTTGGCCTGACACGGCTGCGCCTAACGCCAGAGGCCTTTTGGGCGCTCACGCCTGCTGAGTTGATGATCATGCTTGGCCCAGAAGCACAGGCGCGCCCCTTGGGCCGCTCGGGGCTCGATGCACTCCTTGCGGCCTATCCCGACACACAACACGAGGGAACTCACGATGGATTATGATACGTTTGACGATCTGGAGATCAAGGCGGATGCGCTTGAGCAAAGCCTTGGGGCCGCCGCTGGAATGGCCGCGAGCTTTGACACCGAGCTTAAGCGCGTGCGCGCCAGTTTTGCCGAGACGGGCCAAGATGTGGCAACGCTTGAGAAGGGCCTCAGCCGCGGGTTGCGGCGCGCAGTAGACGGCGTGGTGCTTGACGGCATGAAGCTGTCTGACGTCTTTGGCACGATCGCTCAGTCGATGGTGAACGCGACATATTCGGCAGCTGTAAAGCCGGTAACCGACCACTTTGGCGGCCTAATTGCCAACAGCATCGGCGGGCTTATGGGCAACATTTTCGGCTTTGCCAATGGCGGCAGCTTTGCCCAAGGCCGCGTTATGCCTTTTGCGGACGGCGGTGTTGTCAGCGGGCCAACAACCTTCCCGATGCGTGGCGGTACGGGCCTCATGGGCGAAGCAGGGCCAGAGGCGATTATGCCGCTTGCGCGTGGTGCTGACGGCAAGCTCGGTGTGCGCGGCGGTGGCGGTGGCGGCATCAACGTGGTGATGAATATCTCGACGCCTGACGCCGAAGGCTTCCGCCGCAGCCAAAGCCAGATCGCCGCACAGATGGGCCGCGTGCTCGCCCGTGGCAACCGTAACCGATAGGGAGCAGACAACATGCAATTTCATGACATAAGATTTCCCGCCAGCCTCAGCTTTGGCTCGTCTGGTGGCCCTGAGCGGCGCACCGACGTAGTAACGCTCGCCAACGGCTTTGAAGAGCGCAACACCCCGTGGGAGCACTCGCGCCGCCGCTATGACGCGGGGCTGTCGATGCGCTCGATGGATGACATCGACAAGGTGCTCGCCTTCTTTGAAGCGCGGCGCGGGCGCATGCATGGCTTTCGCTGGAAGGACTGGTCAGACTTCAAGACTGGCGTTCCGAGCCGTGAGGTCTCGTTTGAGGACGAGGTGATCGCACTTGGCGATGAGGCGACCAAGATTTACCAGCTCGTCAAGGTCTACCGCTCGGGTGAACAGACCTATGCGCGCCCTGTCACCAAGCCTGTCGCGGGCACTGTGCGCGTTGGTATCGCGGGTGTCGAGCAGCAGGAAGGCGAGCATTACGAGGTTGATACGGCCACAGGCCTCATCACCTTCACCCACGCACCCAACGAGGGCATGGAAGTAACCGCGGGTTTTGAATTTGACGTGCCTGTGCGGTTTGACACTGACCAGATCGTCACCAGTGCCTCGGCGTTTCAGGCGGGCGAAGTGCCTGCAGTGCCAGTTGTGGAGCTTCGGGTCTGATGGGCGGTGTGCAAGGCGAACTGCTCGCCCATTTGCAGACTGGCCTGACAACGGTGTGCCGGGCTTGGGCGCTTACGCGGCGCGACGGCACAGTGTTGGGCTTTACAGACCACGACAAAGCGTTGAGCTTTGACGGGATCGAGTTCAAACCCGACAGCGGCATGACAACGGCGACACTGCAGCAAAGTACGGGCCTGTCGGTGGACAACACCGAAACAATGGGTGCTTTGTCAGACGCCGCTATCAGGGAAGCTGATATTGAGGCAGGCCGCTATGACGGGGCTGAGGTGCGTACATGGCTGGTGAACTGGGCTGATGTGAGCGCGCGGCACCTGCAGTTTCGCGGCACTTTGGGAGAGTTGCGCCGTGGTGACGGAGCATTTCACGCAGAGCTGCGCGGGCTGACCGAGGCTTTGAACCGTCCTTTGGGGCGGGTTTACCAGAAGCCTTGCACTGCGGTTCTCGCAGACGGCGGCTGCCGGTTTGACCCCACCGAAGAGGGCTATGTCGATGAACGCGCTGTTGAGGGTGTTGAAGAGGGGCGCGTGTTCCGCTTTGACGGTATGACAGGCTTTGACGACGGCTGGTTTGCCTTCGGGGTTCTAACGGGCCTGTCCGGCGCGTGTGAGGGCCTCGCTGGTATCATCAAGCGTGACTACTTTGAAGGTGAGCAGCGGGTGATCGAGCTTTGGCACCCGATGCGCGCAGCCATTGCCAGTGGCGATCAGGTCCGCCTCACGGCAGGCTGTGACAAGCGGATGAGCACATGTCGCATCAAGTTCCACAACCTGCTCAACTTTCAGGGTTTTCCTGATGTCCCCGGTGACAGCTGGCTTGCGGTACAGCCTGCGCAAGCCGGGCAGACCAGTGGCGGGAGCCGTCGCTGATGGGCAAGCAGGCAGGCATAATTGTGCAAGAAGCGCGCGCTTGGATCGGCACGCCTTACCACCATCAGGCCTCGGTCAAGGGCGTGGGCACCGACTGCCTTGGCCTGTTGCGCGGTGTTTGGCGCGCAGTTTATGGCTGCGAGCCGGAGGCGGTGCCTGCCTACACCTACGACTGGGCCGAGCCGCAGGGCGACGAGCGCCTCTGGGCCGCTGCCGCCCGTCACATGCGAGCCGTGCCGCGACATCAAGCGCAGGCAGGAGATCTGCTCCTGTTCCGGATGCGCGGTGGCTCTGTCGCCAAACACGTAGGGCTACTGGCTGAAGCCGGATTATCGTCAACTTTCATTCACGCCTATTCGGGCCATAGCGTGCTGGAAAGTCCGCTCACCCCGCCATGGCAACGCCGCGTTGTGGCGGTTTTTAGATTTCCCCACACAATTCCCGAGGAGGGGCAGTAATGGCTACCATTCTACTTTCAGCAGCAGGCGCCGCGATAGGCGGTTCAGTCGGTGGCTCGGTTTTGGGCTTGTCGATGACGGCTTTGGGCCGCTTTGCAGGCGCAAGCCTGGGCCGTGCGATTGACCAGAGCATCATGGGTTCGGGCAGCTCAACCGTCGAGCAGGGTAAGGTTGAGCGTTTCCGCCTCACCAGCGCGGGCGAGGGCGACCCTGTCGCTCAGGTATTTGGCCGCATGCGCGTGTCGGGCCACGTGATCTGGGCGACGCAGTTCGCTGAAAGCGTCACCACGACGGGCGGCGGAAAAGGCGCGCCTTCCGGCCCAAAGACGAACGAATACAGCTATTCCGTCAGCCTCGCGATTGGCCTTTGTGAAGGCGTGATCACTGGTGTTGGCCGCGTTTGGGCCGACGGGGTGCAGATCAGCGCTGATGATCTCAACATGCGGGTTTACACGGGCGCCGAAGACCAGCTGCCAGACCCGAAAATGGAAGCAGCCGAGGGGGCTGGGCAGGTGCCTGCCTATCGCGGTACCGCCTATCTGGTAATGGAGGATTTGAGCCTCGCGCAATTTGGCAACCGCGTGCCGCAATTTGAGTTTGAAGTCATGCGCCCGGCCCAGCCCGAGGGCATTGACGCAGAAGAAGACATTGCGCATGCGGTGCAGGCTGTCGCGATGATGCCGGGGAGCGGAGAGTATACGCTTGCCACCAGCCCAGTGCGGTTTGATTACGGCGCTGGACAGTCATCGCTGGCCAACGTCAACACACCTGCGGGCAAAGCTGATTTCGTGGTTGCCACCGAGCGGCTTGAAGCCGAGCTTCCCAACTTGAAGGCAAGCTCACTGATTGTGAGTTGGTTTGGCAATGATCTGCGCTGTGGGGAGTGCGAGATCAAACCCAAGGTTGAACAGAACGACCACGACGCCGCCGAGATGCCTTGGGAAGTTGCCGGCCAGACGCGGGCATTGGCCGAGGCTGTTGCGCGCGACGCAGCTGACAGGCCTGTTTATGGCGGCACGCCTGCTGATGCTTCGGTGATTGAAGCGATCGCGCATATGAACGAGGCAGGCGTTGATGTGCTTTATTACCCGTTCATCCTGATGGATCAACTCGCAGACAACACTTTGCCCAATCCGTATACAGGCACAACAGGCCAGCCTGCCTTCCCTTGGCGCGGGCGCATAACGCTCTCTGTTGCTCCGGGCCAGCCGGCCAGCCCCGATGGCACAGCAACCGCCGAGGCCGAAGTGGCAGCTTTCTTTGGCACAGCAGTGGCCAGCGACTTTACAGTTAGCGAGGGTGTGGTCAGCTATACTGGCCCAGCGGAGTGGAGCTATAGCCGCTTCATTTTGCACAATGCAGCGCTTTGCGTGGCTGCAGGCGGGGTTGATGCCTTCTCAATCGGCTCGGAGATGCGCGAGCTCACCAAAATCCGTGGGGCGACAGGCTTTGCCTCTGTCGCGGCTCTCCAGGCGCTTACCGCACAAGCGCGGGCCTTGCTCGGGACAGAGACAAAGATCGGATATTGCGCTGATTGGTCGGAATACTTCGGGATGACAGAAGGCAGCGACCGCCTGTTTCACCTCGATCCGCTTTGGGCCGATCCAAACATCGACTTTATCGGCATCGACAATTACATGCCGCTGTCTGACTGGCGCGAGGGCCAAGATCACGCGGATGCGGGCTTTGAAAGCCTCTACAACCTCGACTATCTCGAGGGCAATATTCTGGGCGGTGAGGGTTATGACTGGTACTACCACTCCGATGAAGCGCGAGAGGCGCAGATCCGAACGCCGATCACCGATGGGGAGCATTCTGAGCCATGGGTTTGGCGCTATAAAGACATCGTGAGCTTCTGGGCCTCTGACCATCACGAACGTCTAGCCGGAGTCCGCTCTGAAACGCCAACTGCCTGGGTGCCACAGTCAAAGCCTATCTGGTTCACAGAGCTGGGCTGCGCTGCGATCGACAAAGGCACCAACCAGCCCAACAAGTTTCTTGATCCGAAGTCCTCGGAAAGCTCTTTGCCGCACCACTCGGATGGCAGCCGCGACGACTATGTGCAGGCGCAATACCTGCGCGCGATGATGCGCTTTTGGCAGCGCCCTGAGAACAACCCGATCTCGGTAGAGTACGACGCGCCAATGCTTGACATGAGCCGAGCATTTGTCTGGGCGTGGGATGCGCGGCCTTATCCGCACTTCCCCGCTTTGCCGCAAGTCTGGAGCGATGCCGACAACTATGCACGCGGTCACTGGATCACGGGGCGGGCCTCGCAACGCACGCTGGCCTCTGTGGTTGACGAAGTCTGCCGCCGGGCTGGTTGTGTGAGCTACGATGTGTCCGGCCTTGAAGGCATTGTCGAGGGCTATGTTGTCGGCAACGTTGAAGATGCGCGCAGCACTTTGCAGCCTCTCATGCTGGCCTATGGCTTTGACGGTGTTGAGCGCGACGGCGTGTTGCGCTTCATCATGCGTGACGGGCTGGAAGATGCGGAGCTTGAAGCTGACCATGTTGTGCTGTCAGAGGAGGTTGAAGCCGAGATTGAGCGCAACCGTGCCTCGGAAGCCGAGTTGGTGGGCCGTGTGCGCTTGCGCTTTATCCAGAGCGACGCCGACTTTGAAGTGATCGCCGAAGAAGCTGTGCTGCCCGACCACGCAACCCATGCTGTCGCCGTCTCGGAAGTGCCGCTTGTTATGAGGCGTGGCCGTGGGCGCCAGATTGTCGAACGCTGGCTCTCGGAGTCGCGGGTGGCGCGTGACACCCTGCGTTTTGCACTTCCGCCGTCACGGCTTGATGTGGCTGTGGGCGATGTGTTGAAGCTCAACTTGCCGGAAGGCGCAGTAAAGCTGCGCATCGACAAAGTCGAGCTTGGCGCAGAGCAGATCGTCGAGGCTGTGCGCATCGAGCCGGAAACCTACAAGCCAATAGAGGTTGCCGAAGACGCAAGTGCTTTGCCAAGCTTCACGCCTCCTGTGCCGGTCTTCCCATTGTTTCTCGATCTGCCGCTTATGACAGGTGAGGAGAGCCCACACGCGCCGCACCTTGCGGTCGCCGCAGAGCCTTGGCCGGGAAGTGCCGCGCTTTATGGCTCAAGCGACGATGAGGGATACAGCTTTCAAAAGCTTATCACGCGACGCTCGACAGTGGGTGTGCTTGCCGCGCCATTGGCGGCGGCATGTCCCGGGGTCTATGACCGCGCTGGGCTTGTGACTGTGCAGCTTACATCGGGTGCGCTTTCTTCCGTGACTGATTTGGCGTTGCTTAACGGGGCCAACGTTGCAGCTATCGGCGATGGTAGTGCCGAAAACTGGGAGATAGTCCAGTTTCGCGACGCTGTGCTTGTTGCCGAGGGCACCTACGAGCTGCGACAGCTTTTGCGTGGCCAGTTGGGCACTGATGCTTGGCAGCCTGCTGAATGGCCGGAGGGGAGCTATTTTGTGCTGCTTGACGGCGTCCCTGAGCAAATCGGGTTGCCAGCCAGCGAACGCGGCCTTGAGCGGCACTACCGCGTGGGCCCCGCTGCGCGCAGCTATGATGATGCGTCCTACACCCATGTCAGCGCAGCCTTTACGGGCGTTGGCTTGAAGCCTCTGAGCCCATGCCATGTGCGCTACGGGCTTAACGGTGCGGGGGACATGAATGTCAATTGGATCCGCCGAACGCGCGTGGATGGAGACAGCTGGGAGGGCGTTGAGGTGCCACTGGCGGAAGAAAGCGAAAGCTATGTGGTGCGAGTTGCACAGGGTGGTTCTGTGGTGCGGGAGGTGGCCGTGACTGTTCCCGACTGGGCCTATACCGCGGCGCAGATGGCGGCTGACGGGGTTGGCGCAGGCTTTGATGTATCCGTGGCGCAGGTATCGGCAACTTACGGCGTCGGAGCGTTTGAAACGGTGAGCGTTGCGCTCTAATTGAAGCACAAGACATGCACAGCAGGGCGGCAGGAATAACTCCTGCCGCCCTTTTGCTATGGGGGCGCTCTTAGGCACCTGATAACCATGCTATCTGCGCTTCTTTCAGGCGTTCAAAACCTTCCGCATTCAGACCCGTCAGAAAATGTGATACCTCCGATCACAGCTTTGCGTTTGTTGATTGTGGGTAAGTTCCTATATAGTGGTCAAGCGCGATCAGGAGAAACCACATGGCCTATACACAGTCACATCTTGCGGAACTTGACCCGGTTTGGGCGCAGATCCGCGATGAAGCCCATCAGGCGATCGTTGATGAGCCGCTCTTGGGCGGGCTTATCCACTCGTCGGTTTTGCACCATGACAGCCTCGAAAAAGCGCTGGCATATCGCATTTCTGTCAAGCTTTCCTCGCCGGAAATGTCCGAGCAGATCTTGCGTGAAATTTGCGATGAGGCCTATGCCACTGATCCCAGCCTCGCCATGTCGGCGCGCGCTGACATTGTTGCGGTGTTTGAGCGCGACCCTGCTTGCCTGCGCTATTTGCAACCGGTGTTGTTCTTTAAGGGCTTTCAAGCCGTTCAGGCTTACCGCGTTGCGAATTGGCTTTGGAAGAACGGCCAGACAGACCTTGCTTATTTCTTTCAGATGCGCAGCTCAGAGATGTTTGGCTTTGATGCGCACCCGGGCGCGACGATTGGCAAAGGCATTATGATTGACCACGCGCATTCTATCGTCATTGGCGAAACCGCCGTTGTAGGCGACAATGTCTCGATGCTGCATTCTGTCACCCTTGGTGGCACCGGTAAGGAAGAGGAAGAGCGCCATCCAAAGATCGGCGATGGTGTCCTCATCGGGGCAGGTGCGAAAGTGCTCGGCAATATCAAGATCGGCCATTGCTCGCGGGTTGCCGCAGGCTCGGTTGTGCTTGATGATGTTCCGCCCAAGAAGACCGTCGCAGGTGTGCCCGCGCGCATTGTCGGCGAAGCGGGGTGCTCACAGCCTTCAGTGTCGATGAACCAGGTTCTCGACCATTAGTGTGTGACGCGGCTGTTTGATTTTGAGTATTTAGACGAAGAAAAAGCCTAGCAGGGCTTTCGCTGTCTCATCTGGTGCGGTGTCCGGGAAGAAGTGTCCGCCGGGCATGCCTTCGCTTTTGACATTGGCAAACTTATCTTTCCAGGTTGCAGGTACATCGTAGGCCTGCGCCATGGGGCCGTGCGCGCCGTAGAGAATGAGGGCGTCAATGGGTAGGGTTTGATGGGCGTCTTTACTGTCGAGAATGAAGTCAAACTCGATCGCTGCGCGATAGTCGTTGCACATGCCAGAAATACAGTCTGGCGCGCGCCAGCTTTCGCGGTAGGCGGCGAGATGCGCGGGCGCGAAGTCTTCTAGC
The DNA here is from genome assembly GCA_016744435.1 of Lentibacter sp. Classification (GTDB taxonomy): domain Bacteria; phylum Pseudomonadota; class Alphaproteobacteria; order Rhodobacterales; family Rhodobacteraceae; genus Lentibacter. The sequence continues at coordinate 26,764 of JADGEJ010000021.1, read as the reverse complement.
ACGTTAGAGCCCCATCCTGTCAGGCAGCTTTCAAAGTAGTAGTCTGGGTCAGCCTCGATCAGCCGTTCGGGGAAGGGCGCGGGCTGTGCGAGGAAGAACCAGTGGTAATACCCCTTGGCGACAGGGGTTGTCAGCTCCGAGAGCAGCAGATGCGTCGGGACGATATCTAACAGTGCAATACGGCTCACGCGCTGGGGCGCATCAAGCGCCATGCGGTGGGCGGTGCGCGCGCCGCGGTCATGGCCGACAAGCGAGAACTGCTCATGACCGAGATGCGCCATGAGCTCAAGCATGTCACCGCCCATTTCGCGGAAGGAATAGGCCGCTACGCCTTCGGGCTTTGACGAGGCACCATAGCCGCGCAGATCAGCTGTCACGACGGTGAAGTGCTTGGCCAACACGGGCGCGATAGCCCCCCACATCGCGCGGGTTTGCGGGAAGCCATGCAGCAAGAGCAACGGTGGGCCACTGCCTTGCACGTCATAGGCTATCTTAGCGCCGCTGCCCGCAAACATGCTCACGCTTTGCTCATTTCATCCAAGATACGCGCCCATGAGCGGATGCCTTTGTGAAAGCTCTCCATGTCGTACTTCTCGTTTGGCGAGTGGATCTGGTCATCATCCTTGCCAAAGCCGATCAGCATGGCGTCCATGCCAAGGATGTCTTTGAAGAAGCCGGCGATGGGGATGGAGCCGCCACAGCCCACGTAGGCCGCTGCATGGGGCCACTCGTCAGACAGCGCGCGGCGGGCCTGCTCAAACGCGGGGTGCGCGACAGACATTTGCGCCGCTGGCGCACCTTTGCCGCCAATGTAGCTGACGGTGTAGTCGGCGGGCACGTTGGCCTCAAAGTAGTCCTTGAGCGACCGGAGGATTTTGTCAGGGTCTTGCTGGCCCACGAGGCGGCAGGTAATCTTGGCATGGGCTTTGCTCGGCAGCACTGTCTTGGCGCCGTCGCCCGTGTAGCCGCCCCACATGCCGTTAACTTCACAAGTGGGCCGCGACCAGAGCTTTTCGAGCGGCGTGCGCTCGACTTCGCCGCCTTGCTCGGTGAGGCCGATGTCGCCCAAAAACGTGCCGTGATCAAAGCCAAGGCCCTGCCACTGCGCGCGAATGTCGTCTGACAGCTCGGGCACGTCGTCGTAAAACCCGTCCAGCGTGATGCGGCCGTTCTCGTCGTGCAGGCCCGCGATGAGGCCGCTCATGACATGCAGGGGGTTGCGCACGAGGCCGCCGTACATGCCTGAGTGCAAGTCGCGGCTTGGCCCTGTGATTTCGACTTCGATTCCGGCCAAACCACGCAGCATGGTGATGATCGCGGGAACCTTGCTTTCAAACAACCCTGTGTCGCAGATGAGGGCGATGTCTGAGGTTAGCTCGGCGGCGTTTTCTTTCATGAAAGGGATCAGCGAGGGCGAGCCGCTTTCTTCTTCGCCCTCAAAGAAGAAGGTGATCGAACAGGGCAGGGCGCCATGCACCGCGATCCAAGCTCGGCAGGCTTCTACGAAAGTCATCAGCTGGCCTTTGTCGTCAGACGAGCCGCGCCCGCGGATCACCTTGCCAGCCGCTGTGTCTTCAACGGCTGGGTCAAACGGGTCACGATCCCAGAGGTCGATCGGGTCAACCGGCTGCACGTCGTAGTGGCCATAAAACAGGATGTGCGGGCCGTCGCCTTTCACGTGGCCAACCACCATCGGATGGCCCGGCGTTGGGCGTTTGCTGGCGTCAACGCCGATGCTCTGAAGGTCAGCGACAAGCCAGTCGGCGGCGGTTTGGCAGTGCTCTGCATAGGCAGGGTCGGTTGAAACCGAAGGAATGCGCAGCAGTTCCAGCAAGCGCTCGGTGGCTTGGGGTAGGTTCGAATCAATCGTGCTCAGAACGTCATTCAGGCTCATCGGGGTCTCCATCAGGTGTGTTTGCGGCGAGCCTACCTATGCAAAAAACATTGTCCAGAGACGAAAACCTATGCCAGAAACACATTTTTTATTGATCTGGGTCAAAAACAGGGTGCGTGGCAATATGTAGCCTGTGCAAAAGGGTAGCGCGACCTCAAGTTATTCAGTATCGTGAATATCGGATGTTTGCATATCTTTGCCGAATGACCTGAAGGCCAACACTACAGATCTAACTGACGAGAGGATCGCGCGTGGACTATACTGCCAAGCTCGACGAAGCGCTGAACAATTTGCACGAAGAAGGCCGTTACCGGACTTTTATCGACATCGAGCGCAAGAACGGCAATTTCCCGCACGCGATGTGGCGCAAACCTGATGGTAGCGAACAGCCGATCACCGTTTGGTGTGGCAACGACTACCTCGGTATGGGCCAACACCCCGCCGTTTTGGCCGCAATGCACGAGGCAATAGATGCCACAGGCGCAGGCTCGGGCGGGACGCGCAACATTTCCGGCACCACGGTTTACCACAAGCGCCTTGAGGCCGAGCTGGCTGATTTGCACCACAAAGAAGCCGCGCTGCTGTTTACTTCAGCCTACATCGCCAACGATGCGACGCTGTCTACACTGCCTAAGTTGTTTCCGGGGCTGATCATCTATTCTGACGAGTTTAACCATGCCTCGATGATCGAAGGTGTGCGCCGCAACGGCGGTGCCAAGCGTATCTTCAAGCACAATGATGTCGCGGATCTGCGCGCCAAGCTTGAGGCCGATGACCCGGCCGCACCAAAGCTGATCGCGTTTGAAAGCATCTATTCGATGGATGGCGACTTCGGCCCGATCGAAGCTCTTTGCGACTTGGCCGATGAGTTCGGCGCACTGACATATATTGACGAAGTGCATGCCGTTGGCATGTACGGCCCCCGCGGCGCGGGTGTGGCCGAGCGCGACAACCTCATGCACCGGCTTGATATTATCAATGGCACGCTTGCCAAGGCCTTCGGTGTTATGGGCGGCTATATCGCAGCCTCTGCCAAGATGTGCGATGCGATCCGCTCTTATGCACCTGGGTTCATCTTCACCACCTCGCTGGCTCCGGCCATCGCGGCAGGTGCTGCGGCCTCGGTTGCGCACCTTAAGACAGACAACGCGCTGCGCGAGAAGCACCAAGCGCAAGCCAAGGTGCTTAAGTTCCGCCTCAAAGGGATGGGCCTGCCGATCATTGATCATGGCAGCCACATTGTTCCGGTGATCGTTGGAGACCCTGTGCACACCAAGAGCCTGTCGGACATGATGCTCGAAAACTACGGCATCTACGTGCAGCCGATCAACTTTCCGACGGTTCCACGCGGCACCGAGCGGCTGCGCTTTACGCCTTCGCCTGTACACGGGCCAAACGAGATGGACGCCTTGGTGCGTGCCATGGATGAATTGTGGAGCCATTGTGCGCTGAATCGTGCCGAACTGGCCGGTTAATTAACCTAAGGGTGCAAAAACCCTTGAGGTGTAGTAACCTTTTGTAATCAAAGAGGGGCTAAGCGCTGCAGTCGCAGCGTGATTCGTGTAAGCGGTAAGGGCAGTGCAGCATGATTAGGCGCAAAAATAAGCGCATCGCTGAACAAGAAAACGTCGAACCCAAGTGGTTTGATGATTTTGAGCTGCGTCTTGGCGACATGATGCGCGGTGAACGCGCGACCCTTGGCAAGTCCTTGCTCGATGTGCAACGCGAGCTTCGCATCAAAGCCAGCTATATCGCCGCCATTGAAAACTGCGATCCGCAGGCCTTTGACACCCCCGGGTTTATTGCTGGTTATGTGCGCTCTTATGCCCGCTATCTGAATATGGACCCTGACAAAGCGTTTGAAGCGTTTTGCCTGGAAAGTGGCTTTAGCACAGCGCACGGCATGTCTGACGCGGCCTCTTCTGTTCGCAAAGAAAGTGACTTTAAGTCAAAACGCGAAACCAAAGAACAGCACGACCCGATGTTTGGCAAGAACACGCCCTTCGCTCCGACAACCGAAAGCATGCTTTCACGGGTCGAGCCGGGCGCAGTTGGCTCGCTTCTGGTGCTTGTGGCCCTTGTTGGCGCGCTTGGTTTTGGCGGCTGGACAGTTCTCAACGAAGTGCAGCGCGTTCAGTTGGCTCCGGTTGAGAACACACCCGATGTGCTCGCGGACCTTGATCCGCTTGATGCTGCAACCGTCGCAGCACCTGCAGTTGAGTCGGCAAGAGCCGACACCAGCAGCCCGTCTCTGACGGCCTCAAGTGACGGGTTTGATAGGCTTTACCGCCCACAGGCGCTTGATGTGCCTGTGCTTGTCGCGCGCGACGCTCCGATCTCAACACTCAACCCCTCCGAAGTTGGCACCTTTGCTTTGCAAGGCGGAGCAGACGAAGTGGTGCCCGTCGTTGCGACTGCGGCCTTTGGCCAAGGTGTGACAGTTGTTGCCGCGCGCCCGGCTTGGGTGAGCGTCAAAGACGGGCAGGGCGGCGTGCTTTATAGCGGCATTCTGAATGCTGGCGACACCTTTGACGTGCCCCAAGTGGCAGAGGGCGCGCCCGCTACGATCCACGTAGGCGAAAGCGGCTCTATCTACTACGTCGTTGACGGCGCCACATATGGCCCAACGGGCCCGCGCGGCTCTGTTACGGAAGGCTTCTCGCTCGCGGCTGCCGACTTGGCCGCTGCATTGCCGGAAGCCAACACAGCGCGTGACACGGGCCTTGCCACTGTCTTGGCTGATCTCGGCGCGACCGTCCCTGACAACGCAGGCGCTGTACCGCAAGTGTTTGAACAGCGCCAAGACGTTGTCACCATTATTGCGACCCACGAAGTCTGGATGCGGGTGCGCTCGGCGAGCGGCTCAGTTTTGTATGAAACCGTTATGCAGCCGGGCGACTTTTACACCGTGCCGCAAACGGACGAGCCCGCCACTGTACGCGCGGGTGACGCTGGCGCGATCTATTTCGCCGCCAATGGCCAGACATATGGCCCCTACGGAGCACGTGGCGCGATTGCCGACAATCTGCAACTTTCAGCCGCCAATGTCTCAGGCACGCTTGAGCAAGCCGACTGGGAAGTCAGCGAACCACTCGCCAAAGCCGTTGCGCAAATCGACGCCGAAGGTGCGTTTCAAACGCTGCAAGACTAAGCCGCCGTTGCATGTGGGCCGTTGCGGCCTTATGTCGTGAGAGGACCCATCCTGCATCAACCGCGAGGCCGTAATGTCGCTTAACCCTGTCCGCCCATGGCGCAATATTTACCGTCGTAAAAGCCGCCAAATTCACGTGGGGGATGTGCCTGTCGGAGGCGATGCGCCCATCGCTGTGCAGACGATGACCAACACGCTGACGACCGACATTAAAGGCACCATCGCGCAGGTGCAGGCCGCCGCCGAAGCAGGCGCTGACATTGTGCGCATTTCGGTGCCTGATGAGGCAAGTTCCAAAGCGTTGAAAGAGATCGTGCGTGAAGTGAGCGTGCCGATCGTTGCTGACATCCACTTTCACTACAAACGCGGCATTGAAGCCGCAGAAGCAGGCGCGGCCTGTCTGCGGATCAACCCCGGCAACATCGGCAATGCGGCGCGCGTTAAAGAAGTGATCAACGCGGCACGTGACCACAACTGCTCGATCCGCATTGGCGTGAACGCGGGCAGCCTAGAGAAACACCTGCTCGACAAATACGGCGAGCCTTGCCCTGATGCGATGGTTGAAAGCGGGATGGATCACATCAAGATCCTGCAAGACCACGACTTTCACGAGTTCAAAATCTCGGTCAAAGCCTCTGACGTCTTCATGGCTGCGGCGGCTTACCAGCAGCTTGCCGAGCAAACAGATGCGCCTATCCACCTTGGGATCACCGAGGCGGGCGGGCTTGTGTCTGGCACGATCAAGTCGTCAATCGGGCTGGGCAGCCTGCTTTGGAGCGGGATCGGGGACACGATCCGCGTGAGCCTTTCGGCGGACCCGGTGGAAGAGGTCAAAGTCGGCTTTGAGATCCTCAAGTCGCTTGGGCTGCGCCACCGTGGTGTTAACATCATCTCCTGCCCGTCTTGTGCGCGCCAAGGGTTTGATGTGATCAAAACCGTCGAAGCGCTGGAGCTGCGCCTCGCGCATATCCACACGCCCATGAGCCTTTCGATCATTGGCTGCGTGGTTAACGGGCCGGGCGAGGCGATGATGACTGACGTTGGATTCACTGGCGGCGGCGCGGGGGCCGGCACAGGCATGGTCTATCTCGCCGGCAAGCAGGACCACAAACTTGGTAACTATGATATGGTTGATCATATCGTTGATCTGGTCGAAAAGCGCGCTGCCGAGTTGGATGCTGAAAGCTCTGATTAATCAGCGATATCAGTCAGGAAGCGCTCCAAAACGATGCTTGGCATCGCACCGCGCAACATCTTATCTGGCAACACGTAAAACGGCACAACGTCGATCTGTAGGTCGGTGGCAAGCTCTTCGGCTTGGTGCACGTTGAGTGTGTTGACGCTTAGCCCGTTGGCCTTTGCCAACACGGAGAGCTCCTCTTGGGCCGTCTTGCAAGCCTCACAGTCAGGTGTAACAAAGATCGCCAGATCAGCGTCACCAAACAAAGCCTCGCGGTGCCTGTTGATCAAGGCAATATCGCGGGCAATATCATCGGCATAGGGCTCGAACGTAGGGTTGATCGCGGCACCCACGATTTCGGGATGCGCCAGCAAAACCGCGCGAATTTCAGCGCCAAGCAAAAGGCGCTCCCCCTCGGAGAGCGCCTTGAAGTCGGTTTCGGCCGCGGCCTGAATGGCCCCAAGCGTGGCCACCAGAGCCAGCGCAAATGCGCGCTTCACTGGTCGCGCAGGCTTGCGACGATGCTTTGCATGTTATCAAGTGGCATGTAGCCGCGCAGGACTTGGTCTTGCATGATAAACGTCGGTGTGCCGGAAATGTTCAGCCGCGCCGCGAGTTGGCGGTTCTCACCGATAATCGCGGAAACTTCGTCGCTGTTCATCTTGGCCAAAATGGCTTGGCTGTCGAGGTTAAGCTTTGTGGCAATTGCTTCCAAAACAGCAGGTTCAACGCCGCTCTTAAGCTTGATCATCACGTCTGAAACGGCCTTGTACGCGTCGTCACCCGCGACAATACGGGTTGCGATGGCAAAGCGCGACGAGATCACCGAAGCATCGCCCAAGATCGGCAGTTCTTTGACGATCAGCTTGATGTTGCCGTCGCTTTTGAGCAGCTCTGCAACCTCGTCATGGGCCTTGCGGCAATAGCCGCAGCGGTAGTCGACAAACTCGACCATGGTGATGTCGCCTTCAAGGTTGCCGCCGACCCAAGAAGCTTTGTCCTCAAAAAGATCAGCCGCGTTGACTTTGACAAGCTCGGAGTCGGTTGCGACCTGCGCCTCGGCCTGACGTTGCTCAAGCACAGCGACTGCATCCATGATGACCTGCGGATTTTCCATCAGGTAAGCGCGAACCTCAAGTTGAAACGCGGCGCGCTCTTCTGGGCTCATGGCGGTGAGGTCGAAGGCTTGCACCGGAGCTGTGGCAAGGCCCGTGGCCAAGGCTGTCGCGAGGGTGAAAGCTGCGGTGGATCTGATCATTTTTTTCTCCGAGATTTATCTGCAGTTTGAGCGGCAACAAGCACATCTTGCGCCCTTTGCCAACCGGGTGAGCCGCGTTTAAGCAGGCCTGTGGCGCGTTTTGCGTGGATGCCAGCGTCTTTCAGCCGGCCTTGAAGTGCGTAACGCTCAGCCGTCATCAGACTGGCCATGCCATTGTTGCCAAGCCGTGCGTAAGCGCCGCCCAAATCGCGCAGGGTGCGCGCATCGCGGCGGTCGCGGGCCAGCGAACGTTCCAGTTGCGGCAGGGCGGCTTTCGGGTTGCCCGAAACAAGCAGGGCATGGCCATAGGCCCCCAAGATCAGCGCGTCGCGCGGAGCCAAGCCAACGGCGCGCTTATAGGCAGAAACAGCCGCAGGATATTGCCGCCGCTCCAGCAGGATCTGGCCTTTTAGCTCTTGTAAGTAAGGGTCTTTCGGGGCCGCAGAAATAAGGCTGTTGATGGCGCTCAAAGCTTTCTTTGGCTTGCCGGTACGGTGAAAGGCGATGGCCTTGCGCATAAGCTCAATGTCTTTGTGGCCGCTGTCTCCGGCGCGGCGAAGGGTCCATTTGGGAGCCCGCGAGAATGCCGAGAGTTTGCCTTTGGCGCGCTGGAACCAGTAATTCGCAGTCGCATTGTCGCCTTTCTTACCACGCGCAGCACCTGCGGCGGCCTGCATGGCGCGCAGGCGGTCGCGTGAAAGCGGATGAGATCGGGCATAAGGATCTTGTCTGTTGGCTGACAAAAGCTCCTGCCCAGAGAACAGCGCCATCAAACGCACAGCGCCTGCCGGGTCAACGCCTGCGCGCGACATGTAACGCACCGCTGACTGGTCAGCTGAGGCTTCTTCGGCACGTGTGTGGCCATAAAACCCGCGCTGAGCCGCGCTGGAAACGCCGATCCCGAGGGCTGTGCCCGCTTCAGAGTTGCCAGAGGCGGCGGCGGCGGCGACGGCAAGGGCAACACCAAAGCCAGCAATGGTTTGCGCCGCGCGCGCGTTTACCGGGCGGCGGGCAAGGTGCCCGTTGGCGATATGTGCGGCCTCATGGGCGATGGCGGCTTGCAGCTCTTCGGCAGTTTTCAGCCGAAGGATCAGGCCTTCGTGCAGAAAAATGTGATTGCGATCAATCACAAAGGCGTTGAGCGTACTCTCGTTGACGACCAGAATGCGCATCCGCGCACTGGGCAGGCCAGCCGCGTCAAGCACAGGCTTCGCAAGCCGCTTGAGCGCATGCTCAACGTCGGGGTCGCGTATCAGAGACACGGCGTTGGCTGGCTGGGCCAAAGCCACAACCAGCGCAAAAAGCGCGAAGGGTTTCAGGAAATTCTGCATCAAGAGTCTCATTGACGGTGCGGGCCTTTCGCGTATCACTCTGCGAAAGAGAGTAAGGATAAAACTATGAAGAACTCAAGCCGTGGTGTCGTTGATCCCTTCATTGTGATGGATGTCATGGAAGAAGCGCGCCAAGCCGAAGAGGCAGGGCGCAGTATCATCCACATGGAAGTGGGCCAGCCGAGCACCGCCGCACCTGAGAGCGCGCGCGCGGCGTTGGCAGAGGCCATGGAGCGTGATCCGCTTGGATATTCTGTTGCGCTCGGGCTGCCCGAGTTGCGTGCGCGCGTGGCGCAGCACTATGCTGACAAGCACGAGGTGCAGATTGATCCTTCACGAGTGGTGATCACCCCGGGCTCATCTGGTGCTTTCATACTGGCCTTCACAGCGCTGTTTGATGCGGGCGCGAAAGTGGGCGTCGGAGAGCCAGGCTACCCGTCGTATCGGCAAATCCTTAAGGCTTTGGATGTAACGCCCGTTGGCCTGCAAACCAGCGCTGAAAACCGGTTTCAGCCAGTCTCGAGCGACTTTGCAGAGTTGGCGTTGGACGGCCTGCTCGTGGCGTCACCGGCCAACCCTTCGGGCACGATGCTGTGCCGCGCAGCGATGCGGGAGCTGATTGATGCCTGTAATGCGCAAGGCATAAGTTTTATCTCGGATGAAATCTACCAAGGCATTGAATATGAAGGCAAAGCCGTCAGCGCGCTGGAGCTTTCAGACGATGTTTATGTGATCAACTCGTTCTCCAAGTATTTCTCGATGACAGGCTGGCGGGTTGGCTGGATGGTTGTTCCACAAGAGCATGTCCGGCTGATTGAACGCTTGGCGCAGAACATGTTTATCTGCGCGCCGCACGCCAGCCAAATTGCTGCCTTGGCCGCGATGGACTGCAACGAGGAGCTTGAAGGCAACCTTGAGGTTTACCGCAAGAACCGCGAGCTGATGATTGAGGGGCTGCCAAAGGCGGGCTTGAGCAATTTCGCCCCACCTGACGGGGCTTTTTACATCTATGTTGACGTGAGCCATGTCACAAACGACAGCCGCGCTTTGGCGTCAGAGATTTTGGCTGAAGTGGGTGTTGCCGTGACGCCGGGGCTGGACTTTGATCCGATCCGCGGGGGGCAAACCCTGCGGCTGTCTTATGCGCGCGCAACTGGCGAGATCGAGGAAGGCTTGCGACGGTTGCAGAGGTTTTTCGAACGCTGACGCGTCCGACCGACGCGCTCGGGCTGCGCCCTCGCGCGGTTTTTGGGATATTTGAGCCAAGAAGATGCATGGGTGATTTTCAAGCCTGCTGGGCTGCGCTAGTATCGGGCAAACAAACAAGACAAACGAGCGGCGCATATGATCAGGCTTTTCGCGGTTTTCACCCTATGGGCTCTTTTCGGAGCCAGTGCTGCGCTGAGCCAAGAGCTGAGCGGGTTGGCGCGGTTTGAGCCGGAAGGCAGCGTGATCCGTGACAGAGGGCGCCAGCTTGAGGTGACGTTGAACCTTAGCCAAGGGGTTCCGATGCGGGTGTTTACTCTGGACAACCCGCGACGGCTTGTTATCGACTTTCGGGAAGTTGACTGGGCGGGGGCTGACGCAGAGGCGCTTGAGCAATCAGATGCCGTTTCTGCGGTGCGCTTTGGTGGGTTTAGGCCTGGCTGGTCGCGATTGGTGGCTGATCTGGACGCGCCGATGAGCCTGGAAACCGCTCTCATTACATCGCGCAGTGACGCTGGCGGCGCGCGGGTGTCGGTTGTTATGCGCCACACCGACGCTGCGGCATTTGCGGCCAAAGCCGGGCCGCCCGAGACAGGCAACTGGCCGCAAGCTGAGAAGCCGCGAGTGCAACCAGACAAGTCTCGGGTTTTGATCGTGCTTGACCCTGGCCATGGTGGCATCGATCCGGGGGCGACGCGCGATGGCCATGAGGAAAAGGCGCTTATGTTGCAGTTCGCGCGCGAAATCGCCGATGCACTGGGGCGCGTCGAGGGTGTTGACGTTTTGCTCACCCGCGAAGACGACAGCTTCGTCTCACTTGAGCGGCGGGTTGCGATGGCGCATCAGGCGGGCGCGAGCCTGTTCTTGTCGTTGCATGCCGATGCGCTCGGCCAAGGCCACGGCCACGCGCATGGCGCCACAGTCCACACGCTTTCTGACGACGCCTCTGACGAAGCCAGCGCCTTGCTCGCAGAGCGCCACGACCGCGCTGATATGCTTTCAGGGGTTGATCTGAGCGGACAGGACGACGTGGTTGCTGATGTCTTGCTTGACCTAGCCCGCGCCGAAACGCAGCCACGTTCTGACAGGCTTGCCAAAGCGCTGATTGAGGGGCTTGAAGCCAGCAACGCACCGCTCAACCGGCGCGCTCACCGTGCGGCGGCGTTTTCGGTGCTCAAAGCCGCTGATATTCCATCGGTCTTGTTGGAAATCGGGTTTATGTCGAGTGACCGCGACTTTGCCAATATAACCAACACAGACTGGCGCCGCACCATGGCCGAGGCGATCCGGGATGGCATTATCGCTTGGGTGATACAGGATGAGGCGTTCTCGAAAGTGGTGCGGCAATGAGCCCGCTCACGCGCCTGCCAGCCAAAGGTGCAAAACTGGCGAATTATAGCCCAACTTCCCCGCTTTGTGATTTTGACGTTTCGCCAAGCAGCGCCTATATACAAAGCACGCGCAGCAGGGGGCACATGTGCTAAGATTCTTCCTATCAACTCTCGGGGCTTTGTTCAGCCTTATCACACTGGGCCTGATGGCTGTCGCACTGTCTATCGGGGCGATTTTTTACATCTATGGTGAGGATCTGCCGAGCCATGAGATTCTTGCAAACTACCAACCGCCAACTATCAGCCGGATCTATTCGGGCGAGGGGCGGATGCTGGACGAGTTTGCCAAAGAACGGCGCCTGTTTGCGCCTGCTGGTGAAATTCCTGCCCTGATCAAACATGCTTTCATCAGCGCGGAAGACAAAACTTTTTACACACACCAGGGCTATTCGGTTGAAGGCATCGGCTCGGCGGCTGTTGATGCGCTCAAAGGCAAGCGCCTGCGTGGTGCTTCCACGATCACCCAGCAGGTTGTGAAAAACTTTCTGCTGTCCGCCGACAGAAAAGCTGAACGTAAGATTAAAGAGATCATCCTTGCGACGCGCCTTGAAGGCACGCTTGGTAAGGAGCAAATCCTTGAGCTTTACCTCAACGAGATTTTCTTGGGCCAGAATTCCTACGGCATCACAGCTGCAGCGCAGGTCTATTTTAACAAAACGCTGAGCGAGTTGGCTCCGCATGAAGCGGCGTTTCTGGCCTCACTGCCAAAGGGGCCATCAAACTACCACCCTGTGCGCCGCAAAGAGAAGCTGAAAGCACGCCGCAACGAGATCTTGCGCGAGATGAAAGAGAATGGCTACATCAGCCAGGCCCGCTATGAATCAGAGAAAGCAATGCCGCTGCGCTCGGTGCAAAACGGTGACTTCGAGCCGTTCAAAAACGCTCTGCCACCGCGCGACTACTTTACCGATGAAATCCGCCGCCAACTGTCAAAAGACTTTGGCGAAGAAGAGTTTTTCACCGGCGGCATGACAGTGCGCGCCACGATTGAACCTGACATGCAAGCGCTTGCGGCGAACGCGCTACAGCGCCAGCTTGAGCAATATGACAGGGGCCTAAGGCGTTGGAACGGCACCAAGAAAACCGTTGATTTGGCCAGCCTTGATAGCGAAGAAGCATGGCGCGCAGCTTTGGCAGCAACCAATGTGCCGCGGGACATTAAACTGGAAAGCCAGTGGTTTCCGGCTGTCGTGCTCGCCGTTGAGGACAACCGCCTGCGCCTCGGTATCGAGGGCGTAACAGAAACCGAAGCCCAGCCGCATGTCGTGCCGCGCAAAGACATTTCGTGGATGAAGGGCGGCTTTGCCGACAACTTCAAGCGCGGTGATGTTGTGTTCGTGCGCCGGATGACGAGCGGCGACAATGGCAAGGGCGACTTCATTCGCTGGACCTTGCGCCAAGTGCCAAAAGTGCAGGGCGGCTTCATGGCGATGGATGTGAACACAGGCCGTGTTATCGCGATGCAGGGCGGCTTTAGCTACCAGCACTCGGTGTTTAACCGGGCCACACAAGCACGCCGCCAGCCGGGCTCTTCGTTCAAGCCGTTTGTCTATGCTTCAGCGCTCGACAGCGGCTATACCCCTGCGACGATCGTTGTCGACGCGCCGATCGAGATCAACACACCGCAAGGGCTTTGGCGGCCGCGCAACTCGTCAAACCGGTTTTATGGCCCAACACCTTTGCGCACCGGCATCGAGCGATCACGCAACCTGATGACCATTCGTTTGGCCGAAGAAGTTGGTATGGATGTTGTCGCCGATTACGCCGAGCGCTTTGGCGTCTACAACAACATGGGCCGCTTTTTGGCCAACTCGCTGGGTTCGGAAGAGACCACGCTTTACAAGATGGTCTCTGCCTATGCGATGTTTGCCAACGGCGGTGAACGGGTTGAGCCAACGCTGATTGACCGCGTCCAAGACCGCTATGGCAAAACAGTTTATCGTCATGATGTGCGGTTGTGCCCGGAATGCGCCGACCCTACGGTGCCGCGCGAGCGCAGCCCAAGGATTACCTCTAACCGCGAACGCGTGATGAACGCTGTGACAGCTTACCAGCTGACCTCGATGATGCGTGGCGTTGTCGAGCGGGGCACGGCCCGCAAGAGCGTAAATCTCGGGGTGCCCGTCGCGGGCAAAACAGGCACAACGAATGACGCCAAAGATGTCTGGTTCATCGGCTTTACCAACAATATCGTTGCGGGCTGCTACATTGGCTATGACAACCCGCGCAGCCTTGGCAAAGGCGCTTCAGGCGGCGGCATGTGTGGGCCTGTTTTCCAACGGTTCATGAGCAAAGCAGTTAAGAAATACGGCGCTGGCAAGTTCCGCGTGCCCGAGAACTGCGTGTTCATCAAGATCGACCGCTTCACTGGCGCGCGCCTGTCTGACAGCGCATCTGGCGACCGTGTTGTCTCTGAGTGCTTCCGCGATGGTGAGATCAACGAAGGCATTTTCGGCATCACCTTTGATGGCGGTTTTGCAATGGGGGAAAACCTGCCGCTCTACAAAGAAACGGGCGGGGCCAAGCAAGTGACAACTTCAACTGGTAAGAAAGCCATCGTTGGGCCGAAAGCGGGCTTTGGCACGCTAAGCTCGGGCGGGCTCTACTGATCTTGTCGCTGCCTTGCGGCTAGGGTATCACCCTTGCAACCAGACAGCTAGGAACACCCCATGCGCGCCGAAATTCAGAGCCACGCTGCCGATATCGAAAAGTCACTGGACCTTTTGCGCCAGCGGATGGATTGGGACACCGCCCAGCACCGTCTTGAAGAGTTTAACGCGCGCGTTGAAGACCCGACATTGTGGGACGACCCCACCAAAGCGCAAAAACTGATGCGCGACAGGCAGATGCTTGTCGACGCGCTCGAGACTCACAACTCCATCAAGCAAGACATCGAAGACAACATCGAGCTGATTGAACTCGGCGAGATGGAAGATGACGCTGAAGTTGTTGCCGAAGCCGAGCAGGCGATCATCAAACTCGCTAAGAAAGCCGCCGCGAAAGAGCTTGAGGCTCTGCTCGATGGCGAGGCCGACAGCAACGATACTTTCCTTGAGATCAACTCAGGCGCGGGCGGCACTGAAAGCTGTGACTGGGCCTCGATGCTGGCGCGGATGTATATCCGCTGGGCCGAGAAGTCGGGTTACAAAGTTGAGCTCCAATCAGAATCACGCGGCGAAGAGGCAGGCATCAAGTCAGCCACCTACAAAATATCGGGCCACAACGCCTATGGCTGGCTGAAGTCCGAAAGCGGCGTGCACCGGCTGGTGCGCATTTCCCCGTTTGACAGCGCGGCCAAGCGCCACACTTCCTTCACGTCTGTTGGCGTCTATCCAGTGGTTGATGACAACATCGAAATTGAAGTGAACCCCGCCGATATCCGCATCGACACCTACCGCTCCTCAGGGGCTGGCGGGCAGCACGTTAACACCACCGATTCCGCCGTGCGCATCACCCACGCGCCGACAGGCATCGTGGTCACAAGCTCGGAAAAGTCACAGCACCAAAACCGCGACATCGCCATGAAAGCGCTGAAATCGCGCCTCTACCAAATGGAGCTTGACCGCCGCAATGAGGCCGTCAACGAAATGCACGAAAACAAAGGCGATGCAGGTTGGGGCAACCAGATACGCTCCTATGTTTTGCAACCCTACCAGATGGTCAAAGACCTGCGCACAAACTACGAAACGTCAGACACCAAAGGTGTCCTCGACGGAGACCTTGACGGTTTCATGGGCGCAACACTGGCCCTCGGAGTTGCCGGAAAATCCCGTGATCAAGCCCAGAGCGACACCTAGGCCAAGCACCATCTGCGCCTCACTTTCCGACCGGCTCAGCTTTTTCTTTCCAGAAATATCCCGGGGGTCTGGGGGCTGGCCCCCAGTTGGTCGCGTTAAGCGCAGCTTAACGTGAAATAGTCTTGCACTCACTTCCCACGCACGGCAGCATAACGCCAATAGGGAGCGTCACTATGCCAGACATCACCAACATGACGGCACTTGAGCAGTCCGAAGCGATCGCCGGCAAAAGCCTCAGCGCGCGCGAGCTTATGCAAGCCACGCTTGAACAGATCAGCAAATGCAACCCAAGCACCAACGCGATCGTGTCTTTGCGCGACGAGGCCGAGCTGCTCGCCGAGGCTGAAGCCGCCGACAACGCCCCAAGCAAAGGCTGGCTGCACGGCATCCCGATGGCTGTGAAGGATCTTGCCAACGCCAAGGGGCTCACAACAACCATGGGCAGCCCGATCCACAAAGATAACATCGCCGTGGAAGATGATCTGATGGTCGCGCGCATGCGCGATGCGGGCGCGCTGGTTATCGGCAAGACAAACACGCCGGAAGCGGGCCTTGGCTCGCATACATTCAACACAGTGTTTGGCGTCACATCAAACCCCTACGATACCGCGCTTTCAGCCGGAGGCTCGTCTGGCGGCGCGGCGGCGGCACTGGCCTCCCGCATGCTCAGCGTGGCGGACGGCTCCGACATGATGGGCAGTCTGCGCAACCCTGCGGCCTGGAACAACGTTTACGGCTTTCGCCCCACATTTGGCCGCGTGCCCGCCGAGGCATCGGGCGACACTTTCCTCCATCAACTGGCAACTCTGGGCCCGATGGCGCGCAACCCTGCTGACTTGGCGGCGCTGCTCGACACGCAGACTGGGCTTGATCCGCGGCAACCGCACGGTGCCAGCGTCGCGCCGACTTTGCCGAGCTTGGATACGTCTGTGAAGAACCGCCGCATTGGCTGGCTGGGTGACTGGGGCGGTGCATTCGCGATGGAAGCAGGCCTCATGGAGCATTCCGAAACCGCCATTCCGCAGCTTGAGGCATTGGGCCTGAATGTAGAGCCTGTCGCGCCGCCATTTTCCGCCGAGGCGATCTGGGACAGTTGGACAACTCTGCGCTCATGGCAAGTCGGGGCAGGGCTGGAAGCGCCCTACAACCACGCCACAGAGCGCGCCTTGCTCAAGCCTGAAGCGATCTGGGAGATAGAGCGTGGGCTGGCCTATTCGGCGATGGACGTGCACCGCGCCAGTGTTATCCGCTCGCAGTGGTTTACGGCCTGCGCGGAGCTTTTCAAAACCTACGATGCCCTTATCCTGCCCACGACGCAGCTTTACCCGTTCCCCAAAGAGTGGGCCTATCCGACAGAGATCGCTGGCCAGACGATGGACACTTACCACCGTTGGATGCAGATCGTGACGCCGATTGGCCTTCTCGGGCTGCCCTGCATCAACCTGCCGATTGATCTTTCAAGCACGGGTTTGCCCGCTGGCTTGCAAGTGTTTGGCCCGCGCAACTCCGACGGCGCTCTGATGCAGATCGGGCAGGCTTGGCACGCGGCTTACAAACATTCTGATGTCCGCCCATCGCTTGCATGAGCGAGCGCTGCGTTAACCCGTTTTGACCCTAAAGGTTAACGAGAAACTGTATGCATCCATTATGCACTGCCGTATGCACTGCGGTATGTACGCCATAGGCACAGTCGATTGTGGGCCACGTTACCCAATTTACCACGTTGAACGTAGCCCTAACAGGCTGTGCACGCCTTTGTGGTATTATGGGGTATGCTGCTGAAACATATGTATATTTTGTGTTTCTACGCCTCCTGTTGCACCCACCCAATGCTTTGCTTGATTTTATCGGCTCGATTGCGTCTGATAGGCGAAAAGGGAAAAACACATGCTAACCAAAGAACATGGCGCGCCGGAACTCGGAAAAGTCGGGTTTTCAGAGATGAAATCAGCTTTGGCCAAAGGCTGGCACGACATGCGCAAAGCGCCTGTTTATGGCATGATCGTCGCGGGCATCTGCGTGCTGTTTGGGCTGCTAATGGCTTGGGTGACGGTGCGCACAGGGCAGAGCTATTGGCTCGTGTTTGCGGCTGTCGGGTTTCCGCTTTTCGGGCCGTTTACCGCTGTAGCGCTTTACGAAGCCAGCCACCGCTTAGAGCAGGGTGAGCCGCTGGACGTGAGCGAGATTTTCACGGTGGTGTTTCACCAAACCCGCCGCCAGCTGCCCTCGCTTTGTGTGATCATCCTGATGGTGTTCTTGTTTTGGTTTTTCATAGCCCACATGATATTCGCGCTTTTTATGGGCCTTTCGACGATGACAAATGTGTCTTCGTCTTTTGAGGTTTATCTCACTTCTAACGGCCTGACGATGCTTGCGGTTGGCACGCTCGTGGGCGCAGCATTTGCCTTGCTGTTGTTCATGATCACGGTGTTTTCAATGCCTATGCTGCTTGATCGGGAGGTTGATTTTGTAACCGCGATGATCACCAGTTTCGCCGCCGTTCAGCAAAACTTTATTCCAATGTTATTTTGGGGCGCACTGATTGCGGGAACAACATTTGTGTCGATGATTCCCGGGTTTCTGGGCTTGTTTGCAATTCTGCCGCTGTTTGGGCACGCGAGTTGGCACCTCTACCGCGGCGCGATCGTGGGGGCTGAATTACCGGAACAGTTGGCCCAGACGCAGTAAGCGCGCATGGTAGGGGGGCAAGTCTTCATGGGTGCACAGGCCCGCTTGGCGTGCCGCAGCTAAAATGGCATTGGTATTGCCGGTTACATGCTCAAATACCATGCGCACAACGCGCTGGCCGTTCAGGCTCTCAGAGATCGTTCTTGCGGCATAACCTTCCCAGAAGTTGTTCTGAAAAGAGGCGATGCGCGATAGAAAACTGAAAGAGCACGTGGTGCTATTGCGCCGCGCCGCAAGCACAGCAATGCCTTGCTCTTGCTTGAGGACTGCGCCTCTGATCTCTCGGTTGATGACTGTGTCGGCGAGGCCCTGTTCGTGCATGGCCTGTCTAGCTTCAAAGCTGCGCACAAAGGTTTTTTCGTCGCGCCGGAATACATAGAGCAAGCCCAGAACAAACTGGGTTTCGTCCATAAAGCTAGGTCGGCTAAAGCGATAGAGACCGCTCGGGAAGTCATTCTCGGTCACGATGCTGCCTGTCTTTCCCAAAAACTCTTCGACGACAGGGTGGCGAAAGATGTCCTGGGACTGGGAGATAAGCCCGTCAACCGGCTCAAGCAAGATGCGTGCATCGACTTTGAAGAAGGTGCAAATTCTGTGGAGAACGTCCGGACGTGGGAAACTTTCGGCAGAGAGATAGCGGTTAAACTGGGTTCGGTTGATTCCCAATTCCCGACACAACCCCGCCACCGAAGGATATCGGCCAGCAAGTTTGCGAAGGTTCGCCCCAAAGACGCTCCGTAAAACAACCGGGTCAACAACATCAGTTTCGGGTGGCACCATTTTCGTTTCTCAGTCCGTTTTTTTCCATCACGCTCATCAACTCATAGGCTGGCTAGGTGACTCATTATAATCTTATGCGGGTTTAATGGGGAAAGTAACCATAATTCGGACAAAAATGACGCCTTTATGCGTCTTTTTTGACGCTAGTTGGCATCAATTTGTTGATTTAGAGTCACATATTTGTAAAGCTGGACACTCTTTCAATGGTTTCACTTTATGAGAATAATTCTAAAATTTAACATGTAGTTAAGACGCGCTTTTCTTTGCGTTTGGGGAATGAAATGTACGGTGTAGTGCTTTGGAGCGATACGAGCGACAAAAAGGCTGTGATCTGGTGTGAGGATCATGGTGATTTGGCGTATTATGGGGGGGGCTCAACCTCAGCTTTTGATGGCCCGTCGCTAGACGCGGGAGATCTTGTCCACTTTCAGGTGACAGAAGGTGAACCGATGAGGTTGGCTAGAAACCCAGAACTCGTTTCTGAATGCCATGCGCCAGCGCTCGCAGACAGACTGCGTGAAGCCATGAGCAATACACAACAAAAACCTGCAGCTGAGCAGCAAGATGCAGTTGATTGCGACGAGCATGCGAACGTGTTGCCCTTCAAGCTGTCCTGCACGGCATGAGGTAAGTTGATATTGCACCAAAAAGGCCCCTTAAAAGGGGCCTTTGTTTTGTATGCGCCTCTTTCTGCGCTCTAAGCCTAGGCGACGCCGCGCGACAAAGCAGCCACGCCAGTGCGGGCCACTTCCGACAAACCCAACGGGCGCATTAGGTCTGCAAAGGCATCGATCTTTTCGGGGGTTCCCGTGATCTCGAAAACAAAACTCTCAAGAGTGCTGTCAACAACGTTGGCTCGGAAGATATCAGCGAGGCGCATGGCTTCAACACGTTTGTCTCCGGTACCTTCGACTTTGAAAAGGGAAAGTTCTCGTTCAACAGCAGGCCCTTCTACAGTCAGGTCATGCACTTGATGCACAGGAACAATGCGCCCGAGCTGCGCTTTGATTTGTTCAATCACTTGTGGTGTGCCAGTTGTCACGATTGTGATCCGTGAGCGGCGGCCTTCGTGGTCAATTTCGGCAACTGTAAGGCTGTCGATATTATAGCCACGGCCTGCAAATAACCCAATCACACGCGCCAGAACGCCGGCTTCATTGTCGACAACAACTGCCAATGTGTGGGTTTCTTGTTGGTCACTGAAATTTGGGCGCAAGTTATAAGCTGAGTGCTTGTTAGAGCCTTTTTTGATCTTTAGCGGAGACATAGTAAAAGTCCTTTCGTCGTGAGGAGGGCGCGCTCAAACGAGCACGGCGCCTGTATCACCGATTGCATCTTGAGTGTTGGCATCGCTCATCAGCATTTGGTTGTGAGGAGCGCCTGACGGGATCATCGGGAAACAGTTTTCGTGCTTTGTTACCATACAATCAACAATGACTGGGCCATCATAGGCGATCATCTCTTTGATGGCTTCATCTAGATCATCTGCATGATCAACCTTGATCCCTTTTGCGCCAAAGGCTTCCGCCAGTTTCACAAAGTCAGGCAATGCTTCTGACCACGATTGTGAATAACGTTCACCGTGCAGCAACTCCTGCCATTGCCGGACCATCCCAAGCCGCTCATTGTTTAGGATAAACTGCTTAACGGGCAGTCCAAACTGCATGGCAGTTCCCATTTCTTGCATGTTCATCAGCCAGCTGGCCTCACCAGCAACGTTGATCACTAGGCTATCAGGATGCGCCATTTGCACGCCAATAGATGCTGGGAAACCATAACCCATTGTGCCAAGTCCACCGGAGGTCATCCAGCGGTTCGGATCATTGAACGTAAGGTACTGCGCGGCCCACATTTGGTGTTGGCCAACTTCGGTGCAAACATATCGGTCGTGATCTTTGGTGAGAGCCTCAAGCCGCGATAGGGCATGTTGCGGCCGAATAACTTGCCCCTTTTGCTCGTAGCCCAAACAATTCACTGCGCGCCATTCGTTTATCTGGTTCCACCATGCCTTCAAGCCTTCGCGGTTCACTTTGCGGCCTCGAGCTTTCCAGACTTTTAATATGTCTTCAAGGACATGGCCGACATCGCCGACAATGGGGATATCCACATGGATCACTTTGTTGATTGATGACGGATCAATATCAACATGCGCCTTTGTTGATTTGGGGCTGAATGCATCAACGAGTCCCGTGATCCGGTCATCAAAGCGGGCACCGATATTGATCATCAGGTCACAGTCATGCATGGCCATATTCGCCTCATAGAGCCCGTGCATGCCCAGCATCCCCATCCAGTTTTTGCCTGTTCCGGGGTAGGCGCCAAGGCCCATCAGCGTGGATGTTATTGGGAAATCAGTAGCTTCCACCAACTCTCGCAGTAGCTGACTGGCCGCTGGGCCGGAGTTGATCACGCCGCCGCCTGTGTAGAACACGGGTTTTTTGGCAGTCTCCATTGCATCAACCAGTTCTTCAATAGAAGCCATGTCGCCTTTCAATTGAGGCTTGTAGTGGCTCACCTTGGTTTTCTGCTTCGGGGTGTAGGCGGCTGAGGCGAACTGCACATCTTTCGGGATGTCGATAAGTACAGGTCCAGGGCGGCCCGTTGTGGCTACGTGGAAGGCCTCATGGATGGTCGCTGAGAGCGTTTCTGTCTCGCGCACGAGCCAGTTGTGTTTTGTGCAAGGCCTTGTAATACCGACAGTATCCGCTTCTTGGAAGGCATCATTCCCGATCATGAATGTAGGAACCTGTCCTGTGAGAACAACGATTGGGATGCTGTCGAGCAGCGCGTCCGTCAAGCCGGTAACGGCGTTGGTTGCGCCAGGGCCTGAGGTTACCAGAACAACACCCGGCTTGCCTGTTGAGCGCGCGTAGCCCTCGGCGGCGTGGACGGCGCCTTGTTCGTGGCGTACGAGGACGTGGCGGATGGCGTTTTGCTGGAAGACTTCGTCATAGATCGGCAGGACGGCCCCACCGGGGTAGCCGAAGATCGTGTCTACACCTTGATCCTTGAGGCACTCTATGATCATTTTTGCGCCAGTCATCTGCCGTGTCATATTTCCAAACTCCATTTCAACACATTGTATTCGCACATAAAAAAGCCCCCGATCTTCGGGGGCGCATGGGGTTACCTTTAGGGTGCCGTTACCGGCCCATGCGCCATTTTCTTACAATCACCACTAGCTCGGTCATGCCGGAAGCCCTCTATGCTGCGTTCGCGAGGACACTAGGCCCGCTCGAAAGGGCCGTCAACTGCCAAATCGTGAATAAATGGAAATCTGGCTGGTGTTTTTTGTACTTTTATTACGAATATGACGCCATAAAGCTCAGAAACGATAAAAATGACTGCGAACTCAACCAAATTGTAACCGGTGTAAATGCAGAAAACTGCGCGTGGCTCGCAAGTGCCTACAGTATGCAGCAATGTATGCAGCTATCTGTGCATAACGCGTATGCACAGTTTTCGCACTGCAGCGCGGCGTGGGCAAACCTTACAGCAACGTGCGGTAGACTGCGAATGACTTAACCCTTTGCATACGCCGCAAGTGTCGTGAAGGTGGCCTCTGTCGAACGTCGCCCATCTTTGACTCGATGCAGCGGGTTTTCTGAATCTTATCAACGTGCCGCGTCACGCAATACTGACCGAAAAGTCAAGCATTTCTGACCCAAAACGGACCTTCACCGATGGCTACGCCAAGGATCAAGTCGCGGACGTAGTGAGCTTTCGCTGCGGCTGCGCCAAGGGCTGCTTCGGTGAACGCTCAGCAAACCAGCGTTTCTTGAAGCGCGCAAAAACAACTACGTCGCGATCAAGTTTGGCTTGCTTTGCAGTCCTCGATGTAGGCTTCGCCCCATTTCGTAATGCTGGCGATGACAGGAGCTATGCTGTGGCCAATTTCAGTTAATGTGTATTCAACCTTCGGCGGGATCGTCGCGTATGCTTTCCTGTGGACAATACCCTTTTCCTCAAGATGTTTTAGATCCTTGGTCAACATGCGTGTGGATATTTCGGGGATGGCACGCTCGAGCTCTTTGAATCTCAACGTGCCTTGAGCAGACAAAACGTAAAGAATCGCGAACTTCCATTTTCCTTCGAGCATGCTCATGGCCAAGTGAAAAGGACAGTTCATGTATTCTTCTACCGATTTTTCGCGCATTTCTCTAAGCTTCTGCCCCTTGTTTTACGCTTTACTTACCTTTGTGTTCCTAAGAACTATATGTGTGCCTACTTGCATTGGTAAAGCGTTATAGGCAACTCCTAACACAACAGACACGCGTTAGGAAACGACATGACACATAAAGAAACAGTTGCAGAATTCATCGAAGCCATGCGGACTTCCGATGTCGCCAAGTTGACCAATATGATCACCGATGAGTTTAGCTGGTGGATCGCGGGGGCACCTGAGTATCTGCAAACCGCAGGCGAACACGACAAGGATTACTTCCTCGGCTTTTTCGGCGGCGGCGCGGATTTGTTCCCAAATGGCGCAGAGTTTTCTGTGACGGGTATGATCGAAGAAGGCGATAAGGTTGCCGCAGAAGCGAATATGAAAGCGACGACCGCGTTTGGTACACTATACGACAATAGCTACCACTTCTTGTTCACGATTGAGGGTGGGAAAATCGCTCGCATGAAGGAGTACATGGACACGTATCACGCAAAAACCACCTTTGGCCTTTGATTGGATAACGTTATGAACTGGACACCAGAGCAGATTAAAGATCAATCAGGTAAAACCTTTTTGATTACGGGCGCCAACACGGGCCTTGGCTATGAGACTGCGCTTGAGCTTGCTAAAAAATCAGCGACCGTCATCCTTGCTGGGCGCAACGAGGAAAAACTATCAGAGGCCTGCGCGCGAATTTCAGCATTGGTGCCATCGGCTTCGTTGGATACTGCCGTGATAGATCTCAATAGTATCGCCGCAATCCAATCCTTCGCCGAAACCTTTGTGCAAAGCGGCAAACCCCTTGATGTGTTAATCAATAATGCTGGCGTCATGTTCCCACCTCCGAGCAAGACAGCCGATGGTTTTGAGGCTCAGTTTGGTGTGAATTTCATCGGTCACTATGTTTTGACGGCCCTATTATTTCCAGTCTTGAACAAATCTGCGCACGGGCGCGTCGTGACGCTTAGCAGCATGGCGCATCGAAATGGAAAAATCGATTTTTCTAACCTCAAGCTCGAAAAACCATTCGATAAATTTCGTGAATATGGGCAAAGCAAGGTCGCCGACCTAATCTTCTCGTTCGAATTACAACGCAAAATCGATGCAAGCGGATCGCATGTCATTTCAACCGCGTGTCATCCGGGGGTCAGCAAGACCGAGCTGTTGCGCACGGATAAACCCGAAATGATCGAAACCGTAGACTATATGGATGCAAATCAAGGCGCATTTTCGACGCTATTTGCCGCAACCGAGGCCGTTGAAAAATTTGCGTATGTCGGGCCGGACGGCGAAGGCGAAGTCAATGGATATCCAGCCCCATCGTTTGTAGCACCTTACGCTAAAGATGAAAAAACTGGTTCTCATCTTTGGGCATATACCGAGAAGGAAACAGAGATCGTATTTGATTTCTGAGGTCTGTTCGCGGCCTTTGTAAGAAAGGCTCGATCATGCAAACAAGGGCCCCATCCGGTTCAACACGGTTGGGGCGATAACCTTCGCTAACGATTCCCAAAATTCTCCTTTTTGGGACAATAGAAAATCAACCTATTTTCGGCTGCCAAAAAACCCGTTCAAAACTCAAGCAGTTGTTGAAGGATTTTGGCCTACACATGGTAGCAAACATTAGCCGCATTGCAGAAAAGCGGTAAAAAGGGCTCTTTCGGTGAGTTCGCTGCATTTTGCACCAACGGCAGCTTTCTCCATTTTTCGAAGTTGGGTCAGTTCTTGACGCAAAGGTCAAAATCATCTGACGTTTCACAGCCTCAGATAACTGTCACGTGCTTCAAGGCATCTCGCCGTGCGGGGGAAGGTGGGTATGTGCGCTCCGAACTTCTATCTGGATCGGCGGCACTTATTTTACGTTCAATGACAATCTGTTCAGGCGCATGAATACACGTAAAATTTGTGCGAAATTGGTCGAGCTGCTACGAATATCCAATTATTTCCATACGTTTTACCACTAAAGGATTCGCGCCATGGAATTTCTGCTGCTTCTGTTTGCTGGGGTAATGTCTATTGGAATGGTTGGTTTTGGGGCGACTGATGTCGAGGATACGCCTTCCTCTGAAGTCAATCCTGATGATGACATCAGAGGTACTGATGAGGCCGACAGGATCGAAGGTACGGGCGGCAATGATATTATTGACGGCCTGAACGGCGCTGACACGATCATTGGTGGAGAGGGTGATGACTCGTTGACGGGGGGCCAAGGCGGCGATTTCGTCGATGCAGGTGCAGGCAACGATACGGTCAGCGAGGGCGGGTATTTGACTGATGATTACCGCGATGGGTACGTTGACGGGGATGATACAGTCTTTGGTGGAGAGGGCGATGACTATCTCGATACGCATGACGGCGACGACAGTGCTAATGGCGGATCGGGGGATGATATGATCTGGGGTCGAGATGGCAACGATACGCTGATTGGGGGCACGGGTGACGACCGTCTGAACGGGATGGTGGGCAATGACAGCATCGAAGGCGGCGCGGGAAATGATTCCCTGTCAGGTGGCGCGGGAACTGACACCATCTATGGCGGCGATGGCGATGACACAATTAGCTTCTCGGGACGGGATGACCGCGACGATGGTATTTTCTCCGAATTTATAGATGCAGGCGCAGGCGACGATTTCGTCCGCTTTGGCGATGGCAGCACGGTTACAGGCGGTACTGGGGCGGATAGTTTTTTTGTACAGGAAAGCATGTCTAACAGGCTGGTCAGTGAAATCACTGATTTTGATCCTTCAGAAGATACGCTGTTTATTGAGCTGGGTGTCGTTAACGGCGGTGGCGCCGAATTCTCTCTTGTTGAGCGGGAAGGCGGCCAAGGCCGCGATCTGTTTTACGGGGACGAGTTGGTTATCCAACTGTCGGGTGATACCCCCTTCACGTTGGGCGATATCACCCTCACCGTTAGGCTTGAAGACACTGACGGTGCACCGTCAGAATACACCATTGGTGACAGTGAAAATGGCTTTGGCACAAGAGTCATAGGCACTTATGGTGACGATATCATCACCGGAAGCAGCGCTGGTGACGTGATTGCGGGCTACGGCGGCAGCAGCGACAGCGACATCGTGAATGGTGGTGAGGGTGATGATACCATTTGGGGCGATGGCGGAAGTGTCGGGACATATTCTGATGGCGACGAAACCTCTACCTATACGCGTGTTGAGCTGGGGAGAGATACCATTGATGGCGGCCACGGTGATGACGTAATCTTTTCTCATAACGGCAATGACATAACAGGCGGCGAAGGCGAAGACTTGTTTGTCCTAAGCAACGATAGCGGTGTATTTGATGAACATGATGATGTCGTTTCTGGTGACCCCGAGGGGTTAGCCCCTACAATCATCACAGATTTCACTGCTGGAGAGGACACAATCCTTGTCAGGGGCACCCCCGGAACTCGTGTTG
Organism: Lentibacter sp.; assembly: GCA_016744435.1. Lineage (GTDB taxonomy): Bacteria > Pseudomonadota > Alphaproteobacteria > Rhodobacterales > Rhodobacteraceae > Lentibacter. Next base: position 503 of record JADGEJ010000021.1, on the reverse strand, counting down.
AGGCTAGTGACGTTTCCATCAGGCCTCTGGAAGACGGGACAGGATCAGAGTTGTCCGTCGAAAATCAGGTTGTTGCCATAATCATCGGCGGTCAAGATCTGACTCTTGATGATATCGCTCTACAGGAACTTCCAGATAATCAATACGTCCCCTACCAGCCACACAACCTAATTTACGGATACTATTCATGATGGGTTAGGCGGGGCTATCGGGCTGGAACCAGCGTAGCTCTTTCGTGGTTGGAGCTTTCGAATTGGGCGTTTTTTTTGCAGTCAAAGCGGTGTTTCACAAAGCCAGTATCTAGGGTCAGGACCCATTAATCCTGCATCTCTGGCGTCAAATCCGCGAAATATCAGGGGGTTGGTGCGCGCCGGGCATAGTGGTTCTATTCCCAAGCGCGACAGGCCGCTGAGATGATGCGGATTTGGCGTCCTTCGGATTTGGCAGATATTTCGCCTGCCGTCTTTCCAATGCCTTGAAATAGAACCACTATTCCTTCAGCA
>JADGEJ010000066.1 GCA_016744435.1 Lentibacter sp. | reverse complement strand
GCATTAGAAGACAGCAAAACTTTCGTTGACGAAGCCTTCACGCGCACCTCTGACCGTGGCGTGAGCTTTGAGAACACCTTTGGCGGCGCGCTGTCGTTCTTGCGCCGTCGTTATACGAAAGACCTGACAGGTGTTGACGTGGCCGTGACGGGCATCCCGTTTGATCAGGCCGTGACCAACAGGCCCGGCACGAGGCTTGGCCCGCGCGCCATTCGCGAGGCGAGTGCCTTACAGAGCCCCGATGCGCCTTACGGCTGGGGCTATAACCCGCTGGATGAGTTGAGCATCGTCGACTACGGCGATCTGGCGTTTGACTACGCCAATATTCCGGCTTTTCCGGATGCTCTGACTGAACATATCCGCACGATTTTGGAAAGCGGCTCGGCCAGCGTGGCGCTGGGCGGCGATCACTATGTGAGCTTTCCGATTCTGCGGGCCTATGCCGAGAAATACGGGCCTCTGTCGCTGATCCAGTTTGATGCGCACACCGACACTTGGGCCGATGACGACATGAGCCGCGTTGACCATGGCACGATGTTTTACAAGGCTGTGAAGTCGGGGATCGTTGACCCCAAGACATCTGTTCAGATCGGCATTCGTACGCATAATGACGACACGCTTGGTGTGAATATTATTGATGCGCGCGAAGTGCACGAAACCGGGCCTGTCGCTGTCGCCAAGAAGGCGCGCGAGATTGTTGGCGATAGGCCTGTTTATCTGAGTTTTGACATCGACGGGCTTGATCCGGGCTTTGCGCCCGGCACAGGCACGCCCGTTTGGGGCGGGTTAAGCTCTGGGCAGGCGTCGATTATCCTTCGGGACTTGGCTGGGGTCAACATTGTTGGAGGGGATATTGTGGAAGTCTCCCCACCATTTGACCCTTCAGGGGCAACCGCGATAGCTGGGGCGCATGTGGCGATGGAGATTATTTGCCTTCTTGGGTGGCGCAAGCTTGGCAAAGGCTGATTTGAGTATTTGTGCGAAGAAAAAGCAGTGAGGGTGAGCATGTTCTTTTGGATTTTGGCAGTTATCATACTGGGGTTTGCGGCTTATGTAAGGCTGGCTCCGAGCGATGTAGCGCGTTGGCATGTTGTACGTGAGGGCGCTGAGAGCCGCGACTTTAAGGGCGGCGCGCTTCGTGTGCAGGCGGGCGGGTTGGCGCAGCTCGACGTGGTGGCGCGCGCCGAGCCACGCACGCAGGTCTTGGCGGGCAGTGCCGGCGAGGGCATGATCACCTATGTGACGCGCTCAAAGCTGTGGGGCTTTCCCGATTACACAACGGCGTGGCAAGAGGGCAGCAACCTGCATGTCTACGGGCGGCTACGCTTTGGCCAGTCAGACCTGGGAGTGAATGGCAAACGACTGGAGCGCTGGCTGGCGCAGCTCTGAGCTCATGCAGCCATCGGAGAGTTTGCGCCACATCGGCACGTTGAGCGACATCTGGCACTGGGCCATGAACATCTTACCATCGACTTGCAGGCAGATTTGCTCGCCAAGCTCTACGCGGCTGCCTGATTTGTCTGTGCAGTAGCAGTCAACGGTGACACCGTTGAAGTTCTGGTCGGCCAAAGCAGGGCTTGTGAGCGCGCTTGCCAGAAGCGCCGTGAAGAGAATTTTCTGCATCATGGGCCAAGTATAGCACGAACTCGCGGCTTGACCAATGCCGCCGAATGAACCACATCAAAGCGCATGGTTCCTTCACTCCGTCTTGATCAGATCGTCCAGCGTTTCCAGTTCCTTGAGGCTTCTATGGCTGAAGGGGGCGATGTGGATATTGCCACACTTGCCAAGGAATATTCCGATTTGCGGCCCGTTGTGGAGCAAGTTGAAGCTTACCGAAGGCTTTTAAGCGAGATCGAAGCAGCCGAGGCCATGCTGGCTGACCCTGAGATGAAGGAGTTGGCGCAGGAAGAGCTGCCTGAGTTGCGCGCGCGTTTGCCGCAAGCCGAAGAGGCGCTTCAGCTGTCACTTTTGCCAAAAGACGCTGCAGACGGGCGGCCCGCTATGATCGAAATACGCCCCGGTACTGGCGGCGACGAGGCGGCCTTGTTTGCGGGTGACTTGCTGCGCATGTATCAGCGCTATTCCGAGGCGCGCGGCTGGAAGTTTGAGGTGCTGGAAGAGAGCACCTCGGAGCTTGGTGGCATCAAGGAAGCGGTTGTGCGCGTGGCGGGCTTGAACGTGTTTGCGAGGCTCAAGTTTGAAAGTGGTGTGCACCGTGTGCAGCGGGTGCCGGAGACGGAATCAGGCGGGCGCATCCACACATCTGCGGCCACTGTCGCTGTGCTGCCAGAGGCCGAAGACGTTGATATCCAGATCAACGCGAATGACATTCGCATCGACACCATGCGTGCCTCTGGCTCGGGCGGGCAGCACGTGAACACGACAGATTCGGCGGTGCGCATCACGCATATCCCGTCGGGGATCGTTGTTGTGTCGTCGGAGAAATCACAGCACCGCAACCGCGAGATTGCGATGCAAGTGCTCAAGACGCGGCTGTTTGATGCCGAACGTCAGAAGGTTCATGACGAGCGCTCTGCCAACCGTGCCGAACAGGTCGGGTCGGGCGACCGTAGCGAGCGCATCAGGACATACAACTTTCCGCAAGGCCGGATGACTGACCATCGCATTGGCCTCACGCTTTACAAGCTTGATGCCGTGATGCAGGGCGACTTGGACGAGACGATTGATGCGCTGGTTGCGGACCATCAATCCAAGCTCCTTGCGGAGATGGAAGGGTGAGCCAGCCCACGTTGGCAGGCTTGCTTGCTCAGGGGGGGGCGCTGGTTGGTGCTTCTGATGCGCGCCGGTTGCTGGCTCATGCCGCCAAAGTTGAGCCCTCAAGGTTGACGATGCTTGAGCCGCAAGACTTTGCCGAAGCTTTCGCCGAGCGATATGAAGCAAGCCTTGAGCGGCGCGTGGGCGGTGAGCCAGTCTCGCATATCTTGGGTTATCGCGACTTTTTTGAAGACAGGTTTATTGTCACAGCGGATGTACTTGATCCACGCCCCGAAACCGAGGAACTGGTGCGGGCTGCCCTCAGTGAGCCGTTCATGACGCTGCTTGATTTGGGCACTGGTTCGGG
>JADGEJ010000020.1 GCA_016744435.1 Lentibacter sp. | reverse complement strand
CCTTCGTCTGAGAGCGTTTTGAACATTGTCGCCGCCACGCCAGATTGTGAGCGCATACCAATGCCGACAGCCGAAATTTTTGCAACATCAGTGTCAGCGATCAGGTCGTGATAGTTGATCTCGCCGGATGTCTTGGCGTCTTCCATGGCTTTCTCTGCGCGAGAGACCTGATCAACGGGGCAAGAGAAGGTCATGTCTGTGCGGCCATCTTCGGCGATGTTCTGGATGATCATGTCGACGTTGACGCCAGCCTCTGAGAGCGGGCCAAAAATGGCAGCGGCGATGCCGGGGCGATCAGCCACCGAGACAAGCGTCATTTTGGCTTCATCGCGGGAATAGGCGATGCCTGATACGGGGCGGTTTTCCATGACTTCCTCCTCATCACAAACGAGCGTGCCAGCATCGTCGGATTGTTCTTCAAATGAACTCAGCACCCTGAGCTTAACTTTATAGCGCATGGCCAGCTCAACAGAGCGGGTTTGCAGCACTTTCGCGCCCAAGCTGGCCAGCTCGAGCATTTCTTCAAAGGCGATCTTGTCGAGCTTGCGCGCTTTGTCGGAGATGCGCGGGTCGGTCGTGTAGACGCCGTCAACGTCGGTGTAGATGTCGCAGCGGTCGGCTTTAAAAGCAGCGGCGAAGGCGACGGCAGTTGTGTCTGAACCACCACGACCCAACGTGGTGATACGACCTTCGTCGGAGACCCCCTGAAAGCCTGCAACAACAGCGACGCGCATGCCCTCAGAAAACTTCGCGTTGATGTTTTCAGGCGGGATATCTTCGATGCGAGCAGAGGCATGCGCCGAGGTGGTTTTGACGGGAACTTGCCAGCCCTGCCAGCTGCGTGCAGGCACGTCCATCTCTTGCAGGGTGAGCGCCATGAGGCCCGCTGTGACGTTCTCACCCGAGCTGACGATGGCGTCATACTCGCGCGCGTCATAGAGCGGGGAGGTCTCGTTTACCCAGCCGACGAGTTCGTTTGTCTTGCCTGACATGGCCGAGACGATGACGATCACGTCATAGCCTTTGGCCACTTCAACGCCCACGCGCTTGGCAGCGCGGCGGATGCGGTCAAGGTTGGCGACAGAGGTGCCGCCGAATTTCATCACCAGAACGGGCATGTTGGGCCTCTTGATTGCGTTCGGCGCGGTTTAGAGTGGAATGAGCTCAAGAGCAAGAGAGCTATGGTGTCGCGGGTGTCCGGAAAATTTGTATTTTCCGGTCCGTTTTCTTTGCAAGAAAACGATCAACCTAATACGCGTGGTCGCGTCCATCCCATGTTCGGAAGCAACCAGTGGTGGCGAGGCTTAGCGCGTCGAACTCGGCCTTGAGCCCTTGGGCAGACTCGGCAACCCCGATGTCGCCCGATGCGCCGCCCATATCGGTGCGCACCCAGCCTGGGTGATAGGCACCCACGGCAATGCCGTTTGACTTGAGATCAACCGACAGATTGCGCGCAAGATTAAGCACCGCTGCCTTAGAGCTGCGATAGATATAGCTGCCACCTGGCGCACGGGTGTGACTGGCCATTTGGCTGGAAATGATCGCAATCTTCGGTGCCTTGACCTGTTTGATAAGCGGCAAAAGAGCCTGCACGGTTAGGAAAACGCCGGTCACGTTGGTTGCAAAGGCTTCGGCCCACATTTCGGGCGGGTAGCCATCTTCCAGAGCTTGGCCTTTGTCGGGGTAGATACCTGCGTTGCAGATGAGTAAATCAATTGGCGTGCTCAGGGTGGCAGCAAAGGCCTGCTGGCTGGCTTTATCGGTGACTTCGAGTTGAGCTAGGCCTGCAGTGTTGCGAGCCGTGCCTGTGACTGTGCTGCCTGCTGCAGCATAGTCGGCTGCAAGTTGGGCGCCGATGCCGCGGTTGGCACCTGTGACAACTACATGTCTCAATTTACTTTCCGTCCGGGCATAAAGGGGAGGGGCAGGACAGGCACGCCGTCCTCGATGAGTTTCTTGGCCTCGGCTGGCTTGGCCTCGCCGTAGATTGCGCGGTTTGGCGTGTCGCCGTCATGCATAGCGCGCGCTTGGTCGGCAAATTTCATTCCGACGTACTCCGAGTTTTGCTCAACTTCGCGGCGCATCTCCGCGAGCTTTTGTTCGGCAGGGTTGGCCGGGGCTGTGAGCGGCTTCTCGGGTTTGGCGCGGGCTGTGTTAACACGTGGCGCCATGAGCGACTTTACAACTTTGGGGCTGCCACAGATCGCACATGTCACCATGCCAGTTTCAAGCAGCGTTTCAAACGCCGCTGACGACTGGAACCAGCTGTCAAAAGTATGGCCTTCTGTGCATTTGAGCGAGAATTGGATCATGCGCCTCAACCTGACTGAACTTGCCCAAATAGATAACCGCAAGTGGTGTGAATGCAAGGTGCTTAGTGTTTGAGAAGCTTAGGATCAAACGTCTTGATGATCTGCTTGAGCTCAGGCTCCGCAACCCTGGCTGCGGCCTTTCTTGGGCTAAGCCACTTGCGCCGCCTCTGGCCCCTTTCGGGAAACTTATCTTCCAGTGACTTCACTTTGATCGGGTAAACCATAGCAACGCAGGGCAGGCCCTTATTGCCGTCAACTACCTTGTTATAGGAGTAAATCCCGATGCAGCGTTCAATAGCGCGGCCCTTAACACCGGCTTCTTCCCAGGCTTCTTGTAGCGCGCTTTCCCCCGGTGTTTTGCCGTGCATTGGCCAGCCCTTCGGGATGATCCAGCGCCGCGAGCCTCGTGAGGTGATCAGGAGCACCTCTGGTTTGTCGCGGCGAATGCGAAAACAAAGCGCTGCAAATTGGCTGCGCACGTCAGTTTTGCGCGCGCCTTTCAGCGAGATAGGCAGTTGTTTGGGGCTCTGTAGGGTCATAGCTTTATGCCCGTTTTGTTACGCTCATGGCAGATTATCTGCTCTTAAGGTTAAGTTTAAACCAATTTGAGCAATATACCAGCGGTTCAGTCTTTGGATGAGCGATTATAGATGGTCGGGAACCAGTCTTCTCGCAGCTTCTGGCCAGGCTGCATGTCGTGGCCGGGGAAGGGCGGAGACGTTGGGCCTGGGCGCTGCACATAGCGCGCATCGTCGCCCACAAGGCGCAGGCTAAAGGCTCGCCGGCGGGCGTCTGAGGTGTTGCCGCGCGCACCGTGCAGCACCGAGAAGTTGAAAGCGACAGCGTCGCCCGGCTCCATCTCCCACTCGCGAATTTCCATGCCTTCTGCCTCTGGATCGGGCACAGGCATGTAGGAGGCTTCATCGGCAAAGAAGCTCTCTTCGCTGACCCAACGTGTTGGCAAGACTGGTTTTTCCCATCTGTGCGAGCCAGCGACGCAGCGCAAACTTGCGTCTTTGACTGGGTCAAGCGGCGCCCAGAAGCTAACAGTTTGTTGCCCCTCGACAAAATAGTAGGGTCCGTCAGTGTGCCAAGGTGTTGGCATCGAAGTGCCTGGCTCTTTGACAAGGACATGGTCGTGAAACACTTGCACGGTTTGCGAGTGCATAAGTTCGGCGGCAACTCTAGTGGCGGGCGAAGAGTTGATCACCTCAGCAAACTCAGGGATGCGTTGCCAGTTGCAGTAATCATCAAAGAAGCGGCCTGTCTGACCCTCTTTTTTGTTTTCAGAGGCAAATGGGCCCGGCTTTGTCATGTTTGCCTCAACCCCTTTGCGCAGGGCGTCGACATGGTCGCGGAACAGGCCGCGCACCACTGTCACGCCGTCACGTTGAAACTCTTCGATCTGCTCGGGGCTTATAAGCGGATGTGTCACGCGGGGTTTCCTTTGGGTTGCTTCTGCAAATGATAAATGCGTTTGCGCTGTGCGGGAAGTATCTGACTTGGCAAAAATATGTAGGCGCATAATAGCGATGTAAAGCCGCAACTCGGAGATACGCGCAATGGAACTGATACCCGGACAAGTGAGCTTGCTTTCGTTAAAGTAAATCTGGCGTGAAAATCTGCCTGTCACTATCAGCGGCGAGATGAGAGCAGGGGTTGAAGCCGCCGCAGCTCAGGTTGCGGCGGCGGCTCGGGCAGCGTCCAGTTTATGGGGTGAACACAGGCTTTGGCAAACTGGCAAGCCGTATGATCGCGCAAATCAAAACGGCAGCGCAGATGAGTGAAAGTAAACACCTCGCCAACCCCGCGTGACAGACGGCACGCAAACCTCAGCCAATCAGGAAGACCACGTGGGCATGGCTGCATATGGAGGATGTCACTTGCTTGAGATGTTTTAAAATATATATAAAATTCAGGGTGTTGAGGCTATTTGTGCATCTATTGGATTAAGAGAGCTTGCGCCTTTGAAAGCATCGCTAAAGTTGCGGTCTGCTTTGGCGCGGTTGCGAGAGAACATTCCAGCACTGGGCGAGGACAGGTTTCTAGCGCCAGACGCTTGAAAACGTGGCGAGCCTTGTGGCAAATGGAAAACTTGTGGATGCAGCTTGGGGATATGCCTAAAAAGCTTGATTTTTCTGAACGTAACCTACTGAAACTCAGGTGCCACAGAAGGTGCGGTATGGTCCGAAATCTGCCGGAGCTGGAGCTGCATAGCGCTCATATCCGGTGCGGGCTTTAAACGGGTTTTCAAGTACGTTCAGGAGCGTTCTAAACGGCACCATGTCACCTTCGGCTGCGGCGCTAAGGGCCTCTTCAACCAAGTGGTTTCTAGGGATATACACAGGATTACCCACAACCATTTTTGCAGATCGCTCCTGGGCTGAAAGTGGCTCTGAAAACAGCCGCTTCTCATATGCGGCTTGCCAGTTGTCAAAACCTTCAGGTTCAGCTGTGAACAACGCACGTGCATCGCCGCCGGTTGCCAGAGACCGGAAAGTTTGGGTGAAGTCTGCGCGGCCTGTGAACATCGCTGAAAGCAGTTTTTCGATCAAGGCTTTGTCGCCAGTATCGGATGTGGACAAACCCAGTTTTGCACGCATAACGGCAAGCCACTCGGCCTCATAAGTTGGCATGAACTCGGCAAGCGTGTTTGTTGCGATGCGCAGGGCCTCGTCCTCATCCTCGTTGATCAAGCCAAGTAAACACTCGGCCAGCCGCGCGAGGTTCCAGTTGGCTATAGCGGGTTGGCTCATATAGGCGTACCGCCCGAACTGGTCGATAGAAGAGAAGACAGCTTTCGGGTTGTGGGCGTCGATAAACGCGCAGGGCCCATAGTCGATCGTTTCGCCGGAAATTGTCATGTTGTCGGTGTTCATGACACCGTGCACAAAGCCAAGCCCCATCCATTTGGCGATGAGCTTGGCTTGTGCTGCCATGACGGCGCGCAAGAGGCCAAGGTATGGCGCGCTAGTGCTAGCGAGCTCAGGGTAGTGGCGGGCAATCGCATAGTCCGCCAGCTGTTTAACTTTATCTGTCTCGCCGCGCGCCGCGAAGAACTGGAACGTGCCAACGCGCAGGTGCGAACTGGCAATGCGGGCCAGAACAGCGCCAGGCTGGGGGCCTTCGCGCATCACATCTTCGCCCGTCGCAACGGCCGCAAGCGCGCGTGTTGTCGGCACGCCAAGTGCATGCATGGCTTCACCGATGAGATATTCGCGCAATACGGGTCCGACAACAGCCTTGCCGTCTCCACCGCGCGAGAATGGCGTTCGGCCAGAGCCCTTGAGATGCAGGTCGCGGCGCTGTCCATTGGTGTCAATCAGTTCGCCCAGCAAAAGCGCGCGCCCGTCGCCGAGTTGTGGTGAGAAGCCGCCAAACTGGTGGCCCGCATAGGCCATAGCGAGGGGGTGAGCGCCGAGCGGCACCTCACTGCCGGAAAATATCCGCGCGCCTTCAGGGCTGTCTAGCAGGGCCGCATCTAGCCCAAGTTCAACCGCGAGTTTGCCGTTGAAAGAGAGCATTGATGGGGAGGGCGCCTTCGCCCCCTCCATCGGCACGTAGAAGCCTTCAAGCTCGCGCGCATAGCTGTTGTCAAACTCAAACAGCATCACTTACTCTGCGGCGTCACGCTTGGGTAGAACCCAGTCTGCGCGCGGGAAGTGACAGGTGTAACCATTTGGAATTCTTTCCAAATAATCCTGATGCTCGGGTTCCGCTTCCCAGAAGTCGCTCACAGGCTCAAGCTCGGTGGCAACACGGCCGGGCCAGATGCCTGAGGCGTTGACGTCAGCTATCGTGTCTTCAGCCACGGCCTTCTGCGCCTCGGAGGCATAGTAGATAGCGGAGCGGTAGGACATGCCGCGATCATTACCCTGTTGGTTAACTGTGCTGGGGTCGTGGATCTGAAAGAAAAACTCAAGCAACGCGCGGTAGCTTGTCTTGCTCGGATCAAACACAACTTCAATGCCTTCCGCATGGGTGCCATGGTCGCGGTATGTCGCGTTTGCAACGTCACCGCCCGTATAGCCAACGCGCGTGCTTTCAACGCCCGGGCGCTTGCGGATGAGGTCTTGCATGCCCCAGAAGCAGCCGCCCGCTAGTGTTGCTGTCTCGCTCATCAGATGTCCTCCACTTGGTTCAGATAGTCGCCATAGCCTTCGCTGTCCATCTCCTCGCGGGCGATGAAGCGCAGGCTGGCAGAGTTGATGCAATAGCGAAGCCCACCATGCTCTTGCGGCCCATCAGGGAAAACGTGGCCAAGGTGACTGTCACCATGGGTTGAGCGCACTTCGGTACGGACCATTGCGTGGCTGTCATCGCGCAACTCGCTTACATAGGCCTCTTGGATCGGCTTGGTAAAGCTCGGCCAGCCGCAGCCTGCATCAAACTTGTCGGATGAGGCAAACAGCGGCTCGCCTGAGACGATGTCAACATAGATGCCAGCCTCAGTATGGCTGTTATACTCGCCAGTGAATGGCCGTTCTGTGCCACTTTCCTGCGTTACGAACTTCTGTTCGTCGGTGAGCTGCGCAATGGCGCTGTCTGATTTGGTATACTTCATGTCAGTCCTCCGAGCAAATTTGCCAGATGCGTAGTGTGAGCGCATGGACGCGGTTTGCCAAGGGGGCAACGCCTTCGTGAACTGGCATCTGTTCTGGAGGGGGGGAGATACGGTGGCATCCCGTAGGGGAATCGAACCCCTCTTTTCAGGTTGAAAACCTGACGTCCTAACCGATAGACGAACGGGACATACCCACCGTGAGGCGCTATTTAGGCAATGCGCGGGCGGCGCGCAATAGGAAATGTGCGGCGGCTTTCAACTTTTTTCCGACATCCAGTTTTTTATAGCGCTCACGTGCTTGCCGGGGCTGCATCGTCCAATCGAAGCTGCACAGAAGTGCGGCCTTGCCATGTGTTTAGCTCCAAGCGTCCGGCAAGGTGAAAGCGTGCGCCGCCATGATTCTCAAGCGCTGGGCCAAGCGGGCCGTCGTAGGCGCCAAAGCAGATGCCGTTGATACGTGGCCCAGTTCCGTCTGAGAAGCTCAGGCGCAGGTGGCTCTCGCCGACTTTCTTTGCAAAGTGAATCGCCATGTCGGGAAAGGCAAAGCGCGGGCCGGGGGCAGATGCACCGTAGGGGCCAGCAGCCTCAAGCTGGGTGATAAGTTCTTCCGTTGCAGCGCCGGGCATGAGCGCGCCGTCAAGGCGCAAGTCAGATGGTCCAAGCGCGCCAGCGCCTTGTTTATCAAGCAGTTCTGACAGCCGCGCCATGGCGGGTTCAAGCTGTGCACGGCTGAGCGACAGGCCCGCTGCCATCTTGTGGCCGCCGCCTTTTTCGATCAGCCCCTCAAGGCCGAGTTTCTGGATACTAGCGCCAAGGTCGATCCCGGAAACAGAGCGGCCCGAGCCTTTGCCCTCATCCCCATCAAAGCCAATGACAACAGCAGGGCGGCCAGTGTTTTCCTTCAAGCGCGACGCAACGATGCCGACAACGCCAGCGTGCCAGCCTTCGCCTGCGGCCCAAACGAGAGGTGCATCAAGCCCGCGTTCTTCGGCTTGGGCGAGAGCGGCTCCGCGCACCTCTTCTTCGATCGTGCGGCGCTCTGAATTGAGCTCATCAAGCCGCTCGGCAATGCTGCGGGCTTCGTGCATATCGGTGCAGGAGAGCAGGCGTGCGCCAAGGTCGGCTTTGCCGATCCGCCCGCCAGCGTTGATGCGCGGGCCGAGTGTAAACCCGAGGTGGTAAGGCTTGGGGGCCGTGTCCATGCGCGACACGTCAGCCAAGGCCACGATGCCAGCACGCGCCCGTCGCGCCATCACCTTGAGGCCTTGCATAACAAAGGCGCGGTTGACGCCAATGAGCGGCGCAACATCGGCGACAGTGCCAAGCGCGACCAAGTCTAACATACCAATAAGATCAGGGGCTTGGCGATTCTTCTCCCGCAGTATGCGGCCTGCGTCAACCAGCGTAAGGAAGACAACCGCCGCTGCGCAAAGATGCGCCAAGTCGCCACTTTCATCCTGTCTGTTGGGGTTCACCACGGCCAGAACTGGAGGTAGGGTTTCGCCGCCCAAGTGGTGGTCAAGCACCAGCACATCAGTGCCCTTTGCAACGGCGAGGGCCTCATGGCTCAGGGTGCCGCAGTCCACGCAGATGATCAGATCATGGCTGCTGGCCAACATCTCGATGGCCGGAGCATTGGGGCCATAGCCTTCGTCGATGCGGTCGGGCACATAGAGCGTTGCGTCGTGGCCTTGTTGGCGCAACCAGTCGAGTAAGAGCGCCGCAGATGTGCCGCCGTCAACGTCATAGTCAGCAAAAATGGCGATGCGCTCGCGCGCGTCCAGCGCCGCGACGAGCCGCGTTGAGGCGACTTCCATGTCTTTCAGCGAGCGTGGGTCTGGCAACAGGTCGCGTAGTTGCGGGGTGAGAAAGGCTTGGGTCTCCGCAGGCGCCACGCCACGGCGAGCCAAAACCTGTGACAAAGCGCGCGGCAAGTCAGTGGCCTGCGCCATGGCCTCTGCGGCGCGCTCAAGCTCGACACCAGGGCCGACCCATGCGCGGGATGTGAGCGATTGTGTGACGCCGAGAAAAGACATATTCGCCTGCTTTTATTAGGTTTCTACAGCAGCTTGGCCCAATTAGGCGGCAGGCGCAATCAGAGGTCTTCGATGCGCAGAGCAACAGGCTCGCCTGTGAGGACGTCGAGTGATTTCATCGCTTCAATGGCGGTTGTCAGATTGCTCTGAGCCGTCTTGTGGGTGACGATCAAGACGGGGGCCGAAGTGTCGGCGTGGCCATATTGGCGCATACGGTTGATCGAGATGCCAGCCTCGCCCAAGGCGGTGGCGATTTTGGCCAGTGCACCGGGCTTGTCTTGCAGGCCAAACCGCAAGTAGTAAGGCGCGGGAGCAGAGCTTTTCGCGGGCTTGGATTTGGCCAATCCAGCGGCCGGTTGGCCAAAGGTGTAGGGGCGAATTCCGCGAGCGATATCAAGTACATCACCCATCACGGCAGAGGCTGTCGGGCCTTCGCCAGCGCCGGGGCCGCGTAGGACGATTTGTTCAACAGCGTCGCCTTCGAGCACCACCATGTTGGTGCCGCCTTCGAGTTGGCCGAGCGGACTTGTCTCGGGAACAAGGCAAGGCGTCATGCGTTGCTCAAGGCCACGGCCCGTCATCTGTGCCACGCCGAGCAGCTTGATGCGATAGCCCATATCGGCAGCAGAGTGGATGTCCTCAATCGTGATTGCGCCAATGCCTTGCAGCTCGACACCGTCAAAATCAACCTGCGTGCCATAGGCGATGGAGGCCAAGAGCGCCAGCTTGTGGCCCGCGTCGATGCCGCCAACATCAAGGTTCGGATCGGCCTCAAGATAGCCAAGCTGGTTGGCCTCTTCAAAGACTTCGTCATAGCTTAGGCCCGCGCTTTGCATGCGGGTGAGGATATAGTTGCACGTGCCATTCATCACCCCCATGACGCGGGTGACCTCATTGCCCGCAAGCCCCTCGGTGAGCGACTTGATGACCGGAATGCCGCCCGCAACGGCTGCCTCAAAGCGAATAATTTTGCCAGCGTTTTCAGCGGCTTCCGCAAGGGCTTGGCCGTGATGCGCAAGCAGCGCTTTGTTGGCTGTGACCACGTCTTTGCCGCTCGCAATCGCGGCTTCTGTTGCGGCTTTGGCAGGCCCGTCAGAGCCGCCCATAAGCTCGACAAACACGTCGATGTCGTCGCGCATGGCGAGCTTCACGGGGTCGTCTTCCCAAGCGTATCCCTCAAGCGAGACGCCGCGATCTTTGGCTTTGGAGCGGGCCGAAACAGCGACGATCTGGACCGAACGTCCGGTGCGCGCGGCGAGCAAGTTGGCCTTCTGGCGGATGATTTTGACAACCCCGACACCAACGGTGCCAAGGCCTGCGATTCCGATGCGCAATGGGGTGGTCATCCGCTGTCTCCTGCTCGTGTAAATCTGTTGAGAGCGGTTTAGCAGTGGCAGCAAGCGCCTGCAACGCAGCATGTTGTGTTGAGCAACGTACGGGAGGGTTAATGCGGCTAAAACTGCGTTTTTTGAGCGTGCCTACGGTGTGCAGCAACGTATGCAGCTACGTGTGCATAACGCGTACATACGTTTGGGCCGTGAGTGTTAAGCGAAATCAACTTATGGCAGCGTGCGCTAGCCCTCAGATGGGGCTGTCACACCAGCCTGCATCCGCCGTTTGGTGGCGCTGTCGACAACCGAGCCGCGCAGACGGGCGGCGCGGGCGCGCAGGGCCGAGACGCGGCCATTCAGCCTGCTGGCAGTTTGCTCGGTTATGCGCGCTGCGGGGGCAGCGGCTGTCAGCTCGCCAATCGGCATCAGGCGCGGGTAATCGGCCTCCTTGGCCTCTTCACTCAGAGTCGCATCAAGCTCGGGGAATGTCGCGCAACCGGAAAGGCTGAGCGCGAGAAATGCAAAGATGAGCCGTGTTGAACGCATGTGCCTGCCTTGGTCTGATCCCTTCTGATGCCTCAGCGGGCGAAAAGGTGCAAGGTTTGGCTTTGATTTGAACGTTTGTTCAGTTAAATCTTGCTCATGGCACGCACCCAAGGCTCACATTCTGACATCACCGGACCGCGCATTCGTGCGGCGGCGCTAAGGCTGTTCGCGCAAGATGGCTATGCGGCTGTGTCGATGCGCCAGATTGCGAAAGATGTCGGCGTGCAGGCGGGCGCTTTGTATAACTACACGCCTGACAAGCAGTCGCTGCTTTACGAGCTGCTGCGCGGCCATATGGACGACTTGCTGACAGCCCGTGAGGCGGAGGCGTCAAAGCAGCTGGAGCCGTTGGCGGCGCTTGAAGGCTTTGTGCGCTTTCACATCGGCTTTCACGTGGCCCGGCCTGACGAGGTGTTCATTGCCTATATGGAGCTGCGCTCGCTTAATGCGGAGAACTTTACGCAGGTTGAATCCTTGCGGCGGCGCTATGAGAACGAGCTGGAAGGCATTTTGCAGCGCGGGCTTGAGAGCGGCGCGTTTTCTGTGGACGACGCCAAGATCGCGACGCTGGCTGTGATCGCGATGCTGACGGGGGTGAACACGTGGTATCGCGCGGGCGGGCGGCTGAGCCTTGCCGAAGTCGAAACGATATACTGGAATATGGTGAAGCGGGCGGTTGTTGCTTGAGCCTGTGGTGTAGGATTGTCGCCCTCAGGCGGACCCACCCACCCTCCCTGTCCGCCTTCGGGCGACAAGGCTGTCGCCGGATCAATATCCGGCTTTACGATCAACCAGATGGAGCAGAGGCTCACCGGCCTCGCAGCGGCGGATGTTTTCAGCGACGACTTCTGATGAGGTATCAGCGCGGGTTTCTGACGCGAGGTGCGGCGTGACTGTGACGTTCGGGTGCGCCCAGTAGGGGCTGTCTTGCGGCAGAGGCTCTTGGCGGAAAACGTCGAGCGTGGCGTGGGCAATGTGCCCGCTTTCAAGCGCGGCGAGCAGTGCGGTGTCGTCGATCAGCGGGCCGCGACCCGGGTTGATGACAAAGCTACCACGCGGCATGAGCGCCAAAGTTTCGGCGTTGAGGGTGTTGGCTGTTCCTGGTGTTGAGGGCAACAGCAGCACGCAGATTTGGCCGTGGGCCAGCGCCTGTTTGAGGCCCTCGTCACCTGAGTAGCAAGTGATCTTGTCGTGCTGCTTTGGAGAGCGCGACCACCCCGCCACGTTAAAGCCGAGGGCTGCCAAAGCCTCGGCACAGGCCAGCCCCAACGTGCCAAGGCCGAGCACTGTTACTGCGCGATCACGCGAGAGCGGCGGGTAGGCGGGGGCCCAAGCCTGCGTCGGGTTGATGATCTGCGCATCCATGCCGAGATGGTGGCGCAGGGTGTGGCCTGTGACCCACTCGACCATGCCTTGCGTGAGGCCGGTGTCAACCAGACGTGCGAACGGCACTTTAAGGGTTTGGTTACCTGTTATGGTTTCGACGCCAGCCGCCAAGTTGAGCACCGCCTTAAGGCGACTGAACGGCGTGAAGTCTTGCACAGAGGAGCCGGGGGCGTAGACGATATAGTCAACCTGCTCAGGCGCAATGTCTTGGCTAAGGTACACATCAAGGCCCGCCTCGGCAAAGGCGCGGTTGAGCTCGGGCTCATACTCGGGCCAGCGTTTCGGGTTGGCGGCGAAGAGGGCGTTGAGGGGCATGTTTTTCACCTTGGTTTTTGTGGTTATCGCGGTTTGTGGACGTGGGCGCTTTGCAAAAGGCCGAAGGCTATCATCAGAACAAGCATCGCCGAGCCGCCGTAGGAGACCAGCGGTAGGGGCACGCCGACGACGGGGATGAGGCCCATGACCATGGCCATGTTGACTGAAAAGAACAGGAAGAACGTCATCGAGATGCCGAGGGTGAGCAGCTGTCCGTAGCGGTTGGCGTTGCTCAGGGCCGAGCTGACGCAGAACATGATGATCAGGCCATAGAGCACCAGCAGGCCGATAGCGCCGACGAAGCCGAACTCTTCGGAGAGTGTGGTAAAGATAAAGTCGGTGTGCTTTTCGGGCAAAAAGTTGAGGCGGCTTTGGGTGCCTTGCATAAAGCCTCGCCCTGTCCAGCCGCCCGAGCCGAGGGCGATCTTGGATTGGGTGATGTGATAGCCCGCGCCGAGCGGGTCTGCGGCGGGGTCAAGGAAGGTGTCGATGCGCTTGTATTGGTAGTTGTTCAAAAGCTGCCAGTCGGTGCCGCGGGTTTCAAAGACGGCCGTGATAAGGCCGACGCCCGAGGCGATTACGGCGGCAAAATAGGCCCAGTGGACACCGGCCATAAACATGAGAGCACCGCCGCCTGTGACCAGCAAGATCGAAGTGCCCAGATCGGGCTGGCGCAGCACGAGGGCTGTTGGCAGCAAGATCAGCGCAACGGGAATAGCGACCCAGAGAGGGTGCGATATTTTCTTCAGCGGCAGCCAGTCGTAGTAAGCGGCGAGCAGCATCACCAGCGTTATTTTCATAAGCTCCGAGGGTTGCAGGCGCATAAAACCAAGGTTGATCCAGCGTTGCGCGCCCATGCCGACGTCGCCGAAAAACTCAACCGCCACAAGCAACAGCAACGAAACGCCATAGGCCACGGGCGAGACATTGCGCCAGAAATAGATCGGCACCATCGCAACGCCGATCATCATCAGAAAGCCGACACCAAAGCGCTTCATTTGCGGCTCGGCCCAGCGCGAGGTGTCGCCGCTGGCAACCGAGTAGAGCATCAGAAAGCCAACGCTTGCGACCGCGATCAGCAGCAGGGCCAGAGGCCAGTTGATGTAGAGAAATTTGCGTGGCCCAGTAGGAACGAACTTAACGTTATACTCAAGATAACTCATGCGCGATCATCCGATCCGCTGCTGGGCGCCGGGCGCAAAGCGCGTAACTTCTTTTGCTGTGCGCGGATGCGGCCGCGGTCGCGCGACGGATATTCCGACAGCGGCGGATCGTCGCCGTAGAGCGCTTGCAGGGTGATGTCGCGGGCCACGGGGGCTGCGGCAGTTGAGCCGCCACCGCCGTGTTCGACAACGACAGCCACAGCGATGCGCGGGTTATCATAGGGCGCGAAGTCAACGAAGAGCGCGTGGTCGCGCTGCTCCCATGGCACCTCGGAAGCCTTGACGCGCCGCGAGATAACCTGGCTGGTGCCCGTCTTGCCCGCCATCTGGCTGGCCTTTGACATGATCCGGCTTTTGCGCCCCGTGCCACGGCTGTGGTTGACGACTTCAAACATGCCGCGCCTGATCTGACGCAGGTGATTTTCGTTGAGCCCTAGAGGGGCTCCCGCGCCGCTTGGCTGCTCGACGCCATCAATGGTTTTGACAAGGCGTGGCTCAACAGCACGGCCCGTCGCGAGGCGCGCAGTCATGACGGCAAGCTGCAAGGGCGAGGCCAGAACAAAGCCCTGACCGATCGAAGCATTGACGCTGTCGCCCAGCACCCAGTCTTCCTTTTTGACACGCTTTTTCCAGTCCTTCGTGGGGGCGAGCCCCTGCGCGACGGCGCTCATCGGGATGTCGTGGCGCGCCCCAAGGCCAAGCCGGCGGGCCATGGCCGAGATGTTTTTAATGCCGGTTTTCAGCGCCAACTCGTAGTAGTAGACATCGCAGCTTTCGCGCAAGCTGCGCACGAGGCTGACGTTGCCGTGGCCCGAATGTTTCCAGCAATGGAACTTTTGCGAGCTGACTTCGAGATAGCCTTTGCAGCTAAAAGTGTCTTCCGCCGTGACAACGCCCGCTTCAAGCGCCGCCAGCGCTGTGACCATCTTGAAGGTTGAGCCGGGCGGGTAGGTGCCTTGCACTGATTTGGCAACCAGCGGGCGGTGGTCATCTTCCAGCAGCAGCTTGTAGTCGGCGACAGAAATGCCGTTGACGAAGAGGTTTGGATCAAACGTCGGAGCCGAGCCAATGGCCAGCAAGTCGCCTGTTTGGCAGTCGATCACAACAGCGGCGGCGCTTTCGTCGCCGAGGCGGGCCTGCACGTAGTTTTGCAGGTTGTGGTCAATCGTCAGCTGCACGTCACTGCCTTGCTTGCCCTCGACGCGGCCAAGCTCGCGGACCTCTCGCCCACGGGCGTTGACTTCAACGCGCTGGGTTCCGGCTTTGCCGCGCAGATCGTCTTCCTGACGGGCCTCAAGGCCTGTCTTGCCGATCTGGAAGCGTGGCAGGTGCAACAGCGGGTCGGGGTTTTCGATGCGGCCCAGATCGTAGTCAGACACAGGCCCGACGTAGCCGACCACATGGGTGAAATCTGCACCCAAAGTATAGCGCCGCGACAGCGCGACTTGTGGCTCGATGCCGGGGAGAGCAGGGGCGTTGGCAGCGACACGCGCCAGAGCCTCCCAACTGATCTTGTCAGCGACAGTCACAGGCACATCACCGCGACGCTTTTTGATCTGCTCAAGCGCTTCGGCCAGATACTCTGGATCAAGCTCGATGATGCGGCCAAGGCTGGCGATGGTCTCGTCAACATCGCCAGTGTCTTCGCGGGTGAGCGTGACGCGATAGGTCGGCACGTTCTCGGCGAGAATACGCCCAGTTCTGTCAAATATCTCGCCCCGCGCGGGCGGGATCAGGCTGATCTTGACGCGGTTCTCCTCGGCGAGAAAGCGGAACTGATCTGATTCTTGCACCTGTAGGTAATGCATACGCGCACCAAGTGCGCCCACGAGGCCAACCTGTAGCCCGCCCACCAGCAAGCTACGGCGGGTCACGAGCGCTTGGCTCTGGGTCTTTTCGCTGGCACTTTTGCGCATGGTTAGCCTTGTTTACAAATCCGCACTACAGAAGCACTACAGTCTCTGGCCAAGCGCGTTGACCTCGCCCAGTGAAGGCTTCTTTAACCCGAAGAATAACCAAGATGTGGCGATAACAACAGGGTAGCACAAGATCGTGAGAGTAATTTGTATGAGCGCCAGTTTCAGCTCGAGTGTTTCGACGAGAAACATGGCCAATATGATCCGATAAAGCAGGATCGTGCTGGCGATGGCGACTGCCGCTGCAAACCACTCGACAGAGAAGGGCATGTCACGCACACGGCTGGCGCGCGCTTTGAGCCCCTCCAGCGAAAGCAGGGCGAGGGCTGTGTACAGTCCGGGGGCACGGGCCAGCATCAGATCGGCGAACAGAACCACGAGCACAAATAGGGCTGCCGGCACATAGTCAGGGCGGCGAAGGCCCCAGCCAAAAGCCCCAGCAAGCACCAAGTCGGGCGCGGCCCAACGGGTGGGCGCGGTTTGAAGTGGCAGCACATGGGCGAAGATCAGCATCAGGCTGAGGCCCACAAAGACGGCGCGCATAAACCAGAGCCTGCTGAGGGAGTTCTCACTCATTGGCGCTTGCTTCGGTCTCGGGGGCGTTGACGGGCTCGGCAGGCAGCACAAGGCGGCCCGGATCACTGATCCGCTCGCTGCCGTAGTTGCGCAGCACGCGCAAAAACTCCAGGCGCTCGTAGTCGGCGGCGAGGCGCACGCGCATCCGCCCGCCCGGCGCAATGGCGATGTGGCCAATAAGAATGTCGGCTGGGAAGACATCCCCATCGCCGTTGGTGACAACGCGGTCACCGGGGCGGACAAGATCATTGTTTTCGATGAAATCAATCGGCGGGGCGAGGGTGTTGTCGCCGACGATCAGCCCGCGCTGGCCAGATGGCTGGATAGAGACAGGCACGCGGGAGGCAACATCGGTAAGCATGAGCACACGGCTGGTGCGCTCGCCGACACCTGACACGCGGCCAACAAGGCCAATGCCGTCCATCGCGGCCCAGCCGTCAAGGATGCCGTCGCGCGCGCCGACGTTGAGCAGCACGGACTGGCGGTAAGGCGAACCACTGTCAGCCAGCACCACACCCGTGATGTAGGTGAGGCGCGGATCAAGGCGCACGTTGTTGAGATCAAGCAAGCGAGCGTTCTCTTGCTCGAGCTGCAACGCGGCCTCGCGCCAGCTTTTCATCTGTTGTAACTCGCGGCGAAGCTCTTGGTTTTGCGCGTAAATTTTCTGGTAGCTCTGAAAGTCACTAACCACATTAGCCGCGCCCGTTACAGGCGCCATGGCCCAGCTGAAGTTCGGCACAACCTTGTCGATCACGGCGGTGCGAAAACGTTCAACGCGAGGGCTGTCGATCCGCCAAAGGATAAACACGCCGATCAGCAGCAACACCAAAACGACCACGACCAGCCGCTTGAGCGGGCCGGAGAATTCGTCTGATCTGAGCGGTTCGTGTGCCAAAGTTTGCGTCTCCTTAAGCGTAAGGTCGGCGCTTTAGCTGTCGTAGTCAATCACGTGGATGAGCTGCTGTTCAAACTCGAGCGCCTTGCCGGTGCCGAGCGCCACGCAGTTGAGGCTTTCGTCGGCGATAGACACCGCGAGGCCGGTTTGCTCACGCAGGGCGAGGTCAAGGTCGCCCAAGAGCGCGCCGCCGCCTGTCAGCATGACGCCGCGATCAACGATATCAGCCGCCAAGTCAGGCGGGGTGGTTTCGAGCGCTGTCATCACCGCTTCGCAGATTTGCTGGACAGGTTCGGCGAGTGCTTCGGCGATCTGGGCTTGGCTGATCTCGGTTTCTTTGGGCACACCTGTCAGCAGGTCGCGGCCACGCACCTTGATCGAGGTTCCGCGGCCGTCATCGGGCATACGCGCTGTGCCGATGCTGGTTTTGATCCGCTCGGCTGTGCTCTCGCCGACAAGCAGGTTTTGCTGGCGGCGCAGATAGCTGATGATGGCTTCATCCATCCGGTCACCACCGACGCGCACAGAGCGCGCATAAACAATGTCACCAAGTGACAGCACCGCAACCTCGGTGGTGCCGCCGCCGATGTCGACAACCATGTTGCCTGTCGGGTCGGTGATCGGCATGCCCGCGCCAATGGCGGCAGCAATCGGCTCGGCGATAAGGCCAGCACGGCGCGCACCAGCCCCCAAAACAGATTGGCGAATGGCCCGTTTTTCAACCGGCGTCGCGCCATGAGGCACACAGACGATGACCTTGGGCTTTGAAAACGTCGAGCGTTTGTGAACCTTGCGGATGAAGTGTTTGATCATCTCTTCAGCCACGTCAAAGTCGGCGATCACACCTTCGCGCATCGGGCGGATGGCCTCGATCGTGCCGGGGGTACGGCCAAGCATGAGCTTGGCATCTTCGCCCACGGCGAGCACTTTTTTGACACCATCTTTGATATGATAAGCCACAACAGACGGCTCGTTTAGCACGACGCCTTTGCCCTTGACGTAAACAAGCGTGTTGGCTGTTCCGAGGTCGATCGCCATGTCGGACGCGAAGAGACCGGGGAGTTTATCAAAAATTGACATAGAGCTTTGTGATCCTGCGAGGCTGGTGTCAAACGAGCCTGAAGCCCGTGCGGAATGTGTGATGTTGAGCGCTATATAGGCCTGCTGCGCGATTGACGAAAGAGGCAAGTGAAGCAATCGCGGGCTGTGTAGCGGGTTTTGAGAATAAATGCGCCGAAAGGCCCTGTTTGGCCGCCCTGTTTGGCGCGGGCTTCACGCCAAGTTGTGGCGCAGTTGTTGCGCAGTTGTTGCGCTTTGGCGGAATTGCGCTGGCATCTCGGAGCAGAATCGCTCAGGTTTGCTCAGAACGGGCGTTATTTGCATCAGGAGAGCGACATGAAACACCAAACACTATGGCTTTCGGCACTGGCCGCGCTGTCTCTTGCTGCTTGCGAGCCGTTTGAGGGCCTTGACGGCCCCCCCAACAGCCAGCTGATCGCGAATGTTCCAGAGGCGGTTTTGGCAGTCGCAGGCCCGAACCAGAACTTGAACGCGATCCGCATTAATCCGGCGGATGGGTGCTATGAATACATGCACGTAGGCCCCGTTGAGACGACATTCCTGCCGCTGCGCACAGCCAACGGCAACCGGATCTGTAGCAAACCTGCCGCTTAGCCTGTGGCCCCAAGGGCATTGAGCGATTTACACCGCAAAACCGTCGCCCATGCTAAGGCATGTGATGACTGGTTTGCGGGACGAAGCCGACCTTTGTTCAATGTGTGCCAAAGTCGGCTTCGGCGAACCGTTCAACAAACGGTCGTTTTTGGAAGGGCCACGCAAATACAGCAAGTAGTGTTTTTCGCGAGAGAAACACCAAAAGGTTTAATCCCAAAGCTTTACCACAGCCCATCTACAACTTTAGAAAAGCTACAAGAGCATCATTGGTGACGTCAGAGTTTCGTCTGCAAAGCCACGTGGGCCTGCTTCAGCAACATCTGCCGTTGCAACCATTGATGCCAACACAATAGCAGGGATTGCTATAGCCAATTTCGCCTTCTTGAAGAAGGACCTGATACGATTATAGAAACCATCTTCTTCTGTCATCACAACACCTCTCTCGGGAATTAGATCCTGTAGTTCTTTTGCCTGAGTAGTAGCCAGATTTCCAAGGCCGTCTGAAATATCATTTATCATAGTCAGCGCCTTGTCAGTCACACGCCAACCGAGCTTTTTGCCTTGAGTAGCAGCACTGTCGAAGTAGATCAGACCTTCCTCATCAAGAAACTTTTTTTCCTTCTCGGCCATCCGGGTTCCAACCTCGAGTTCACCTTCATATTCATTGGCAAATTGCTTCCGAATTTGATCTGTCAAACGGCTGCTCGTCATTGGATCAATATCAACACCAGCAACGATTTTGGCCTCCCGATCCGTCAAAGCAGCCAGAATATAGAAATGCTTTAGCTTTAGCTTTTTGTCTAGTAGCGCCTCATGGAACCAAACCGTAGTTCCCCAAAAGGCTTGGGACCGCCATGCCGCAAGCTTGAGAGCAGGATCTCCAATAGTGAATTCATCTTTGGGCTCATGTCGCATGACAGACCTCATTAATTGCTACACTTCTAACTTAATGCCTAAAGGTGAGTAGCGCTACGAACCGGGGTTCGTAAGTTGCATAAATGTCGATGAAGGCCGCCAAAGCAGCCTTCATCTTTGATAATTTAGTATGTGAACAGAGCCATGAGCACTCCGCCGATAATCATTGTAAGCATGTGAAACCTCCTTTCGGTTATAGTAAGATTTTTCCAAGGTTGGTTAGGATGAAGTAGACGCTGAGCATGGTGTGAATCCTTCGTGGCGGCGCAAACTGCTTAGTGAGCTGCGACAGAATACAGCATCACAAGACGGAAAACGGTAAATTGCCAAAACATTGCAAAACTCCTTTCGTTACCGAGTGTTCCAGGCGAGGAGCGCGGAAGCCGCGCTCCTCGATTCTTGTCAATTACAAGAGGTACGGCCCTACCCATGGCCATGGGAACGGCCATGGGCAGAAACAGTGAATCGAGTGAATGATGTTGCTCATGTGAGCCTCCTATATGTTTGGTTCGTGATCCAAACATGGCTCTTAAAGCGGCGCTACGCTATCGGCCCCAATTTCCGAAATGGAGTTCGTCACACACAACGGCCTGCCTAAAAACTCCACAAACGCTCCTTTTTGGCACAGCCTCAAATCACCTAAATTTACGCTGCCAAAAACCCTGTTCAAAACCTTGATAGTTGTTGAAGGTTTTTAACTGCGTGACGATAGCAGACATTAGCTGCATTGCAGAAAATCGGTAAAGAGGGCTCAAAGCACCCGTGCGTAGCCGCGGGAGGAGGGGGCTTGCGCCTAGGCGCTGACCCGACGTTCTGCGGGGTGCAAATGTGCGGTTGAGCCGGCGGCGACGTGGTCATAAAGCCCGTTGATATGGGCCATGACCATGCGCACACAGCCCGAGCTTGCACGCCCGCCAATAGAGCGGGGGCTGGGCGAGCCGTGGATGCGCAGGAAAGTATCGCGGTTGCCGTCAAACAAGTAGAGCGCGCGCGAGCCGAGCGGGTTTTTGGGGCCTGCGTTCATACCGTCTTCGTATTGTTTATACTTATGCGGCTCGCGCTCGATCATGGCTGGCGTAGGTGTCCATGTCGGCCACTTTTTCTTGACCTTAATAGTGTAAGTGCCCGGCTCGTAGAGGTTGCCCTTGGCGATGGCAACGCCATAGCGCATGGCCTTGCCGCCTTCACGGATGTGATAGACATAGCGCGCCACCGCATCAACGTGGATATCGCCGACTGTGAGGCCGTCGTTTGCCTTGACCATCTGTGGCAAAAAGCGCGCGTGAAAGCCCCAAGGGTTGGATGTTTCGGGCACGTATTCGGCGGGGGTTATCTGGGCATCCCACTTGTCCCACATCGAGGGCGGCGACGTGGGCGCGGCGTGTAGAGTTGTGGCAATCGGCGCTGAAAAGAGCGCAGCCCCTGTGGCGATGAAGTGGCGGCGTGTGAGCATGGTCAGAATCCCCTCTAAAATCCAAGCTGGCGAGATATGGCTGGGCCTATGGTAGTCTGATGAGGGCACTGGTGGCAAATAGCCAATCACTTAGGTGTGAAACTGGGAGCCGCGGGGGGCCGTTTGTGCGGGAGGCTGGCGGTGAATTTGAGTATTTTTGCAAAAGGAAAAGCAAGCTGGTGTTTGGATGGTGCGGCGAAAAAGAGAGCGCGGTTTGGCTGCGCTCTCTCTGATTGGTTTGTTTGGCGCGTGTGATCAGTGATCAGTATAGCTGATCTCTTTCTCGTCTTCACCCGTCTTGCCGCGGCGGGTGAGCAGGCGGTTCAGAGCGTGGATGTAGGCTTTGGCCGAGGCCACCACTGTGTCGGTGTCCGCAGACTCGCCTGTGGCGATGTTGCCGTCTTCCTCAAGGCGCACCGAGACAGTCGCTTGCGCATCAGTGCCTTCTGTCACGGCGCTCACTTGGTATAGTTGCAGGCGCGCTGTGTTGGGGTGCAGCTTGCGGATCGCTTTGAACGAGGCGTCAACTGGCCCGTCGCCTTTCTCAATCGCGGTCTTTTCTGCTCCGTCGATGTCCATCACCAAGGTTGCCTCGGCAGGGCCGCCCGTGCCGCAGGCGACCCGCAGTGTAACAAGCTTGAGGCGGGCGCTTTCCGCATCAGCCCCCACACGCATCAGCGCGAGGATGTCGTCGTCAAACACCTCTTTCTTGCGGTCGGCCAAGTCCTTGAAGCGTACGAAGACGTCTTTGAGCTGGTTGTCGCCCAACTCAAAGCCCAAGTGCTCGAGCTTGTCGCGCAAGGCAGCGCGGCCCGAGTGTTTGCCCAGTGGCAGGGACGTGCCCGCGAGGCCCACGTCTTCGGGCAGCATGATCTCGAAGTTTTCGCGGTTCTTGAGCATGCCGTCTTGGTGAATGCCGCTCTCGTGGGCGAAAGCGTTTTTGCCGACGATGGCCTTGTTAAACTGCACCGCGAAGCCTGACACCGTTGCGACACGGCGTGAGATATTCATGATCTTGGTGGTGTCGATGCCGGTGTGCCACGGCATGATGTCGTGGCGGGTTTTGAGAGCCATCACGACTTCTTCAAGCGCGGTGTTTCCGGCGCGCTCGCCCAGCCCGTTGATCGTGCATTCGACCTGCCGCGCACCGCCCGCGACGGCGGCAAGGCTATTGGCTGTCGCCATGCCCAAGTCGTTGTGGCAGTGGGTTGCGAAGATAATGTCGTCGGCGCCCGGCACTGTGGCGATCAGCCGTTTGATGAGGTCAGCTGACTCCATCGGCGCGGTGTAGCCTACCGTGTCGGGGATGTTGATCGTGGTGGCGCCCGCTTTGATGGCTATTTCGATCACGCGGCAGAGATAGTCCCACTCTGTGCGGGTTGCATCCATCGGCGACCATTGCACATTGTCGGTAAGGTTGCGCGCGTGTGTCACGGTTTCGTGGATCTTGTCGGCCATCTCATCCATCGTGAGGTTGGGAATGGCGCGGTGCAGCTCGCTGGTGCCGATAAACGTGTGAATACGCGGCTGGGCGGCGTGTTTGACGGCTTCAAAGCTGCGGTCGATGTCTTTGAAGTTGGCGCGCGCGAGGCCGCAGATCACCGCGTTTTTGCTGCGCTTGGCGATCTCGCTGACGGCGTTAAAGTCACCTTCCGAAGCGATGGGAAAACCAGCCTCGATGATGTCTACGCCCATGTCGTCGAGCATTTCGGCGATCTCGAGTTTTTCGTCATGTGTCATCGTGGCGCCCGGCGACTGCTCGCCGTCACGCAGGGTTGTATCAAAGATCAAGACGCGGGATTTGTCTGTTGCTTGGGTCATGTCGGTTACTTTCAAATGTGGTCTTTGGGGGCAGGTGCACGGTCGGCACTGCCAGAGTTTGGCTCGCCCGTAGGCTCGATCAGCAGGACTTTTACTTCCTCAGCGGCGCGGGGGCGGTGTGTGACGCCTTTTGGGACGATGTGAACTTCGCCAGCGCGCACGATAACAGGCTCTTGCACCCCGTAGTCCATCAACATTTCGCCCTCAAGCACGAGGAAGAAGTCGTCGGTATCTTCGTGCAGGTGAAAGGGGAACTCGCCCTTGAACTTCACCACCATGATGTCGTTGTCATTATAATTGGCGATCACTTTCGGATCCCAATGGGACGAGAAGAGCGCCAGTTTTTCGGCGAGGTTAATGCTGTGCATTGTGGCTGTCCTTAGCGTTTTCTTGTGCGTGTTTTGAGTGTGCGGCGCGATGAACCCTCTGAGCGGTCGCGCCAAACAGGCACGCTCAGAGGCAGCTAAGGAGTAGGAGAGCGGAGAGCGCGAAACCGCAGAGCACGGCCAGCGGCGCGTTGCTTTGTGCGGGGGCTATTGCGATAGCCTTTGTGCGAGTCTCGGTGTTCATAGGCAAAGTTATAGCGCCGCTTTTGGCGAGATAAACCCCTTTTTTGAAATAGTCGCCTGTTGCGGCCTTGACCTTCCCCTAGCTGGAAGGCTTATCGAAGGTCAGAACCACAGGATGAGCATGATGAGACTATCGCTAGAAGGGCTGAGCTGTGCGGGCTGTGTGCGTCGCGCGGAGGCTGCAATTGCGGCCAGCGGCGCGCGTGACGTGAGCGTGAACTTGGCCACGCGAGAGGCCAGCTTTGACGGCGCGGCTTTGGCTGATGTCGTCACGCGGCTGTCTGAGGCGGGCTACCCTGCACGCGTGGTGCGGGCTGATTTTGCCGTTGAGGGCATGAGCTGTGCGTCGTGCGTGGGCCGTGTCGAGGCGGCTGTTGCGGCTTTGAGCGGGGTGAAAGGCGCGAGCGTTAACTACGCCACACAAGGCCTCAGCGTGCAGTATTACGAAGGCGCTTTGGCGTCGGAAGACATTGTGAAGGCCGTGTCTGGCGCAGGATATGCGGCGGCGGCTGTGGGCGACGACACGCTCAGCCCAGTTGAGCGGCAGGCAGTTGAGGCGCGCGGGTTGAAGCGCGAATTGTTGCTGGCCGCCATGCTGGCTTTGCCTGTGTTTGTCTTGGAGATGGGCGGGCATTTGTTCGCCCCCTTTCATCATTGGGTTATGGCCACGGTTGGCATGCAACAAAGCTGGATACTCCAGTTTGTGCTGACGACATTGGTGCTCGCGGGGCCGGGGCGGCGGTTTTACACGCTCGGCTTGCCAGCGCTCGTGAAGCGCGCGCCGGATATGAACAGCCTTGTCGCCGTTGGCACTTTGTCGGCCTATATCTACTCGGTGATCGCGACTTTTCTGCCAACGCTTTTGCCAGCCTCTGCGCGGGCGGTTTACTTTGAGGCGGCGGCTGTGATTGTCGTGCTGATCCTCGCGGGCCGCTACTTGGAGGCGCGCGCCAAAGGCCGCACGGGTGAGGCGATTGCCAAGCTCGTTTCGCTGACGCCTGCGAGCGTTGAGGTGCTGCGTGGCGAGGGCTTTGCCGAGGTTGCGCTTGCGCAGGTCGGCGTGGGCGATGTGCTGCGCTTCAAGCCCGGTGCGCGGATCGCGGTTGACGGCGTCGTCACGCGCGGTGCGAGCCATGTGGACGAGGCGATGCTGACGGGCGAGCCTTTGCCTGTGAGCAAGGGCATCGGCGACAGTGTTGTCGGCGGAACAGTCAACGGCGCGGGCACTTTGGAGGTGCGCGCAGACGCTGTCGGGCATGACACCGTGCTGGCAGGCATCGTGCGCACAGTGCAAGACGCGCAGGCCGCGAAACTGCCCATTCAGGCGCTGGTTGACCGTGTGACCATGTGGTTTGTGCCCGCCGTTATGGCGCTGGCTTTGTTGACAGTTGCGGTGTGGCTCGCCTTCGGGCCGGGGCTGAGCGAGGCTTTGGTGGCGGGGGTGTCTGTGCTGATCATAGCCTGCCCCTGTGCGATGGGGCTGGCGACGCCGACGTCTATCATGGTTGGCTCGGGGCGCGCGGCCGAGCTGGGCGTGTTGTTTCGCAAGGGCGACGCTTTGCAGCGGCTGGCCGAGGTCAGGATTGTGGCGTTTGACAAGACGGGGACGCTGACCGAGGGCAAGCCTGTTCTGACAGATTTTATCGCGGCTGAAGGCTTTGAGAAAGACGCTGTATTGCGGCTGGTTGCGGGGGCTGAGCAGGGCAGCGAGCACCCTGTTGCACGCGCACTTGTCGCGGCTGTTAAGAGCGCGCCTGAGGCGGAGAACTTTGAGGCCATCGCGGGGCTTGGCATTGCCGCGCGCGTTGAGGGGCATGACATGCTGATCGGCACTGCAAGGCTCATGCGCGAGCGTGGCGTGAACATCGCCGCGCTTGACAGCACGTCTCTGGAGGCGGCTGGCAAGTCTGTCTCATACGTGGCGCAGAACGGGGCCTTGGCTGCGGTTTTGGCTGTGTCTGATGCTCTGAAACCAAGTGCAGACGAGACCGTGCGTGCCTTGCAGGGCATGGGATGTGAGGTGGTCATGATCACCGGAGACAGCCGCGCGGCTGCCGGGCATATTGCAGCGCAAGCGGGCATTTCCCGCGTGATTTCCGAGGTGCTGCCAGAGGGCAAGCTTGACGCCGTGCGCGCCTTGCAAGCCGAGGGCGCGGTGGCGTTTGTTGGCGACGGGATCAACGACGCGCCAGCACTTTCGGCGGCTGATGTGGGCATCGCCATTGGCACGGGCACTGACGTGGCGATCGAGAGCGCCGAAGTGGTGCTGATGCACGGCGACCCTGCCAAAGTGCGGGTCGCGCTGGGGCTGGCGCGCGATGTGATGCGCAACATCCGCCAGAATCTGTTCTGGGCGTTCGCCTATAACGCCGCGCTTATTCCGGTGGCCGCAGGGCTGCTTTACCCGCTCACCGGATGGCTGCTGTCGCCAATGCTGGCTGCGGGAGCCATGGCGCTGAGCTCGGTCTTTGTGGTGAGCAACGCGCTGAGACTGCGAAGGGCGGGGTGACTGGTCTAGCGCTTCCATATACGTTGACTGCTAGCCTAATCCGTTCTATCAAATGGAAAATATTGAGGGCAGGATGAGAATTGCATTGAGATTGGGGCTCGCCTTGGCACTGCTGGCGTTGGCCGCATGCCAGACACAAACACCAACATTATCCACGCCAACAAGCAAGACAGCCGCGCCAGTTGCGACTGGGAAATCTGCGATGCGGGCTTTGAAGTTCAAAGAGATACAGCGCTTGTTCTCTGACAAGAGTTTTTCTGCGGCCAATGAGCCTTTGAGTGGCAAGCATGCGGATGACCGCTGGGCGCGCGCGGTGACTTATTTGCGAGATGACACTAACCGCGCCTATCGATATTACCCGAACTGGACTAAAACAGGCCAAGACTATTACGCACTGGGCGCCTTGGTGAAGGGTAAGCAAAAAAAACCGATTATGATTGATGGAGTGCTCTTCAAAAACAGTGATACGTTTTGTTTGACCGACGAGCTAAGCCGGAACTCTAGCTCTTGCGAAATGGTCTTTAGCGAGAATGGCAGATACTACCTGAACGGTAAACGCAACTCTGAAATTGTGATCAGTCAGGGTTATGACGGGCTTATGGGCCCGCTTGTGAAACGCGCGGTGGAGGACAACAACAATAAGCTCCTTTGGGCCTTGGCGGGCGACTTCAAGAGACTTGAGCCAGACCTTGTTGCCAAGTTTAACAAGGCTGACAATAACGTGTTCATTGCCAGCGTGCGTCGCGAGCACAAGATAAAACAAGAAAATGCCAGGATCGCTGCGGCGAACAAAGCAAAGGCCGACATGGCGGCCGCTGCACGGCGCAAAGCCGCAGAAGCCAGACGTCAAGCCAGTTGCAAAGCAAAAACCGGAAAGCCTTGCGCACCCTCGAACGGCGGCCTAATTGGCGCGGCTCTTGGTGGTTTGATTTCGGCAGTTGAAGGTGCCGGAAGTTCGAGTTCGTCTCACTCGGGCGGTGCAACTTATACTCCTAAGAACAAGTATACTGTGCAATGCAGAGAGCGGGTTTTGATGGATGTCGATACATTCAAAAAAGGCCCCAGTTTCACCTGCACAGGAGAAGTGTATAAATGCGAAGAGCAGTTTAAACAGCAGCTGAAGTCGCGCTATGGCGGACTTGATAAAACCTGTGCTGCGAGTTTCGGCCGCAGCTACACTTTTGAAGGGTTGAACCGCGACACCGCCTATTGAGATTGGTCAGCGACCTTGGCGGATATGGCGAGAGCGCCAAGACTTCAAGTTGGGTGTTTGCTTGGGTCAGTTTTACGGGGCTCTTGGAGCAGAGCCTGATCACAGGCGCGGGCAACTGGCCACTATCAGTTTGTCATGCCAGCTTAGCACGCAAGCTAGTTTTGCCGTCAGGTATGCCCTTTCAACCCTGAGCCGTGATCTGGCGATGGCGGCTGATGATACCGATGCAAGCCGCAGATGCTATGGTACTTAGCTCAGTCCTTGTGGTGTGCGATACGCTCAGGTTGGGCAGGGCTGGCGCATAAGCCATCATCCAAATTAGGTTTTTCTTCTGATCGCGGGAATAAACTGCGCTGCCATGTGTATTCCTAGTATCTGCCGATTGGGCGGAGGACATATGGAGAGAATATCATGATCAAGTTTACATCGCTTCTAACGGCTGCCGCGCTTCTGACTGCGGGGGCGGCTTTTGCTGACGGCCACACCAGCATGGTGCTGACAGGCAAGGTTGGCGACCAAACCTACCTGATGGACGGGCACAAAATGACGCTCTATACTTTTGACAAAGACACTCGCGACACATCAAACTGCTATGCAGATTGCGCAGTGAAGTGGCCGCCACTTCTGGCTGAGGCAGGCGCTAAACTTCCGAAGAAGTATAGCCTGATCAAGCGCAAAGATGGCTCTCAGCAAGTCGCCTACAAAGGCCAGCCGCTCTATCTGTGGTTCAAAGATACGCAGCCCGGCGAGATGACCGGTGACGGCGTTAAAGGCGTTTGGCACACAGCGCGCCCGTAAAAAAGCTTTGGCAGCGTTGCGGCGCTGCCATATCTTCCCAAGAGAGAATAACAGTGGGTCCTATGGTAGGTTTTTCTGGCCAGCTAGAAGCTGCACTCCCTAGCTTATGGCGATATGCGTTTTCCTTGACGCGGGATCGTTCTGCAGCAGACGACTTAGTGCAAGACACCGTTGAGAGGGCCTTGCGCAAGCGCCTGTTGTGGACGTTTGGGCGGCCACTAAAACCCTGGTTGATGAAGATTTTGCTCAATCTTTACCGAAACCAACTGCGCAGCATGGGATATCGAGCGACTGTGCCGCTTGAAACCATGCCGCATGAACAAGCCGGTGAAGCACATTCTACTGCGGCCTCGGCGGAGAAAATGCTAGAATTGCGCGACGTTGAAAAGCAGATCGCGCAATTGCCACCCGAGCGCAAAGAAGCACTGCTGCTAGTTGTGGTTGGCGGGTTGAGCTATAAAGAAGCCGCCAAGACACTCGACATACCCATAGGGACATTGATGTCACGCATTGCGCGTGCGCGATCAGACCTGAAAGCGCCGGAAGGCGCGACACCAAAGCTGAGGCGTGTAAAATGAGCCGGATGACTGCCTATTCAAATGATGTGCACCGATATGTCGATGGCGATATGAGCGCGGCTGAAGGCGAGGCTTTTGAGCAGCTTATGGTGGCCGCACCGGAGCTTGCGGCGCAAGTGGAACTTCTCGAAAAACAGAATGCGGCAATCAGAGCGAGTGTGGAGGCGCCGGATATGCAGCTGCTCGCGCAGATGAGCCGGGCCGCGCGTGAGCCTGTCGTTGCTGGGCTGTGGAAAGTTGCGGCTGTTCTGGCCATTTTGATGGTCGGGTTTGCAGGCGGATATGGTGCGTCAGCCCTGAGCCGTGATCAGGCGATGACAGCAGCTGTCGGGCATGCCTCGGCGGCCCATAGCCTGTATTCGGTTGAGGTTTTGCACCCCGTTGAAGTGCCTGCCAGCGAGAAAGAACACCTTGATAAGTGGCTCTCAAAACGCTTGGGCAGTGCCATTCAAGCCCCGAGTATGGCGGGCTCTGACTATAAGCTGATCGGCGGGCGGCTCTTGCCTTCGGGGCAACGTGCAGCAGCCTTGTATATGTATGAAAACACCGAGGGCACGCGGATTTCGCTCTATGCCGAACGCCGAGACGGGCGCGCCTCGCAAACCTTTGAGTATGACAGCCTGAACGGCGTTTCAGGTGTGTCGTGGGGGGAGGGAGAATGGACATACGTGCTTGTCGGCGGCGATCCGGAGGTGATCAAGCGACTTGCCTTTCTTGTGTCGGGGGAGCTGACATAGCGGTGACAGCTTCAGAACGCTTGGGTTAGTATGTTTGCGACATAAAACCTGAATCGTCAGTGGTCTAACTCGGTTCAGCAAACGTTTCAGCCTTTGGGATTATTGAGGGTTTGCGCCTTGGCTTCGCCAAGTCGCCCCGCCGGGTGGCCGTATGGCAGCGCCGCTGCCATACGGCCACCCGGCCACGCCCAACACAAACGAGAGCATCTTTGATGCGCAACTTGTGGCGGGAGGCTTTGGTAGATTTGGCGATGAAGGGTTAGTTGTTGCCGTTTGTGGCCGCGCCTGACGCTTCAGGTGCTGCTCCACCCGCCAAAACGCCGTTCTCCCATTTGCCGCTTTCGTTCTCGCCTGAGGCATAGCTCATGGTGCCTTGGCCCTGGCGCTTGCCCTTTTCAAAGCGGCCCTTGTAAACATCGCCGTTGACGTAGGTGGCCGTGCCTTGGCCCGAGATTTCTCCCATCAGCCAAGCACCGTCATAGGTAAAGCCATCGGGCATCAGGATTTTGCCGCTGCCGTGGCGCTGGCCGTTTTCAAACAGGCCTTCGTAAACTGTGCCGTCGGGGTAGGTGGCCTTGCCCTTGCCGTGGCGTTGGCCTGCTTCCCAAGCGCCTTCATAACGGTAGCCATCGGCGTATGTCATGATGCCGAACCCGTGGTTCTGGGCGTTTACAAATCCGCCCTCGTAGACCACGCCATTGGCGTAGGTGGCTTTGCCGTTGCCTTCGATCACGCCAGCGCGCCATGCGCCTTCATAGGTCGAGCCATCAGCATAGGTAATGGTGCCTGTGCCATCGGGTTGGTCGGCGCGGAACTGGCCTTTGTAGACTGCGCCATCAGGATATGTCACTTGGCCGTCGCCTTCGAACCGCCCGGCGATCCAAGAACCCTGATACTTGTAACCGTCTGTGCCGCTAAACTGGCCCTGACCTTCGCGCAGATCGTTCTTGAAGCTGCCTTCGTAGGTGTCGCCGTTGGCATAGGCTACGCGGCCCGCGCCTTCGCGGCGCCCGGAAGCAAACTCTCCGGCATAAACGTCACCGTTGGGCTGGGTCAGTGTGCCTGTGCCGTTGATCTGGTCTTCAGCCCAGAGCCCCTCATAGGCGAGCCCGTCGGGGCGCGTAAACTTGCCTTCGCCCGCGCGTGCGCCTTTGGAAACAGCCCCTACATAGACCGAGCCGTCAGGGTAGGTGATGCGCCCTTTGCCTTCTTTGACGTGGTTAATCCAGGTGCCATCATAGACATAGCCCGAGGGGCTTGTCATGACACCGTTTCCGTGGTGCGTTTTGTTCAGGAAAGCGCCTTCATACCGCACGCCATTTGCATATTGCGCCACGCCTTGACCGGTGATCTTGCCCTCAAGCCAGCCGCCCTCATAGGTGCCACCGTCGGCAAAGACGATCTTGCCAACGCCCTGTGGCTTGCCCTTTTCAAACTCGCCCTCATAGACCGAGCCATTGGCAAAGCGCGCCGTGCCTCTTCCGATGATTTCGCCGTCAACCCAGTCACCAGAATACTCATACCCATTGGGGAGGCGGTAGGTGCCCGTGCCGTGTTGCAGCCCGTTCTTGAAGGTGCCTTCATAAACGCCGCCGTCATCATATTGCTTGGTCGAGACTTGCGCTCGTGCAGGGCTTGCCAAGGCACTTGTCAGTGCGACCGAAATAACCAAAGCCGTAAGGCGCAGAGAGTTTTGAGCAGACATCATTTCACCCCTATGATTTGAGGACTAATGCCCCAATTTGGGAGAAAACTATGCCAGAGCCGCGCTGGGGGCAAACGGTTAGTCTTTCCCTTCGCGTGGTTTCTGCTAAATCTGCGCTGAACAGGACGTGTGGAGCACGATATGGCCGATAGATTCCGCCTGCTGATTTGTCAGCTCAACCCCGTGGTCGGAGACATTTCCGGCAACGCCAAACAGGCGCTGGCCGCTTGGCAAGAGGGCCGCGAGAAGGGCGTTGACTTGGTCGCGCTTCCAGAGATGTTTATCACCGGGTATAACACGCAAGACCTTGTTATGAAGCCGGTTTTCCACGACGCCGCGATCGCCGCGATTGAGGCGTTGGCGCTGCAGTGCGCAGACGGGCCGACGCTCGCCATCGGCGGGCCCGCCAAAGATGCTGACGGGTTTTACAACGCCTACTATGTCCTCAAAAACGGCCGCGTGATGAGCCGTGTGCTCAAGCACTTCCTGCCCAACGAAACCGTGTTTGACGAGGTGCGCATTTTTGACAGCGGTGACATCGCGGGGCCTTATGCGGTCGGCAACATGCGCATCGGCACGCCAATCTGCGAAGATGCGTGGCACCAAGACGTGGTTGAAACGCTTGAGGAAAGCGGCGCTGAGTTTCTTCTCGTGCCAAACGGCAGCCCTTACTATCGCAACAAGTTTGACGTGCGCATGAACACGATGGTTGCGCGCGTTGTCGAAAGTGGCTTGCCGTTGATCTACCTGAATATGGTTGGCGGCCAAGACGACCAAGTCTTTGACGGCGGCACCTTTGGCCTCAACCCGGGCGGTGAGCTGGCGTTTAAAATGCCCGCGTTTGATGCGGCAAACCAAGTTGTCGAGCTTGAGCGCGCGCCCGAAGGCTGGCGTATTGTGCAAGGCGAGATCAACAAGCACCCTGACGCTTGGGAGCAAGACTACCGCTGCATGGTAGAGGGCCTGCGCGACTATTTGGGCAAGACAGGTTTCAAGAAGGTTCTGCTTGGCCTCTCCGGCGGGGTCGATTCTGCGATTGTTGCCACCATAGCCGCTGACGCGCTCGGGCCTGAAAACGTGCGTTGTGTGATGCTGCCGTCCGAGTACACATCACAAAGCTCGCTGGACGACGCTGAAGACATCGCCACGCGCCTTGGCTGCCACTACGACTATGTCCCCATAAAAGCAGGTCGCGACGCTGTCACCGATACGCTCGCGCAGCTTTTCGAAGGCCGCGATGAAGATGTGACCGAAGAGAACATCCAGTCGCGCCTGCGGGGTCTCTTGCTCATGGCGATGTCCAACAAGTTCGGTGAAATGTTGCTGACAACAGGCAATAAATCAGAGGTCGCTGTGGGCTACGCGACGATCTATGGCGACATGTCAGGCGGCTACAATCCGATCAAAGATCTCTACAAAATCCGCGTCTTTGAACAATGCCGCTGGCGCAACGCCAATCACCGCGACTGGATGCAGGGCCCCGAGGGTGAGGTGATCCCTGTCAGCATCATCGACAAGCCCCCCTCTGCCGAGCTGCGCCCCGACCAGAAAGATGAAGATAGCTTGCCGCCCTATGAGGTGCTCGACGACATTCTCGAACGGTTGGTTGATGGTGAACAATCCGTCGCTGACTGCGTCGCAGCAGGCCATGATCGGGACACAGTGAAGCGTATTGAACATCTGATTTATATCAGCGAATACAAGCGCTTCCAGTCCGCGCCCGGCCCGCGCTTGACGCCGCGTGCCTTCTGGCTTGATCGCCGCTACCCGATCGTCAACCGCTGGCGCGATCCGAGCTGATCAACACGGCCTCTGCTTTTTCTTTGCAGAAATACTCCGGGGGTGCGGGGGCTGGCCCCCGCAGGGTCGGATTTTGCGTGAGCAAAATTCGAAGGCAATTCGCTACAATAACTGCGCACCGGCGCCTTTGCTGGCCACAGCATCTCCCGCGTTGTAAAGTCGGCACTTCTCTAGGCTCAAACAGCCACAGCCAATACAACCGTCCAGATCGTCTCGCAACCGCTCCAGCGTCGCGATCTTCGCATCCAAAGCTGCGCGAAATTCCTCCGAGATCACCCGCCAGTCAGCAGCATTGGGCGTGCGCGCATCCGGCAACCCCGCGAGCCGCGCTTTGATTTCGGGCAAGGTAAAGCCAAAGCCCTGCGCTATCTTGATGAACGAAATGCGCCGTATGTCAGCCCGCTTGAAACGCCTTTGGCCAGCTTCTGTGCGCGTGGCTCGGATCAGCCCTTCAGCCTCGTAGTAGCGCAAAGCTGACACTGCGAGGCCAGTGCGCTTGGCTATATGCCCGATGGGCAACATGTCGTTCGGGGATGCCATAAAAGCTCCTTGAGCTAAAGTTAACTTTAGCAATTAAGCTCTGAGTCGAGAAGGCTCTTTTGAAAGGAATTCCAATGCCTGCAATTTTAGAACATGTGAACGTAACCGTAAGTGGCCTTGATCGGTCCATCGCCATGCTGGAAGACCTCTTCGGTTGGCAGCTGCGTTGGCGTGGCACGTCTATCTACAGTGGCGAAAGTGCGCATGTTGGGGGCGCCGAAAGCTACATCGCGCTCTATCAACATGAAAAACAAAGCACCAAGCCGATAGACACATACACAACCACAGGTGGGCTCAACCACATTGGCGTTGTTGTTGACGATCTGGGTGCTGTTGAAGCCAAGGTCAAAGCTGCGGGCTTTATCCCCAACAACCACGCTGACTACGAACCGGGCCGCCGCTTCTACTTCGAGGACCATGATGGAACCGAATGGGAAGTGATAAGTTACGCCTGAGCGTTTGCCTGCCACATCTGGACATTGGCTGCTGTCTATGGGACAGAGCGCGAGCTTATTTCGGAGAGCTTTGATGACAGTCACACGTTTCGCCCCGTCGCCCACGGGCTACATCCATGTTGGTAACCTGCGCACGGCGCTGATGAATTTTCTCATCGCACGCAAGGCTGGTGGTGAGTTCATCTTGCGGATTGACGACACGGACCCTGAGCGCTCGGAAGAGAAATATGTCGATGCTATCAAGCATGATCTTGAGTGGCTTGGTCTGACGTGGGACCGCGTTGAGCGCCAGTCTGAGCGGCTTGACCGCTACGCCGCAGCCGCCGACAAGCTGCGCGAGATGGGCCGCTTTTACGAGGTGTTTGAAACACCCGTTGAGCTTGACCTCAAGCGCAAGAAGCAGCTGAACATGAAGAAGCCTCCGGTCTATGACCGTGCGGGGCTGGCCCTGTCTGACGCCGAGAAAGACGCCTTGCGCGAAGAGCGCGGCAGCTACTGGCGCTTCAAGCTTGATCACGAGCGCATCGAGTGGGAAGACCTTATCGGCGGGCACACGTCGATTGACGCGGCCAGTGTCTCCGACCCTGTACTTATTCGCGCTGACGGGCAGGTGCTTTACACTATCGCCAGTGTTGTGGACGACACCGAGATGGGCGTGACACATGTTGTGCGCGGGGCTGACCACGTGACAAACACCGCGACGCAGATCCAGATCATGCATGCGCTGGGCGGGGCTGTGCCGCAGTTTGCGCACCACTCGCTTTTGACGGGGCCACAGGGCGAAGCGCTTTCAAAGCGCCTTGGCACACTGAGCCTACGTGACCTGCGTGAGCAGGGCGTTGAGCCGATGGCGCTTTTGAGCCAGATGGCGCGCTTGGGCTCGTCTGATCCGGTTGAGCTGCGCCGTGAGATGGCTGAGTTGATCGAGGGCTTCGAGATTGGTCACTTCGGCACGGCACCGACGAAGTTTGACGTGGCTGACCTGTCGCCCCTGACGGCGAAGTTCCTGCACGGGTTCTCCTATGCTGAAATGGCAGATGAGATTGCTGCAGTAGGCGTGCCTGCTGATAAGGCAGAGGCGTTCTGGAATGTGGTCCACGAGAACATCAGCACGCGCGCTGATCTTGCGACTTGGTGGAAGCTTTGCACCGAGGGTGCCGAGCCTGTGATTGACGAAGAAGACGTGGATTTTGTGCGCGACGCGATGGCGATGCTGCCAGCCGCGCCACACGATGGGGACACTTGGGGCGCTTGGACAGCGGCTGTGAAAGAAGCCACGGGCCGTAAGGGCCGCGGACTGTTTATGCCGCTTCGCAAAGCGCTGACAGGGATGCAGCACGGACCAGACATGAGCCAGTTGTTGCCGCTTTTGCAGGTTCTTAAAGCTAAGTGAGTTTGCCCGTGACCTGATTGTCTGCGCTTGACAGCGCAGGCTCTATATCTCCTTATCTGCCTTTGGCAGACTCGTCGGGTTGGCGTCCTTCGGATTTGGCAGATATTTCGCCTGCCGTCTTTTCAATGCCTTGAAATAGAACCACTATTCCTTCAGCACTGGGCATAGTCAGGCAAAATATCTGTCAAACCAGAGGTGCAGGATTAATGGGTCCTGACCCTAGCCTAGCTGAATACGTAAGGATTTAACCATGTCACAAGACCGCGCCGTTTTTCTGGAAGGCTCGCTTATGCGCCACATCACTGTGATGGCGCTGACGTCATCAGTTGGGTTGATGGCGGTGTTTCTGGTTGATCTCGTCGACATGATTTTCATCTCGATGCTCGGGCGTGACGAGCTGGCTGCCGCCGTGGGTTATGCTGGCGCGATCCTGTTTTTCACCACCTCATTTGGCATCGGAATGGCGATTGCGGCGGGCGCGTTGGTGGCTCGCAGTATCGGGCAGGGCGACAGTGAAGCCGCGCAACGCAAAGCCGCGACTGCACTGATATATGGTGTTGGGTTTGGCGGGGTTTTTGCGGCCTTTGTGTGGTGGCAAATCCCTGCGCTTCTGGGGCTTTTGGGGGCGAAAGGCACGACGCTTGAGCTTGGCACGCATTACCTTCAGATTATCGTCCCGAGCCTGCCATTGTTGATGGTTGGCATGGTTGGCGGGGCTATTTTGCGCGCCCACGGGGCTGCCAAGCGGGCGATGCTGGCGACACTTGTAGGCGGCGCTGTGAACGCTGTATTGGACCCCATTCTGATCTTTGGGCTTGACCTTGAGCTGACCGGAGCTGCGCTGGCGTCAGTGGCTGCGCGGATCAGCATTGCTGTGGCAGCGTTTTATCCGCTTTTGCGGGACTTTGGCGGGCTGGCACGGCCGAGTGCCGCCGACATGCGGCTTGATTTTGCGCCGCTTATGACGATCGCTCTGCCTGCGATTTTGACCCAACTCGCAACGCCCGTGGGCCAAGCCTATGTGACCCGTTCGATGGCGTCTTTTGGCGAGGATGCTGTCGCGGGGATGGCGATTGTCGGGCGGCTTACGCCTGTTGCTTTTGGGGTGCTGTTCGCGCTTTCAGGCGCGATCGGGCCAGTTATCGGGCAGAACTACGGCGCTGGCGAAATGGCGCGTGTGCGGCAGGCGTTCCGCGAAGGCATCATCTTTACCGGCGCATTTGTGGTGCTCATGGCGGGGCTGCTGTTTGTGCTACGCGCGCCGATAGCCGATGCGTTTTCGGCGCAAGGGCAGGCCCGAACCTTGGTCTTTTTGTTCTGCGGCCCATTGGCGCTGATGTTCTTTTTCAACGGGGTGATTTTTGTCGGTAATGCGACGTTTAACAACCTTGGCCACCCTTACTACAGCACGTGGATTAACTGGGGGCGGCACACTGTTGGAACAATTCCTTTTGTCCTTCTTGGCGCGGCTTGGTTTGGCGCGCCGGGGGTGCTTCTCGGGCAAGCGGCGGGGGGAGTTGTGTTTGCACTGCTTGCGGCTCTGATGGCGCGGCGGGTGATGTTGACGAGCGACAGCGCCGGAGCGGCCAGTACGCCATATGCCCGCCAAAGCCGGCTTATGGCGTTGTTTAGTTTTCGCCGATAAGGCGTACAGCCCGCGCAGCGAGCTGAGCGTCGACAAAGGCTTGTTCTTGGGCGCTGAGAGCCTGCGCGCGCGGATAGACGGGCGCTGCGCGGTCGTTCAAAACGGGCGCTTCCCAGCCAGTGGTGGTGTCAAAAAACCTCACGGCGCCGTCTTCACCGAACTCGCGCAAGTACCCCTGAATGACGACATCAAGATAGCTCAACAGGATAGGGTGCCCGGTTGTTGGGGCAAAATGCTTATGCGCCGCGATGGCGTAAATCGCGACAGAGGCGGGGGGCGTTGGCAGGCTGTGGGCAACGGCATGGTCAGCCGCCACGCGCTCATAGGCGTGCTCGCGCACATCAAGCGCTTGCCAGTCATCGCCGGGAACATGGGCGACAAGCCCGTCGATTTCGCAAGTCGTGTCAGGCACAGCTGTCAGGAAGGATACTTGCCGCAGCTTGGTGTGCCGCCATGCGCGCCGCCAGCCCTTGGCTGTCGCGTGGTGGGCGTCTGAAAAGCTGTGGGTGGCGCGGTTTACCAGCGAGCCATAGCCAAAGAAATATGCGCGATCCATGAGGGCGGGATGCCGCAGCACTTGATGTATGTCAAATGGATTTGGCGCTTAATGGTGTATCTCGGCTACAGATTTAGCTGAGGAGTCAGTCCATGCGCGTGACGAAACGAACGAATATCGCTGTCAGAATTCTGATGTTTTGCGCCGTGAACTCGGGCCGCCTTGTGACCAAATCTGAGATCGCAGAAGCTTGTAATAGTTCAGAAAACCACCTTGCGCAGGTGATCAATAAGCTGGGCCAGGCTGGCTTTGTTTATACCCAGCGGGGGCGCAACGGGGGCATCAGGCTTGCTCGGGGGCCTGAGCAAATTGTCATCGGCGATGTGTTTCGACAGTTTGAAAGCGAAGTGCCGCTGGCGGAGTGTTTTGCCGATACTGACAACACCTGCCCACTGGTTGATGCGTGCCGCCTGCGGATCGCCATTGGGGATGCTGCGGAAGCGTTTTACGCCCATCTTGATGACATCACCCTTGATGCGCTGGTGTGTGACAACGCGCCGTTGCGCGCCATCATGGGCGGCTTTGAATGCGCCAGCGCTTGAGCGCTTAGCCAGCAGTAAAACACAAAAGGGCTTGTCGCGCGTTGGAGCGTATACTATCGTATGCGCACCAACCCCACGGGAGAACTGGCCACGCGCCAGTGCCGAAGGAGCAACCGCCCCGGAAACTCTCAGGCACAAGGACCGAGGGGATGTTTAAGACTCTGGAGAGTGGCGTGTTTGGCGCCCGCCGAAGGGATAGCGATCTCAGGCGAAAGGACAGAGGGGGCATTTGAGGCGCGCGGATTGCGTGTTCTGTAAGTGCCCGACGTGCCATGAGCCTGTCGGTAATGGGGAGAGACCGATGGATGATTTGTTGCGCACACCGCTTTTTACGCTTCACGAAGAACTGGGCGCCAAGATGGTTCCTTTCGCGGGCTACACTATGCCGGTGCAATATCCGCTTGGCGTGCTGAAGGAGCATCTGCACTGCCGCGCTGAGGCGGGGCTGTTTGATGTGAGCCACATGGGCCAAGTTATTTTGCGGGGGGCTGATGTGGCCACATGGCTTGAGCATTTGTTGCCGCAAGATGTGATCGGGCTTGGCGAGGGCCGTCAGCGCTATGGGTTTTTCACCAATGGCGAAGGCGGGATCTACGATGACTTGATGTTTGCCAATCGCGGTGATCACATGTTTCTTGTCGTCAATGCGTCCTGCAAGGACGATGACGTGCGGCGCATGAAGGCGGCGTTGGAGCCCAATATCTCGGTTGAGCTTTTGGACAATCGGGCGCTCTTGGCGCTGCAAGGGCCTGCGGCTGAGGCGGCGTTGGCGACGTTGAACCCCGCTGTGGCTGATATGCGCTTTATGGATGTGCGCACTGTTGAGCTTGCGGGCGCTGAGTGCTGGGTGTCGCGTTCGGGCTATACAGGCGAAGACGGCTACGAAATTTCTGTTCCAAACGAGGCCGCCGAGGCACTGGCGCGGGCTTTGCTGGCTGATACGCGTGTTGAGCCTATTGGCCTTGGCGCGCGCGATAGTCTGCGCCTTGAGGCGGGGCTTTGCCTTTATGGCAATGATATCGACAATGGCACGACGCCAGTTGAGGCGGCTCTTACATGGGGCATTCAAAAGGTGCGCCGCGCGGGTGGTGCGCGCGAAGGCAAGTTCCCGGGCGCGCGGGCAATTCTGGCCGAATTGGCGGATGGGCCTGCGCGTAAACGTGTTGGCCTAGCCCCTGAAGGCCGTGCGCCGATGCGTGAAGGGGTTGAGTTGTTTGCCAGCGACACGGGCGGCGAGCCTGTCGGACGCGTGACCTCTGGTGCCTTCGGGCCGACGCTTGGGCGGCCGATGGCGATGGGCTATGTGCCTGCGGCGTTGAGCGTCGAGGGCACAAAACTATACGGTGACGTACGGGGGAGGCGCATGCCTGTGCAAGTGGCCAAGCTGCCCTTCGTCCCCGCTAATTTTAAACGATAACGACCAATCAGGAGAGACCTTATGAAATATACCGAAGAGCACGAATGGATCCGCGAAGAAGACGGGCTTTACGTTGTTGGCATCACTGAGCACGCCAGTGAACAGCTGGGCGATGTGGTGTTTGTTGAGCTGCCGGAAGAGGGCTCGGAGGTTGTCAAGGATGAGGACATCTGCGTGATCGAAAGCGTCAAAGCGGCGTCCGACATTCTGGCGCCACTGGACGGCGAAATTGTCGAAGTGAACAGCGCGATTGTCGATGACCCGGGCAAAATCAACGAAGACCCGCTGGGAGATGCGTGGTTTTTCAAGCTCAAGGTGACGGACCTGAGCCCGATGGACGACTACATGGATGAAGCCGCGTACAAGAAATTTATCGGCTGATCTTGAGGCTGCTGGGGGAGCCTCCGGCGGGGATATTTAGGGAAAGAAAAAGAGCGCAGCCTGTCCTTGTGTCGAGCCTGTGCTTTTGTGGAGAATGTGATGCCATTTACGCCGACGGATTACCTGCCGTATGATTTTGCCAACCGCCGCCATATAGGGCCAAGCCCTGTGGAGATGGGTAAGATGCTTGAAGTGCTCGGAGTGGGCAGTCTTGACGCGCTGATTGATCAGACGGTGCCAAAAAGCATCCGTCAGGAGGCGCCGCTCGACTTTGGGAGGCCTTTGTCGGAAAGCGAGTTGCTTCACCGGATGCGCATTACGGCCGAGAAAAACAAAGTGCTGCAGTCGCTTATTGGGCAAGGCTATTATGGCACTGTCACGCCACCGGCCATTCAGCGCAATATCCTTGAAAATCCGGCGTGGTATACGGCCTATACGCCCTATCAGCCGGAAATCTCGCAGGGCAGGCTTGAGGCGCTGTTGAATTTTCAGACCATGGTGACTGACCTCACCGGGCTTGAAGTTGCCAATGCATCATTGCTTGATGAAGCCACGGCCTGCGCTGAGGCGATGACCATGGCGCAGCGGGTGTCCAAGAGTAAGTCACGCGCGTTTTTCGTTGATCGCGACTGTCATCCGCAAAATATTGCGGTGGTGCAGACGCGCGCTGAGCCGCTTGGGATCGAAGTTATCGTTGGCAACCCAGACAAGATGGACGCGAGCCAAGTGTTTGGGGCGCTGTTTCAATACCCGGGAACATACGG
Organism: Lentibacter sp.; assembly: GCA_016744435.1. Taxonomy (GTDB): domain Bacteria; phylum Pseudomonadota; class Alphaproteobacteria; order Rhodobacterales; family Rhodobacteraceae; genus Lentibacter. Next base: position 25,083 of record JADGEJ010000020.1, on the reverse strand, counting down.
TCACGTACGGGATTTTACCGCCCACATTACTGCGCTGCATGAGCATAAGGCGATTGGCATCGTCGCGGCCGACCCACTGGCGCTAACTCTGCTTAAGGAGCCGGGCGAAATGGGCGCAGATATTGCCGTGGGCAACACGCAACGCTTTGGTGTTCCGATGGGCTATGGCGGGCCGCACGCGGCCTATATGGCCTGCAAAGACCAGTACAAACGCGCCATGCCGGGGCGGATTGTCGGCGTCTCAGTCGACAGCCACGGCAACCGCGCGTATCGCCTGAGTTTGCAAACCCGCGAGCAGCATATCCGCCGCGAGAAGGCGACAAGCAATGTCTGCACGGCACAGGCCTTGCTGGCGGTGATGGCCTCGATGTATGCGGTTTTTCACGGGCCAGAGGGGCTGAAGGCGATCGCTCAGCGCATTCATCGCAAGACCGTGCGTCTGGCAAACGGGCTTGAGGAGGCGGGCTTCAAAGTTGATCCAGTTTCGTTCTTTGACACAGTGACTGTGGATGTCGGGCCCCTACAGGCCGCCGTGATGAAATCAGCGCTCGACGAAGGGGTGAACCTGCGCTGTGTCGGCGAAAGCCGCGTCGGGATTGCGCTGGATGAAACGACGCGCCCCGAGACGGTTGAAGCTGTCTGGCGTGCTTTCGGGATTGCCCGCAAGGATGACAATTTCACCCATGAATACCGCGTGCCAGAAGGCTTGCACCGCCGGACCGATTATCTGACGCATCCGATCTTTCACATGAACCGCGCTGAAACGGAAATGATGCGCTATATGCGCCGCCTTTCTGACCGTGACCTCGCGCTTGATCGCGCGATGATCCCGCTTGGCTCATGCACGATGAAGCTCAACTCTGCAGCAGAAATGATGCCTGTGAGTTGGCGCGAGTTTTCGACGCTTCACCCTTTTGTGCCGCAAGATCAGGCGCTTGGATATAAGGAGATGCTCGATGATCTGACGGCGAAACTCTGTGACATCACTGGATATGACGGTTTCTCCATGCAGCCCAACTCCGGCGCTCAGGGCGAATATGCTGGGCTACTGTCGATCACAGGATACCACGCGGCGATGGGCCAAGAGCACCGCGATGTCTGCCTCATTCCGATGAGCGCGCATGGCACCAACCCGGCCTCTGCGCAGATGGTCGGCTGGAAAGTTGTTGTGGTGAAATCAGCCGAAAATGGCGATATTGATCTTGATGATTTTCGCGCCAAAGCCGCCTTGCACAAAGACGCTCTCGCGGCCTGTATGATCACTTATCCCTCAACCCACGGGGTGTTTGAGGAAACGGTGAAAGAGGTCTGCGAGATCACCCATGCGCATGGTGGGCAAGTCTATATCGACGGGGCAAACCTCAACGCTATGGTCGGGCTTTCGCGCCCGGGCGACCTCGGCGGTGATGTGAGCCACCTCAACATGCACAAGACGTTTTGCATCCCGCATGGGGGCGGCGGGCCGGGCATGGGGCCGATCGGCGTGAAGGCGCATCTGATCCCGCATTTGCCGGGGCACCCTGAGACGGGCGGCTCTGCAGGGCCTGTCAGTGCGGCACCGTATGGTTCACCGTCGATCTTACCGATTTCTTGGGCATATGTGCTGATGATGGGCGGCGAAGGCCTGACCCAAGCCACGCGCGTGGCGATCTTGAACGCCAACTACATCGCGAAGCGGCTGGAGGGGGCTTATGAAGTGCTTTACCGTGGCGGGCAAGGGCGTGTTGCGCATGAGTGCATCCTCGATACGCGCCCCTATGCTGCGAGCGCGGGTGTCACGGTTGACGACATAGCTAAGCGGCTGATGGATAGCGGCTTTCACGCGCCGACCATGTCGTGGCCGGTGGCTGGCACGCTGATGATCGAGCCTACTGAATCTGAGACCAAAGCTGAGCTTGACCGGTTTTGTGACGCGATGCTGTCGATCCGCGAAGAGATTCGCGAGATCGAAGAGGGCAAGATAGATGCGCAGAACAACCCGCTCAAAAATGCGCCCCACACGATGGAAGACTTGGTGCGTGAGTGGGAGCGGCCCTATACGCGTGAGCAGGCCTGTTTCCCGGCGGGGGCGTTCCGTGTCGACAAATACTGGCCGCCTGTGAACCGCGTGGACAACGCGTTCGGCGACAAAAACCTCGTCTGCACTTGCCCGCCGCTTGAAGACTATCTCGACGCAGCGGAGTAAGGCTAGCCCTCGCCTCGCAACACGCTTGCGGGGCGGGTGCGCAGGGCGCGCAGGCTGAAGGCGGCGTTGGCGGCAAGGTTGGCGAAGACGCCACAGCCGAGGATCAAAAGGGCCTGTTGCCAGATCACGGTGAATTCGCTCTCAAACAGGAAGCGCCCAACAGCCCAAGCTGCCGTGATGCCTGCTGCCAAGGCGACAAGGGCTGCGAAACTGCCAAGTATGATGGCACGTGTGAGGAATGATCCGAGGATCGCGCCGCGTGTCGCGCCGAGCGTTTTGAGGATCGCGGCTTCGCGGGAACGGGCAGGCGCACTGGTGCCCGCAGCGCCGATCAGGACAACAAAACCAGCCACAATGGCCGCCGCTGCGCCCCAACGAGTGGCCGAGGCCAAAGCGCCGAGCACTTCAGAGACACGCCCGATAGCGTCGCGCACGCGCACGGCTGTCACATTGGGGTAAGCCTTTGAAACATCTGCGAGAATTGCAGCCTCGGCTGCGGGCTCGGCGTAGACTGTCGCGATAAAACTATGTGGCGCCCCTGCGACAGCACCGGGGTTGAGCGCCATGACAAAGCCGATGCCACCAGTGGAGAAGTCGACATCACGAAAACTGGTGATCTCGGCATCAATTGCACGCCCCAAAATGTTGAGCGTGACGATGTCACCGAGAGAAAGGCCCAACTCGCCCGCCTCCTCGGCGGCCACGCTCAGCTGCGGTGGCCCGTTTGCGCCTTTGGGCCAATGGCTGCCTTCTGTGAGCGCCCAGCCTTCGGGGAGGTCGTCGTAGTAAGTGATCCCACGGTCGCCGCGCACGACCCAGTGATCACCTGCGACTTCGGTCGCCGCAACGCCGTTGATCTTGGAAACAATGCCGCGCAGCATGGGTGCGGTTTCAATGTCTGTTACACCGTCGCGCGCTGAGAGATTTTCTCTGAGCGGCGCCATCTGGTCTTTCTGGATGTCGATCAGGAAATACGAGGGCGCGACTTCGGGCAGGTCGCCAGTGATGGCGTTTCGCAGGTTGCCGTCGATCTGGCCAACTGCGGCCAAAACCGACAGGCCAAGCCCGAGCGACAGTACAGTGGTCAGCGCTTCAGAGCGCGCGCCGCCGATGCTCGCGAGAGCAAGCTTGCCCATAGGCCCAAGCTTAAGGCGGCTGTGCAGAGCGCGGGCGATGTGGCGTAGCGCTATCGCGGTGAGGCCCAGAGCCGCGAGAGCAATGCAAAGCGCGAGCACGGCGTAGAGCGTGAGCCAAAGGTTGCCCGAAAACCATGCTGCCGCGACGACAAGCAGCGTAAGCAGAAAGGCGACTGCCAGCAGATAGGGCCAGCGTGGCAGGCTTGCGCCGCGCGCGTCGCTGTCGCGAAACAGTGAGGCTGCGCGCACGTTTTCGTGCTGGGCCAGCGGCCAGAGTGTGAAGATCGCAGCCGTGAGCAAGCCGTAAACTGCAGCCTCGATCAACGGCGCAGGATAGAATGCGAAGCTGGCTGGCACGGGCAGTTGCGACGCCAGCAGCGGGCCAAGCAGCAGGGGCAGGCCAGCGCCAACAATTAGCCCAAGGACGACGCCTAGCAGAGCAAGTGCGCCGATCTGAAAACTGTAGGTGAGAAAGATCAGCCGCCGTTCAGCACCAAGGCTGCGCAGGGTCGCTATCACCTTGGTTTTGCGTGAAAGATAGGTTTCAACAGCCATCGAAACACCGATACCGCCCATGGCCAGACCGGAGAAACCGACGAGCACCAGAAATGCGCCCAAACGGGCGATAAACTGCGCCGCTTGCGGGGCTGCATTGCGCGCATCGCGCCAACGCAATCCGCTTTCTGGGAGGGCCTGTTCCAGCTCTGTCTTAAGGCCGTCAAGATCTGTTCCGCGCGGCAGATTGAGGCGGTAGGAGCTGTTAAACAGCGTGCCCGCCGAAAGCAGGCCAGACCCGGACAAAGCCTCACGGTAGAGCAATGTGCGTGGGCCAAGCGTGATACCGCTCGCCACACTATCAGGCTCGCTGAGCAGCGCGGCTGTGAGGCGGAAGCTTCCTTCACCAAGCTGGAAACTGTCGCCAATTAGAAGGCCAAGGCGGGCGATCAGGGCCGGGTCCATAACGGCGCCGGGCAGGCCTTCTTGCACGCTCAGCGCTTGGGCGAGGGGGATTGCGGGCTCAAGCGTTACGCTGCCTGTCAGCGGGTAGGCGTTGTCGACGGCCTTAACCTGAGTGAGCGTGCGGGTCTCGCCAGCGACGGCCAGTGATCGAAAGTCAGCGATCTCAGACAGGTCGAGCGCTATGGCATCAAACGCTGCGCGCTCTTTGTCGTTGGCGAAACGGTAGGTGAGCGAGACTTCGGCGTCTCCCCCCAGCAGGGTGGCGCCATTTTCTGTGAGGCCTGTTTCCAGGGCAACACGCAGGCTGCCGATCGCGGCGATCGCGGCCACGCCGAGAGTGAGGCAAAGCAGAAAGACGTTGAAGCCCTTAATGCCGCCTCGCAACTCGCGGCGCGCAAGGCGAAACGCTGTTCTCGCGCTCACGCCGTGGCCTCGGCAACTGGCTGTGGCGTGGCGATTTGCCCGTCCTTAAGCCGCACGGTACGGCTGCACCTTTGGGCCAAATCTGCGTCATGGGTGACCAACACAAGCGTGGTGCCATGGGCCTCGCAGAGCTTGAAAATAAGGCCTGCGACGTCTTCTCCCGTGGAGCTGTCGAGGTTGCCTGTCGGCTCGTCGGCCAGCAAAATGTCGGGGCGAGGAGCCAATGCGCGCGCGAGGGCCACGCGCTGTTGCTCGCCACCTGAAAGCTGCGCCGGATAGTGGGTTTCGCGGCTTGAAAGCCCGACCGAAGCCAGCTCAGAACGGGCGCGCTCAAGGGCGTCAGCTGCGCCAGCAAGCTCAAGTGGCAGCGCCACATTTTCGAGCGCTGTGAGCGTTGGAATGAGGTGAAACGATTGGAAGACAATGCCCATATGCGCACGGCGAAACCGCGCGAGTGCATCTTCATTCATGGTGCCAAGATCTTGCCCGAGCGTCAACACTTGCCCTGAAGTGGCGCGCTCAAGCCCGCCCATGAGCATGAGCAGCGAAGATTTGCCGGAACCAGAAGGCCCGATCAGCGCGAGTGTTTCTCGCGGCTTTACATCAAGCGAAATGCTGTGAAGTATCTGTGTGAGGCCTGCGTTGCCTGTTAGCGCAAGGCCAACATTTGAAAGCTCGAGAACGGAAGGTGCCATTATGAAAAGTCCAAACAATAGGGTGCTTTACCGATATGGGTTGGTGGCGGGGCTGTGCAAGGCGTTTGCGCTCGTTTTGCTGTTTGCGGGCGCTGCGGAGGCCCGTTCGCTGCGAATTTTGGCGTTTGGTGACAGTCTGACGCAGGGTTACGGGCTGATCGAGGAAGAAGGATTGGTGCCACAATTGCAAAGCTGGCTTGATGCCGAAGGCGTGAGCGCCACGATCATCAATGGCGGTGTCTCTGGTGACACGACAGCGGGAGGGGCTGCGCGGATTGACTGGAGCCTGTCGCCGGACATTGGCGGTGTGATAGTGACCCTTGGAGGCAACGATATGTTGCGCGGGCTGCCGCCCGAAGAGGCCGCCGCAAACCTGGAAGCAATTATTCAATCAGCGAAATCGCGCGATATCCCAGTAATGTTGATCGGCATGGATGCGCCTTTGAACTACGGGGTTGATTATAAAACCACCTTTGAGGCGATCTATCCAACGCTCGCCGAAAAGTATGGGCTGGTTTTTGTGAAAAGCTATCTTGCGCCGTTAGGGGCGACGCCTGCAGACGCGCTCAAGTGGATGCAGCAAGACGGCATTCATCCGAATGCCAAGGGCGTAACACGCATCGTGCAAAGCCTTGGGGCACAAGTGCGGGCCTTTGTGGGCGAGATTGAAGCCCTGACGAACTAGGCAGCTTAGTTTGTTGGATGTGTTCTCAGGCTTTCGCTGGTTTCTGCCATCAACTGGATGAAGATGTTGAAAGCTGCGAGCGCTGCAGGAACAAGGGAAGCTATGGCATAGACCATGAGGGCGGAAACAAGACTTAAGCCGAGTGCGAAATAGCTAAGCGTTGCGAGCATTGTGCCAAGAAGGCTTCCAAGTATAATTGCTGCGATGATCATTTTAACTCTCTGATTGCCCTTTTAAGCACTATCAAAACACCATGGGCCCGTATTTGGGCGAGAATGTGGCGCCATTTGGAAAAACCTTTGGCAGGCTGGCGCCCAAGGGCAGCCTATGATCTATGTCTTTCAAAAGCGTTAAGGCCGCTGCTAAAGGAGCCACACATGACGGAAGAAACTGCAAAAGGTGAAATGACATTGCGCACAGTCGCAATGCCTGCCGACGTCAACGTGAATGGCGACATTTTCGGAGGCTGGGTGCTGGCACAAATGGATATCGCCAGTGGCATCATCGCATCAGCGCGTGCGCAGGGGCGTGTCACGACTGTGGCTGTCGACGCCATGAAGTTTATCAGGCCCGTTCAGGTGGGAGACGTGCTCTGCGTCTATGCCTATGTCGAGAGAGTTGGGCGTACGTCAATGGCTATTGGCCTTGAAGCATGGGCGCTGCGCCGCCTCGGAGGCGCGCGCGAAAAGGTAACGGAGGGCCGTTTTACCTATGTCGCGATTGACGATACGGGAAGCCCCCGCCCGGTTCCTGATGAGGCGCCGGGAGAGGGCTGAAGCCTACTTGGCCGCCGTAACGAGAAGCTCGACTTTGAAGTCAGGCGTGGCCAGTTTGGCTTCTCCACAAGCGCGTGCGGGCGCGTGACCATCGGCAACCCAAGTATCCCAAACCGCGTTCATCGCAGCGAAGTCAGCCATGTCGGCAAGCCAGATCGTACATTGCAAAATTTTGGTTTTGTCCGAGCCAACCTCAGCAAGTAATTTGTCAACCTTTTCAAGGCAGTCACTGGTCTGCCCGGCGACATCATTGTCGGGGTTTCCGACTTGGCCGGCAAGGTAGATCGTGTCTCCGTGAGTGACGATCTGGCTCATGCGTTGGTTGGTGTGGTGGCGGGTTATTTCGGCCATTTTGGCGCTCCTTTTTTGTGCGGTTTGGCTGAACACTAGGCGAGCAGAACGGGGATGGGAAGAGTACTGCTGCTTTCCCCTGAAAACGACCTGTCAATCGCGCTAGTCTTGGTCGAAATTTAGCAAACTGGGGGACGAAAATGTTTAAGTATTTGTTTGGAAAAGTCAGCAAAACACAGGTGGAGACGCAGCGCCAGACGGTTGAGCGGGCGCTCGGAGAAATTAACGCGATTGTGGCTGAGCTTGAGGTGAAACCGAGGCTGTCGTTTGACCCGTCTTCAGGCGTGTTAGAGCTTGGCCTGCCAGACCAGATGCCGGACGAAGCGCTTGCCTTGCCAGCACCGGAGGCTGCGCAAGAAGAGGTTGAAGTCGTTGAGGAAAAGGCGGCTTAACAGGTTGCTTTAAAACGAAAAAAGGCGCGCTCATGACAAGCGCGCCTTTCGAATTTCTAACAGTCAGGCTTATGCAAGCGCGATGTTTGAAGCAGCTTCGCGGCCGTCGCGGCCTGGTTCGATATCGAACGTCACTTTTTGGTTGTCGGCCAAGCCTGTGAGGCCTGCGCGTTCAACTGCTGAGATGTGAACAAACACATCTTTGTCGCCGCCGTCCGGTGCGATAAAGCCGAAGCCTTTTGTTGAGTTGAACCATTTTACTGTGCCAGTAGCCATCAGTATTTTCCTTCTTTTGCGCTGCCCGCGGAGTGCGGCAGCCCGGCGTAGTCACGTAACGTTCGAGAGCTGTGTGCCGGTGTCGGAAAACAGATGGTCGAGTCGTGGATCGTAAGCCAAAGTAATATGGCATTTTTGGGCCAATTTTTCAAGGACTTGTTATCTGGCTTGTATTTGAGGAAGGCGTCATTATATGGTGTTTGCGGAATGTGAAAGTGTAAGGCGCTGAAATGGCTGGAAAAAAATTGACATGCTTTGACTGTGGTCAAGTGAACCGAGTGGCGGAAGACCGCCTTGGTGACGGGCCCAAATGCGCGACATGTGGCGCGAAACTCATGTCTGGCAAGGCGCAGGAGGTGGATTTTGCGACACTCCAGAAGGCCGCGCGCAACGATGATGTGCCGCTTGTCGTTGATTTCTGGGCGCCGTGGTGCGGGCCTTGCAAGATGATGGGGCCAGAATTTAGCAAGGCTGCCAGTAGCTTAGCCGGCAAGGCACGGCTGGTGAAACTCAACACAGATGCGCACCAGAAGGCGGGGCAGACCTACCAGATCAAAGGCATCCCGACGATGATCCGCTTTGAAAAAGGCCGCGAAGTGAAGCGTCAGGCGGGCGCTGTCCGGATGAATGACATTCTGGCGTTTTCGGGATGACCGCGATGCAGCGTACGGTAGGGTTACGGTGGGGTTACGGTGGGGTTAACGGCAGGTCGTTAACCGTGAAATAATTCTGCCTACACTATGCAGCACCCTGTGCATAACGCGTGCATAACGTGTGCATACGATTTTGGCGCAGTGTGGCCCTCCAAAAGTGGTTAACGCACCGTTGGGGGGCTATGGAATTGCACCCAGTGTTGTCCTCAGTATTGTCCTCAGTATTGAACCCAGTCTAGAAACGCTCTAAGTGTTCGGGTGCCCGACCTGAGGGCGGATATTTTTAGAAAACAGGATGAACGAGCTATGCAAACCGGCGTAACACTCCCCGACGTAACCTTCAAAACCCGCGTGCGCGACGAGAGCATCGAGGGGCCAAACCCGTTCCGCTGGGAAGACAAAACAACCGCCGATTATTTTGCTGGCAAGCGCGTTGTGCTGTTTTCGCTGCCCGGTGCTTTCACGCCGACATGCTCGACCTACCAGCTTCCGGGTTTTGAGAACGGCTTTGACGACTTTAAAGCCGCAGGCATCGACGCGATTTACTGCCTGTCGGTGAACGACGCCTTTGTGATGAACAAATGGGCCGAGTCTCAAGAGCTGAAAAACGTCAACGTCATCCCTGATGGCTCAGGCGAGTTCACCCGCAAAATGGGTATGCTCGTTGCCAAGGACAACCTCGGCTTTGGCATGCGCTCATGGCGCTATGCGGCTGTCGTGAAGGACGGTGTTGTGGAGCAGTGGTTCGAAGAGCCGGGCCTTGCCGACAACCACGGCGAAGACCCATACGGCGTGTCTTCACCCGAGAACGTGATGAAAGCGCTTAAGGCGTAGGATTTTGGTTTGAGAGATTGAGGAGGCCTGCCTTGTGAGGGGTGGGCCTTTTTGGGTTTAACCCTTTTGGGTGCGCCCCCTTGAGCGTGCCCCATGCGGAATAGCGGCCGTAGGCTGCCCGCATATCGACGGGCCACCCCTTGGCACGGCGATTTGGTGTGGGTTGGGTGAGACTTTGAAGTTTTGTGAGTTTGGCTGGGATAAAGTGGCAGGTTGATATTGACGGGTCGCCATGCCGTGGCCTGTCGATATGCTTTTGGTGTGCTTTGGCGCGAGTGCGCATTTGCGGCTTTGGTTGCGCTTCAAGCCGAGAGGGGGCGCGAACGCGGGTTTGCAAGCAAACCCGCTGCCTCGCGCTGATTGAGCACAAAAATATAAGCGTTAGCGCGTAAATTTCTTGTGCTTCAATCGCTTAGGCTCCAGAGCATCGGCCCCCAGCCTACGCTTCTTGTCTTCTTCGTAGTCGGCGAAGTTGCCTTCAAACCATTCGACGTGGGCGTCGCCTTCAAAGGCGAGCATGTGGGTGCAGATCCTATCGAGGAAGAAGCGGTCGTGGGAGATGACCACGGCGCAACCGGCGAAGTCTGTGAGGGCGTCTTCCAGCGCGCGCAGCGTTTCCACATCCAAGTCGTTTGTCGGCTCATCGAGGAGCAGCACGTTGCCGCCTGCCTTCAAAAGCCGCGCCATGTGAACGCGGTTGCGCTCACCACCTGACAGCAAGGAAAGCTTCTTCTGCTGATCGCCGCCTTTGAAGTTGAAACTTGAGCAGTAGGCGCGCGAGTTTACTTCGGCGTCGCCCAAAACGATGATGTCGTTGCCGCCAGAGATGGCCTCCCAGACGGTTGCGTTGTCGTCAAGATCGTCGCGCGACTGGTCAACATAGGAGAGGTCAACCGTGTCGCCGTAGCTTACGGTGCCTGCGTCGGGCTTCTCTTGGCCTGTGAACATCTTGAACAAGGTCGACTTACCCGCGCCGTTGGGGCCGATCACGCCGACGATGCCGCCGGGTGGCAGGCTAAAGCTGAGGTCTTCGACGAGGAGCTTGTCACCCATCGCCTTTTTGAGGCCCTCAACTTCGATAACCTTGTCGCCCAAGCGGGGGCCATTGGGGATAACGATCTGGGCGCGCGAGAGCTTCTCGCGTTCTGACTGACCGGCGAGGTCATTGTAGGCGTTGATCCGGGCCTTTTGCTTGGCTTGGCGGGCTTTCTGGCCTTGGCGCATCCACTCAAGCTCGCGCTCAAGCGTCTTTTGCTTTGACTTGTCATCCTTGGCTTCGCGCTCAAGGCGTTTGGCCTTTTGCTCAAGCCACGCTGAATAGTTGCCCTCATAAGGGATGCCTTTACCGCGGTCGAGTTCGAGGATCCAGCTGGTGATGTCATCCAAGAAATAACGGTCGTGGGTGACGATCAGGATGGTGCCTTTATAGTCCATCAGATGCTGTTGGAGCCAAGCGATTGTCTCGGCGTCAAGGTGGTTTGTCGGTTCGTCAAGCAGCAGCATGTCGGGCGCTTCGAGCAGCAGTTTGCAGAGCGCGACGCGGCGGGCTTCACCGCCGGACAGGCTTTTGACTTCGGCGTCGTCGGGCGGGCAGCGCAGGGCTTCCATCGCCACGTCGATCTGGCTGTCGAGGTCCCAAAGGTTCTCGGCGTCGATCACGTCTTGGAGCTCGGCCATCTCTTCGGCGGTCTCGTCGGAGTAGTTCATCGCGAGTTCATTGTAGCGGTCAAGCTTGGCCTTTTTGGCGGCCACACCGAGCATCACGTTGCCGCGCACATCAAGGGTGTCGTCAAGCTTTGGCTCCTGCGGGAGGTAGCCAACCTTGGCGCCCTCGGCGTGCCAAGCTTCGCCCGTGAAGTCTTTATCAAGGCCCGCCATGATTTTCATCAGCGTCGACTTACCGGAGCCGTTAACCCCGACAACACCGATTTTGACACCGGGGAGGAAGCTTAGGTGAATGTTTTCAAAGCACTTTTTGCCGCCGGGGTAGGACTTGGAGACGCCCTGCATGTGGTAAACGTATTGATAAGCAGCCATGTTAATGCTCCGATGCTAAAGGTAATGTTGCTTGTGGTATTATCCTTGAGCAACGGAAAGGACAATCTGAGATGTCACTTGAAATGCTTGGCATAGGCAGACGCGAGCTGCAGGATGCTTTGGAAGCGGTAAAGCAGATGGCCTCCCCCCAACTTAGCAAGGCCTCAAAGAACACATATTTGCTTTGCCCAGTTGATGAGACGCTTTGGGACTTGAAGTTTGTCATATCGACCGCGTTTGAGTTGAACAGAACGCAGAATGTCCCGTCAGGCTGGGTGACTGACAGCTTTCAACAAGACATCTCGGCTTTGGGCTTTGCGCAGTTGAAGTTTTTGATTGATGCCAAGCATCCCCCAAAGGGCCGAATGCTTGGCATCCGCGGGTTTGACGCAACCGAGCTGTTTGCCCCGCATCTCGTGATTTTCCCAAATGGTGATGAGGCTGCCGACTTTTTGTCGCCAGACAAGAGCAATGACAAGCCGGCGGGCAATGCTAGCCGATCGGAGCGCTTGATAAATGGGTTTGTGCGCAACCAAACGCTGGTGGCGCAAGTTAAGAAGGCGGCCAAGGGGCGCTGTGATCGGTGTGGGCACAGGGGCTTCAAAACCGCGACAGGAGAGCGCTATTTGGAGGTGCATCATAAGGTGTGGCTTTCGGAGGGTGGAAAGGATGAGGCCGAGAATTTGGTTGCATTATGTGCGGTGTGCCATGCCAAGGAACACTTTGGATGTAAGCGAGCCTATCGTTAGGCGGCAATACGACTTTGTGGGTGAATGAGTATTTGGGCAAAGAGAAAGCAGGGGCGTTGTGTGAGTTGACTTATTGCTGTGCGCTGGGGACAACGGGCTGATGAAACAGGGTTTGCCATATGTGCCGAGAGGGCAAGTTATCGGGCTGCTGGGCGGCTCGTTTGATCCGGCGCATGAGGGGCATGCGCATATCACACGTGAGGCCTTGAAGCGGTTTGGGCTTGATGAGGTTTGGTGGCTTGTGAGCCCCGGCAACCCGTTAAAGGCGCGCGGGCCTGCCCGTTTGGGGCAGCGCATGGCGCGAGCGCGTGAAGTCATGAAGCATCCGCGGGTGCGCGTTTCAGACTTTGAAGCTCAGGTCGGCACCGCCTATACGGCTGAGACGGTGCGCGCGTTGATGGCGGCCTATCCGCAGGCGCGGTTTGTCTGGCTGATGGGGGCGGACAACCTTGTGCAGTTTGATCAGTGGCGCGAATGGCGATGGATCATGGAGAACGTGCCTGTCGGCATTCTGGCGCGGCCGCGCGAGAGGGCAGCAGCGCGCGGTGCTAAGGCTGCGAGGATATTCAAGCGCTTCCAGTTGCGTGGTGAGGCGAGCCTATTGCTTGGTCAGGCCAATGCACCAGCGTGGTGCTTTGTGAATTTGCCGATGACTGATGTGTCGTCAACGAAAATTCGCCAAAGTGGCAGCTGGCCTAGGAGAGCAGGAATTCCCGAAAAAGACTGATGTTTCACGGCTTTGTGCCCTTGCTGCGCCGGCTGCGATGCGGTTAACTCACCCCATGAAGCGACATATTTCTAAACGATTTTTTCTGACAACTGCCCTGTCATTCTGGGGCACACTAAGTTTGGCGAAGGCCCCTGCGAGAAGCTTGCGGCCTCAGGCGCGGCCCGGAACGGCTGGAGCCACTGGAGCCACTGGAGCCGTTGGGCAGGCAAGAACGGTTGCCCCCGCGGCGCCCAAGATCGCCAGTGCCAAGGCGCTGATTGGTGAAGCCAAGCTGGGCGGGCGCGTCGGGTTTGCTGTGGCGGATGCCAAGACTGGCCTGCTTTTGGAAAGCGGAGAGGCGCAACGAGGACAACCACCTGCGAGTGTCACCAAAGCGATCACGGCGCTTTATGCGTTGGACGTGCTGGGCGCAGGGCACCGGTTTTACACCGAGCTGCAGGCGCTTGGGCCGGTTAGCAACGGGGTTTTGAAGGGCGATCTGGTGCTCAAAGGCGGGGGCGATCCGACGCTGAGCACAGACAGGCTGGCGGGCATGGCGGCTTCCCTCAAACAAGCGGGCATCCGCGAGGTGCGAGGCAAGTTTATCGTTGACGGCACGGCCCTGCCTTCGCTTGATCGGATCGACAAGGATCAGCCCGACCATGTGGGGTATAACCCCGCGATCTCAGGGATTTGCCTGAACTACAACCGCGTGCATTTTGAGTGGAAAAGGGCGGGCGGAAAATGGGTGACCAATATGGACGCGCGTTCGCAAAAATACCAGCCCGCCGTGAGCTTTGCCAAGATGAGAATCGTCGACCGCGAGCAACCGGTTTACACCTATCAATCCAAGGCTGGTCGCGACCAGTGGACTGTCGCGTCGCGTGCTTTGGGCAAGGGCGGTTCGCGCTGGCTTCCGGTGCGCCAACCTGAGCTCTACGCTGGCGAAGTGTTCCAGACGTTTGCGCGTGCACAGGGCATTCAGCTTAGTGCGCCAAAGCTTGGTAAAGGGCGCGCCGGGCATGTGCTTGTGCGCCAGCAAAGTGTTGAGCTGCGCAAGATTTGCCAAGGCTTTCTGAAGTATTCCAACAACTTGACGGCTGAAATGGTCGGGCTGGCGGCGACACGTGCGCGCAAAGGGCGGGTGAGCTCGCTCAAAGGCAGCGCTGGCGAGATGAGCCGCTGGGCGAGTGCAAAACTGGGCATGAAGCAAAGCAAGCTGGTTGACCACTCGGGGCTGGGGGACGCGTCAAACGTGACTGCGCGCGATATGGCGCTGGCTTTAGTAAAAGCACGGCCCGTGATTGCACCGATCTTAAAACCGATCGCGCTGCGACATGAGAATGGAAAAGTGAACAAAAGCCACCCGATGAGTGTCCATGCCAAGACCGGCACACTGAACTTTGTTTCGGCGCTTGCGGGCTATGCAAAGGGTGCGGACGGAACAGTTCTGAGTTTTGCCATTTTTGCTGCCGATACAGGCAAGCGGGCGAAAATCAAACGCGATGATCGCGAAAAGCCCCAAGGCGCACGCGGCTGGAACAAACGCGCAAAAGGGCTGCAACAAAAGCTCATCGAACGCTGGGGCGCGCTTTACGGCAGTTGAGGGTTTGCGCTGCCCTTACGGGCATCGCCCCGCGGGGTGGCACTTGAACAGCTTTGCTGATCAAGTGCCCCCCCGCCACGCCCAACGGTGAGGAGTGGCTCTGCAAGCGCAGCTTGGAGAGCGCGACGTAACGGCGGGAGGCCCCGAGAAGCCTGGTTTCGCATTTGGAGAGGGCCAGATGAGCAAGGCTCGCTAGTCGCGGATCACGACTTGCATATTTTTCAGGCCAACATTGCGCGTCATATTGAACAGGACCGAAGCATGCTCGGGGTGCAGGCGGATGCAACCTGCTGAGGCCGGGCGGCCAAGGCGCGAGGTGTTGTTGGTGCCGTGAATGGCGTAGTTGCCGCGAAAGAAGATCGAGTAGGGCATCGGCGCATTGTTGTAGAGGCTTGATTTGTGGTGGCGAGCCAACCACTTAGCCGAGTAAGTGCCACGCGGCGTCCACTTGCCTTTGCGCGCTGTTGAGACGTGCCAAGTGTAGACATGTTTGCCGTTAGAGTAGACCCGCATCTTTTGCTCGGAGACATCAATTTTGGCGACAACACCAGCAAGAACAGAGGTCGCAAGCGCCGTGCAGAACACAACGGCAAAGCCAAAAATGGTAAGGTGGCGCATGATTTCTCCCCCAAGAATGTGCGAATCCGATGAGAAGATACTGTGCTGAGCGCGCAGTTAGCGCAACTCCGGTATTCCATACTTTTGGGCGAGCGCAGGCTCTTTCAGAGGGTGAGGTGGCGGGCCCGCGCGCCGCGCTCGATGGCGGCGGCATGCAGGCGGTCGATCTCGAGCTCGTAGCGGATTTCTTCGAGCAGGCGCAGTTCTGGTGCTTGCAGCGTGCCGTCAGCGGCGGCAACATCGCAGGCCAAAGCATAGGCCGTTTCGAACAGCTGAGCAGGCAAGTTGTCACGCACAAGGCCAAACAGAGCATCAAGCCCGTCTTCCTGTTCAAACAGGTCAAACACGGTTTGGGCGGCGGTGTTCATCCGGTCAATATCGTAGCTTGCGAAAATGGGCAGGTTGTTAACAGCGGTTTCGATTTTGACAAGCTCGGCTGTGCGAATTTCCTCATCGGAAGCAGACACGGCCACCATGACCGCAACGAGGCAATCTTGCGGGGACATCGGCTGTGGCGTGGTGGTGTTCATAAAATACGTTCCTTGAGAGGCGTTGTTGCAGTGCAGCAATATTGACCAACTGCCCGCTTGCCAATAAGAGATAGTCTGTTTGGCGCGGCACATAAAGTGCGCACCTCGTTTGGAGAAGAAAAATGTCTGATATGCGCGATGCAGCGATGCAATCAAAAGCCTGGCCTTTTGAAGAGGCCCGCCGCCTGCTCAAACGCTATCAGAAGGGCGCGCCCGAAAAGGGCTATGTGCTGTTTGAGACAGGCTATGGCCCCTCAGGCTTGCCGCATATCGGCACGTTTGGCGAGGTGTCACGCACCACGATGATCCAGCGCGCCTTTGAGGTTATTTCCGACATCCCGACCAAGCTTATCTGTTTTTCAGATGATTTGGACGGGATGCGCAAAGTGCCCAGCAACGTGCCCAACTCTGAAAGCCTTGAGGCGCATTTGCAGCTGCCGCTGACCAAGGTGCCAGACCCGTTTGGCACCCACCCGAGCTTTGGCGACCACAACAACGCCATGCTGCGGCGCTTCCTTGATACCTTTGGTTTTGAGTATGAGTTTTACTCGGCCACCGAGTTTTACGGCACTGGTCAGTTTGACGAGGTGCTCAAGCGCGCGGTTGAAAAGTATGATGACATCATGGCGGTGATGCTGAAGTCATTGCGCGAAGAGCGCCGCCAGACCTATTCTATATTCCTGCCGATCCACCCTGAAACGGGGCGGGTGCTTTATGTGCCGATGAAGTCGGTTAACGCGGCTGATCACACCATCACGTTTGATGACGAAGATGGCCGCGAGTGGACGCTGCCTGTGACGGGTGGCAACGTGAAGCTACAGTGGAAGCCTGACTTTGGCGCACGCTGGGCCGCGCTGGAAGTTGACTTTGAGATGTACGGCAAAGACCACAGCACCAACACGCCGATCTATGACAGCATTTGCCGTATCCTTGGCTGGCGCGCGCCTGAGCACTTCTCTTACGAGCTGTTTCTGGATGAAAACGGCCAGAAGATTTCGAAGACTTCCGGCAACGGCGTGTCTATCGACAAATGGCTGACATATGCCTCTGCCGAGAGCCTGAGCTACTTCATGTATCAAAAGCCAAAGACAGCCAAGCGGATGCATTGGGATGTGATCCCGAAAGCGATGGACGAATACGCCCAGCAACTCGCGGCCTATCACAAGCAAGAGCTCAAAGCGCAGTTGAACAACCCTGTGTGGCACATTCATGCGGGCGATGTTCCGCAGTCTGACATGGTGGTGCCATTCACGATGTTACTGAACCTCGCCAGCGTCGCGAGCGCTGAGGACAAAGACCAGCTCTGGGGCTTTATCAACCGCTATGCGCCTGAGGCGAGCGCTGAGAGTAACCCGCAGCTTGACGCGGCGGCGGGCTTTGCTGTGCGCTACTATCAGGACTTTGTGAAGCCGAACCGCGTGTTCCGTGCGCCGTCTGATCAAGAGCGCGCCGCGATGGAAGACCTCGTGCGCGGCTTGCGTGACGGGGCTGTTGCCAAGGCGATGATCGAGCAGAAAAACGCGGCGATGGGCAAAGACGAGCCTGTGGCTGACTTGGACATGAGCAGTGGTGAAGACTTGCAATCTATCGTCTTTGCTGTCGGCAAGAACCACGGGTTTGAAAACTTGCGCGAGTGGTTCGCGGCGCTTTACGAGGTGCTTATGGGCGCCTCACAAGGCCCGCGCTTTGGCAGCTTTGCAGCGCTTTACGGCGTTGACGAGACGATTGCGCTGATCGAGCAGGGGCTGAATGGCGAGCTGTCGTGAAAGCGACGGGGTATGAGCCGCTCAACACGTTGAAGCCGGTTGCCGAGGGTATCTGGCTCATCGACGCGCCGCATGTGAAGTTTTACGGCCTGCCATTTTCGACGCGCTGCACGGTTGTGCGGCTGGCGTCGGGTGGGCTTTGGGTTCATTCGCCGACGGTTTTGAGCGAGGCTTTGAAGGCCGAGCTGGCAGCGCTTGGCCCTGTCGAGCACCTGATTGCGCCGAACTGGATACATTACGTTTCGGTGAAAGACTGGCAGGCGGCTTACCCTGACGCTGTGGCATGGGCCGCGCCCGGGGTTGTGAAGCGCGCTGCGAGCCGGAATGTGGACATTATGTTTGACCATGATCTTGGGGCTGAGGCCGAAGGGCCTTGGGCCGGGCAGATTGACCAGCTTATCGTGAGCGGAAGCAAGCTTCACTCGGAAGCGGTGTTCTTTCATCGCGCCTCAAGCACGCTGATCTTGACTGACTTGATCGAGAACTTTGAAGCCAAGAACATGCCTTTTTGGCTGCGGCCTTTGCTGTGGCTGGGCGGAGTTCTGGCCCCTAATGGCAGTATGCCGCGCGATATACGGGCCAGTTTCGGGGCGCACAAAGACGTGCTGCGCGGCCATATTGAGACGATGCTTGGCTGGGCACCTGAGCGGGTGATCGTCGCGCACGGGGCATGGTTCTTTAGCGGCGGAACCGAAGCTTTAAAACGCGCCTTTGCGTGGCTTTTGAAGCGCTAGGCTTTTGGCGCGACGTTGGCTTTTTTCAGAGCGTCGTTGAGCGCGCCGATCAGCGCCTTGCGCTCGTCTTCAGACAGAAACTTCCCCAGCTCAACTTCGCGGCCATTGCCTTTTAGCGTGAGGTAAAACGGCACCGGCCCTCCGGTGGGGTAGATCTGCGCGCGCGCCCAGTGGCTGTTGCTCTCCCATGTCAGTGTCTCGCCTTTGTAGGGGGTGTGCGTGAGGCTGGTTTTGTCGTGGTTGATGGTGAGAACTTCGGTCGCGTCACCTGTGCGATAGGTGTGCATGAACGCCCAGTAGAGGCCACCAAGTGTGAGCAGCACAAAAGGCAGCATGCCCCAGAGCAGGGAGGTGCCGATGAGGCCGAAGAGGGGGATGATGGCGAGGATGAAGATCGACAGGAAGACAACTGCGAAGCCGCGGATCGGCAGGGAGCGGTGCGGCCATGCTGTGAGTGTTTCTGTGTCCTCGGTTCGGGTCCAGCGGTAGGGCATTAGGGCGCGCTCCGGTGGCCACGAAAGGCTTTGAGCAGGCTGAAAAGGAGTTGTGCTATTAAGGCCAGCAGTGCCAGCGCTGCAAGGCTCAGGCAGAACACGCCGACAATCCCAGAGGTTTTCACGAGTGGCGAGGCAAACTGCCATTTGATGATGCCAAACAGGTAGGGAGTCGCGAAAAAGAGCGGCACTACCGCAGCTGCGGCCAGCGAAATAGGAGCCGCGAGAGAGCGTGTGAAGGTCGGGTAAAACAACAGGCTTTTGCGATGTTGCAGCCAAACCAGTGTGGCACAAGAGATGAGCATCACGCTCGTAGCCAGTGGCACGTGGTAGCTAAGCCAGAAGAATAGAGTGGATTGTCCAATGAGAAAATTGGCGCATATCCATTCTGGGATATCCCACCCTAGCACCTCCAACTCCGCGATAACACCTAGAGCCGCTGCGAGCATGAGAGGCACGGTTGCGACGAGATATGGCATATGCGGTGCAGGTTTGCGCAGTGTCTGCCAAAGGGCGACTGCCGGAGCAAGGATGCAGAGCACCAAGGTTAGGCTGGGCGTGAACATGAGCTGTCCTCAAAAGAAAAGGGGCTCCAGATTGCTCCGGAGCCCCGCTTTATTTGCTTAGAGCATCCGCTTAATGCGCATGGCCCTTGTCCCAGTCTTCTTGCTTGGGAAGCTGTTCGAACGTGTGCTCAGGCGGCGGTGAAGACACCGTCCATTCGAGCGTGTCGGCGTATTCGTTCCAGTAGTTGTTTTCGGTCACTTTTGCGCCGCGGAAGAGTGTGTAGAACACGATGCCGAAGAACAGGATGAACGAAGCGAACGACAGCATCGCGCCCCAGCTTGAGATGTAGTTGTAGTAGGCGAAGGCTTCCGGGTAGTCGATGTAGCGACGTGGCATGCCTTGGCGACCCAAGAAGTGCTGTGGGAAGAAGGTGATGTTGACGCCGATGAAGAACATCCAGAAGTGGAGCTTGCCCCAGAACTCTGGGTACTGGCGGCCTGTCATCTTGCCGAAGTAAAAGTATATCCCCGCGAAGATGGTGAAGGCTGCCCCCATCGACATGGTGTAGTGGAAGTGCGCAACGACGTAGTATGTGTCGTGGTAGGCGCGGTCGATACCGGCTTGTGAGAGCACAATACCGGTTACGCCACCGATGGTAAACAAGATCAGGAAGCCAAGCGCAAAGAGCATTGGCGTTTTGAACTCAAGGCTGCCGCCCCACATTGTCGCGATCCATGAGAATATCTTGATCCCTGTTGGAATCGCGATCGTCATGGTGGCGAGCATGAAGTAGCTTTGCTGCGTCAGTGACATGCCCACGGTGTACATGTGGTGTGCCCAGACAACGAAGCCGAGTGCGCCAATGGCGATCAGCGCCCAGACCATTGGCAGGTAGCCAAACACAGGCTTGCGCGAGAATGTCGCGAAGATGTGTGAGACAAGGCCAAAGCCCGGCAGAACCACGATGTAAACTTCAGGGTGCCCGAAGAACCACAGGATGTGCTGATACAAGATCGGATCACCGCCGCCTGCTGGGTCAAAGAACGTCGTGCCGAAGTTACGGTCTGTCAAAAGCATGGTGATCGCGCCTGCGAGCACGGGAAGTGCCAGAAGGATGAGCCATGCTGTGATGAAGATCGACCATGCAAAGAGCGGCACTTTGAAGAGTGTCATGCCCGGTGCGCGCATGTTGAGGAATGTTGTGATCATGTTGATCGCACCAAGGATCGAGCTGGCGCCCGACACGTGAACTGCGAAGATCGCAAGGTCCATCGACATGCCAGGCTCAGACGTTGAGAGCGGCGGGTAGAGCACCCAGCCGACGCCAGACCCGAGTTGGTCGTTGCCGCCCGGTGCGAGCATTGAAGCCACACCCAGTGCAACACCAGCAACATACATCCAGAACGAGAGGTTGTTCATCCGCGGGAAGGCCATGTCAGGCGCGCCGATTTGCAGTGGCATGAAGTAGTTGCCAAAGCCGCCGAAGAGCGCCGGAATAACCACGAAGAACATCATCAAAACACCATGATAGGTGATCAGAACGTTCCAGAGGTGGCCGTTTGGCGTACATTCGCCTTCGCCGCCAAAGAGGCGGAAGCCTTCCATGCACATGTATTGAACACCGGGTTCCATAAGCTCAAGGCGCATGAAAACGGTGAAAGACACCGCGATCAGGCCAACAAGGGCTGACACGATGAGGTAAAGAAGGCCAATATCTTTGTGGTTTGTTGACAAAAACCAGCGCGTGAAGAAGCTGCGGGTATCTTCGTGATCGTGGCCGTGAATGGCTGCGTCTGCCATGCGTGCCTCCCTTTAGAATAGTGTTTTATATGCGACGAGGTGGTCCCACAGGGAATCCCTCCGCGCACGGTGTATCACTTCATGTTTTAGAATGTGTAAGGGGGCGGGGCAACGCCTGAGTTTGATGCAGATCAATTTATATTGTCGCACCCTACTTGCGCAGGATCAAATTTGTACTGTGTGGTTTTTCGTGGGAGCTCACGACATGTTTTCGAGGCCCGGCTTCATGACGCGCCGTAGCAACCCGATGACTTGCTGACGTTCTTGGGCATCAAGGCCTTCCAACACTTCGTCATTAATTCGCGTGATGATCTCTGGAAGGCGCTGTGCCGTTTCGCGGCCGGAATCTGTTAGGTAAACCAGAAAAGCGCGCCTGCTATCGGGGTCTGGGCGGCGTTCGGCCAAGCCAAGCGAAACCATAATGTCCAAGTTACGGCTGACTGAATACTCAGGGAATTTCAGCGCCTTCCCGAGTTGGCGTTGATTGATGCCATCTTCCTCTGAGAGCATCATGAGGTTGGCAAAAACCCTGTGGTCGATACCGGCTTTCTTCAGCTCAGCGCGCATTTTGCTATCGAAAACGCGGGCGAGTGTTTGGGTGAGGAAGCCAAAGCTGGCTTCCCGAAATGCCTGAGCTTTCGAAATTTGTGTCATCAATAACTGTCCTTGCCTCAACATAGTACCTCTGACTCTTGCGTGCTGCAAGTGTTGCAATGAAAATAGCATTTACATAACTTACATTTGCAAGTATTGGTGTTGCAAGTCAAGCGACTCGCTTGCGAACAACCTCAAAAAGGAGCCACCACCATGTTTAGAAATATGATAGCAGCCGCGCTGAGCCTGACCGTTTTGTCACCCGTCATGGCGCAAGCCGAAATGACCGAGGGGCGCCGACTGTCTGAGTTGGCCTTTACTTCAATCGACGAATCAAAGCGCGGCCACATCGACCAAGGGCAGTTTTGGAACTTTGGCCAAGATGTTTTTGTTTCGATGGACAGCAACGAAGACAAGGCCCTTTCGCTCGCCGAATTCCTGTCTTGGGGTTATGGCATGGAACAGCTCGCCGAAAAGGCTGGCCGCACTGACGCCTACGAGACAGCCCTGCGTGTTGTGTTTGCCTTCTGGGATCGCAATGGCGACGGCAAAATTTCCCAAACGGAGCACCGCCAGTCTCTGATGGCAGATTTCCGTCGGGCTGATTTGGACAATGATGCATGGCTCACAAAAGAAGAGTTCACAACAGGCTATACCGTGATGATCGCGCTGCGTGCCGCGATCAACCCGGTGCCTGTCGAGTAAGCCCAGCAAAAGAAAAGGAGAGGCGAGATGCTTCGTAAAACCGGACTTTATGTGATGCTTGGTGTGATCGCAGTTTTCATTGCGCTGCATCTCGGCTTTCCGCCTGAACAGCACGGCGCGCGTGTCACGGGAACAACCATGCTTGGCGGCATCGCGTTCCTTTTGATGACCTTCGCGGTTATTTTGTCTACCCGACTGAGCGTGTTGGAAGACATGTTCGGCGGGCTTGACCGGATGTATCAGGTGCACCGCGTGGCAGGGGTGTTCACCGCGCTCACGGCCCTTGTGCACTTCTTTGGTGTTCCCAAGGAGCTGCCAGTAGGGGCTGATTCTGTGGCTGATCCTGTGGTGAACGCTTTGCTGCCTTCGATGCCGCTTGGCATGCTGGGGCTGATCTTTCTGGTGATCGGCCTGTTCATGGCGCTTAACCGCAAGATCAGATATTCGCGCTGGCGCCCGACGCATAAGGTTATGGGGCTGGTCTATGTCATGATCATCGGTCACTTCATGACGGCGCCTGCTATTTTCTTTGAGCGTTTCAGCGCATCGGGCCTGCTGCTGGTTGCGGCGGCGGGCATCGGCGTTGTCGCGCTGGGCTACTCGCTTTTTGGCATGAACAAACGCACGGCAGTTCCGTTTACGATCGAAGCGGTGAACCATCTTGAGCGGGCAACCGAGCTGGTTTTGGCCCCTGACGGAGCGATGCTGGACTTCAAACCTGGCCAGTTTGCCTTTGTCGAGATCCAAGGTGAAGGCTGGTCTGAGCCGCACCCGTTCACGCTGTCGAGCGCACCGGGAGAGCAGAAGTTGCGCTTTACAATGAAAGTGCTGGGCGACTGGACACGCAAAGTGCGCGAAGAGCTCAAGACTGGCGGGAAAGTGCTTGTGCGCGGCCCCTACGGACGGTTTGACGCGACACAGGCGGGCAAGAAGCAGATATGGCTTGCTGGCGGCATTGGCCTGACGCCTTTCTTGTCAAAGATCAGAGCCATGAAGCAGGGTGATGCGCGTGACATTCACCTTGTCTATGCCGCGCGCGAGGCCTCTGAGGCGATTTTTCTTGAAGAGCTGAAAGACAGGGCCAGCGCGTTTGGCAATGTCACGCTGGTTCCGCTTTTCTCGGAGGAGGGGAACTTTGCGCGCGTCGACATGATGAAGCAAAAGCTGCCTGATGCCTTGGACACCTACGACTTTTTCATGTGCGGCCCCAAGCCGATGGTGGATGGCATCATGGGCGATTTGAAGAAAGAAGGCGTGCCGCGTGCGCGCATTCATACGGAAGCTTTCGAGTTTCGCTAAACCCAACCCAGAAGGAGAATACAGATGAACGAGCATGCTTTTTTCAACGTGATCACCCTGCCGGAAGGCGACGATGCGCCTGCACTTGAGGCTTGGGCGGCTGTGGGCGTCTGGATGGAACAGCAGGAGGGCTTTCTCGGCTCAACGCTTTACCGCAACCGAGTGAACCCTAAAATGCTGATAAACAAAGGGCGATTTTCTACGCAAGAGGCGTTCATGGCGTCGGTGCAAAACCCGGAGTTTCAAGCCTTGTCGCAGACATTAACGGACTTGGGTGTTGAGAGGGTTGCCGGGCTTTATGACACAGTTCGCGACTTTGGCGCTGGCGGGAACTGAGCGCAGAACAGATGCCTCAAACGAAGAGCGCCCTACAACGCGGGGCGCCCTTTAAAGGCCCTGTTGCCTCTCCTTTACACAAGGGCTAAACTTGGCGACATGAAACATGTCCCTAAAGAAACCACAGATGATGCGCTTATTCAGGAGTTCCTGAACAAGGGTGGCGAAGTCAAAGTTGGCAAGACCAAACCAGCACCTGCCGAGCTTGGCTTGAGCAACAATGTTTGGAACAACAAGCTGACCCGCGAAGAGAAAGCCGCGCGCGACAAGAAGTGACGCCGCAGCGCCAGTGAAAGCAGCGCCAGTGAAAGCGCGCTTTGACACGTCAGGCCAAGCCTTGCTTGGGCCTGCTTAAGGAGACACGTTTGCCATGACCCCGCTTGACCAAGATGCCATTACTGAAAAGCTTGACGCGATCATCCGCCAAATTGTGCCTGAGGTGAGCCTTGTGCCCAAGTATGGCGGCACGCTTTACACGCTGAGGCCCGACGAGAAGGAAGGCCAGTTTTGCGGTATCTTCCCCTACAAGGCGCATGTGCAGCTGGCGTTTAGCGAAGGCACCGCGCTGCAAGACCCTGCGGGCGCGCTTGAGGGGACAGGCAAGCTGCGCCGTCACGTGAACTTTGCCACGCTTGAAGGCATCGCCGAGGACGTGGTGGCAGCGCTGCTTAAAGAGGCTGTTAAAGTCTCGCGCGCGCGGCCCGAATAGCCCGTATATAGCTGCACCAAAAAACGCCCCGGCGGGCTGCCGAGGCGCTTGGTGGTGCTTTGTCGCGACTATTGGTCGGTTGAAGTCGTTGTCTCTTCGGTTGTTTCGGCTTCAGCTTCGGTTGCCCCAGCATCTGCTTCTGTCGCGGCTTCTTCCATGATGGGGCCAACAGAGGCAAGGCATTGTCCAGATAGGAGCCTGTGCGCAGAAGGATGCAGAAGGATTCTGGGCAAGATGGCCGTATCTAGCCGGGGAATCGCTGAAAATAACGCCCCTTAGACGGGGCTTTGTTCGAGGAGCGTGGTCGATTCGAAGGCGCGTAAGACAGTTTCCGCTACAGGGCGCCGTTCGTTTGGCGTCACAAAGCTATAATTTTCCGCGGTAAAGCGCAGAAATACACTCTAACTGCTCCGTTCTCTCTATAGAAAACTGGAAAAAGAGGAAAACGTGTATTTGTTTGAAAAAAGGGGTTGCGGGTTCTGGTGAGTAACCTTAGAAGACGCCTTACCGGACGAGCAGAGACG
>JADGEJ010000052.1 GCA_016744435.1 Lentibacter sp. | reverse complement strand
ATCCAAACTAAAGCGTTTCGAGTTTACGTTGGATCACAGCGTGAACTCGAAACGCGCGAAACACTGATATGTTGTGGGCGTTTCGACATATTGTGTGATCCAACAATAAGTCGAAACGCTTTAATGTTTGCCAATCGGCGCATGGCTGCCGCTCAGCCAAGGCCAATCCTAAAGGCAAAAACACGCAGCTTTGCTGACAAGTGAAATATACAGGCGCCTCTCTTCAAAGAAGTCGCCGTTCCGCAAGTTGGTGAAAACTGGCGCGAAGCTCTTAGAATTTGGCGTCTTTGATCCGCATTTGGCGCGCGCGGTTCAGGATGGCGTCTTCAACAGCGCGCTGGGTGCCGCCAGAAACAGCCCCGCCACGCGTGGCCAGCGCCACATTAAGCGAACGCGCATCAAGCGCCGGATCGTTGATCAAGACAGTCGCGCGGTAAGCACGCCCGCCGCCGGGTGGGTTGCCATAGCCAAACACGATCACGCCAGAGAACGGATCAACCGACTGCACAGGCATAAAGCTCAGCACATCCAGCGAGGCTTTCCACAGGTAGCGGTTTACCTGAACTTTCGCCTCTACGTTCTTGCGGCGGAATGCATCCCAGATCGACTGGCCATCGCCCGTTTCAATGTTTGGAGACGATGGCTGGTTAGAACTCGCAGGCAAATTCGGGTCTCTCTGCTGGGTCGCGGCAGGGCCGACACGGCCAAGCTTAAAGCCGCCGCTGCCGCAAGCAGCCAGCGAAGCGATGAGAAACAGAAGGGCAAGTGGCCTGATAGCACGGCGTAGCATATGTGAAATTCCGCTCATTAATTTGCCCTTCCGTCCTACCCAAGCGCTTGGCTCGGGGCAAGCCTTTATAGAAGCCCTATATATATAAGGCGAAATTTTACCCCTTTTGAGGAGCTGTCCCACCAGCAAATTCAGTGTGGCACGGATGCACCATTTTCGCTGACATTAGCCCGTCGCCTCTGAGCACGCTTGCAATGAGGCCCTGTTTGGAGCGAAACACTGGCCATACCCACTGCGGATTCCCCGTTTTGGGCACATGACTTGAAAACCGAGGGAACAATCATGAAAAAGATTCTTTTCGCTACAACGGCTCTCGTAGCAACTGCTTCAGTTGCCGCAGCTGACGTATCATTCAGCGGCTACGGCCGTTTTGGTATCATGTACAATGGTACAGACACTGACATCACATCACGTCTTCGCATCCAGATCGACGCAACAGCAGAATCAGACGCTGGCGTTACATTTGGTGCACGCGTTCGCATCCAGCAAAACGAAACAGACGCAATTGCTGAAGCCGGCAACTCAGGCACAGGCATCAACGGCGTTCGCTTCTTCGCTCGCTCAGGCGGCCTTGAAGTTGGCGTAGGCAACATCTTCGGTGCATTCGAAGCAATGCCTGGCCAGTACGCAATCGACATGGGCCTCACAGGCCTCGGTTATGAGTACGTTTCTTACCGTTACGGCGCAGACTTCTACAGCTCAGGCGGCGCAGGCGCAGCCGGTTCAAACGGCATCGAAGTAATGTACTCTGCAGGCGACTTCAAAGCTCACATCTCTGCATCAGACACGAATGATCGTATCGCCGCATACGGTGCATACTCGTTCAACGGTTGGACAGTTGCTCTTGGTTACCAAGACTCATCGTCAGTAGCTGACACAGAGTACACACTGACAGTTGGTGGCAACATTGGCCCAGCAACAATCGGTCTTGGCTACGGTAAAGCACACAACGGCGACGACCGTATTGTTCTGTCAGGCCGCTTTGACGTAGGCGCATCAACAAACGTTGAAGCTTACTACGCAGATGACTCAGCCGCAGGCGACAGCTACGGTATCGACTTCAACCACGACCTCGGTGGCGGCACGTCGCTCCGCGGTGGTGTTATCCAGAACTACGCCGGCGACACAGTTGCTGACTTTGGTGTACGCTTCAACTTCTAAGCTTTAGAAATTGAACGACCTATAGTTAAGGGCAGGCCTCGCGCCTGCCCTTTTCTTTTGCGCATACCTCCTGTTATCTGAGCCAGAACAACGGAGCCGTCGCACATGTCCCTTTCCGAAATCACCGCACGTATCGCCAAGGCCGAAGCACAAGCAGGCCGCGAGGCAGGCAGCGCCAAGCTGATAGCAGTTTCCAAAGTGCAGCCCGATGAGCGGGTCAAAGCTGTCTTGCAAGAAGGCCACCGCCTGTTTGGCGAAAACCGCGTGCAGGAAGCCGCCGGAAAATGGCCCGCCTTCCGCGAAAACTTCCCCGATGCTGAGGTACACCTGATCGGCCCACTGCAAACCAACAAAGCCCGCCAAGCCTTTGAGCTGTTTGAGGCCATCCACTCGGTTGACCGCCCCAAGCTGGCCAAGACGATCGCCCGCCTCGCGCAGGAAGTTGGCCATTGCCCCGAGCTTTTCATCCAGGTCAACACTGGCGAAGAGCCGCAAAAGGCAGGCATCCTCCCCGCTGACACCGACGGCTTCATTGCCGAGTGCCGCGCGATGGACCTGCCGCTTAATGGCCTCATGTGCATCCCCCCCGCCACCGAAGAGCCAAGCCTGCATTTTGCCCTGTTGGGCAAAATCGCGGCGCGCAACGGGCTTTCTGGCCTGTCGATGGGCATGAGCAGCGACTTCGAGAGCGCCATCGCGCTGGGTGCCACGCATATCCGCGTCGGCTCGGCCATCTTCGGCGCGCGCGCCTACGAGCCATGAACACCCCGCCGCTTCAAACCGTGGCCATGGGCCTTGTCGTGGCTGTTGTCGGTTTCTTCAGCTCCTTCCCGATCGTGCTTGCGGGCCTTACCGCGATGTCCGCGACACCGGCGCAAGCAAGCTCCGGCCTCATGGCCGGGGCATTGTCCATGGGCCTCACCGCGATTGTCATAAGCCTCTGGAGCAAACAGCCCGCCTCCGTTGCGTGGTCAACGCCCGGCGTGGCTTTCTTAGCGGTTTCAACAGCGCCCGCTGGGGGCTTTCCCGAAGCCGTCGGCGCATTCATCCTCGCAGGCGCGCTTACCGTGGTTGCGGGGCTTTACCGCCCGTTGCGCCAGCTTGCTGCAAACGTGCCCGTGCCCCTCGCGCATGCGCTGCTCGCGGGTGTTCTGATCACCATCTGCGCGCAGCCGTTTCTCGCGCTCGGCACCGCCCCGCAAACGGCTCTGCCGATCTTGCTCACATGGTTCATCGTCGCGCGCTTTAGCCGCCTGTTTGCCGTGCCGTCTGCTGTGCTCATGGCCCTCGCTCTTACACTTTGGCCCGCTGGCGTTGCCCTCCCTCAAGAGCTGCTCACAAAGCCCGAGTTTGTCGTGCCCGCCTTCTCTGTTGCCAGCGCACTCGGCCTTGCCTTGCCACTGTTCATCATAACAATGGCCACGCAAAACAGCCCCGGCATGGCTGTGCTGCGCAGTGAAGATTATCCGCCAAAGCCTGCGCCCTTCCTTACAGCCGTTGGGATTTCCAGCATCGTAACAGCCCCTTTCGGCGCGGTGCAAACCTGCCTCGCCGCGATCACCTCGTCGCTTTGTGCAGGCCCTGACTCGCACCCAGACCCAGCCCTGCGCTATTGGTCAGCGATCATGGCTGGGCTGTTTTACTGCGCCTTTGGCCTGTTTGCTGGTGTCATCATTGCGCTTGCAACAGCAGCACCACCACAAACAATGGAAGTTCTCGCGGGCATCGCCCTGATCGGCGTTTTCGCCAACTCGGCCTCCATTGCCTTAAGCGAAGCCTCCTCGCGCGAAGCCGCCGCGATCACCTTTTTGTTCACCGCATCTGGCGTCAGCATCCTGGGCCTCAGCGGCGCGGTTTGGGGCTTGGCCATCGGCGGTTTGGTGCTGCTCCTCACGCGCAAAATGGCCTAGTGTTCATTTTCACTCATCCCATGCTAGACTCGACCAAACTCAAGGAGCTTGCCCATGAAAACAACTGCACTTCTCGCCGCCGCTTTCTCGCTTGTTGCCAGCAGCGCGGTCGCTGATTTCTCGCTGTCGTTCTCTGGCTGGGGCAACATCCCCAAATGCACCAGTGGCAAGCCAAACGTCGTTGGCAACCCTGCCTTCAGCCTAAAAGGTGTGCCCGCAGGCACCACGCAGATCGTGTTTCGCCTGAAAGACATTGATGTCCCGACGTACAACCACGGCGGCGGCAAGGTGAAGCTCAAAGTGAACGGAGCGGTCAAGATCCCCGCAGGCTCGTTCAAATACAAAAGCCCCTGCCCGCCGAACGGCCGCCACACCTATGAGTGGACAGCCACCGCAAAAAAGGGCGGCAAAACCCTCGGATCGGCAAGTGCACGCAAGCAGTATCCGTAAGCTGGAGGTAAGCGCACCGCCCGCTGCATTAAGTTAATTTCGCTTAACAATTGGCGCGCAATCGTATGTACGCGTTATGCACAGATAGCTGCATACTTTGCTGCATACCGTAGGCACAGGGCTTATCGGTGCATGAGGCGACGTTAGCCAACCTGAACGCAGCGCTTACCTTTGGCCGACAATCAACTTGGTTCCAAGCTGCACACGCGCCGCGATCCAGTGCAAATGGTCACGCCGAAACGCCACGCAGCCTTGGGTCCCAAACCCTCGGCTTTGCCATTGATGCAGGAAGATAGCCGAGCCTTTATTGGCCTCAGCATCAGGCCAGTTCCAATCTGTCACCAGCACGATGTCATAGAGTGGGTCAGCCCGCCTAAGGCATTCAAAACTATGGGAATAAGGCGCTTTGACATGCTGGTTATAGTCGGGCTTCCCGCTGGCGTCTGACCACAAGTCGCGCGGCCCGACTGGCACAGCCCAAGGCTGGGGCGCAAGCACGCGGTCAGGCCGGTAGTACATCCCGACAATGCGGTGCGTGCCGACAGGCGTCGCTTTGTCGCCCTCGCGTTTGTTAGCTGTCAGCCCACCCTCGCCACTGCTGCAGGGAAAAAGCCGCCCGGCAAACCGCACGCCATAGCGCGTTAGAACAAGGCTCTCTGGCGTCACAGCATGTGCCCAGATTTCTTTGCCTTTACAGCAAGATAGTCGTGGTTATGCGCGTTCTCACCAACGATCAGCGGGACCCGTTCAACCACGCTGATACCGGTGCGTTCCATCATCTCGATCTTGGCAGGGTTGTTCGTGAGCAACCTGATCTGGCCAAAGCCAAGCGCTTTCAGAATTTCGCTGCCAACCCGAAAATCGCGCTCGTCATCTTCAAAGCCAAGCCTGTGGTTCGCCTCAACGGTGTCAAACCCTTGGTCCTGCAGGGAATACGCGCGCATCTTGTTGGCAAGGCCAATGCCGCGGCCTTCCTGGTTGAGATAGAGCAGGATGCCCGCTCCCTCAGCGCCCATCTGCGCCAGGGCTGCGCGCAATTGCGGGCCACAGTCGCACTTCAGTGATCCGATCAGATCGCCTGTAAAACAAGCTGAATGCAGCCGGGTCAGCACAGGTTTGTCACGCGCCGGACGACCCACCTCAACTGCGTAATGCTCTTCGCTGCCATCTTCGGGGCGAAAGACGTGCAACCGCGTGTTTTCCGACACCTCGATAGGCACCCGCGCATGCACAACATCAGTCAGGCGTGTTTGCATCTCGGTGATACTGCCGGCGGCCTCAGCGTCGATCACCGTAAGATGCTCCTGCGCGGCCAACGCGCGGGCGTTGTCAACAAAAGTTACCAAAACAGCCGGAAGCAGCCTCGCGCTTTTGGTTAACCAAATAGAAAGGCGGTGCAGGGCACTCTCACCATCACGCAGAGTTTTAAGCGGGCCTTTCATCGGCGCTGACAAGTCATCTTTCGGATCAGCGACGGCCTGAACCCAGTTCAATGTGGCGTCGCTCGGCAAAGCAATGCGCGCCAAGTCGCCGTCATACGCTCGCGCTTTCAGCGTCTCGGCACGGCGCGCTGTAATGGTTAACACGGTCTCGCCCGCGTCTCGCAATCCGGCCAAGCGTGCCTCATCGGCTGTCTCTACGGCCAAAACCAAAGCGCCCACGCCATCCGCGCAAAGCACAATCGGCACACCAATGCGCAAGTCAGCCCGCGCACGCGCCAGAAGTTCGTTTATGTCAGGTGCTAAATTCATTCGCTATCTCTAGGACAAACATTACCGAATTGAAACATTATAACACTCATGAACACGAGCGCGTGAGAGTTTTGCAGCATTTCTTGAGAACGCTCGCAAGCACCCTAACTTAATGTCAGGACAGTGACAAAGGAGGCCCGCAAATGGCTCAACTCAGGAAAATTCTGCTCGTAGATGACGACGACGATCTGCGCGAGGCCCTCAGCGAACAACTGGTGATGACCGAGGATTTCGATGTTTTCGAAGCCGACAATGGCGCCAACGCGATGGTGAAAACCAAAGAGGGCATCTACGATCTGATCATCCTTGATGTGGGCCTGCCCGACACTGATGGCCGCGAGCTATGCCGCCTGATGCGCAAGCAAGGCGTCAAGTCTCCGGTGCTTATGCTCACAGGCCACGACAGCGACGCTGACACTATTTTGGGTCTTGATGCGGGCGCCAATGACTACGTCACCAAGCCCTTCAAGTTCCCCGTGCTTCTGGCCCGCATCCGCGCCCAACTGCGCCAGCACGAACAAAGCGAAGACGCTGTGTTCACCCTTGGGCCATATACGTTCAAGCCAGCCATGAAGATGCTGATAACGGAAGATGACAAGAAAATTCGCCTCACCGAGAAAGAGACAAACATTTTGAAGTTTCTCTATCGCTCAAGTGAAGGCGTCGTCGCGCGCGATGTGCTCTTGCATGAAGTTTGGGGTTACAACGCTGGCGTCACAACCCACACGCTAGAGACGCACATCTATAGATTGCGTCAGAAAATCGAGCCTGACCCCTCAAATGCTCGCATTTTGGTCACAGAATCTGGCGGATATCGTCTCGTGACGTAAGGAATTCCATACTTTCCTTGATCTGCGACAAGGTTGTATACCATAGTAGACTCTAAGAGATGCCCATCCCGTCGCATATGCGGGCAATCATATGCACCTCCCTGTTGGACTTCGGCCGAGCTTATGCTCGGCCTTTTTTTTGCGCGCGAGTGGCTGGCGCTGGGGCGGCTCCCTCGCTAATGTCTGGGCAACAATAGGAGCTGCCAACATGTCTTTCACACTCGCCACTTGGAACATCAACTCAGTGCGTTTGCGCGAGCCGATTGTGCTCAAACTTCTGCAAGAAGAAGCCCCTGATGTGCTCTGCCTGCAAGAGTGCAAAAGCCCGGTTGATCTGATCCCCCTCGATGGCTTCAAAGCGCTTGGCTACACCCACATGGTGGCGCGCGGCCAGAAGGGCTACAACGGCGTCGCGATCCTTTCCAAAATCCCGATGGTTGAGGCCGCTGCAGAAGACTTCGCCAGCCTCGGCCACGCCCGCCACATCGCTGGCAAACTCGAAAATGGCGTGACCGTGCAGAACTTCTATGTCCCCGCTGGCGGCGACAAACCCAACCGTGAAATCAACGAGAAGTTCGGCCAGAAACTCGACTACCTCACCGAGATGCGCGACTGGTTTCATAAGGATAAACCGCAAAAGTCGATCCTCGTTGGCGACCTCAACATCGCTCCGCGTGAAGACGATGTCTGGGATCACAAGAAACTGCTCAAAGTTGTCAGCCACACACCTGTCGAAGTTGAGCAGCTTGCCCAAACACAGGACGCAGGAAGCTGGATCGACATCACGCGCCAAGACATCCCCGAGGGCAACCTCTACAGCTGGTGGTCTTATCGCGCGAAAGACTGGGACACCGCCGACAAAGGCCGACGCCTTGACCACGTCTGGGCCACCCCCGATATCTCAAACGCAGGCCACTCCTCCCGCGTCTTGCGCGCCGCCCGCGGCTGGGAAAAGCCGTCAGACCACGCACCCGTCTTTGCGACGTTTGATGTGTAAACCAATGCGATGGATCAAAGTCAAACAGACCACTGGATCAGCATCCTCGACAAAGCGGAGCCTGTCGCGCGCTCGATAACACCATCTCGGCCCTGTCATTATGGCCGATGGGCATTCGCACTTAACTCAAAGTTGAGCACGGCCAGCACGGCTCAAGAAGTTTTCTCACGTCTGGAAACGCTAGACAGATATTACTACCTCCAGTCTCCGTTTAAGAGTGAAGCGCCGTTCAAGCTTATGACTTTTGCGCATACCATCAGTCGCCAGAAATGGCCTGAAAACAGTGCACATCTGGTGGATTTTTCCCTGCGGTTTCTCGAAGCTGATGTAATGCTTTTCGAATCTGGTTATGCAAAGAGGCGTCTCTTGAAACGCCTGCGACAAGCCAAGTTAGACCTAACTCAGTCCAAGCGCGTGAAGGCGCTGGTTCGAATAGCCGTTATCAAAGGCACGGGCCGCGAAGAGTTCAAGGAGCTCTGCCGGCTTGCTACCAAGGTGCTTGACGCCAGCTTGCATGACTGGCTCACAGAGCAAGCTGAAGGTGCATATATCACCGCCAACGACTTTACGGGTGATGACATTGTAAACTTGGAACAGCTCGACCGCGCATCACAACGAAAGCTGATGCGCTATGGCTGGAACTTGCAACCAAACTACGCTATCCGCCCCGGCATGAACTTCCCGATCATCAAGACTTCAGAGTTCACGGAGCAAACACTCTCTTCTCGCAACGCATGGCGCATGCTCCGCCATATCGAATTCTTCGAAGCTTCTCGCCCGCGATCCTGAGCGACTCCCCTTGCAAGCGTCTCCTTCATCCCTCATTTAGAAGGTAACAAACGCACACGAAGGACACCGTAATGATGGATCTCAACCTCAGCCAGCCCGCCCCTGCCGCCGCCGACCTGATCATCGACGTAACCGAAGAAAACTTTATGCAAGTCGTGATCGACGGCAGCCAAGAGGTCCCTGTGATCGTTGATTTCTGGGCGACGTGGTGTGGCCCGTGCAAGCAGCTGATCCCGATGCTGGAAGCCGCTGTTACCAAGCTCAATGGTGCAGTCAAACTTGCCAAAATCGACGTCGACAAGGAACAGCGCCTGTCGCAGATGTTGGCTCAGCAAGGCCTGCCGATCCAGTCGGTTCCGACGGTTGTTGGCTTCTACCAAGGTAAGCCTGTCGACATGTTCCAAGGCGCTGTGCCTGCCTCAGAGCTTGACGCTTTCATTGCAAAACTGGTTGAGGCCGCGGGCGGCGACACGAGCGGCGGACTTGACGACGCAATCGCCGCCGCCGAAGAAATGCTGACCGAAGGGGCCGCTGACGACGCCGCGCAAACCTTCGCCGCGATCCTTGAAGAAGACCCGATGAGCGCCACAGCCTATGGCGGCCTCGTGCGCGCATACATCGCCATGGGCGACACCGAACAAGCCGAAGCCACACTCAACGGTGCCCCTGCCGAAATAAGCGAAACGCCCGAGCTTGAAGCCGTGCGCGCCCAGCTTGAACTGGCCAAACAGGCTGCCAACGCTGGCCCCGTTGCCGAGCTTCAAGCGCAGGTAGAGGCCAACCCGGATGATCACCAAGCGCGCTACGACTATGCCAACGCGCTGCACGCAGCGGGCGAAGTTGAAGAAGCTGTCGCACAGCTCCTTGAGCTTTTCCGCCGTGACCGCGAGTGGAACGATGGCGCAGCGCGCGCCCAGCTTTTCACCATATTTGAAGCGCTGCCCCCGCAAGACACTGTCGCGCTCAATGGCCGTCGCAAGCTAGGCTCAATGATCCTCATTTAGGGCCCGACCTATGACTAAGTCCCTTACCCTGCCAGAGGTGATCCCGGTGTTCCCATTGCCGGGAGCGCTTTTGCTGCCGCGCTCGAACATGCCTTTGCAACTGTTTGAGCCGCGCTACTTGGCCATGCTAGAGGATGCGCTCAAAACACCCGCGCGCTTGATTGGGATGATCCAACCCCTCAGCATCCCGGGCCGCGAAGACACCACGCTGACATCCATCGGCTGCGCGGGCCGCGTTACCCAGTTTACGGAAACAGACGATGGCCGCTACATGATCACACTCACAGGCATTTCGCGCTATCGCATTGTGAACGAAGTCGAGGGTTTTACACCCTATCGGCGGGCAGAAATTAGCTGGGATGGGTTCGAGCAAGACACCGGTCCTGAAGAGCACGATCCGGCGTTTGACCGCGCGCGTTTTCTTGAACTTCTGGAGCGCTACTTTTCCAGCAAAGGCCTCAACACCGACTGGGAAACGCTGCAGGAAGCTGACGACGAGTTGCTCATCAACTCGCTCTCGATGCTGCTTGAGTTTGAACCAGAAGACAAACAGGCGCTGCTTGAAGCACCCTCGCTTTCGACCCGCCGAGAAACCCTGATAACCCTTATCGAGTTCGCCCTCCATGGCGGCAATGCAGAGGATCTGATCCAATGAATGACACCCCTCAGGCGTTTGACCGGCGTATGCTGGAAGCCCTCGTTTGCCCCGTCACCCAAGGCCGCCTTGAGTATGACGCAGAGGCGCAAGAACTTGTCAGCAAGGGCGCGCATCTGGCCTTTCCGATTCGCGATGGCATCCCTGTGATGTTGGTTGACGAAGCACGCAAGCTCGATTGACCCCTCGGTTCACTGGTTTCGGGTTTCGCTTTGCGAAACCCGACCCGTTGAGGGGGCCAGCCCCCTCAAACTCCCCCGGGATATTTATGGAAAGAAAAAGCAATCAGGCTTTCATCAAGTCAGGTAGCTCGCCTGTGAGGCCAGCGGCTTCGCGCATGAAGCCGCGCTTGAGGCCAGGCAGCGCGTTGACCACGCCCATGCCAATGTCACGGCCAAGCCGTAGAAGCGGGTTGTCGTTTGAAAACAGCTTGTTAGATAGGTCAGTCGCCGCCGCGAGCGTGCCCGTGTCAAACCGCCGCCACTCTTGGTAGCGTTGCAATACCAGCAGGCTGGCAAAGTCTTCGCCAATTTGTCCGGCATGGTCGATGATATGTGCCAAGGCAGCCACGTCGCGCAGCCCAGCGTTCAGGCCCTGCCCCGCGATCGGGTGCATTCCGTGAGCGGCGTCGCCGACAAGTGCCACCCGCTCGCTGACAAACTGGTTCGCGATTGTCAGCTTCAACGGGTAGGCAAAGCGCTTTCCGTCAAGCGCGATGTCGCCCAAAAAGTCGCCAAACCGCGGCCGCAAAACTTGCAGGTAGTCTTCATCTGACAGCGCGCTGATCTCGCCCGCGCGCTCCGTGCTTTCCGACCAGACGATAGACACGCGGTTGCCCGGCAGCGGCAGAATAGCCAGCGGCCCCTCAGGCATGAAAAACTGCTGCGCCACGCCGTTGTGCGGCAGCTCGTGTTTGATCGCACAGACCAGCGCTGTCTGGCCATAGCCCCAACCCGTGCGCTTAATGCCAGCCCTCTGAGCCGTGCCACTCGCACGCCCGTCAGCGCCCACAACAAGCCGCGTGCTGTGCACCGCGCCTGAGGCCAATGTCAGCCATGCGCCTTGCTCGGTCACCTCTTGCGCGACGACTTCGCCTTGCTCGGTTTCGATAAGCTCATGCGCATTCACAGCGTCAAGCAAAGCGCGTCGCAAGTAGCGGTCTTCCAGCATAAAGCCCATAGGGCCTTCTTCCAGCTCTCCACGCTCGAAGTGCAAAAAGAACGGCGCTGGCCCCTCGCCTGCACGCCCGTCGCTGGCCTTGATCTCGTGCATCGGCTGCGCGTGCTCGGCAACACTGCTCCAAACGCCAAGCCGCCTCAGCAGCCGCACCGAAGCCAGCGCCAAGGCATAGGCGCGCCCGTCGAACGCTGCATTCTTGCGCGTGGCTTCTGGCTGCGCATCAATGATACACACCCGCCGCCCACGTGATGCCAAAGCCAAGGCCAAAACAGGCCCGTTCAGCCCGCCGCCCACTATCGTAATATCGCTGTCATAATCCATATGTCGCAATATGCCCTCCTTTGCGGGATTGTCCATGCTGCGCAGTGTCGCTACCCTCGTTTCAAACCTGCGCTAAGGGAGCAACACAAATGCAAGACTGGCTGACAATGAGCATGGGCGATCTCGGTCGCGGGATCGCTGCTGGAGAGATTGACCCGGTTGACCTCACACGCACCTATCTTGATGCGATCAAAGCGCACCCTTTGCAAAACCGCATTTATGCGCGCCTGACCGAAGAGCGCGCCATGGCGGAAGCTGAAGCCGCCTCAGAGCGCGCCAAGCTGGGCCTACGCCGCAGCCCGATCGACGGTGTTCCGATCAGCTGGAAAGACTTGTTTGACACCGCAGGCACCGCGACAGAAGCAGGCACAGCCTTGCTTGAAGGCCGCATGCCTGAGGCAGACGCCTTGGTGCTGCAAAATGCGACCAGCGCTGGCCTTGTCTGCCTTGGCAAAACCCACATGAGCGAGCTGGCATTTTCCGGCCTCGGCCTTAACCCCGTGACAGAAACACCGCCCTGCGTAAACGACGAAGACGCTGTCTCTGGCGGCTCCTCCTCAGGGGCTGCTACTTCAGTCGCGTTCAACCTCGCGCCTTGCGGCATTGGCTCTGACACTGGCGGATCTGTGCGTATCCCGTCTGCATGGAATGATTTGGTCGGCCTCAAGACCACATCAGAGCGTGTTTCCCTTCAGGGTGTCGTACCGCTCTGCGCAAAGTTTGACACCATCGGCCCGCTCTGCCGCACAGTCGAAGACGCCAGCCTGATGCTTGCAGTTCTCGAAGGCGGAAAACCTGCCGACCTAAGAGGTGCAACGCTTAAAGGCCGCCGCTTTGCTGTGCTCGACACGCTGGCTTTTGATGACATCCGCGATGCCCCACGCGCCGCCTTCCAAAGCGCCGTTGAGCGCCTCGCAGCAGCGGGTGCAAGCATCGAACACATCGAAGCGCCAGAAGTTGCCGACGCGATGGCACCAACCGCTATCTTGTTCACGTCCGAAGCCTACGGCACCTGGAAAGACGTGATCGAAGCCGCGCCTGACAAGATGTTTGCTGAAATTCTCGCCCGCTTTCGCGCTGGTGCGCAGTTCTCTGCACCCGACTATGTCGCAGCGTGGCAAACTCTCGACGCCGCCCGCGCCACTTGGAATGCGCGCGTTGCTGGCTTTGATGCGGTGCTCCTCCCCAGCTCGCCGATTTTGCCGCCAAACGCTGCGCGCCTGCTGTCAGACCACGACTATTACGTGACAGAAAACCTACTCGCACTGCGCAACACGCGGATCGGCAATGTGCTTGGCCTCTCGGCGATAACCCTGCCAACAGGCGTGCCGAGCTGCGGCATCACCCTCATGGGAGCGCCCTTTGGCGAAGAGAAGCTGTTGCGCGTCGCAGCAGCCGCAGAAACAGCCTTGGCTTAAACATTGGCCTAAATGCCACAATTGCCTGAATCCGCTTAGTTTTTCTGGACGCGCCCCCGCGCCTTGAGTAATTTGAGTGCAAACGGGGCGTCAATGACCCCGAAATTGAGGCAGTATTAGTATGTTTCCCGAGCGGTTTTCGAACCTTCCGGCCTATGCGTTCCCGCGTCTGCGCGCCCTGTTGGACCACCACCAAGCAGGCGGTGCGCCCGTGCACATGACGATCGGTGAGCCAAAGCACGCCTTCCCTGCATGGGTTGGCGACGAACTTGCTGCAAACCTTTCCGGCTTTAACAGCTACCCGCCCAATGACGGCAGCGAGGCTTTGCTAAGCGCCATTTCCGGCTGGATCGAGCGCCGCTTTGACGTGAAAACTGACGCTGCCACGCAGGTCATCGCGCTCAACGGCACGCGCGAAGGGCTCTACAACGCCTGTATGGCGCTTGTTCCCGAACAAAAAAACGGTGACACGCCCAACATCTTGATGCCCAACCCGTTCTACCAAGTTTACGCAGTTGGCGCAGCCTCGGTTGGCGCGCGGCCGATCTTTGCTCCGGCGACAAAGCGCACGGGCTACTTGCCCGATTTTGCCGGCCTGCCCACGGACATTCTCAAGAAAACAGCCGCAGCTTTCATCTGCTCGCCGTCAAACCCGCAGGGTGCAGTCGCCTCGCGCGAGTATCTGCGCGAGCTGATAACCCTCGCCGAGCAGTTTGACTTCCAGATATTCTCAGACGAATGCTACTCTGAAATCTACCGCGACACTCCGCCGCTCAGCGCGCTTGAAGTGGCCCGCGACATGGGCGCAAGCCCCGAGCGCGTCGTGATCTTCCACTCATTGTCAAAACGCTCCAACTTGCCGGGCCTGCGCTCGGGCTTTGCCGCCGGTGGGCCAAAAAGCATCGCGCGGCTCAAACAACTGCGTAACTTCTCAGGTGCTCCGCTGCCCACGCCTTTGCAGGCCATTGCCGCGCGCGCGTGGAGTGACGAAGAGCACGTGGTTGAAAACCGCCGCCTCTATCAGGAAAAATACGCCGTCGCCGACGAAGTCTTGGCCGACTTTGAAGGCTACACCAGCCCTGAAGCAGGGTTTTTCCTGTGGCTGCCTGTCAAAGACGGCGAAGAGACAGCGCTGAAACTGTGGACAGAAACAGGCGTTCGGGTGCTTCCCGGCGCCTACCTAAGCCGAGACGTTGACGGGAAAAACCCCGGCAAATCATACATCCGGGTCGCTCTAGTGGCCCCAAAACAAGACGTGCAGCAGGGCCTAGTGGCTCTCAAGAACTGCATTCAAAACTGAGGACGAGGTAAAACATGGCATATCAGGCGCGCGGGCGTGACCCGCTTCTTGACAGCAACATGGCGCAAGCGATCGAAAAGCGCGGTAAAGAGCTGATCGGCATCGCACTTTTGGTGGTGGCCGTAGCCGCCGCCGCGATGATTGCGTCTTATACCCCGTCTGATCCGTCTTGGCTTTCCGCCACCGACGCTCCGGTGCAAAACTGGCTCGGCAGCCTCGGCGCTTCTATTGCAGCACCGCTGTTTATGATCGTCGGTTGGGGCAGCTGGGGCATCGCCATTGCCTTCGCGGCGTGGGGTGTTCGCTTTGCCTTTCACCGCGGTGAAGAGCGCGCCGTTGGCCGCCTGATCTTCGCGCCTATTTGGGTTGCGCTTCTAGCCATCTACGCCTCTAC
>JADGEJ010000051.1 GCA_016744435.1 Lentibacter sp. | reverse complement strand
GTTGGCATAATGCCCGCAACTGAGGATATCAAAAGACTGCGCAAGATCGGCAGCGCTGTCAAATCACGTTTACGTGCCGATGGCCCAAGCGAGTACTGCCAATAAAGCGGCAGTATCCGCTGCGCCGCGCGGCTGGCGACTTGAACAGAAGCTTCCTTTGGCTGGCCTTTAAGCCACGCCTCAAGGCTCTTCCGATCACTAATTTCTGAAATTTCAACCATCAGGCGCAAGACTGCCCTGAAACCGCGGCAAGCTCAAGCTCAAGCTCAAGCTCAAGCCCCGCGCAGCCAGCGCATCAGGTAGATAACAGGCCAGCGCAGCACGCTCATGCCCGCCGCCAACACC
The DNA here is from genome assembly GCA_016744435.1 of Lentibacter sp. Classification (GTDB taxonomy): domain Bacteria; phylum Pseudomonadota; class Alphaproteobacteria; order Rhodobacterales; family Rhodobacteraceae; genus Lentibacter. Next base: position 15,383 of record JADGEJ010000051.1, on the reverse strand, counting down.
AGAAAGCCTACGACCGGCCCGTTCTGATAGGTCACAAACCCCAAAAGCGGAATGCCCACGGCGATCAGCCCATATGCTCGGCGCCAATAGTTGTCACTGCTCGGCAACATCGCCAGCACATTGGCCGCCAGCCCCCAGAGGCACGCAAGGATCAAGGACAGGCTCATCGTGGTAACTCCAAATCTTCACCGCGCACATATTTGCGCCAGATAAACCGCAACGGATTGCGAAACATCGAAACAAACCCCGCGAAGGCCAAGGCGCTAAAGACCCAGCCGTGTACATAGCCGATCCACAGGATCACAACAGGTGCTGCGGCCAAAAGAATACTCGCAGGGATAATCTGGCGGCGGATCGCGAAAAAGGCCGTCGCCGTCGCGGCGAGCACCCAGATCACGCCAGCCCAAAGGGGTGCGCTCATAGTTTGGCTCCTACAGTTATCGCCAGTGCGCCAAGCGACGCGATCAGCCCGAAGACAGGCACAGCCATCGGCACGCGAAACGGCGCTTCTGGTTCCGAGCGCTTCAACACGATCAGAGCCGCGTTGACCAGCACAAAAACCGACAACAGCAAAGTCGCGGTGACTTCGGCAAGGTCGGCAACAGGCAGCGTAAGCGCGCCAACAACAACGCCAAAGCCAACAAGCACCGTCGCCAGAACAGGCGTGCCAAGCTTGGGGTGCGTATGGCGGAACACGCTCAGCCAGCTTGTGTGCTTGCCAAGGCCAAACATCACGCGGCTCGCCATAACGATCTGCGCAAGCACGCCATTGAGCGCCGCCGCAACAGCAATCAACGACAGAAAGACAGCGCTGCCGCCTTGTGTTTGTGTCCAGACAAGCGCCAGAGGCTGCTCGCTTTTGCCCAGCATTTCAAGCGGTACCGCGCGCACGGCGGCATAGGACACCACCGCATAAAGCAGGCTGGTGATGACCAGAGAATACAGGATAGCGCGTGGCATCACGCGCGTCGGATTGTCGACTTCTTCGGCCATATTGACGATGTCTTCAAACCCGATGAACGCAAAGAAGGCCAGCACAGCCGCCGCCGAAACACCTGTCCAAACAATAGGTTCCGGGCTTGTGAACGCCGCGACAGGCTCCACGCTAAAGCCAGCCCAGACAACCAACGCGAGGCCAAACACTTCGGCCACCGTAAACACAGCGGCAAGCCAAAGGCTTTCCAGCACGCCGACCAAAGCCACGACGATCAGAAATGCCCCGAGGGCGACAACTGTCGGGTCAAACGGCAGGTCGGTAACTGCCGTGAGGTAGCCCGCCCCGCCCCGCAACACGGCAGCCGCCGAGACAGTGCCCGCTAGCACGATCGCGAGGCCAACAAGCACCGCAAGCCATGGCGCGGCAAACCCTTTGGCGACATAAGCCGCCTCGCCTGCGGCTTCCGGAATGCGCGTTGAAAACTCGGCATAGCTTAACGCCGTCGGAGCCGCGATCAGGCCGGCCACCAGAAAGGCAAGTGGCGCCCAAACCCCTGCCTCGGCGGCGACCGCGCCAACGAGCACATAAATACCCGCGCCAACCATGACGCCAACGCCATAAGCTGTCAGAAGTTTAAGGCCGATCTTGCGTTGGAGCTCATCTGCCATTTGCCGTTCCTTGTCTTGCTTGCTCTAATTGCGGTGGCACAGCCGTTTAGGCGTACTGCAATCCGTGAAAACCTGCTTGTTGCCGCCCACACTGTACTTATAGCTCCAGACCCAACCTGCCGATCCGCCATCATTCAGCATGAAAGACACCGCATCAAAAGCATCTTTTTGGCCTACCAAAGGGTTAAAACTCAAGCGCGCATCGTGTGGGTAGAGATAAGTATAAACAGCCAGTGGGCCTTGGGCTTTCTCTTGCTCGACAACGTCGCGCAAAAGCTTCTCGGCCAGATCTGCCGACAACTCTTGAGTTGCCTTCAAAGCAAAGATTACAACGCCCCTATCGCGGGTCACACCCAGCAGTTTGACAGTTTCGGCAAGCGCTGACCCGCCGGATAGAACCATGAAGGAAAATACAAACCAAAGCCTCACCAACACTCGTCAGTTCTCCAGCTCTTTAGGCAGGTTATTGGCCCAAGCGCTGATCGTGCCTGCGCCAAGACAGACAACCATATCGCCCGGTTTGGCCTCGGCCAACACAAGCTCTCTCAAGGCTGCTTCGTCAGGAACGGCCTGCGCGTTGCGGTGGCCGTGCCCTATGAGACCGTTGATCAGATCGTCACGGCTCGCGCCTTCTATCGGCTCTTCGCCAGCGGCGTAAATGTCAGTGATGCCCACGACGTCAGCCTCGTTAAAGCACGCGCAGAACTCTTCAAAGTGGTGGTGCAGGCGCGTGTAGCGGTGTGGCTGGTGCACGGCGATGATCCGCCCCTCGCAAGCCTGCCGCGCGGCTTTCAGCACAGCGGCAATCTCGGTGGGGTGGTGGCCGTAGTCGTCGATGATCGTCACACCATTGACCACGCCGACGCGGGTAAAGCGGCGGTTGACCCCGCCAAATGCAGCAAGTGCTTCGCGGATTTCGTCAAGTTTCATCCCTAAGTGCCGCGCCACGGCGACGGCGCTCAGCGCGTTTGAAACGTTGTGGTCGCCCGGCATCGGCAGCGTACAGCCTTCGATAACCTTGCCTTCGCTCTGCAAAACCACATCAAAACAGGCCACGCCGTTTTTATACGTTAGGTTCGCCGCGCGCACGTCTGCCTGCGTGTTGAACCCATAGGTCACAACGCGGCGGTCACTCAGCTTGCCCACCAATGTTTGCACGTCGCTGTCATCGGTGCAGCACACCGCAAGGCCGTAAAACGGGATGTTGGACACGAAGTCATAAAACCCGCGATGCAGGTTTTCCTCGGTGCCCCAGTGCTCCATGTGCTCAGGGTCAATGTTGGTGACAATCGCGATTGTCGCTGGCAGGCGGTTGAAGGTTCCGTCGCTTTCGTCGGCCTCCACAACCATCCACTCGCCATCACCCGTACGCGCGTTTGAGCCATAAGCATGGATGATGCCGCCGTTCACTACCGTCGGGTCAAACTTGCCATGGTCAAGCAGTGCGGCGACCATAGTTGTTGTCGTTGTTTTGCCATGGGTGCCTGCAACGGCGATGTTTGATTTCAGGCGCATGAGTTCCGCGAGCATCTCGGCGCGGCGCACCACGGGCAAGCCTTTGAGGCGCGCCTCGTCAAGCTCGGGGTTGCCCGGCTTGATAGCAGACGAGATCACCACAACCTCAGCTTCCGCGAGGTTCTCAGCGCTTTGCCCTTCAAAGATCAGCGCCCCCATCTTCTCAAGGCGCTCGGTGATTTTGGAGCGCTTCAGATCACTCCCTTGCACCACATAACCGTGGTTCAGCAACACTTCCGCAATGCCAGACATGCCAATGCCGCCAATGCCGACAAAGTGGATTGGCCCGACATCACCGGGCAGTTTCGTGGCTGCTGAGTTCATACTAGTTACCTTTCGACTGGCCTTTAAGACGGCCCTTTTGTGCCAACTCTTCGGTCAGCATCACAAGTTCATTTGTTGCATCCGGCTTTGAAACAGCTATCGCGGCTTGGCTCATCAGCAATGCGCCCTGCTCGGTGTCCATAACGCTCAGTATTTGTTCAGCCAGCGCCTCAGCGGTCAGCTGGCTTTCCGGGATCACGATCGCGCCACCAGCCTCGGCTAAGCCGCGCGCGTTGGCTGTCTGGTGGTCTCCCGCCGCCGCAGCGTAGGGGATCAGAATTGAGGGCCGCCCAATGATGCTGATGTCAGCAACTGAAGACGCGCCAGCGCGCGAGATGACAAGCTGCGCCTCGCTCATCCGCGCCGGCACATCGTGGAAAAACGGTTCAACTTCTGCGGGAATGCCACTTTGCGCATAAAACTGCGCCACCCGTTCGCCGTCCTCCGCGCGGGCTTGGTGAGCCACGCGCAGATGCTCTAACAAGGCTGGTGGCAGAAGGGCTATCGCTTGCGGCACCACATCGCTCAACACGCGCGCGCCTTGGCTTCCGCCAATCACCAAGAGCGACATCGGGTAAGGCCCGGGCGTGATATATCCTGCGCCTTCGCGCTCAAGCACCGCGCCACGCACAGGGTTGCCAATGTGAATGCCCTCAACACCCTCAGGCAGCGTCGTCGGCCATGTGCCACAAGCAACAACATCTACGTGTTTGCTAAAGACACGGTTCACACGGCCCAGAACGCCGTTTTGCTCGTGGATCATCCGTGGTTTTCGAAGCAGCCAAGCCGCGCCCATTGCCGGGATCGTCGGGTAGCCGCCGAAGCCGACAACAACGTCAGGCTTGTCTCGTGACATTTTCATGGCTGCCCGCAACACCCCGCCGACAATGCGAAACGGCGCCGCCATCTTGGCCAGCACTCCACCGCGCGCAAATGTCGCCGAACTAACTTGCTCAATTTCTACGGTATGCGGGAAGCCGCCAGTGTAACGTGCGCCGCGTGCATCGGTGCTCAGCTTAACGCGCCAACCGCGCCGCAGCAGCTGTTCCGCCAGAGCTTGCGCAGGGAACATATGCCCGCCAGTTCCCCCCGCCGCAATTACAACCAAAGGTTGCTTATCAGTCATCTGTTTTGGCCCCTAAGGATATCACCTAACTCCCCTTGCGGCCTTGAGCGGGTAAATGCAAGCAACATGCCCACGGCAATGCCCCCCGCAATGAGCGAAGAGCCGCCGTAGCTGACAAACGGCAGCGTCATGCCCTTGGCTGGCAACAGCTTAACCGCAACCCCGAGGTTGATCATCGCCTGCACGCCGAACGTCGCCACAAGGCCAGTGCCTGCAAGGCGAATGAACATGTCACGCTCGCGCATCAAACGCACCATCGAGCGCATCACAATCGCCGCATAGAGCGCGACGATAATCAGCACCAGCACAAGCCCGTATTCTTCAGCGGCAACCGCAATAATGAAGTCAGTATGCGCATCAGGAAGCGACCATTTCACTTCGCCCTCCCCCACGCCAACGCCAAAAAAGCCGCCCTCGCGGATCGCGTTGGTCGCATAACCAAGCTGCGTGCGCGGGTCGATCTCCGGGTTCAAAAAGCCGTCAATCCGGCGCGCGAAGTGCTCGGAAGCGCCATAGGCAAACACCCCCCCCATAACGACGAAACACGCCAGCACCACCAGCAAGAGCATCGAAGCGCCAGCAACGAAATACATAACGCCCCAGCCAAACAGGATAAGGGCGGCCTGCCCGAAGTCGGGCTGCATCGCCAAGATAAGCACGATGATCACGGTGAGCGCCAGCGAGAGCGCCTTGCCGGGCGGTCCGTTAATCTGAAAGCTCGCAGCCATAAGCCAAGCCGCAACCACGACAAAGCCAGGCTTGAGAAACTCGCTGGGTTGCAGTGAGGCAAAGCCGAGCGAATACCAGCGCATGGCGCCTTTGCCGAAATCCGTCCCGAAAAACGGCAACCCAAGAAGCGCAACAAACGCCACAAGAAAGCCGATCACAGCCAAGCGGCGCACGAGGTTGGGCGGCATCATCGAGGTGATCATCATCGCCGTGAGCGCCAAGCCGCCAAATATCGCTTGTTTTTGCACGTAGTGAAACGCGCCAAAGCCGTTGCGCGCCGCAAGAGGCGGGCTTGCGGCCAACCCCAAGAGAAGCCCGATGCCAAACAGCGCCAGGATGCAAGACAGCGTCCACTTATCCAGCGTGCGCCACCACTTTGGCAACACAGCCTCACCCGATTGCACGGGAACCGTGCCATACACCATCTCTGTCATCTGACAATCACCGCTAAATCTGCCTCAAATCGCCTCCTTAGGGAGGTCTATCTGCGCAGTCTAGCATAGTGATTCGCGCATGTGAAGTAGGTGATTCTCTGGAATTTTGCGCGCCTGCAGGTGGCATTTAGGGCGCTGATGCCTACATGAAGCAGATGAGCACGCAAACCTCCCCCCGCACCTCACGCCTCCAAGGCCTTGATCTGGCCCGCTACCTCGCCTTTGTCGGCATGGTTATCGTCAACTTCAGCATCGCCATGGGGGCCGAGGGCGGCACTGGCCTCGCCAGCCTCCTCACAGGGGCGCTTGAAGGCCGAGCGGCGGCGACATTTGTGGTGCTTGCTGGCCTCGGCCTTGGGCTCTCGGCAGCTCGCAACACCTCCCGAACCGCGTTCACCACACTCAAACGCGCGCTGTTCCTGCTCGTCATAGGCCTGCTCAACATGCTCGTGTTTGACGCCGACATTCTGCATTACTACGCGTTTTACTTCTTCTTCGGCTCGCTCATGCTGCCGCTCAGCAACCGTGCGCTAGTCGGCTCTATCCTCCTGCTCAACCTCGCCGCTGTGGTCATGGTTCTCACGCTCAACTACGACGCGGGCTGGAACTGGGAGAGCTTCACCTACACAGGCTTCTGGACGCCTGAGGGCTTTGTTCGCAACCTGTTTTTCAACGGCTGGCACCCCGTCATCCCCTGGCTCGGTTTCCTGCTGTTCGGCGTCGTTCTCGCCCGCTTGCCACTCGCCGAGCGCGCCACCCAGCGCAAACTCGCCCTCTTCGGCGGCCTTGCCTTGGGCGCGGCCAGCTTGCTCAGCACGGCCCTCACAGGCTGGTTAGCCCCCTATGATCCAACCCTCGAAGCACTCCTGACAACCTCGCCAGTCCCGCCGATGCCGCTCTATACGCTGGCGGGCCTCGGCGCAGCCAGCTTGGTCATTGGCCTCTGCCTCATGGCCCAAGAGCCACTTGCCCGCGCGGGCGTTTTGGCCATCATCACGCCCGCAGGCCGCCAAACACTCACGCTCTACATCGCCCATATCCTCGTCGGCATGGGCACGCTTGAAGCGCTCGGCATGCTCGGCAACCAGACACCAGCAGCCGCCCTCACAGCATCGCTCCTCTTTTGTGCGGCGGCCACGCTATACGCGATCCTTTGGGCCAAGGTCTTCAAGCGTGGCCCCATCGAGGCGCTCATGCGTGCGCTCGCGGGCTAACCCTTGCCAAGCGCATCTATCGGCTTTAGCCCAGCCCCATGAACGTCAACACACTCATACTCGGCGCAGGCGCGGCTGGCCTCATGTGCGCGGCCCACGCGGGGCCTGACACGTTGGTCATAGACCACGCCAAAAAGCCCGGTGAAAAGATCCGCATATCGGGCGGCGGGCGCTGCAACTTCACCAATATGTATTGCGAGGCGGGCAACTTTCTGTCTGAAAACAAACACTTCGCAAAGTCTGCCCTGTCGCGCTACACGCAATGGGACTTTGTTGATCTGATCGCGCAGCACGGCATCGCCTATCACGAAAAGACGCTAGGGCAGCTGTTTTGCGACGGCAAAGCCACGCAGATCATCGACATGCTGCTGAGCGAAATGCAACGCGCAGAGGCCACGCTCTGGCTGCAAACCTCGCTTGTGTCCTTAAGCCACGACGGCGCCGCGTTCACGGCGATCCTTGAGCGTGAAGGCGCGCGCAAGACCGTGAGTGCGAAGAACGTCGTTGTCGCCACGGGCGGCAAGTCGATCCCCAAGATGGGCGCGACGGGCCTTGCTTATGACATCGCCCAACAGTTCGGCCATAGGCTCACAGAAACGCGCCCTGCCCTTGTGCCTTTCACGTTTTCTGACGCGCCGTTTGCGAGCATGTCAGGCACCGCACTGCCAACCCGCGCCACGGCGGGCGGCGTGAGTTTTGACGAAGCCACGCTGTTCACACACCGCGGGTTGTCGGGCCCAGCTATGTTGCAAATCTCCTCCTACTGGCACGAAGGCGAAGAGATCATCCTCAACCTTGATCCGGAGAGCACCCTGTTTGAAGCCCTGCGCGCGCAACGCCAAACGGCTGGCCGCAAGCAACTGACAACAGAACTCGCACGCCTGATGCCAAGCAAACTGGTGGACCACCTAACCACTCCGCTCGCCCTCAAAGGCACTCTCGCCGACCAGTCAGATGCACGTCTCAGCGAGATAACCCAAGCCTTGCAAAACTGGCGCCTGAAGCCCACCGCGACAGAGGGCTACCGCACCGCCGAAGTCACGGTTGGGGGCGTCAGCACCGAGGCGCTCAATTCGCGAGACATGATGTCAGCCAACCAAGCAGGCCTCTATTTCATCGGTGAATGCGTTGACGTCACTGGCTGGCTCGGCGGGTTCAACTTCCAATGGGCGTGGTCTTCAGCCATGGCCGCGGCCCGTGCCATTCAAGCTCATGCACAGAATAGTGTGCCTACAAAGTAGGCCAGCCCCAACACGACGTGAACAATGAGCAAAGGCCCCACGCCAGCCACTCTGGTCACGATTACAAATGCCGTCACTGACCCGTCAATTGCGCCCTAGGCAGCATCGCGCGGCGCGCCCCCATCGGGGGGCTGATCCGGGCCTTAACTTAGTTTGGGATGTGAACATGTTTCAGTGCGGCCAAACCACGCCTATATCTGAATGCTTTCCAAGTAGGCCAGCAGCGCCGCCAAGGGGCGCGGCGTCGGCGTCATGACGCCATCGCCCGTTGCGATCGGAACACTTGGGCCTTTGAGCAGCAGGCCAAACTCGGGCATTTCAACATCTTCGCGCCCTTGGCGTGTGTAGCCGTCGATATAGCTCAGCACTTGGTTAACAGGAAAGGTGCCGCCATTTTCGCGCGTAAGGCGTGTAAGGTCAGCTGGCCGCACACTTAGATCACCGGCAAGCTCGCCCTCACCTTTGCCACTCAGACCGTGACACATGGCACAGTTTGCTGAATATGCCTGTGCGCCTTCAGAGGCATCAGGCATTTCGGCTTGCATGCACGCGACAGCAAAAACGCCTAACGCGCCTGCTGCTATCATACCCATCATCCGCATATGTTTGCCTCCTCTGCGAGTTACATCTTGCCTAATGGCTCACTCGCTCACCTGCAAGCTTTCAAGATATATGACCAGTTCAATCAGGTTCTGAGTTGTTGGAATTCGCGCACCATCAGCCGTTGTCCACATCACTTCGGGGCCGTCAAACACCGAGCCAAACTCAGGCATGTCGGCGAAATGGTCACTGTTGGAATACCCGTGCACCTTGGCCAGCACGTCGTCTGCGGGGAACACGCCCCCATTGTTGAGTGCCAACTCACTCAGGTTTGCGGGCCAGACCTCAAGCTTGGGCGCAAGCGGGCCGTTGCCGTCGGCCTTGCGGCCATGGCACACAGCGCAATTGTCATTAAACAACGCTCGCCCGCGGGTATCAGCCTCAGTCGTGCATCCGGCGGCTTGTGTTAGAGCCAAGGCCGCAAAGGCCACCCAATATGTTCTCATAGCGCGTCTCCTCTGTTGGCATGATCATTGGCAAAGCCAAGCTGTTGCGCTTTGATCTGGATCATTCCAAAGGCCCGTGCCACACTCGGTGTATCATTTGAGCAAAGCAGCCTATGCCCACAAAGCCAGATATGACACCAACAACCGCCCAACAGATGTTTGACGAAAACTTCGCCCCTTGGGTGCGCGCTCTCGGCCTGCGCATCACAGGCATCAACAAGTCCGGGGCAACCGTCGAAATGGCGATAACCCCTGATCTCACTCGCATGGGTGAGGTTCTGTCTGGCCAAGCGCTCGCCGCACTGGCCGACACAACGATGGTATTTGCCTGCTTTGGCTTGTTTGACGCGCCCAAGCCTGTCGCAACAACCAACCTTGAAACGCAGTTTTTACGGGCAGGCATCGGCGACAAAATCCGCTGCGAAGCCCATATCGTCAAACCCGGACGCAACCTCATCTTCACCCGCGCTGACATGATAGCGGAGCCCTCTGGCAAGCTTGTCGCGACAGCCACTGCAACGTTTTATCTCGCCTGAAAGGCCACGCTATGCAAAGCACATATTTTTACGCATCCATCATGCTCGCAGCGGGCGTTGGCATCCCTGTTCTGGCAGCCCTAAACGCCGCGCTCGGCACACGCCTCGGAACGCCCTTCGCAGCAGGCGCGATCTTGTTCACAGTGGCGCTTGGCGCGGCTGTTGTCATGCTCTTCGCAACCGGCAGCCACACGGCCCTCGCCAAAGCTAGCGAAGCGCCCAAGCACCTCTATCTCGCAGGGCTTCTTGTTGCCTTTTACGTGCTCTCGATCACTTGGGTTGCACCGCGCTTTGGCGTCGGCAATGCCGTGTTTTTTGTGCTGCTCGGTCAGCTTATCTCAGCCGCGCTCATTGACCACTTCGGCCTTTTTGGCGCACGCATAAGCCCGCTCACGCTCTCCCGCGCAGGCGGCATCGCACTCATGGCTTCAGGCGTGTGGCTCGCGCAGGCCACTTAGCCCGCCAAGGCCTGCATCTGAGCCCAGAAAGCATCCTCAACCACCACAGTTTGCATCGGCACCTTGCCTTGGCCCGGCATCCGCGCGCCCTCGTCTTGAGCGATCGCCTCTGCCACTTGTGCAAGCCGTGCGCCAAAGGCGTCTGAGCACCCCGGATCTATCAAAAGGTAGTATTGCCCAAGGTCATGCGGCGCGCCTTCGGGGGCCTTCAGGGGCTTTACATCCACACTGGCGACACCGCCTGTCATGCCTGCAGCCAGCAGCTCGGCCATCAGCCCAAAGCCCCAGCCCTTGTAGCCGCCCATGCTCACAAGCGAGCCTTTGATCGCTGCATCAGGGTCTGTTGTAGGGTTGCCTGCACAGTCCAAAGCCCAGCCAAGCGGGATGTTTTCACCCGCCGCCTTCGCCATTGTGATCTTGCCAAGCGCCACAGTGGTTGTGCTTTGGTCAAACTGCATCGCCACGCCGCCTTGCCCGTCTGGCACGGAAAAGGCTATCGGATTGGTGCCAATCACCCGGCTCTTGCCGCCCGGGGGCGCCACGATGGGCGAGGCATTGGTCAGCCCGATCCCGATCATCCCCGCGCGGGCGATCTGCTCGGTAAAATAGCCGAGGCTCGTGCAGGTGTGCGCATGGCCCACGGCGAGGCTCGCCACACCGCATTCCCGCGCCGCACTCAGCGCTTCGGGCAGGCCGCGCCGGAAAGCAGGCTGCGCAAAGCCAAAGCGCGCATCAACCTGCACGGCCGCGGGTTTGACGCGCCGCACATCAGGCTCCACATCGCCCTTAACGCGGCCCGTCTTAAGCTGCGCGCAATAACTCTCAAGGTAGTAGAGGCCGCAAATCTTGTTGCCGACACTCTCGGCAACCTTAACAGCATCAGCGACACTGTCGGCGATCCACGGCTCAGCGCCATGCGCCTCAAGGGCGCGTTTGGTCAGCATAAAAATTTCGTCGAGCGTAACTACAGTCATGGTGCGCCTTTCCAACTCATGCGGGCACAAGCACGCCCTCATCCAGCTTTACTTGCCTGTCCATACGTCCTGCAAGCTCTAGGTTATGTGTCGCGATGACGGCAGAAAGCCCGGTTTCGCGCGCAAGGCTCATCAGCGTGTTAAACACCTGATCTGCGGTCGTCGGGTCAAGGTTGCCTGTCGGTTCATCGGCCAACATTAGCCTCGGTGCATTGGCCAGAGCCCGGCAAAATGCCACCCGCTGCTGCTCGCCGCCCGACATGTCCGCAGGCCGGTGCGCGGCGCGCTCGGCCACGCCAACCCGCGACAAAAGATCAACCGCGCGTGCTTTGGCCTCTCCCCGTGAGGCGCCATTGGCCAGCTGCGGCAGCATCACGTTTTCAAGGGCGGTGAACTCTGGCAGCAAATGGTGAAACTGATAGACAAAGCCAACATCCTCACGCCGCGCCATCGTGCGGCGACGGTCAGAGCGGCGCGTCATGTCTTTACCGCCGATCATAACAGTGCCGCTGTCCGCCGTATCAAGCAGGCCAGCGATGTGCAAAAGCGTTGACTTCCCCGCCCCTGAGGGCGCCACCAAGGCAACAATCTCACCAGCCTTAAGCTCCAAGTTCGCGCCACGCAGCACGCGAATTTCATTGGGCTTTCCAGCGTTATAAACCTTCTCAATGCCCGTGAGGGACAGCACCGGATCACTCATAGCGCAACGCCTCCACTGGGTTCATCCGGGCCGCACGACGCGCCGGAAAAATCGTCACGATAAAGCTCAACCCAATGCTGAGGCCCACTGCGCTCATCACATCTTCAAGCTGCAACTTGGCTGGCAAAAACGAGATGCCGCGAATAGACGGATCCCAAAGCTCATCGCCGGAAAAGCCATTTACGATTGCAAAGATCGGATCAATGTAGATCGCGAACAAGCAGCCAAGGATCACGCCCATCGCGGTGCCGATGATGCCCGTGAAAGCGCCACAGACAAAGAATATCCGCAAGATAGCGCCTTCCGTCAGCCCCACCGTGCGCAAAATGCCAATGTCGCGGCCCTTGTTTTTGACCAGCATGATCAGGCCCGACACAATGTTCATCGCCGCGATCAAAACAAGGATCGACAGGATCACAAACATCACGTTGTCTTCAATGTCGAGTGCGGAGAGAAAATTGCTGCTGGCGTCTTTCCATGTCCAGAGCAACACACGGTCGCCACCCTTGCGGATAAGCTCAACTGACATCGCCTCGACATCATCAGGGCTCTGAACCATCACCTCGATCTCGTCCGCAACGCCTTCGCGGTTAAAAAACACCTGCGCCTGCTCAAACGGCATGTAAACGCGGGTGCGGTCAATGTCATAGCGCCCAGCGGTGAAGATATAGACAACTTCAAACGCCTGCACCCTCGGCGACGTGCCAAAGGCTGTTTTCACGCCATTTGGGCTGATCACCTTGATCTTGTCACCAGTCTTAACGGCCAGTTCGCGCGCCACCCCCGAGCCAATAGCAATGCCCTCAGCAAAGCGCGCAATGTCGCCCTCTTGGGCTTGTGGTTCAACGATCCGCGGGATGGTCATCAGATTTTCATGGGTAATACCATAGACTTCAATGCCTGCGTTGCGCCCACGCGCATTGGCCATGACTTGGCCTTTCACCAGCGGTGCTGCGCGGATTACGCCGTCAACTGTCCGCAGGCGCGCCGCCATCGCGTCATAGTCGGCAATCGTGCGATTAAGACTGCCGTTGTCTTGCACATAGGCCGAGTTAAACACCGTCACATGGGCATTGGCCCCAAGTACGGTATCAACAAACTCAGCCCGAAAGCCCGCCCGCACAGACAATGTCGCAATCAGCGCCATCACCGCGAGAGTGATCCCGATCAGCGAGATCCAAGTCATCACACTAACGCCACCTTCGGCACGGCGCGCGCGCAAATAGCGCCACGCGATCATCAACTCGTAGCCTGCAAAAGGAGGGGTCGCCCGTGCCATGTGGTCTGCTCACTTGTTTTGCCTGCAAAATGCGCGGCAAAAGGCCCGTCGTCAAGCAAGAGAAGCGCGCTTAGTCGCAATTGGGAGGACAGCCGCTCAAAACCCGCAAAAAGCTGCGCATTTCAGTAAGTGCGCGCCCGCTAGGCCTGCACCAGCGCAACATGGCGGGCATCCATTTCGTCGTGAACAGTAACGCTGCCCCCGCCAAATTCGATCGTGGTGATGCCCGTTGTGACATCAAACGCAAAGTCTAGCGTCGGCGGTGTGCTGCCTGAATACTCGATCACCAAAACGCTCTGCCGTGTGTCGAATTGTTCTATCGTAACATCCCCAAGCAAGCCTTCCTCAACGACAAACGTGCCACCACTCAACGCCGTGTCACCTGCTCCAAGGTAGAGCGTGGTGTCAAAGCCACCGCTCAACACATCGGGTGCGTCGTCTTCATGGGCGCTGAACGTGCCGCCAGTGATCGTGTCATTGCCAACGCCGTATATGGTGTCTGCCCCATCTCCGCCTGAAGCCTGCATGGTCGAAGTTTCAGACCTAATCGGTGCGTTAACGATCAGATCGTTACCGTCATCGCCTTCAACCGTGTTGTTGCCCACATGCATTTGGAATTCGTCGTTGCCAGACCCGCCATAGTAGTAGTCGTTGCCTTCCCCGTCGGTGAAAAGATCATCTCCAAAACCGCCATCGTATTCGTCGTTGCCGGACACTGCCGTTGTTGTGAAGCCATCTGGGTAGGCGTCGTTGAAAGTATCGTTGCCAGCCCCGCCTGAGTAGATGTCGTTGCCAAAGCCGTCTCTTATCAAGTCGTCGCCGTCTCCGGCCATGACGGTGTCTGCGCCCTCGGAGGTATCGAGCATCGAGAAAGTGTCGTTGCCCGTCCCAAGTGAGAAGAAATCATCGCCTAGGCCGTCTGACACCAAGTCATTGCCCGCATCCCCATAGACGTGGTCGTTTCCCGGGCCGCCGGTAACGACGTCGTCACCCTCATCGCCTGAGACTGTGTCGTTGCCATAGCCGCCAGCTATATTGTCATCGCCCTGCCCGCCATAGACAATGTCCACGCCATCTCCGCCGCTGATCGTGTCATCTCCATACGATCCGAACAGCGTGTCATCGCCTGATTGGCCAAGAATGTAATCAGAGCCAACACCGCCTGAAACGCTGTCGTCGTCGTTGCCGCCGTAGAGCTCGTCATCGCCTCGACCGCCGGAAATTGTGTCATTGCCCTGGTTGCCGCCCAGCGCGTCATTGCCCGCGTCACCGCGTATCTCGTCGTTGCCGCCTGCGCCAATAATGCTGTCATCGTCAGGGCCGCCGCGCAGCAGGTCATCTCCCTCACCGCCAAAGATAATGTCGTCGCCACCCGCGCCGTAAACACTGTCTTCCCCGCCGCCGGTGTCGATAATGTCGTCGCCGTCATCGCCGCGAATACTGTCGTCGCCACCGCCGTAAGTATCAACATCCGGAAGGCCGACATCTCCGCCGCCGCCTATTCCGCCCAAGGCAAATATCCCGAGCAAAAGCATTCCCACTGCAACAGCACCCATAGCACCCTCACCTCAACCAAACTCAACCTAAAGCTTCATACGACAAGGGCGCTTATCCGCCAAGTTATTAAGTCGAAATTGATTGTTTCTCAGGAGGTTACGGCTTCTTTTTCGCGGCGCATGACCAACCGCTTCAACAGTGCGATCAGGCTGCTGAGTAAGGCGAAACCCGCCAAAAAGCCCGTTCCCGCAAAGATCCCGCCTTCAAACGTCAGCGGTACGGCTGGCTTAAAGGCGTCCAAAGCGCGGCTGGCGATTTCGCTATCCGTAAAGCGGCGCATTTCGTAGGCGCGGGTGAACGGTCCAGCGCCTTGCAAGGCCGCAAGATCAGCCGAGAGCCGCGCTTCTCGCTCGATCGTGCTGACAACCGTATCAGCCCGGGCCGCGCCCATACTGCCGCCCTTGGCAAGGTCAACCAGTGCAGCCTCGCGACTGAGGCCTAGCTCTGAGGCGTCCTCGTCAAACTCGCTTACAAAGCGCGACAGCTCGTCAACCGCGCCGCCAAGGCGCTGCATATATTGCTGGCTATACTCGGGAAACTGCGAAAAACCAGCAGCCCCAGCAAGCCCCCCGACAAGGGTAAGAGCACGTGTGATCATCCAAACCTCCGGCCGCCTAAGGCGCATCTGCGCAGCGGGTGGGTGGG
>JADGEJ010000019.1 GCA_016744435.1 Lentibacter sp. | reverse complement strand
CGTCACTCAAATCAAATCTTGCCATGTCACACCTGTTTTCGACAGATGAATCACAACAACGCCTGCTCAGCAAGGAGGTCAATTGGGTTCACACCCTAGCTGTGAATTGCGCCGTCACCGCAGGCCAGAGCGGCTTCGCGCACGGCTTCCGAGTAGGTTGGATGCGCGTGGCATGTGAGGGCGATGTCTTCGGCTGAGGCGCCGAACTCCATTGCGACGCAGAGTTCGTGGATGATGTCGCCCGCGCCCGGGCCGATGATGGCCGCGCCGAGGATGCGGTCAGTTTCCGGATGAACGATGAGCTTTACGAAGCCTTCACCTTGGTGCACGGCCTTGGCGCGCGCGTTGCCCATGAACATGAACTTACCGATTTTTGGCTTGAGGCCGTCAGCCTTGAGCTGGGCTTCTGTTGCGCCCACGGTGGCCACTTCGGGCGTCGTGTAGACCACGCCGGGGATGACGCCGTAGTTGACGTGGCCATGCTTGCCCGCGAGTACTTCGGCGACGGCCATGCCTTCGTCTTCGGCTTTGTGGGCCAGCATCGGCCCTTCGATGACGTCGCCGATGGCGTAGATGCCGGGCAGGTTTGTGGCCCAAGTTGCGTTGGTCGCGATCTGGCCACGCTCTGTCATTTTGAGGCCCAACTTGTCGAGGCCGAGGCCTTCAACATATGGTTTGCGGCCCGTGGCGACGAGGACGACATCAGCGTCGATAACCTCTTCGGCGTCGCCCTTCTTGGGCTTGTATGTAACCTTGGCCTTGGTCTTGTTGGCCTCCACGCCCTGCACGGCGGCCCCCATGATAAACTTGAGGCCTTGCTTCTCAAGAATACGCTGGAAGCTGCGCTGCACGTCGGCGTCAAAGCCCGGGCAGATCGCGTCCATGTATTCAACGACCGTCACCTCAGAGCCGAGGCGTGCGTAGACCGAGCCAAGCTCAAGCCCGATGACGCCTGCGCCGATGACGACGAGTTTCTTGGGGATTTTGCCAAGCTCAAGTGCGCCAGTTGAGGAGACGACGACTTTCTCGTCGACCTCAACACCGGGCAGTGTGGCCACTTCGGAGCCTGAGGCGATGACGATGTTTTTGGCTTCATGCACGTCGTCGCCGACTTTGACTTTGCCCGCTTCGGGGATGGTGGCCCAGCCTTTGATCCAGTCGATCTTGTTCTTCTTGAACAGGAACTCGATGCCGCCGGTGTTCTGGCTGATCACGTCGTCTTTGTATGACAGCATTTGCTTGAAATCGACGGAAGGCGACTTGCCTTTAAGGCCCATGGCCGCAAAGTTGTGCTCGGCTTCGTGCAGCATATGGCTCGCGTGCAGCAGCGCCTTTGACGGGATGCAGCCGACGTTCAGGCAAGTGCCGCCAAGCGTGTCGCGGCCTTCAACGACAGCCGTTTTGAGGCCGAGTTGGGCGCAGCGAATGGCCGATACATAGCCGCCGGGGCCCGCGCCGATGATGATTACGTCATATGATGCCATGGTGAGGCTCCTTTTGCTGGCGGGCTAGAACAGCGCCGCGAGGATCATGAGAGTTGTTGCGATGAGGCCGACAAACCAGACGACTGAGCGCCAAGGGCTGGGGGCAAGGAGATAGGCGGGGATATAGGCGGTACGTGCGCCGAGGTAGACCCATGCACAGGCGGCGGTGAGGCTGGATGTCTGCTCACTGAGTGTGACAACAAGCACAGCTATGGTGAAGAGGATGAGGCCCTCAAAGTGGTTGTTGAGCGCGCGTTGGGCGCGGCCTGCAACGCCTGTGAGCGTTATGGGCCTGTCGCGCGATCCGGCGGCAACATTGATGCCAACTTGCATATTTGCCAACACTGAATAGAGGCAAAACTGAGCGATCTGCAAAAGGCCTGCGAGGGCAAGGGCTGTGAGTTCGGCTGTCATTTTATGGTTACGTGATCGGCAAGTTTACGTCCCAAATTGATCTGCGGCCCCCATTTGGGAATCTCGGCAAGTTCACAGATGTAGTGCGCATTGCGGCCCTGTAGCGCATTGGCATATTTGATTGCAAACAGCATAACATGAAGCGCTTTGTCACGATTGGGTGCTGCCAAATAGGCCTGAGAAAGCTTTCTCGCAAGTTGGTCCTCGGTCATCCATTTTGCTCCTTCGTCCGTGCTCGCACGGGCAGCGCCCGGACCTCCCCCATGGGGAGGGCGCTTTGCACCCACCACGAGGTCCGAACGATGCCCTGTGTTGCGTGCATTATTACAGATCCATCAGCAGGCGCTGCGGGTCTTCGAGCGCTTCTTTGACGCGGACGAGGAATGTGACCGCGCCTTTGCCGTCGACGACGCGGTGGTCGTAGGACAGGGCGAGATACATCATCGGGCGGATCACAACTTCGCCGTTGATGGCAACCGGGCGGTCTTGGATTTTGTGCATGCCAAGGATGCCCGATTGTGGCGGGTTGAGGATCGGCGAGGACATCAGCGAGCCGTAGACACCACCGTTTGAGATGGTGAAGGTGCCGCCTTGCATTTCGGCCATGGACAGCTTGCCGTCACGCGCGCGGCGGCCTTTCTCGCCGATGGCTTTTTCGATGTCGGCAAAGCTCATCGCGTCGGCGTCACGGATGACGGGAACGACGAGGCCTGTGGGCGTGCCAGCCGCGACGCCCATGTGGACGAAGTTTTTGTAGACAACGTCTGTTCCGTCGATCTCGGCGTTGACTTCGGGCACTTCCTTGAGGGCGTGCACACAGGCCTTGGTGAAGAACGACATGAAGCCGAGGCGCACGCCGTGCTTTTTCTCGAACTCGCCTTTGTATTGGTTGCGCAGGGCCATCACGGCGGACATGTCGACTTCGTTATACGTGGTCAGCATGGCGGCGGTGTTCTGCGCTTCCTTCAGGCGACGGGCGATTGTCTGGCGCAGACGTGTCATTTTTACGCGCTCTTCGCGTGAGGCGTCGTCGGCTGAGACGGGTGCACGCGGGGCTGTGGCTGCTGGCGCGGGGGCCGCAGGAGCTGGGGCTGATCCGGCTTTCATGACGTCTTCCTTCATGATGCGGCCGTCTTTGCCTGTGCCTTGTACGTTGGCGGCGCTGATGCCTTTTTCGGCCATGAGCTTCTCGGCTGAGGGCGCGTTTTTAGCGCCTGCGCTGGTGGCTGCGGGGGCCGGAGCGGCGGCGGGGGCCGCTGTGGCAGCACCTGAGCCTGACGAGATGACAGCCAGTTTGGCGGTGGCGTCAACAGTTGCGCCTTCGGCGGCGAGAATTTCGGTGAGCGTGCCTGCGGCGGGGGCGGGCACTTCGACGCTGACTTTGTCTGTCTCAAGTTCGCAGAGCATTTCGTCTTGTGCGACGGTGTCGCCGACGGCTTTGAACCATGTTGAAACAGTCGCCTCAGAGACGCTTTCGCCAAGCGAGGGCACCATAACGTCGACGGCTGCGCCTGCGTCGGAGGCCGCAGCAGGGGCAGCGGCTTTGGCGGCTGGAGCAGGAGCTGCGCCTTCGCCAGCGTTGATTGTCGCCAAAAGCGCATCAACACCGACGGTGTCGCCTTCGGCGGCAACGATCTCGCCCAGCGTGCCTGCGGCGGGGGCGGGCACTTCGACGGTGACTTTGTCTGTCTCAAGTTCACAGAGCATTTCGTCAAGCGCGACAGCGTCGCCCGGTTTTTTGAACCATGTGGCCACTGTGGCCTCGGTGACGCTTTCGCCAAGTGTTGGAACGCGAATATCAGTCATGGGTTATTTCCCCTTCTTAAGTGTGAGCGCGTCGTCAACGAGCGCGGCTTGTTGTGCTTTGTGGGCGGAGGCAAGGCCTGTTGCGGGCGAGGCACTTGCCGCGCGGCCTGCGTAAACCGGGCGGCCATGTTTGGCTTTGATGCGGCCCAGGACCCACTCGATGTTGGGCTCGATGAACGTCCATGCGCCTTGGTTCTTTGGCTCTTCCTGACACCAGACGACATCGGCGTTTTTGAAGCGGCTTAACTCGCTCACAGCCGACTGGGCCGGGAACGGGTAGAACTGCTCAACGCGCATCAGGTATATGTCGTCAATGCCGCGAGCGTCGCGCTCTTCCAGCAGGTCGAAGTAGACTTTGCCAGAGCACATGACGACGCGTTTGATCTTGTCGTCTTTCACAAGCTTGGTGTCGGAGTTGCCATATTGGGCGTCGTCCCACAGCACGCGGTGGAAGCTTGAGCCGGTTGTGAACTCTTCGGCTTTGCTGACGGCGGCCTTGTGGCGCAAAAGCGACTTTGGCGTCATCAGGATGAGTGGCTTGCGGAATGAGCGGTGCAACTGACGGCGCAGGATGTGGAAGTAGTTGGCCGGGGTCGTGCAGTTCGCGACGATCCAGTTGTCTTGGCCGCATTGCTGCAGGAAGCGCTCAAGGCGGGCTGAGGAGTGCTCGGGGCCTTGGCCTTCGTAGCCGTGTGGCAGCAGAACCGTGAGGCCTGACATGCGCAGCCACTTGCTTTCGCCCGAACTGATGAACTGGTCAAACATGATTTGCGCACCATTGGCAAAGTCGCCAAACTGCGCCTCCCAAAGGGTGAGCGCGTTTGGCTCGGCGAGTGAGAAGCCATACTCAAAGCCAAGCACCGCATACTCCGAAAGCATGCTGTCGATGACTTCATATTGCGACTGGCCCGCGCGGATGTTGTTGAGCGGGTAGTAGCGCTCTTCGGTGTCTTGGTTGATGATGCCCGAGTGGCGCTGGCTAAAGGTGCCGCGGGTGGCGTCTTGGCCCGAGAGGCGCACAGGGTAGCCCTCGGTGAGGAGCGAGCCGAAGGCCAGCGCTTCGCCAGTTGCCCAGTCGATGCCTTCACCGGCCTCAAACATTTTGGCTTTGGTATCAAACAGGCGGCCCACGGTTTTGTGGATCGGCAGGCCTTCAGGCACGGTTGAAAGCGCGCGGCCAATTTCTGCGAAAGTTTCCGGCGCGATGGCTGTCTCGCCGCGCTGGTAGTCTTCCTTGTCCCGGTTGAGGTGTGACCACTTGCCATCAAGCCAGTCGGCTTTGTTTGGTTTGTAGTCTTTGCCGGCCTCAAACTCTTCAGACAGATGCGCCTGAAAGGCAGCTTTCATGTCTTCGATCTCGCCCTCGGGGATGAGACCGTCTTTCACCATGGTTTCGGTGTAAAGGCTGAGTGTCGTCTTATGCGTCTTGATCTTCTTGTACATGATCGGGTTGGTGAACATGGGCTCATCGCCCTCGTTGTGGCCAAACCGACGGTAGCAGAAGATGTCGATCACGACGTCTTTGTGGAACTTCTGGCGGAACTCTGTCGCAACGCGCGCGGCGTGCACCACGGCTTCAGGGTCGTCACCGTTCACGTGGAAGATCGGCGCCTCAACCATCAGCGCGATGTCTGTCGGGTAGGGCGAGGAGCGGCTGAAGTGCGGCGCTGTTGTAAAGCCGATCTGGTTGTTGACGACGATGTGCATGGTGCCGCCCGTTTTGTGGCCCTTAAGGCCCGACAGGCCGAAGCCTTCGGCGACAACGCCCTGGCCCGCAAAGGCCGCATCGCCGTGCAGTAAGATCGCCATGACTTTCTCGCGCTCGATGTCGCCGAGCTGGTCTTGTTTGGCGCGCACTTTGCCGATGACAACGGGGTTCACGGCCTCAAGGTGTGAGGGGTTGGCCGTGAGCGAGAGGTGCACAGTGTTGCCGTCAAAGGCACGGTCAGAGCTGGCGCCAAGGTGATATTTCACATCGCCTGAGCCGTCGACATCTTCGGGCTTTGAGCTGCCGCCCTGAAACTCGTTGAAGATCGCGCGGTAGGGCTTGGCCATCACATTGGCGAGAATGTTGAGGCGGCCACGGTGCGGCATACCGATAACGATCTCTTGCACGCCCAAAGCGCCGCCACGTTTGATGATCTGCTCCATCGCCGGAATGAGGCTTTCGCCGCCATCAAGGCCAAAGCGTTTGGTGCCCATGTATTTGACGTGCAGGAACTTCTCAAAGCCTTCCGCCTCAACCATCTTGTTAAGGATGGCTTTGCGGCCCTCACGGGTGAAGCTGATCTCTTTGTTGTAGCCTTCGATGCGCTCTTTCAGCCAGCCCGCTTCTTCGGGGTTACTGATGTGCATATATTGCAGCGCGAAGGTGCCTGTATAGGTGCGCTTCACGATGTCGATGATCTGGCGCATGGTGGCAAAGTCGAGGCCGAGGACTTTGTCGATGAATATTGGCCTGTCCATGTCGGTGTCGGTAAAGCCGTATGACTTTGGCTCAAGCTCGGGGTGGGGCGTGGCGTCGCGCATCCCCAGCGGGTCAAGGTCAGCAACAAGGTGGCCGCGAATGCGGTAGGCGCGGATGATCATCAACGCGCGGATACTGTCGAGCACGGCTTGGCGGACGGCTTCGTTTGTGGCGTCAACACCAGCTTTGGCCGCGCCTTTCTTGATCTTGTCAGTCGCCGCTTTGCCTTCCGCTTCAACCCACTCGCCCGTGAGCGCTTGCGTGAGGTCATCAGCTGGCATTGGCGGCCAGTCGCCGCGCGCCCAACTCGGGCCTGTCGCCTCGGCCTTCACGTCAAGCTCACCGTCGCCCAGCTCGGCGAAAAACGCACGCCATGCTTCGTCAACCGAGTTCGGGTCAGAGGCGTATTGGCCGTAAAGCTGTTCAAGATACTCGGCGTTGTGGCCTTGCATAAAGGAAGACGCGTGCTGTTGGTCGTTTGAAGGTTGGTCAGTCATGAGGACACCTATGCGCTCGAGCTAATGTTTGTGGCGTTTTAGGCCTGCTCAGGCCGGTAGAAATGCGGCGGCCTCTGAGGGCCGCCGCATTGTCTGTTTAACCGATCGCCTCAATAACGGCTTCGCCCAAAGTGGCGGGGCTGTCGGCGACGATGATGCCGGCTTTGCGCATGGCTTCGATCTTGTCTTCCGCGCCGCCTTTGCCGCCGGCGACGATTGCGCCAGCGTGGCCCATACGACGGCCGGGAGGGGCTGTGCGGCCCGCGATGAAGCCGGCTGTTGGCTTCCAGCGGCCCTTCTTCTTCTGGTCGGCCAAGAACTCGGCTGCTTCCTCTTCGGCTGAGCCGCCGATTTCGCCGATCATGATCAT
Source organism: Lentibacter sp. (assembly GCA_016744435.1). Lineage (GTDB taxonomy): Bacteria > Pseudomonadota > Alphaproteobacteria > Rhodobacterales > Rhodobacteraceae > Lentibacter. Next base: position 68,125 of record JADGEJ010000019.1, on the reverse strand, counting down.
CGAGTGCGTCTCGTCATCATCAAGGAACATGTTCAGAACGTCGATGTGCTCTGTGCCTTTGATCGGGTCGCCACCAATACCAACAGCAGTTGACTGGCCAAGCCCGAGATCAGTTGTTTGCTTGACCGCTTCATAGGTAAGCGTGCCGGAGCGTGAGACAACGCCGCAAGTGCCGCGCTTGTGGATGTGGCCCGGCATGATGCCGATTTTGCAGGCGTCTGGCGTGATAACACCGGGACAGTTTGGCCCGATGAGGCGAGACTTGCTGCCTTCAAGAGCGCGCTGAACGCGCATCATGTCAAGCACGGGAATGCCTTCTGTGATGCAGATGATTAGCGGCATGTCGGCGTCGATCGCTTCCAAGATTGAATCCGCTGCGAAGGGGGGCGGCACGTAGATGACGGAAGCGTTGGCTTCTGTCACGTGCATCGCCTCATGGACGGAGTTGTAAACAGGCAGGTCAAGGTGCGTGCTGCCGCCCTTGCCCGGTGTCACGCCGCCGACCATTTTGGTGCCGTAAGCGATGGCCTGTTCTGAGTGGAATGTGCCCTGTGAGCCGGTGAGGCCCTGACAGATGACTTTGGTGTTTTCGTCTACAAGTACAGCCATGATATTATCCTTTCACCGCTTTGACGATCTTCTGAGCGCCGTCTTTCAGGTCGTCAGCCGCAATCACGTCAACGTCTGAGTTGTTGATGATGGCTTTGCCTTCTTCCACGTTGGTGCCTTCAAGGCGGACAACGAGGGGAACTTGCAGGCCGACTTCTTTTACCGCAGCAACGACGCCCTCGGCGATCACATCACAGCGCATGATGCCGCCGAAGATGTTGACGAGGATGCCTTTGACCTGTGGATCAGAGGTGATGATCTTGAAAGCCTCGGTGACTTTCTCTTTGGTCGCGCCGCCGCCTACGTCAAGGAAGTTGGCAGGCTCGGCACCGTAGAGTTTGATGATGTCCATCGTCGCCATGGCAAGGCCCGCGCCGTTAACCATACAGCCGATCTCACCGTCGAGCGCGATGTAGTTGAGGTCATACTTTGAGGCCTCAAGTTCTTTCGGGTCTTCTTCGGTGGTGTCGCGCAGCTCGGCGATGTCGGCGTGGCGGTAGATCGCGTTGCCATCAAAGCTGACTTTGGCGTCGAGAACCTTAAGGTCGCCCTTGTCGGTGACGATCAGCGGGTTGATCTCAAGCATCTCCATGTCTTTTTCAATGAAGGCTTTGTAGAGCAGGCCCATGAGCGCAACGCACTGCTTGACTTGCGCACCCGTAAGGCCGAGCGAGAAGGCGATGCGGCGGCCGTGGAAGGCTTGGTAGCCTGTGGCCGGATCAACCGAGAAGGAAAGGATTTTCTCGGGTGTTGCGGCTGCGACCTCTTCGATGTCCATGCCGCCCTCTGTTGAGCACACGAACGAGACGCGTGATGTTTGGCGGTCAACGAGAAGCGCGAGGTAAAGCTCGGTTTCGATGCCTGAACCATCTTCGATGTAGATGCGGTTGACTTGCTTGCCAGCCGGGCCGGTTTGGTGCGTCACCAGCGTGCGCCCCAACATGCGCTTGGCTTCTTCCGCCGCTTCCGCGACTGACTTGGTCAGGCGTACACCGCCAGCTTCGCCAGCGTCGGCTTCTTTGAATTTGCCTTTGCCGCGTCCACCAGCGTGGATCTGCGCTTTGACAACCCAGAGTGGGCCGTCCATTTCGCCAGCGGCAGATTTCGCATCTTCCGCTTTGAGCACAACGCGGCCTTCAGAGACTGGCGCGCCGTAAGAGCGAAGAAGAGCCTTCGCTTGGTATTCATGGATGTTCATGAAACTTTCCCGTCTTTTTTGCTTCGGTTGACAGCTTTAGTGGCACAAGGTTTCATAAAACCTAAGCAATTTCGGTTCTTTTTTGCCTAAAGAGGGGATTATTTGACATTTGTGATCACAGGCTAGAAAAGTGTGATCACAAATTTAATTTCCTGCATGTATTTTTCTGCCTCAAAAGGAATCAGTTCGTCTTTTCTGAGGAAATCGTCAGTTTTCAGTGAGACGCTGGCCGTGGAGCGAAATAAACTACTTGCGACAACCGGTTGTGGCGTCCAGTTTTGTGCATAAGAAAGTAGCTAAGAATTGAGCAGTTTGATGAATAAATGTGCCCCCAAGCCTAGAAAGGCAAAGCGATGCCTTTAGTGCGCCTCGGGGATAAGCTTGTGTTTTTTGCTCATGTTCCCAAAACAGGCGGCTCGTCTATCGAGAGCTGGCTGGGGCAAGCGGGGCATGTGAGCTTGCGCCACAAGGCGCCGCTTGAGGGCATGGGCTGCACGCCGCAACATATGCATGCCGCGCTTTTTGAGCCGCTCTTTAAGGGCGCATTTTTGGATGCGAGCTTTGCCGTGTTGCGCGACCCAGTGCAGCGGCTTGTCAGCGAATACCGCTATCGGCGCGGGCAAGTCGAGCGCAAGGGCAAGCGCCAGATGCCAAGCTTTGAGGCTTGGGTTGAGCGCGCCTTCAGGCTTTACGCGGACAACCCGTACTTTCTGGACAACCACATCCGCCCGCAGGCCGAGTTTGTCAGCGCAGGGATGCAGCTCTTCCGGTTTGAAGGCGGGCTTGAGCCGGTGACGGATTGGCTTGAGGAATTGGCAGAAGTCGAAGGCCCAGAGCTTACACACAAGCTGCCCGCGACGGGCGACACTGTCGACGTGCCCGAGGCGATGCGCGCCAAGATCACGGCATTCTACGCCGTTGATTACGCGCTGATAGCCAAAGCCTTCAAAGCCTAGGTGCAGGATTAATGGGTCCTGACCCTAGAGGCGCCGCGCCTTAAACCTGCATCACCATTACCCAGCCACGCCTACGGCGCTCTGGGGACATCGGCGATAGTATGTTTCAAGTTAAAGGCGTGGCGCTTTAGTTGAAAAACAGCGCAAAGTTGCCCGCGTTGCCGCCTGTCAAACGTGCAAGTCGCGACCAGTAGAACGACGACATCGTCGGGCCGCGGGCAACGTGCTCGTAAAACGCGATGCCTTGAATGCTTGCTGCAAGTTCAAGCGGTGTCGGGTTTTCGACGTAGCTCTTGAGGTTGATGCCATAACCTGCGGGCAACAATGAGTGGGGGATCAGAAGCTTGCCCTCAAGCACGGCCTCGGCGTCAGCGAGGATGTTCTGCCACGTGCGCGCAACTTCCGGATCAATCGTGATCGGAAGCGCTGCGGTTTGCTGCGGGTTCGGCACCCACTCGCGCCCGTTGTCTGTCTCGGCCTCAACGCGCGTCCAGAAGGTGCGATTGTGGGCGATCATCTGCTGCCAATGCGCGTAGGCCGCCGTGACATGCGCCTTGTCGGGCTGTTGCGCAAGGGCGGTCAACACGACGTAGATACGGTCGATGATCTCGCTGAATTGGCGAGCGTTGCGCGCGCTACGTATCTGACTAAGCTGGCTCTCATCGGTTTTCGCCTTCAAAGCGCGGATCTCAGCCGCCATAGCGCGTTTTGCGCGGCTCGCTTTGTTTTGCGCGTCTCTCAGGGGCTTCAGCTTGTCAGTGAGCGCGGTCTGCTCGGCCTTCAGAGCGGCCAGTTTCTCGGGGTCGGCCTTGGTCTCGGGCTTTCGCATTTCGGCCTTGATGTCGCGGTTGCGGGTGTTGATGGGCTTCTGCTCGGCTCTCAGCGCCTCGACCTCGTCGTTGAGGGCTTTGCTCATAGGCTCCAAGCGCGCAAGCTCGGCTTTGAGAGCCTCTTGGTCAAAGTAGTTTTCGATCTGCGGCGCATCTTTGAGGGCGGCTTTTTGGGCTGCGAGGTTGGCCCAAACATCGGTGGGGTCAAACGCGAGGTAGGCGTTGCCAACGCCTGACAGCATGTGGGTGTAGGCCGTCAGCCACGCCAAGTCAGACTTGTCAAAGTCAACAGTTGGTGGGTTAAGCGCGAGTTCGCTTTTCTCAAAGTCGCGCATGCCGCGGCGGCCAAGCACAACAGCGCCGAGCAACTCAAGCGCGCCTTCGCCAGCTTCGCGGGTGCCGTTTGAGTTTGCGTCAAGCCAGACGCCAGCCAAAGGGAGCGGGAAGCCTGCTTCGCTTTGTGCGTCGGCTTTCTCCAAGGTCGCGCGGGCGACTTCCAGATCGCTCAGAAAGGCTCTGACGACATTTGAAAGCGTCTCGGGCGAGGGGGCTTTGGGAGCAGGGTTGTAGCCGCCGGGCAGCGGCAGGCGCAGCATGGGCATTCGCGACTTTTCCTGCCCGAGGCCGTATTCATAACGGGTCTGTAACGAGGTTTCGACCGCGCGCAAAACCTGCATCGTGCCAAGCTCAAACAGGTTTTCCGTGTCGCTTTGCTCTAGTCTGTCAATCCGGACCTGCAGGCTCTCGCTTTTGAGGGCAACTACCTGTGCTGTGCACAGCTGGGCAGACAAAGCCAGAGCAACAATGGGGGCAACAACGGGGGCAATAAAGCGACGGGTAAAAAGCATGGGGTCTCTCACATTTACAGTTTGATTGCCTGCAAGCTAACAAGCTGGCGCGCAAAGGAAAATGGTGCGCCGTTGCCAGCGCACCCTTCAAATTCTTGCTCGTCTGTTGCGTGTTTACGCGAGTGACGGGTCGATCTCTTTGCAAGCTTTGACAAGGCCTTTGACGGCGTCAACAGAGTTGTCGAACATGACTTGCTCGTCTTTGTTCAGCTTGATTTCAACAACCCGTTCGATGCCACCAGCACCGATCACTGTTGGCACGCCAACGTAGAAGTTGTCGAGGCCGTAGGCGCCGTCAACGTGAGCCGCACATGGCAGCAGGCGCTTTTGGTCTTTCAGGTAGGCTTCGGCCATTTCGATGGCTGAAGAGGCTGGCGCGTAGTAGGCTGAGCCGGTTTTCAGAAGGCCAACGATTTCGGCACCGCCGTCACGTGTGCGCTGCACGATCGCGTCGAGCTTGTCTTGCGTTGTCCAACCCATTTTCACGAGGTCAGGGAGCGGGATGCCGGCCACTGTCGAGTAGCGTGTGAGCGGCACCATTGTGTCGCCGTGGCCGCCCAGAACGAAGGCTGTCACGTCGCGCATAGAGACGTTGAACTCTTCGGAAAGGAAGTGACGGAAGCGCGCTGAGTCAAGCACACCAGCCATGCCGCAAACTTTGTGCGAAGGCAGGCCCGAGAACTTCTGAAGCGCCCAAACCATCGCATCAAGCGGGTTGGTGATGCAGATAACGAAGGCGTCTGGCGCGTGGGCTGCGATGCCTTCGCCGACTGATTTCATAACCTTGAGGTTGATACCCAACAGATCATCGCGCGACATACCCGGCTTGCGGGCCACACCGGCTGTGACGATGCAAACGTCAGCGCCAGCGATATCGGCGTAGTCTGTTGTGCCTGACATGGCAGCGTCGATGCCTTCAACTGGGCCGCTTTCCGCGATGTCGAGGGCTTTGCCCTGTGGGATGCCATCGGCAATATCAAACAAGACGACGTCGCCCAGTTCTTTGATGGCTGCAAGGTGGGCGAGCGTGCCGCCGATCATGCCTGAGCCGATAAGGGCAATTTTAGGTCTGGCCATGGATAGTCTCCATTCAAGGTTGAATTTCGCGCTTGGCGTAGGCCCTTTACGGGCAAAAAGCAAGGGTGCTGCGATGCGGCAAATACGTGAAGGGCCTTGTTTGGGCCTCTCTCATGGCGCTAAACCAGTTTCGAAACAGCTCAGAAGCAGTGACTTTGGAGGGAATTCCCTTGGATTTAGGTTTTTTGACAATCGCGGCGGCGGCAGCTGTGTTTGCGGGCATTTCCAAGGGCGGCTTTGGCTCTGGCGCGGCATTCGCGGCGGCAGCGATTCTCGCTTTGGTGATCGAACCTAGCGCAGCGCTTGGCATCATGCTGCCGCTGCTGATGTTGATAGATGTGGCAACGCTTAGGCCTTACTGGGGCCGCTGGAGCTGGGCCGATGCGCGCATTTTGGTGCTCGCTGGGGTGCCCGGCGTGCTGCTTGGGGCGTTGTTTTACCGCTGGGCTGATGCGGACACGCTCAAACTGCTGATCGGGGCGATTGCCGTGCTGTTCGTGCTCTGGCAACTGGTCGGGCGGGGGCTGGTAGCCGCGCGTGTGGCGCAATCTGCGGGCCTTTGGCGGGGTGCTTTGGCGGGCGTGGCTGTTGGCTTTACAAGTTTTGTGAGCCACGCGGGCGGGCCGCCTGCGGCTGTTTACCTGCTGTCGCGCAGGCTAACCAAGACAGAATATCAGGCGACGTCAGTGCTTGTTTTCTGGCTGATCAACCTTGCGAAAGTGGTGCCCTATGGCTTCATGGGGATATTCACGCTTGAGACGCTCAAGCTTGATCTGCTGCTCGCACCCTTCGCGCTTTTGGGCGCATGGCTCGGCGTGAAAGCGCATTTCTTGATCAGCGAGAGGGCATTTTTTGCGCTGACATATGTGCTGCTTATGGTTACTGGCAGCAAGCTTATCTGGGATGGTCTGACATGACATTGCGCCAACTAACGCTTGACGACTGGCCGGACGCCGAGACGCTTTACTGGGAGCTGACGATGAGTGGTGCTGTGGCCGGACGCGACATGTTTGAGGCCGTCTTGGCGCACAAGGGCACGCGCGTTTTAGGGCGGTTCCACGAAGGCAAGCTCGCAGCGATGGCAACGCTGCATGTTTTGCCCAACATGACATATGGCGGGCGGCCCTATGCTTTGATTGAAAACGTCGTCGCGCGCGCAGAGACGCGTGGGCAGGGCCATGGCAAAGCCGTGATGCATTATTGTATTGCACAGGCGCGCGAGCAAAATTGCTATAAGGTGATGCTGCTCACGGGGCAAAGGCGCAATGCGCGCGGGTTTTATGAAGCTGTCGGTTTTGAGGCCGACGAAAAATGGGGCATGATGATCCGGTTTTAGGCGTCATGGCCTTTGTCGTCCTCGCGGTATGTTTGCACGAGCCACTCAAGAGCACTGTTTCATAGGCCAGCGAGGGTTTTCTCGCTGACCTCTATGTGTTGCTCACAATGTTGCTTATCGTCACGGGCACCAAACTCATTTGGGCTGAGCTGGGCGCGCGGTGGCTCTTTAGTGTTCCTAGTTGTTGGCGCGTGAGGCTGTGTAGCCATCGCCGCCACCGTTACCTGTCGGTGTGGCCACAGTTGCAGTCGGGGTCTTGGTGTTTGCAAGGCCTGCACCAACTGAGTAGTCCACACCTTGGCGGGTGAAGTCATAACCGAGATCAAGCCCGATGTATGAGTTGCTGCCAAGGTAGGCGGCACCAATCGTTGGTCGCACCCGCTTTGATTGGAACACATAGTCTACTCCGACAGAGGCGACGAATTCGTCGCGCTTGTTGTCTGAGAAGATGCGCAGCCCAAGGCCTGTTTCAGGTTTTTTAGCGCCACCGAAGGTAATGCTCAGTCCGAAGCCCAGAGAAGGGTCTGCGGCAACAGGCATAGCAAGGCCAAAGGCAACAATAGTAGCAGCAACCGTAAAGGTTCTCATTTGTTTACTCCAAAATTTCATGTTCAAAGGATCAATGCGGAAATTATGATGTAGAGAGTATAGCTGCTCAGTGATGTGTCAAGTCTGTGATGTGTCAAGCCTGTGGAGTGTCAAGTCTGTGCTCCCTTACAAGTCTGTGCTCCCTTAAGCGTCGTTGCCTTTGGCGGGCAGCGCTTCAGCGAGGGTTTCAAAGGCTTGGCCGCTGGCAACAAGGCAGGTTAGGCCCGCAGCTGTTGTTACAATGATCGTCCAAGTGCCACTGTCATCGGAGGCGAAGACTTCAACCACCGCGTTGTTGGCACCAAGGCCAACTGACTGGCGTGTCTCACCGTAGGATTGTGTGAGCCGTTCAAGAACGCGCTCACGTGGGGCGCAGTTTTGGGCATGAGCGGGGGCTGCGAGCAGGCCGATAAGGGCAAGAGCGCAGCCCGATTTCAGTGCATGTTTCATGTCTTGGGCCTTTCCTAAACGCTATTCTTGGGTTGTGAAGCCCTTGGTTTGGGCATCTCACAAGCCTCGTGGGCAGGGTTTGAAGTTTGGTTAACGTGGCGGGCTTTGCCTCAAATGCGAGATAGATTTATGCTGAATTCTGCGCTGCAGAAATTTTCCACTTGAAGTTTTTGCACCAAAAATGCGAAGTCTGCGCAACTTTATTGCTGACACTCTGGAGATACCCATGGACATGCCACGCCCTTATCGTTCGGTTCTTTACATCCCCGGCTCAAAAGACCGCGCATTGGAAAAGGCCCGCGGGCTTGACGTTGACGCGATCATCTTTGATCTGGAAGACGCTGTCGCGCCTGATGCGAAGGTTGAAGCGCGCACGACTTTGAGCGCGGCTCTGAAAGAGGGCGGTTATGGCGCACGCGCCAAGATCATCCGCCTCAACGGGCTTGATAGCGAATGGGGTGCTGACGACGCAGCCGCGATGAAAGACGCTGATGCTGATGCGTTCTTGCTCCCAAAGGTAAACTCGGCGGCTGACGTTGACGCGCTGGCAGCCATCATCGGCACTGACAAAGCGATCTGGGCGATGATCGAAACACCGCTGGGCGTTATGAACGCCGCAGAGATTGCCGCGCACCCGCAGATGAAGGGCTTTGTGGCCGGAACAAACGACCTTGCCAAAGAGCTTAACTGCCGCTTCCGTGCTGACCGTCTGCCCATGCAGGCCAGCCTGCAGATGATGCTGCTCGCCGCGCGCGCTTACGGCGTTGTCGCGATTGACGGCGTTTACAACCAGTTCAAAGACGACGAAGGCCTGAAAGTGGAATGTGACCAAGGCCGCGACATGGGCTTTGACGGCAAGACGCTTATTCACCCAGCACAGGTTGCGGTTTGCAACGCGGCGTTCTCGCCAAGTGAGGCCGAGATCGAGCTTGCGCAGCGCCAGATCGCGGCGTTCGAAGAAACCGAAGCCAGCGGGCAGGGCGTTGCTGTTGTTGATGGTAAAATCGTCGAAAACCTACATGTTGAGACGGCTAAGAAAATCTTGGCGATGGCTGAGGCTGTCGCAGCGAACTAAAGCTTCGCGCACTAAGGCAGACACAACTAGCCAGCAAGGAAAGCCAGCATGTTATTACTGATTATCGGGGTTTCACTTTGGTGGCTTGCTCATGTGTTTAAACATATCGCACCAGAAAAGCGGGCTGCGTTGGGGGACAAGGGCCGCGGCTATGTTGCCCTCGCGCTTGTCGTGTCTATCGTGCTGATGACGGTGGGCTACAAAACAGCCGACGGCGGCATCTTTTGGGGCCGAAGCGCGGCACTTGTTGGCATTAACAACCTGTTGATGTTGTTGGCATTCTATATCTATGCGGCATCGGTCAAGGGAACGCGGATCACCCGCTGGATCCGCCACGCGCAGCTAACGGCAACGGTTGTCTGGTCAATCGCGCATCTCTTGGTAAACGGCGATACGCCGTCTTTTGTGCTGTTCGGCGGCTTGGCGGCTTGGGCGGTTGCTCAAATGTTGCTCATCAATCGTGCTGAAGGCCCGCGCGGCGAATACCAGGCACCTCCGATCAAATCTGAGATCATCGCCGCTGTGGTGAGCCTTGTTGTCTTCAGCGTTGTTTCGGGCATTCACATTTGGCTCGGCTACAACCCGTTTGGAGGCTGAAATGCAGCTCTACCGATTGCTAACAGAAGAAGACACGGCAGCGTTTTGCCACAAGGTTTCGGAGGCCTTGAGCAAAGGCTGGGAGCTTTACGGCGCGCCGACTTATGCGTTTGACGCCGCGAATGGCGTTATGCGCTGCGGGCAGGCTGTTACGAAAGATGTGGCGGCTGAGTACAGCCCCGATATGAAACTAGGAGCACAGTAAGATGGGTAAGACGAACGCAGGTAAGACGAACACTGGACGTTTCTTTGAAGACTACAGCATTGGCCAAGTGATCGAACACGCCGTGCCACGCACCGTGGGCGAGGGGGAGCGCGCTTTGTACCATGCGCTCTACCCCGCGCGGCATGCGCTGTATTCGTCTGACATGTTTGCTGCCGACAGTGGCTTGGAAGGCTCGCCGATTGACGACTTGGCAGCGTTTCACGTGGTCTTTGGCAAGACTGTGCCTGACATTTCGCTCAATGCTGTGGCCAACCTTGGCTACGCCGAGGGCAAGTGGCTGAAGCCTGTTTACCCCGGTGATACGCTGCGCTCGGTGAGTGAAGTTATTGGCCTCAAGCAGAACAGCAACGGCAAGACTGGCGTTGTCTGGGTGCGCACGCGGGGCCTCAACCAGATGGAAGAGGTTGTGCTCGAATATGTGCGCTGGGTGATGGTGCGTAAAAACGACTTGGACGCGCCCGCGCCCGAGACGATTGTGCCCGAGTTGCAAAGCGTCATTCCGGCGGCTGATCTGGCCATTCCCGAGGGCTTGGACTTTAGCAAATACGACTTCACACTCGCAGGCGAGCCGCACCGCTGGGGCGACTACGAGGTTGGCGAGCAGATCAACCATGTTGATGGCGTCACGATCGAAGAAGCCGAGCACATGCTGGCGACGCGCCTGTGGCAAAACACTGCCAAGGTGCACTTTGACGCGACATTCCGCCCCGACGGGCAGCGGCTTATCTATGGTGGTCACATCATCTCGATGGCGCGCGCGCTCAGTTTTAACGGGCTGGCGAATGCGCAGATGATCGTTGGCCTAAACGGCGGCGCACACGCCAACCCCTGCTTTAGCGGGCTGACGGTTAAGGCGTGGTCGGAAGTGCTGGAGAAGGCCGAAACAAGCGCGCCCGGTGTTGGCGCCGTGCGTCTGCGCCTTGTGGCGACATCCGGCGGCGACGCGTTTACGCTGAAGGGCGACGATGGGAAATACTTGCCGCATGTCTTGCTTGATCTGGATTACTGGGCGCTGATGCCGCTATGAAAAAGCTAGCTATTGCCTTGGCGCTTGTTGCCGGCCCTGCCTTCGCTGAGCCGCTTTGCGAAATGGGCGGGGCCGAGCCTGTGGAAACCTTGGAAGTTGCCAAGAAAAAGTTTCTAGACGGTGACTTCAAGGGCTTTTCCGACTACGCGACCGCAAGCATGGGCCAAGCTGCGTCGCGGGCGCTTGAGAAACCTGTCACTCAGCTTGAAGGCCTGTTCCCAAACGGCTTTGAAAGCTGTCAGACCATCGTGCAGCGTAGCGAGAATGGCGGAATGGTGCAGGAACTGACTACCTTTAACGTCAAAGGACTGGATTTTCCGATGTCGCTTTACCTGCTGGCCGCGCCCACCCGTGGCGAGATGAAGATTTCCTTTCTGAACTTCAACACGACGCTGACAGAAGTGCTGAAAAGCCTTCATTAGGCGGCTTGTGTGATCACACTTGATGTCGGTGTGATCACAAAACGATTTTTCTGCCAACATGCGACAATAAATTCTGTAATTTTTCTGCCGAGAGGCGTGACTCTACGGCCAAAACCGTTATCAAAGGGGTAACGTGTGCCAGTGTATACCACCCGTATGCACGCAACGGCGCGCCCGCAAGAGAGGATATGCTCATGGCCGATGGCAAACCAGTCGAACGCCCGCTTTCACCGCATCTGGCGATCTATCGCCCCCAGCTAACGTCGATCACGTCAATCATGGTGCGCATCACAGCGGTTGCGCTGTTTGTGTTGGCGGTGCTGCCCGTGTGGTGGCTGATGGCCGCAGCTAGCTCTGAAAGCGCATTCGCATTTATCGACGGGCTGCTGCGCAGTTGGTTCGGTGATCTGGTGCTGTTTGGCGCAACTTGGGCGCTGTTTTACCACATGCTCGGGCGCTTGCGCCACGCGATCTGGGACTTCGGCTATTGCCTTGAAGTCGCGATTTCTGAAAAAATGGGCCTCGGCATGTTCATTGGTGCAACCGTTCTAGCCGCCCTTGTGGCGATCATTTTCTAAGGAGCGAGACATGAGATTTCTCACTGACCGCAAGCGCGCTGTTGGCATGGGTTCGGCCCGTGAAGGCACGCACCACCACTGGGCACATCTTGTCAGCTCGATTTTGCTGCAGGTTCTTCTCCCGCTTTTTGTTATCACCTTTGCCTGCGCATTTGGCGGCACTCATGACGAGGTGCTGGCGCATTTCGCGCGCCCGTTTCCGCTGATCGTGACGCTGCTGACGCTGGTCGTTGGCATGCTGCACCTGATGCGCGAAGTGCATGAGGCGATTGAGGACTATATGCACGGCCCGGCAGAAAAGCTGGCGATCATCGCAACCCAAGGCTTCACCTATACTGTGATCGCAGTTGGCGTTTTCGCCCTGATCCGGCTCGCCGTTTAAAGGATACGAGACAATGGCTGAATATGAATATGAAACGCATGACTATGACGTCGTTGTTGTTGGCGCTGGCGGCGCGGGTTTGCGCGCCACACTGGGCATGGCAGAGCAGGGGCTTCGCACCGCCTGTGTGACCAAGGTTTTCCCGACACGCAGCCACACGGTTGCGGCGCAAGGCGGCATCGCGGCCTCGCTTAGCAACATGGGCCCAGACCACTGGCAGTGGCACATGTATGACACTGTCAAAGGCTCTGACTGGCTCGGTGACACTGACGCGATGGAGTATCTCACCCGCGAAGCGCCCAAGGCTGTTTACGAGCTTGAGCACTACGGTGTGCCGTTTTCGCGCACCGAAGAAGGCAAAATTTATCAGCGCCCGTTTGGCGGCCACACCACCGAGTTTGGCGAAGGCCCCGCCGTGCAGCGCACATGCGCCGCGGCTGACAGAACAGGCCACGCTATTTTGCACACGCTTTACGGCCAGTCGCTGAAGAACAACGCCGAGTTCTACGTCGAATACTTCGCGATTGACTTGGTGATGTCTGACGACGGCCAATGCCAAGGCGTCGTCTGCTGGAAGCTTGATGACGGCACGATGCACGTGTTCAACGCCAAGATGGTTGTGCTGGCGACAGGCGGCTATGGCCGCGCCTACTTTAGCGCCACATCGGCCCACACCTGCACAGGCGACGGCGGCGGTATGGTCGCGCGTGCAGGGCTCGCTTTGCAAGACATGGAGTTTGTCCAGTTTCACCCGACGGGCATCTACGGCTCGGGCTGCTTGATCACCGAAGGTGCGCGCGGCGAAGGCGGCTACCTGACCAACTCTGAAGGCGAGCGCTTTATGGAGCGTTACGCGCCCCAGTATAAAGACCTCGCGCCGCGAGACTATGTGAGCCGCTCGATGACAATGGAAATCCGCGAAGGCCGTGGCGTGGGCGCTGAGGGGGATCACATCCACCTCAACCTGTCGCACCTGCCGCCAGAAGCGCTTGCCGAACGCCTGCCGGGCATCTCGGAAAGTGCGAAGATTTTTGCCGGTGTTGACGTTAACAAAGAGCCGATCCCGGTTATCCCGACTGTGCACTACAACATGGGTGGCGTGCCGACAAACTACTGGGGCGAAGTGCTCAACCCGACGCCGAAAGACCACAACGCAGTCGTGCCCGGCCTTATGGCCGTGGGCGAAGCGGGCTGTGCAAGCGTGCACGGGGCCAACCGCCTCGGCTCGAACTCACTGATCGACCTGGTCGTCTTTGGCCGCGCCGCAGCCATTCGCGCGGGGCAGATTGTGGACGCAGACGCGCCCATTCCGACGCTCAACACAGCCAGCGTTGATAAGGCGTTTGAACGCTTTGACGCGCTGCGTTACGCCAAGGGCAACATGGCCACTGCCGAGCTGCGCCTTGAGATGCAAAAAACCATGCAAGCCGACGCTGCCGTTTTCCGCACATCAGAAACCCTGTCGCAGGGTGTTGAGAAGATGACAGCCATCGCGGGCAAGATGGATGACCTCAAAGTCACCGATCGCAGCCTCGTTTGGAACTCAGACCTCATGGAAACGCTTGAGCTTGGCAACCTTATGCCAAACGCGCTGGCCACGATCCACGGCGCTGAGGCGCGCAAGGAAAGCCGCGGGGCGCATGCGCACGAAGACTTCTCCAAGCGTGACGATGACAACTGGCGTGTTCACACGATTAGCCATGTGAACGGTGCCAAGGTTAAGCTCACGCACCGCGACGTTGTGAAGACGCCGCTGACCACCGAGAAAGAGGGCGGCATTAGCCTTGCGCGTATCGCTCCGAAAGAGCGCACCTTCTGATGAAGTCTAGGGCGCGTCATATCAAGCTTAGCCTCGGCATGGTTGCACTGGTCGCGCTGGCGGCTTGTGAACAAGCTCAGGAAGCCGTCGATGACGCCGCGCGCGTGACGGCTAAGGCGACGATCGAAAAGGTGCTTACCGTGCATCTGCCGGTCGGCGTGCCTGCCAAACTTGTCACGCCGTATTCTGATTGCCTGATAGACAGCGCGAGCGCCAAAGAGCTGTTTAAACTCTCGCGCGCTTCCGTGACGGGCGTTGACGCCGATACTATCGCAGTGGTCACTGATTTGCTTCAGCGCCCGGCCTCTACTACATGCATTGCTAAGGCCTCCGTCGGCCAGTTGGCGGCATGATGGGGCAGGCTAAGGTTCTCTTCAAACAGCCACTGGATCGGAGCTTATGATGCGCGCTTTACTTGCCTTCACGCTGAGCTTTGGCCTGCTTGGATGCGGTGCCAGTGACTCTGGAGCTGACAGAATTCTGGCGCAACCGGATGCAGCCCAAGAGGATGCCCTTGTTGCCTGCCACGCAGCTCTTGGAACACCGCATGCTCTGATCATCAACGAGTTGAAACTCAATGATGGCCGCGTGCTTTTGTCCGCGACGAACAAGCTTGGCGGCGGCGGCATGACACTTGCAGAAGCCCGCAGCATCAATGGATGCGCGCGAAACCGGCTGCTGTCAGGCCAGAGTGCACCAGCTGTGGCGCCGGTGCCGGCACAGAATTACGCTCCGCAAACATACGCAGCCGAGCCCGCAGCAGACAGCTACGCTACCAGAACTTACCCCAGCACGCAAAACGGCTACGGCACCGCTTGTGACGGGTCGGTTCTTGTTGGCGGTACAAGCTACTGCGTTGCGGAGGCCAACTGAAAATGCGTGCTTCTAACGCCAAGATCAACACCAAGGCCTGCGCGCGTTTCGCGCAGACTCATATGATGACCGCTCTCACGAGCACTCCGCGTATTCGCGTGTAAGGAGACAAAGACATGGTTCAATTCAGGCTCCCAAAAAACAGCCGCATCACGACGGGCAAAACCTGGCCCAAGCCGGCAGGTGCCACCAATGTGCGCCAGTTCGACATTTACCGCTGGAGCCCCGACGACGGGGAAACGCCAAGCGTTGACACATATTTCCTAGATATGGACAACTGCGGGCCGATGATTTTGGATGCGCTGATCAAGATCAAAAACGAGATCGACCCGACGCTGACATTCCGCCGCTCGTGCCGTGAGGGCATCTGTGGCTCCTGCGCGATGAACATCGGCGGCATCAACACGCTGGCCTGCATCTACGGCATGGACGAAGTCAAAGATGGCGTTGTCAAAGTCTATCCGCTGCCGCACATGCCTGTGGTGAAAGATCTGATCCCCGACTTGACGCATTTCTATGCCCAGCACGCCAGCATCATGCCTTGGCTTGAAACCAAGACAAACGCGCCGCAGAAAGAGTGGAAGCAGTCGATTGATGACCGCAAGAAACTTGATGGCCTTTACGAGTGTGTCATGTGCGCGTGCTGCTCGACATCGTGCCCAAGCTACTGGTGGAACTCTGACAAATACCTCGGCCCAGCCGCGCTCTTGCACGCTTACCGCTGGATCATCGACAGCCGTGATGAGGCAACAGGCGAGCGTTTGGACGATCTGGAAGATCCGTTCAAGCTGTACCGCTGCCACACGATCATGAACTGCGCCAAGACTTGCCCCAAGGGCCTTAACCCTGCCAAGGCGATCGCCGAAGTCAAACGCATGCAGGTTAACCGCGTCGTTTGACGCGAGACAACTAAGAGCTAGAATTTGGCACCTCGCCTCAGAAATGGGCGGGGTGCTTTTCGTTTGAGCGCTATGCAAGGTTTTGCGCGGGCTGACGTTAGGACAGTGCAACCAAAGGGAATGCTGCATTGCAGCAACTGCGTGACAGCTATGCAAAACTAAGCGATTACAATCCGCTAGCTGCATGCTAGCTTTGAACTGGGAGGAGTTTGACACCAATCAGGAGCAAACTTCATGCAAGACGCGACAAACATCACCGACATTCAAACAGACCAAGCCCGTGCAGAAGCACTGGCAGCACTCGATCAGGCCTATGAGTATTACTCTGACGAAGAGTTCAAGCTCACGCCGGATTACGCCTATGAGCAATACTGCGACGCGGCTTGATCTAGACAAGCCTCCAGCTGCCTCCTAGGTTTGAAAAAACCGGGAGGCGGCTGGATGACATCAGACATTATCGTTGTGGGCGCGGGGCTGGCCGGAATGGCCGCCGCGCATGAAGCTGTCTTGCGTGGCAAGCGCGTTCTTATGCTTGATATGGAAGGTCCGCAGTCGCTTGGCGGGCAGGCTTTCTGGAGCCTCGGCGGGCTGTTCATGGTCGACACCCCAGAGCAGCGGCGCATGGGCATCAAAGACAGCCGCGAGTTGGCGATGAGCGACTGGCGCGGCTCAGCCCAGTTTGGCTACCATGGATACAACGCTCTTGAAGGCACGTTTTTGGGCGGGTGCCTGTTCTCGGGCCGTGCAGCGGGGCGCCATGCAGGATAGTGATTTCCCAGTCATTCACGCGCAATGCGCCGTGGCCGAAACGACTGAGCATTTTGTCTTTGGAGAGCGCAACACAGGCACCAACCTGGCGCATAACCTGCTGGTTCAAAACATTCCGGCCTTAGCGCGCAGTTCTGGCGACAGGATCGGGCCACACGGCTTTCGCTTTGGCTGGAAGCACGGCTTTCCGCAGATGGTGGCCGCGCCTGCGAGTACGTTGGCTGTGGTGGTGTTTCGCGCACCTGAACCTTGGCTGCGCTCGATGCACAAGCGGCCATGGCATGCGCCGGAACGAGCCAAGCTGGCCTTCGCCGAGTTCATCAGAGCCGAATGGGCGACACGTGTTGACGAGCAAAACTTCGGCGTGCTGCGAGACGACGCCCGATGGCGAGCTGAGTTGCAGTATGACAGGCACCCTCTGACAGGGGCTCGATTTGATAACATTGTTGCGCTGCGCAACGCGAAAACGGCTGGTTTCTTGTCGCTGCAGAAGCGGTTTGAAAGCTGCGTTATGGTGCGTCATGAGGACCTGACAGAAAACCCCGAGGGCTTTGTGGAGTGCGTTTCACAGTTGTGCAACTTGCCGCGGTTTCAACAGTTTAAGCCCGTGGAGGCACGGCGCGGGCGTGTCAACGAAGGGCTTTACAAGCCGGTAGTGTACCCGCCACTAGAGACGAAAGATCAGGCTTTTGTCTGGGGCGCACTTGACGCGCAGCAAGAGGCACTGACAGGCTATGGGCCTGGCGAAAGGATAACAGATGAGTGAGCCAAAAGATGCTGCAGTGCGCCGTGCTGTAAGCCCGGTTATTTGCTACCCGAACGACACCTTGCCGGAGGTTCCGTTGGCGCTTTACAAGGCTGCGCGGGCGGGAGCGGTGAAATCTAGCGAGGTCATCGTGGCACCGCGCGAAGCGGCTTGTTTTCGCGTTCCTGCTGGGCATTTTTTTCGCATCAGCTCGGTCGAGGGTGCGCAAGTGGGCGATTTGAACCTGTGGAACGCTCATGACTTGAGTGAGCGGTTTTACTCGGGCAAAACCCGCGCGCTGCATGGCACACATATCACGACGGGGGAGCGAATGTGGTCATCCTTTCCGGCGTTGCGGCCGATGGCGACGATCGTTGACGACACCTTGGGTTGGTATGGTATGGACGAATTCGGCGGCTCTGTGCATGACGTGATTGGAACACGTTGCGACCCTTATACTGGCAATTTGCTGAGCGGCGCGCAGTATCACCATTGCTGCCACTCAAACCTCACGCGGGCTCTGGCAGACGAACTTGGTGTGCCTCAGAGCGAGGCCGAGCCGCATGTGCATGACGTGCTTAACGTCTTTATGTGCACCGGTTTCACACGAGAAACGGGCCAGTATTTTATGAAGACTTCACCTGTGCGGCCAGGAGATTACTTAGAGTTTTTTGCCGAGATTGACTTGCTCGGGGCGCTGTCGGCCTGCCCGGGCGGGGACTGCTCAAGCGAGCATACGTCAGACGCTGCGGCGTGCTACCCGTTGTTGGTTGAGACCTTTGCGCCAGCTGAGGGCGCTTTGAGCGGTTGGGTTGGCCCCGCATTGAATGGGTATGACAGAAGCCATGGCAGGTGACGAGGTTTCGAATTTACTGCGTAAAATCCGACCGTCTGGGGGCTAGCCCCCAGACACAGGTCGAACTGGGGGCTAGCCCCCAGACACAGGCCGAACTGGGGGCTAGCCCCCAGACACAGGCCGAACTGGGGGCTAGCCCCCAGACCCCCAGAGTATTTTTACAAAGAAAAAGCTTAAGCAGGGAAGGCGGCGTCGAGGGCTATTTGGACCATGTCGCCGAAGCTGCGCTCGCGGTCTTCACTGGGCAGGGCCTCGCCTGTTTGGAGGTGATCGGAGACAGTGAGCACGGCAAGCGCGCGCGCGCCTAGGCGGGCGGCGACGGTGTAGAGCTCAGCAGCTTCCATTTCGACGCCAAGGATACCGTGGCGTGTCATTTGTTCGGTGAGGTCCGGGCGCTCATCATAGAACACATCGGAGGAGTAGATGCCGCCGACGTGAGGTGTGAGCTTCATTTCTTCGGCGGCGTGAACGGCTTTGTGCAGCAGCGTCCAGTCGGCAGAGGGGGCGAAGTTCAGCTCTTTGAACAGGCCCATTGACGGCGTGTTCAGCGAGGTCGCTGTCATGGCTATGATCACATCGCGCACCTTTACGTGGGGCTGCATGCCGCCGCAGGAGCCGATGCGAATGAGCGTTTTGGCACCAAAATCGCGGATGAGTTCGTTGGCGTAGATTGAGAGCGAGGGCATTCCCATGCCTGAGCCATGGATTGTGACAGGGTTGCCCTTATAGGTGCCGGTATAGCCCAGCATGCCGCGCACTTCGTTGACGCATTTGGCGCCTTCAAGGAAGGTTTCGGCCGCCCATTTGGCGCGATACGGATCGCCGGGCAACAAGACTGTTTCGGCGATATCGCCGGGTTGTGCGCCGATATGGACGGTCATGGCAGAGCCCTTTCGCTTGGTGTTTGGCCAAGGATAGGGCCAAACTGCGGGGCTCTGCAACGCGATATGGCTTAAATGCGCGCGGCTCCTTTGCCAAACAAGAACTGCCAGCGCGAGCCGTCAGACATTGTCACAAATCCTGAGCCGTGAGTAGCGTTGTCAAAATGCGCTGTGCCGATGCCTGTGAGGCCGTTGTTGCAGTTGACGGGGAAGCTGACAGTTTTGATGTCTTGATACTGTTTGTACTGGCCAACGCAGACTGACGTGCCATTGGTGGCGTGAAACGAGCCCCCCTCAAGGAAGGTGTTGGTGGCGCTGCCGCGAAATGTCATGCCGTCTTTGCCGATGACGGTGACGGGGTAAGCGACGTCGCAAGCTGTAAGGCTGACGCCAAGAGCCAGAACGGCGACGATTTGGACAAAACGTTTCATGTGAGCACCTTTGTTGTGTGCTCACTGAATGCTTCAGTTTAGGCGCTTGGCCAAGTCAGGGGAACCTGACCTTGTATTTGCGCAGCAAGCCCCTATTCGGCGGCTTCGGGCTTTGGATCGGCCAGCTCGACAACGTCCATCATGATGGTGTTGAGCTCGAAATCCTTCGGCGTGTAGACTCGCGAAACGCCCATCGCGAGCAGGCGCGCGGCGTCGTCATCGGGAATAATCCCGCCAACAACAACAGGCGTGTCAGCCAAGCCAGCCTTGGCCATGCGTTCCATCAACTCTTCGACGAGGGGGATGTGCGAGCCAGACAGGATCGACAGGCCAACAACGTGAGATTTTTTCTCCAGTGCTGTTTTCACCAGCTCTTCGGGCGTGAGGCGGATGCCATCATAGGCGATGTCCATGCCGCAATCACGGGCGCGGAAAGCGATCTGCTCAGCGCCGTTTGAGTGTCCGTCAAGCCCCGGTTTGCCGATCAGGAAGCTGAGGCGGCGGCCGAGTTTGTCTGACATCACGTCAACGGCAGAGCGCAAATCATCCAAGCCCTCGGTTTTGTTTGAGGGTGAGGCTGACACGCCCGTTGGCCCGCGGTATTCGCCATGAACGGCGCGCATTTGCTCAGCCCATTCGCCTGTGGTTGCGCCAGCTTTGGCGGCTTTGATAGAGGCCGGCATGATGTTCTTGCCGGCTTGCGCGTCGGCACGCAGAGCGGCGAGCGCCTTTTCAACGGCGGCACTGTCGCGGCTGCCGCGCCATTCGTTCAGGCGGCTGATTTGCTCAGCTTCTGTCGCGGGATCAACGACCATGATGCCGCCATCTTCGCTCATCAAAGGTGATGGCTCAGTTTGTGTCCACTTGTTAACACCGACAACCACGGTTTCGCCCGCTTCAATGCGGCCCAAACGGGCGGCGTTTGAGTCAACAAGGCGTGATTTCATGTAGTCGATCGAGGCAACCGCGCCGCCCATGCCATCAAGGTTGGCCAACTCGTGGCGCGCACCCTCTTTGAGCATCTCGACTTTGGCGTCAACGGCTGGGTTGTTGTCAAACAGGTCGTCAAACTCAAGCAGGTCTGTCTCGTAGGCCATGATCTGTTGCATGCGCATTGACCACTGCTGATCCCACGGGCGGGGCAGGCCAAGGGCTTCGTTCCAAGCCGGGAGCTGCACGGCGCGGGCGCGGGCTTTCTTGGACAGCGTGACGGCGAGCATTTCGATCAGGATACGGTAGACGTTGTTTTCAGGTTGCTGCTCGGTGAGGCCAAGCGAGTTGACTTGCACACCATAGCGGAAGCGGCGGAACTTGGGGTTCTCAACGCCGTAACGCTCAAGCAGGATCTCATCCCAAAGGTCAACGAAGGCGCGCATTTTGCACATTTCGGTGACGAAGCGGATGCCCGCGTTAACGAAGAAAGAGATGCGTCCGCAAAGTGCGGGGAAGTCTTCAGCAGGCACGCGCGGCTTGAGCTCGTCGAGCACAGCGATAGCGGTGGCAAGGGCGAAGGACAGCTCCTGCTCTGGCGTCGCGCCGGCTTCTTGCAAGTGATAAGAACAGACGTTCATCGGGTTCCATTTGGGAACATGGGTGTAGCAGTATTCGGCCACATCGCCGATCATCTTGAGGCTGGGCTTAGGCGGGCAAACGTATGTGCCACGGCTGAGATATTCCTTGATGAGATCGTTCTGCACGGTGCCTTGCAGCTGAGAAATGTCAGCACCTTGCTCTTCGGCAACCGCGATGTAGAGCGACAAAAGCCAAGGCGCCGTCGCGTTGATCGTCATCGAGGTGTTCATCTGCTCAAGCGGAATGTTTTTGAACAAAGCGCGCATGTCGCCAAGGTGTGCCACTGGCACGCCAACTTTGCCGACTTCGCCGCGCGCAAGTGTGTGGTCGCTGTCATAGCCTGTCTGCGTCGGCAGATCGAAGGCGACTGAGAGGCCAGTTTGGCCCTTCTCGAGGTTGGAGCGGTAAAGCGCGTTTGAGGCTTCGGCTGTCGAGTGTCCGGCGTAGGTTCTAATCAACCAAGAGCGGTCTTTCTGCGTCTGCGACATGGGGCGGCCTCGTGAATCAGTTTCGGTAATTTTGTTACGTTGCAAGATAGATACGTGGAATTATCTGGCGCGTCAATTCGCTGCGTTGCGGCAAGATGCACATGTTTCTTGCAAGCAACCAGCTTATTGGCAAAGATATCTCATGTTTCAGATGGTCGAAATTCATCTCTGGCTTCTGATAGTCATCTTGCTGTTCGCAGCCGTGACATTTGCCTCGCATTTTCTGTTTCCCTCGGTGCGCTGGTTTTTCCGCCGAAGGATGGAGAAGGCTGTGTCCAAGCTGAACGAGCGACTTGATCGGCCCATTGAGCCGTTCAAGCTGGCGCGCCGCCATGATATGATCCAACGGCTGATCTATGACGAGCAAGTCTCGCGCGCCATTGCAGAGCATGCCGAAAGCGAAGGCGTGCCGCAGAACGTGGCGTTTGAACGTGCGCAACGCTATGCGCGCGAGATAGTGCCCTCCTTTAGTGCCACGCTCTATTATGGGGTTGCGATCAGGCTGGCGCGGTTTCTGAGCCGCTCGCTTTACCGCGTGCGCCTAGGCCACCATGCGCGCGAGCCTTTGGCCAGTGTCGACAAATCCTCGACGGTTGTCTTTGTGATGAACCACCGCAGCAACATGGATTATGTGTTGGTGACATATCTTGCCGCCGAGCAAAGCACGCTGGCCTATGCCGTGGGAGAATGGGCCCGCGTCTGGCCTCTGAGCCGGCTTATCAAGGCGATGGGCGCTTACTTTATCCGCCGCAAATCACGCGGGGCACTTTATCGGAGGGTGCTGCAACGCTATGTGCGCTTGGCCACAGACGGCGGGGTGACACAGGCTGTCTTCCCCGAGGGGGGGCTGTCGCTTGACGGCGCGATTGCCGATCCGAAGATCGGGATTTTGAAGTATATCGTGGAGGGCCACGACACCGAGACACGCGATGTTGTCTTTGTGCCCGTGGCGATAAATTATGATCGGGTGTTTGAGGACAAGATCCTGATCGCGGCGGGGCAGGCGGGCACGCGACGCTTTAAAGCCAAGATATCGGTTGTGCTGCGCTACATTTTCCGGCTGCTCTGGTGGCGGCTGCGCGGGCGCTACCACAGGTTTGGCTATGCGGCTGTGAGCTTTGGTGCTCCGGTGTCGCTGCGGTCGCACAAGGGCGATGTGCAGGCGCTGGCCGAGGGGCTGATGGCGCGGATCGGTGATGTTGTACCGGTGCTGCCCGTGCCCTTGGCTGCGCTGGCCTTTGAAACGGCAGAAGGCGCGCTGAGCAAGCCAGCCTATGAGGCGCGTTTGCGTGAGCTATCAGAGGCAATGCCCAAAGCGCATGTCCATGTGCCGCGCGAAGACATGGGCTATGCGGCGGACTATGGGCTCCAGAACCTGCTTAGCCGCGGCGCGCTAGAGGAGACAGAAACTGGCTATGTTGTGACAGAAGAAGGCGCGCCTCTGGTCCGATATTACGCCGCCTCGATCCGGCACTTGCTGAAGGGCTGATCTTTCTGCACTTGCGAGGTTATAAAATTACAAAAATACACCTTCGGGTATTGCATTGTTTCGCCTGAGTGATATTTCGGGTCTGCAATTCAGATTCTGCACTGCGGCACAAGCCGTGGCTGCGCAACATGGAGACTACAACGATGGCTTTGGACACCGAAACAGGCATTGCGCCTTACGATGCACCCAAAAAAGACCTTTACGAAGTGGGCGAAATGCCCCCTCTCGGCCATGTTCCCAAACAGATGTATGCATGGGCGATCCGCCGTGAGCGCCACGGCGAGCCAGAGCAAAGCTTCAAAGAGGAAGTGGTTGATGTCTGGGACATCGACAGCCACGAAGTTCTGGTTTTGGTTATGGCCGCGGGCGTTAACTACAACGGCGTTTGGGCCGGCCTCGGCGAGCCGATCAGCCCGTTTGATGTACACGGCGACCCTTACCACATTGCGGGCTCTGACGCTTCGGGCATCGTCTGGAAAGTTGGCGACAAAGTGAAAAACTGGAAAGTCGGCGACGAGGTTGTGATCCACTGCAACCAAGACGATGGCGACGATGAAGAGTGTAACGGCGGTGATCCGATGTTCTCTCCTTCACAGCGTATCTGGGGCTATGAAACAGGCGATGGCTCGTTCTCGCAGTTCACGAAAGTGCAAGCACAGCAGCTTATGCCGCGCCCAAAGCACCTTACGTGGGAAGAGAGTGCTTGCTACACGCTGACACTCGCCACGGCTTACCGGATGCTTTTTGGGCACCACCCGCACGAGCTTAAGCCAGGCCAGAACGTTCTGGTTTGGGGCGCTTCAGGCGGCCTCGGCTCATACGCGATCCAGCTGGCGAATACAGCGGGCGCAAATGCGATCGGTGTGATCTCGGACGAAAGCAAACGCCAGTTTGTGATGGATCAGGGCGCCAAAGGCGTGATCAACCGCAAAGATTTCAACTGCTGGGGCCAGCTGCCAAAAGTGAACAGCCCCGAGTATGTTGCGTGGACAAAAGAAGCGCGCAAGTTCGGCAAGGCGATCTGGGACATCACCGGCAAGGGCGTGAGCGTTGACATGGTGTTTGAACACCCAGGCGAGGCGACATTCCCCGTTTCAACACTTGTGGTGAAAAAAGGCGGTATCGTCGTGATCTGCGCGGGCACTTCGGGCTTCAACTGCACGTTTGATGTGCGCTACATGTGGATGCACCAGAAGCGTTTGCAGGGCAGCCACTTTGCCAACCTCAAGCAAGCCGCGTCAGCCAACCGTCTGATGGTCGAGCGCCGCCTTGATCCGTGCATGTCTGAAGTATTCCCTTGGAACGAGATTCCTCAGGCGCACACCAAGATGCTGCGCAACGAGCACAAGCCTGGCAACATGGCCGTGCTCGTGCAAGCGCCCAAAACGGGCCTGCGCACCGTTGAAGACGTGGTTGCCGCTGGCAAGTAAGTCAATCTGCACTGTTACGAACCCGCGTTTCGAGGCATTCGAGGCGCGGGTTTTCTTTCGCCTATATGCTTCAAAGGCTTAAAAATCGTCGCCCCGCTATTATTGGGGAGTATTTATTCGCGAATATTCAGCCAATTTGTCGCATGTTAGAGTTGTGTTAATGTTTCGTTAACACCTCAAAGGCGATGATCCCTATGAAGAATGAGTGGATACTGGACGTATTGGATGATCTGACAGCTTTCGCTAAGGTCAACGGCATGCCGAGCCTTGCTGAACAGCTCGCAGACACATCTTTGCTCGCAGCCTGCGAGCTTGCATCCGTGTCTGCCGGGGGGGCAGTGAGTGGCGCGAAAGAAGCAGACAGTATTGTTCAACGTGATTTTGGAGGCTCTCGAGCAAGCCTCTGAACTCACGCAACTGCAGGAAATTTCCGAGAACCTGCGTGACTATTTCAACGTCGACCACATTGTCTACCATTGGGTGAGCAGTGCGGGTGAGCAATATGGATGTGGCACCTATGACCCTGCTTGGGTGCAACGCTATGTCGAGCGCGATTACCTGCGCGTCGACCCTGTTGTTCAGGGCTGCTACCAGCGCTTCACCCCAGTTGATTGGAAGAAGCTCAACTGGACAAGCAAGGCGGCACGCGGTTTTCTTGCCGACGCGCTTGAACACGGCATCGGGAATCAAGGGTTCTCTGTTCCGATCCGCGGCCCAAGCGGGCAGTTTGCCTTGTTTACCGTTAACCACCGATGTGATGATGAAGCCTGGTTTGCATTTATGGAGACCAATCGCCGCGAGCTGATCTTGGTGGCGCATTACTTCAACCAGAAAGCGCTGGAGTTTGAACCTGATCGCGCACCGGAAAGTGCCACACAGCTCAGTCCGCGGGAAGTTGACGCGATGACATTTCTGGCAATGGGATATTCCCGTGCGCAAGTCGCTGACACACTGTCGATTTCGGAGCATACCTTACGGGTTTATATCGAGGCGGCGCGCCACAAACTGGGCGCGGCCAACACCACCCACGCCGTGGCGCGCGCACTTCAACACGGGTTGATCGTTATATAAAGGCCCCATTCAAGCCAGCGCACGGTTCCGAACGAAACCGTTAACCAATCCCGATTAGCCCTGTTCTCCATAATCAATGGAGGGCCGAATGATCCGATTTTTGCAAGCCGACGAGCTGAAAGAGCACCCAAAGCTGAGCCATACTATGTTTCGCGACCGCGCAAGGCAGTTTAGGGACCGTCTCAAATGGGACGTGACAGTAAGCGCAAGTGGTGAAGAGCGCGATCAGTATGATGCGCTGAACCCGCTCTATGTGATCTGGGAAATGCCTGATGGCAGTCACGGCGGCTCGATGCGGTTTTTGCCCACGACGGGGCGCACCATGGTTAACGAGCACTTCCTTCACTTGCTAGATGGCGTGCCTCTGCAAAGCCCGATCATATGGGAGTGCACCCGCTTTTGCCTGTCAGCCTCGGGCAGCACGCGTATTGCCTCAGCCCTTATGTTGGCGGGCAGTGCGCTGATGAAAGGCCACGGTGTTGACCACTTCGTTGCGGTTT
The DNA here is from genome assembly GCA_016744435.1 of Lentibacter sp. GTDB lineage: Bacteria > Pseudomonadota > Alphaproteobacteria > Rhodobacterales > Rhodobacteraceae > Lentibacter. Next base: position 42,104 of record JADGEJ010000019.1, on the reverse strand, counting down.
TTGACGCGCCAATGCAGCGCGTTTACCGGATGGTGGGTGCATCGCCTGAAGTGCTTGGCAGTGCCGGCCTTGGCCGTGCCAAAACCAGCGTGGGCCTCTGGACTCATACACCCGCTTCCAAAGCGCGGCTTCTGGCCAACGCAGGCGTTTCTGAGGACTTGGTAAACTGGTGGTATCAACGCCGGTACGGGCCCCTAAACGCGGTGGCTTAAGGCGCGATTTGGCGTTCTATCTTGTGCGCTGATCCGGTAGGGTCGGCGCATGAATGACATCACGCCACAGCTCTCCGAAGATCAGGCCGAAGCCTTTGACAACGTCACAGAATTGCTGCGCAGTTCGGGGATTGATCTTGAAGAGGGAACGACCCAGCCGAGCATGACGATCAATCCGCGTGTTCTGGCGATTACCGGCAAGGCGGGCAGCGGCAAAACACTTCTGCTGGCCCAGCTCTACCGCGCAATGGAGGAGGCGGGCGTTGATGTTATCTCGGGCGACTACGAGGGCCGCAAACGCAAAGACCGCCGTACGCTGGCCATCCTTGCTCCGACAAACAAGGCGGCCAGCGTGTTGCGCATGCGTGGTGTGCCCGCGACGACGATCCACCGGATCCTTTACACGCCCGTCTATGACCCCGAATATGAGCGCATCGCCGAGTGGCTGACAGGGCAGGGCGAGCGGCCCGATGTTGAAGGGTTAACCGACGTCGCCCTTGACCGTGCCCATGCATTTTACCAGACAAACAAGTCGATCCCCGGTGCCATGGCAGCGGCTGGTCTGCGTGGCTCTGACTTCATCACCGGCTGGAAGCGTCGCGAGGAAGAGCTTGATGTCGGGATGATCGACGAGGCCTCAATGCTGGATGACAAACAGTTCGAAGATCTCAAAGAGATTTTCCCCAACCTGATCTTGTTTGGTGACCCGGCACAGCTTGCCCCTGTTAAACAGTCGGGCGCGATGGTGTTTGAAAAACTGCCCGAACCTGCTGTGCTCAACCTTGAACGCATTCACCGTCAAGAAGCGACAAACCCGATCCTTGATCTGGCCCATGCCTTGGCCGACCCGCAGCTAAGTTTCGAAGATTTTGAGCGGATGATCGAAGGCTTCTCGCGTAAGGATGAGCGGGTGGTGATGGGCCAACGTGTCGAAGTTGACTTGATGGCCCGCAGCCCCGTGCTGGTTTGGCGTAACGCCACGCGCATTCGCCTGATCAACGCCTTTCGCCGGGTTTACGACGCGCCAGAAGACATGCTTCTTGAGGGTGAGCCGCTCATATGTGACGGGCTTGAGCTGCCTTTGAAGCACCGCAAGAAACGGCTTGATCTGGAGGCGCGTGGCCTTATCAAAGGCGCGCAGGTTATTTACCTTGGGCCAGGCCGCAAACCGGGGTTCTCGCGCTTGCATGTGGTTGGCGCGGAAGACCCGCAGGTCTCTGCTGCCTCGATTGTCAAAATCGAAATGCCCGATGAGGAAGAGCCGTTTATCCCCTTTGCCGCCCGTATGGGAGCGGCCTTTCTGCACGGCGCTGCTGTGACTATTCACAAGGCGCAAGGCTCGCAGTGGGAGAACGTACAAGTCTTCGCGCCTGACCTTTACGCAGCCTCGCGGATGGGGCGGGTTGAGGCGGGCCAACCGTTGTGGAAGCGGCTGGCCTACGTGGCGATTACGCGCGCAGAAGAGCGGCTGTTCTGGGTGGTGCGCAACCGTCTGTCAAAGCCTTCCGCCCCGCTCAGCACCTCTGATTTGATCGTGCCAAAAGCGAAACTTCAGCTGGAAGTGGAAGAGATATGAGCTCGATCCTGATCACCGGAGCAAGCGCAGGCATTGGCCGCGCCGTGGCTGAGAAGTTCCTTAACGAGGGCTGGCATGTGGGGCTGCTTGCGCGCCGTCGCGAAGCGCTTGAAGATGTCGCGCAGGGCCATACAAAAGCTACTGTTTTGCCCGCTGATGTGGGCGATGCTGCCTCTGTAGAGGCCGCAGTTAAAGCCTTCGCGCAACAGGCGGGGCAGCTCGATGTATTGTTCAACAATGCGGGCACTTTCGGACGCGCGGCACTGATTGACGAGCTTGGCGTGGACGAGTGGCAAGACATCGTCAGTGTTAACCTCAATGGCATGTTCTACGCGGCACGCGCCGCCTTTGCACAGATGCGCAGCCAAGCCCCACAAGGGGGGCGCATCATCAACAATGGCTCGGTTTCGGCCCATGCGCCGCGCGATATGTCGGTGGGCTATACGACGACGAAACATGCGATCACCGGCCTCACAAAGACACTCTCGCTTGACGGGCGCGCCTTTGACATTGCTTGCGGGCAGATCGACATTGGCAACGCGCGCACCGAGCTTTTGGAGGGTATCGCAGCGCTGACGCCTGACAGTCCACCAGAGATGATGGATGTGAGCCATGTCGCGGAGGCAGTGTTTAGCATGGCTACATTGCCGCTAAATGCCAACGTCCAATTCATGACGTTGATGGCAACGAAAATGCCCTATATCGGGCGGGGCTAGTTGCGCAGCAACACGCGGAAGGCAGCCGAAGCCAGCCAACCAGCCGCGATAGCGATGGCGAGTGACAGCAGCCCATAGATCAGCGGTTGTTGGCGCGACAAGTTAAACAAGAAACGCTCGAGCCCGACTTTGCGAACATCTATGACGGTCTCGAAATCAGAGACAACTTTGCCCGCGCGCGTCAGGTAAATACGCGCTTTGTAGTCGCCCTCGGTGAGGTTGGCAGGCAGAGCGATTGTGGTTTTGAACAGGGTCTGTTCCGTGACTTCAACCGCGCTTTCGTTGAGCTGGTAAAGCCCGCTTGATTGGCGAATGCGGATCACGGCCTCAACGAAACTGGCTGCATCATCAACGTTCATCGGCGCACCAACCGAGCGGATCGCACGGGGAATAGACACGCGGTAGCGCAGGTCTTCGGTGTCGCTGATCACTTGCGCAAACGGCGCCGATGTCGCGATCGCGTAGAAGGCGGGCGCCTTATCAACTTCGACGGCATCAACATTCACCCAGATCCCGACTTTGCGCTCTTTGCGGCGCACGGTGAGCGGCGTGCTTGGCCCCTCGATCGCTACGATCACTTCAAGTGGCGCGCTGTCAGGTGCGGGAGCGTCTCGCTTGACCGCGCCGAAGATCAGAATTTCAGAGCCGTCAAAATTGGTGGTAATACGGACTTGTTTCTGGCTGAGGCCCAGCACAACATCTTCGGCGAGCGCCGACATAGGCAGCGCTAGGGCGAGCAGTATTGTGAGCACCCGCGCCATCAGTGCCCCCCAACCGCGCCGATTGAGTAGAGTTCTCCTGGTTGCAGCAGAAGGTCGAGCGCGAGCTTTCCGCAGACGAGCATCACCAAGAGTGCCAGCAGAATGCGCAGCTGCTCAGCCTTCATTTTGACGCCGATACGCGTGCCGATTTGCGCGCCGATGACACCGCCTACCAGCAGCAAAACGGCGAGCATGATATCAACGGTAAAGTTTGTCGTGGCGTGCAACAATGTGGTGAAGGCGGTGACGAAGATGATCTGGAACAGCGAGGTTCCGACCACAACTTTTGTCGGCATACCAAGGATATAGATCATCGCCGGGACCATGATGAAGCCACCGCCAACGCCCATGATCGCGGCGAGAATGCCAACCAGCACGCCAACAATGATCGGCGGGATCACCGAAATATAAAGCCCAGAGGTATGGAAGCGCATTTTGAACGGCAGTTTGGAAATCCAGCCGCGCTCACGGCGTTTCTTTGCAGGCGCGTCTCCGGCCTTCCGAGACTTTCGAATAGCGTTGAGGCTTTCCACGAACATCAATGTGCCAACGACGCCAAGGAAGACGACATAACAAAGCCGCACCAGCAAATCGACTTGGCCTTGCGCCTTGAGGTAGTTGAACAACACAACACCAACAGCCGCGCCAAAAAGCCCGCCGATCAGCAGCATGGTGCCCATCTTGAAATCAACGTTCTTGCGTTTGACATGTGCCAGCAAGCCAGAAAACGACGAAGCCACAATCTGGTTGGCTTCGGTTGCAACGGCCACAGCTGGCGGGATGCCGATAAAGAACAGCAAAGGCGTCATCAGAAAGCCACCGCCGACACCAAACATGCCCGACAATACCCCAACCATGCCGCCAAGCCCCAATAAGAGGAAGGCGTTTACCGAAACTTCAGCAATGGGAAGGTAGATTTGCATTGTCTCTCCTAGCGTCAGCCACGATGGTTTTGCAAGGCCAGCGCCGCAAAAACGGGGCTTGGCCCCTTAGATTTGCGCAACTGGCCCTAATGTAGGCTTGCTAACGCTCTTTCACATAAGGCTCACCGCCCGCGCGGGGCGGGATCGCCTTGCCGATAAAGCCCGCCAGAATAACCACGGTGAGGATATAGGGCAGAGCTTCCATGAACTGCACCGGAATTGTGAACTCGCCGACCTGGATGTTTTGAAAGCGCACAGCAATGGCTTGCAACAGTCCAAACAGCAGACAGGCCCAGAGCGCGCTCCAAGGCCGCCACTTTGCAAAAATGAGCGCGGCAAGGGCTATAAATCCGCGTCCCGCTGTCATCTCTTTTACGAACTGCGCTTGCAAAGCGGTGGCAAGGTATGCGCCTGCGATGCCGCAGAGTACACCGCAGATCAGCACCGCAGAAAAGCGCAACCAGACAACCGAAACACCGGCCGTGTCGACGGCGGCAGGGTTTTCGCCGACAGCTCGCATGCGCAGGCCAAAGCGTGTGCGAAACAGCACCCACCATGTCAGCGGCACCAGCAGCAGCGACAGGTAAACAATGATCGTATGCCCCGAAATCAGCTCGGAATAGACCTGCATCAAAGGGTTTGCCTCAGCGATGTCGCGAATGCGGGTCAAAGCGCCGGGCAGTTCTATCGGCTCAAAGCGCGCATCCCCTTTCAAAGAGGGTGTGCGCCCGCCTTGCTTGAACCAGCTTTGCGCCACCAGAACGCTCATCCCGCTGGCGAGAAAGTTGATGGCGACACCGGAAATGAGCTGGTTGCCACGAAAGGTGATCGAGGCAAGGCCATGGATAAGCGACAGCGCCAGTGAGGCGCCAATGCCGGCCAACATGCCAACCCAGACATTGCCTGAAGTGTAAGCAACTGCAGCGGAGAACAGCGCGGCGATCAGCATCTTGCCCTCAAGGCCGATGTCAAAAATCCCAGCACGCTCGCTGTAAAGCCCGGCAAGGCAGGCCAGCAAAAGCGGTGTAGACAAGCGCAGCGTGCTGTCGAGGACCTGAATGATCGTGATAAACTCCATCACAATGTCTCCCCGTTTTTAGAGGGCGTGTCTTTGCGCAACGCGAGAAACAGCTTCTCAAGCGGCATCCGCACCATGTTATCAAGCGCGCCTGTGAACAGGATAACCAGCGCTTGTATGACCATGATCAGCTGAACCGGGATCGTTGTCCAAAGCGCAAGCTCAGCGCCGCCTTGGTAAAGGAACCCAAACAAGAGCGCGGCCAGCAAAACGCCGAACGGGTGGTTGCGGCCCATCAGCGCCACGGCGATGCCAATAAAGCCCGCGCCTTCTGTCGAGTTCAGGATGAGGCGCTCGGCCTCGCCTTGAGTGGTGTTCACGGCCATGAGACCCGCAAGCGCTCCGGAAATAAGCATGGCGATAACCGTGATGCGCGTGCCGTTTGTGCCCGCATAAAGGGCCGCTGTTTGCGAGTGGCCAAAATGGCGGATTTCATAGCCGAGGCGCGTGCGCCAGATCAGGATGTAAACGAACACACAGGCAGCAAGAGCCAGAAAGAACGACACATTGGCAGGCGCGCTGCGGAACAGCGGGTTGTCTGGCGTTGCAAACATGTCCTGAAACGTTGGCAGATGCGTAGAGGCATGAAACTTCTCGCTTGCTGGGTCGCCGGCACCCGGCGGGCGCAGCACATTGACGAGCATATAGCCAAGCAGCGAGAAGGCGATGTAGTTGAACATGATCGTGGTGATCACGACATGGCTGCCGCGTTTGGCCTGTAGGTAAGCCGGAATAAGCGCCCAAGCTGCACCGAACAGCGCCGCAAGCGTGGCAGAGCCTAGTAAGGCAAGCGCCCAATGTGGCCAGGGGATATACAAGCAGGCCATGGCAACACCGAGGCCGCCAAGCATGGCCTGACCTTCGCCGCCAATGTTAAACAGCCGCGCGTGAAAGGCGACGGACACCGCGAGGCCCGTGAAAATAAAGTTGGTGGCGTAGTAGAGCGTATAGCCCCAGCCCGCCGAGCGCATCAGCGCCCCGTTAACCATCAGCTTGAAGGCGGCGATCGGGTCTTCGCCGATGGCGAGGATAACCAGCGCAGAAAGCAGTGCCGCGAGTATCAGGCTGAACAGCGGCACAAGCACGGCGTCAGCCCATTTTGGCATCTTATCCATCAGGCAGCCTCTCCGTTTGTATCACCACTGCTCACACCCGCCATAAGCAGGCCAAGCTCGGTTTCGTTTGTGTCGGCAGGCAGGCGTTCGCCCATGATCTGGCCATCAAACATCACAGTGACGCGGTCGGCGAGCGACAGGATCTCTTCCAGTTCGACACTGACCAGCAAGATAGCCTTGCCCGCATCGCGCAGCGCGATAATCTGCTGGTGGATGAACTCGATCGCGCCAATATCAACACCGCGTGTGGGCTGGCCGACAAGCAGCAAATCAGGGTTGCGCTCGATCTCGCGCGCCAGCACGAGCTTTTGCTGGTTGCCGCCCGAAAAGTTCTTTGCTGTCAGCTTAACGTTGGGTGGACGCACATCAAAGCGCTCCATCTTACCCTCCGCATCGGCGATGATCTTGGCCTGATCCATCAGCAAGCCGCTTTGGTAGTCAGGGTCGCGATGGTAGCCAAAAATACAGTTTTCCCAAGCCATGAAGTCCATGATCAGCCCCTCGCGCTGCCTGTCTTCGGGCACATGGGCAATGCCGCGTGCGCGCCGCGACTGGCCGTCAGAGAACTTGCCTGTGAGGTCTATCTCGTCGCCATTGATCAAGATGCGCCCAGTGCCGTTGCGCATGCCACCCAACACCTCAAGCAGCTCTGATTGTCCGTTTCCAGACACGCCAGCAATACCGAGGATCTCACCGGCCCGCACATTCAGCGAAATGCCTTTCAGCCGCTCAACGCCTTTTTCGTCAGTCACTTGCAGGTTCTCAACTTGCAGCACCGTCTCGCCGGGTTGGGCTGGTTTTTTGTCAACGCGCAGCAGCACTTTGCGGCCCACCATCAGCTCGGCGAGGTGCTCGGGGCTGGTCTCGGATGTCTTGACTGTCGCCGTCATCTGGCCGCGCCGCATGACGCTCACTGTGTCGGTGATCTCCATGATCTCACGCAGCTTGTGGGTGATCAGGATTATGGTTTTGCCCTCTTCGCGTAGCCGCCCGAGAATGCGAAACAACTGGTCGGCTTCGGCAGGGGTGAGCACGCCAGTAGGCTCATCCAGAATGAGGATATCAGCCTTGCGGTAAAGTGCTTTGAGGATCTCGACACGCTGTTGCATACCAACGCCTATGTCTTCGATAAGCGCGTCAGGCTCAACGTTGAGCTCATATTCCGCCGCCAATTCTTTGAGTGTTTTGCGCGCTTTGGTGAGGGAAGGGCGCAGCAGCCCACCGTCTTCGGCGCCCAGAATTACGTTCTCCAATACGGTGAAGTTTTCCACCAGTTTGAAGTGCTGAAACACCATGCCAATGCCCACCGCAATCGCGGCTTGGCTATCGGGGATGCTTGTCTTTTTGCCGTGAATGTAAATCTCGCCGCTGTCGGCTTTGTAAAACCCAAAGAGGATCGACATCAGCGTTGATTTGCCCGCACCATTCTCGCCAATGATGCCGTGAATTGTGCCCGGTTGCACAGAAATCGAGATGTCCTTGTTGGCTTGCACAGGGCCAAAGGCCTTGGAGATGCCTTTAAGCTCAATCGCCGGTGACATGGCTGTTTCTGTCATCTGTCCCTCCAAAGCATCAGGCCTTATGGGCGGCCTTTTTAAGCAGCAAGGCCGCGCGAAAACTCCGCGCGGCCCAGTTTTTCAATGGCCGCCGATCAAATGGCCGCCGATCAGAAGTCGAGTGCTGGGCAGCTGTCGTTTGTGTAGTAAGCCACAACTTCAAGGTCGCCGCTGATGATCTTGGCGCGCGCGTCTTCAACAGCGGCTTTCATCGCGTCGGATACGAGGGCTGCGTTGTGCTCGTCCATGGCAACGCCAACGCCGTCTTCGGCAAGGCCAAGCACAGTGCTGCCGCCGGTTTCAAGCGAAGCGCCAGACTTCATTGAGTTGTAAACAGCCACATCAACCCGCTTGAGCATTGACGTCAGAACTTTGCCAGAATGCAGGTGGTTTTGGTTGCTATCAACGCCGATCGAGAGGATGTCCTCGTCAGCGGCTGTTTGCAGGACGCCAACACCCGTACCGCCAGCCGCAGCATAGATCACGTCAGCACCTTGGCTGATTTGGGCTTTTGCGAGCTCTGAGCCTTTAACCGGATCGTTCCAGGCTGTTGGGGTTGTGCCTGTCATGTTGGCAATGATCTTGATATCAGGGTTTACCGCTTTGGCGCCCTGTGCATAGCCACAGCCGAAGTGGCGGATGAGGGGAATGTCCATGCCGCCGATGAAGCCCACGGTGCCCGACTTTGACGCCATCGCAGCCATCATACCAACGAGATATGAGCCTTGGTGCTCTTGAAAGCCGATCAGCTTAACGTTTGCTGGGATTTCAGGCAGCCAGCCGTCAATGTTGACGAACTTCGTGTCAGGATAGTCTTTGGCAACTTCGCCAAGAATTGAGGCAATCGCGAAACCTGTGGTGACAACGGGGTTGGCACCGGCTTCGGCGAAGCGGCGCAGGGCCTGCTCGCGTTGAGCTTCTGACTGTAGTTCAATCTCGCGGAAAGTGCTGCCGGTTTCGTCGGCCCATTTCTGTGCGCCGTTGAAGGCCGCTTCGTTGAATGATTTGTCGAACTTGCCACCCAGATCGTAGATCAGGGCAGGCTCAGCGAAAGCGGCACCAGCGCTCAGCGCCAGTGTGGCTGCTGCGCCGAGAAATTTTTGCATAAGGGTCATCTGTTGTCTCCCGAGTTGGTTTTTTGGCGCTTCTGGCAGTAAGCCAAGCGCTGAAACGAGCAGATCGTTTCATCATGCCCGATTTAGCCCGCTTTCAAGGCCGATGGTCAACCGATTCTTATGACCTGGCCTGAGGTTAGCTGGCAATTTCGCGGCATAAGACCAATGCACAGGCAGGGGCCGCACCTCTGCGCGCGTAATAGCCTTTCCGCAGGCCAACTTGGTTAAAGTCAAACGCCTTATAGAGCGCGCGTGCAGCTGTGTTGTCTTCCGCCACGTCCAGAAAAAGCCGCTCGGCGTTCTCGCGCGCCAGAGTGCTCAGCAGGCCTTCTAACAAGACCGTGCCGAGGCCCTTGCCTTGCGCGGTTGGCAAAACGGCGATCATGAGCAATTCAGCCTCTCCCGCCACAAGCTGGGTGAGCGCAAAGCCGTTTTGACAGGGGGATGATGTCAGGCGGGTTGTCGGCTTGGCGAGAAGCTCGGAAATTTCGCGCGCGCTCCACGGCCTTTGCGCGAAACAGGCAGCATGGATTGTCGCCAGTCGCTCAGGTGTCATCAAGGATCACCGGAGGCGGGTCAGATGCTGGCGCGGCATCGGCAGGTTTGATGTAAAGCGGTGTCGGGGCGGGGGCGCTTGAAGGTGCACCAGTCGCCGCCTGTGCGATGTTTTCGGCAAGCCTGTCGGGGGCAGGTGGCATATGTGCCTCGGGTTTGCCTTGCCAATTTGCGGCGTCGTCAAGGCGCACCTCACAGCCTTCGGTGTGCACATAGACTTGCTCACGCGGGGCGGCCACCAAAGCGGTGCTGCCATCAGGCTTGCCCAAGAGCGTGGCCTCAAAAGTGCTCACGCCAATAGCTGGCACGCCAAGCGACAGCGCAAGCCCGCGCGCCGTAGCAACGGCGATGCGGATACCTGTGAAGTTACCGGGGCCGACACCGACTCCAATGCGCGACAAGTCTTGCCAGTTTGCGCCATGGGCGGCCAAAAGCTCTTCGAGCAGGCCCATCAGGCGCTCCGACTGGCCGCGCTTCATGGGCTCACTGACTGACCCAACCAGTGCACCGCCACGCAGCAAAGCCGCCGCGCAATAGGGGCCTGACGTGTCGAACGCCAAAATCACTTCAGTCGTTTTGGTCACTTGCGTCATTCAACCTGCCTCTTCCGCTGCCTGTGCTTTTGGGCAAGTCGTCTCGTAAATGCAACCACGACAGGGCCGAGCCTGCGTGCGAGTGGCTTTGTGGCGCGAGGCTGGACGCGTCATCAAACAGCCCGATCGGCACATAGGATTGGTCTGGCAAGTATTCGTAGCGCGCCACAAGAGGCGAGCCGCAGCTTGTGCAAAACCAGCGCCTGACGCCTGCGCTGTGCGACACGCCAACGCCCAAAGCCGGTGTCCAGAGCAGGCTGTCTGGGGCGAAGGCCGCCAAAGCACTTACCGGCGCGCCCGAGATGCGGCGGCAGTCAGAGCAATGGCAATAGGCAGTCGTAAAAGGGGCGGCGCTGGCTTTCACCCGCACCGCCCCGCAATAGCATTGGCCCGTTAAGTTGCCCGTTAAGGCGGCCGTATCAGACGGCAACAGGGCGCACCTCTGTCACTTCAGGGATGTAGTGGCGCAACAAGTTCTCGATGCCCATCTTGAGGGTGATGGTTGATGACGGGCAGCCCGCACAAGCGCCTTGCATGTGCAAGTAAACCACACCTTCCTCAAAGCCATAAAACGTGATGTCGCCACCGTCTTGCGCCACAGCAGGGCGTACACGCGTATCTAGCAACTCTTTGATTTGGGAGACAATTTCACCGTCTTCACCGCTATGCTCAGCATGGCCGGCCTGAGGGTTGGCGGCTTCTGCGAGTACCGATTGGCCCGACTGGTAGTGCTCCATGATTGCACCAAGAACCGAGGGTTTGATGTGGTCCCACTCAACAGCGTCGGCCTTTGTGACGGTGACAAAGTCGGTGCCCAAGAACACGCCCGTGACGCCATCAACGGCGTAAACGCGGCTCGCCAGCGGCGATACGTCCGCACTCTCGCGGTTGGGAAAGTCAGCCGTGCCCGTTGGCAAAACTGTCTGGCCAGGCAAGAATTTCAGCGTGGCTGGGTTTGGAGTTGATTCTGTCTGAATGAACATGGCGTGATATCCTATCTCTTTTGTCAGATATGCGCTTGAGACAGCGAAAAGTCAAGTTTTAGAAGTGTTCTAAACTGCCTTGCCGACGATGATAGATCCGTTGGGTTGCGCGGTCTGAGGTTTTTGCGCGTCGTTCGCAAAATCTTGCGCTGGACTACGGCCTCACCAGTTCACGGGATCAAGCTCAAAGAGCATTGCGAGCTGATCATAGACCTCGGGCAGATCGGCGCGCAATGCCTCTGGGCGTTCAAAGAACATCTCGACAGCAACGGCAAAAAACTCCTCGTGGGCTGTGGCGCCATAGGCGTCAAGCACGGTTTTGTGCCCGTGTTGAACACGCTTTACGTGGGTGTCATATGCGGCAAGGAAAACGCGCTCCCACTCGGCAAAACTCTGGCCTTCACTCAAGAGCGGGACACCGTTGGTAGTGCCTGTCAGATCGTCGATCTGGTGGGCGAACTCGTGGAACACAACGTTGTGGCCGTCGTGCGCGTCGGCGGCGCCTTGTTGGCTGTGTTGCCACGACAAAACAACCCGCCCATGCGACCAGCTTTCGCCAAGGCGCACAGTTTCCTGCTCAGTCACAACGTAGCCGCTGTGGCTTTGGGTACGCGACTTGAAGGCCCCCGGGTAGATGATCACCGAGCGCAGGTTATCGTACCAGATGTCACGCCCCAACACGAGCAAGCAGGCCTGCGCGGCGATTGACAGCATCATCTCTTCGGTGATGTCGAGGTCTTCACCGCGGTAAAACTCAACTTGGTCGATGAACAGTTTGATTTTACCATCAAGCTTGGCGCGCAGCTCTGGCGGAAGCTTGCGCACGATGGGCACGGCCTCATCGACCATGTCGTTCTCAAGTGAGGATAGGGGCGTGTTCAGCAGCGTCTCAACCCTGCGCCGTTTGCGCCAGCTAAAAAAGGCAAACGGGCTGATGGCGACGAAAAAGAGCAGCAAGAAATATGTCATGAGGCCGATATAAGCTTTGTGCGGCGCATTGCCAGCCTGCAGCATGTGCCCCGCCTGCGAAGGCGAGGCACTTTTGTCTTAAAGCTCGTCAGAGGAGCGGATAACTTTCGACAAGATGCCGTATTTGATGGCCTCATCAGTGCCCATCCAGTGGTCACGCTCGATGTCTTTCAGGACCTTTTCAAGCTTCTGGCCGGTTTGTTCGGAAATGATCACAGCAAGACGTTTGCGCATGATCTCGATCTGCTCGGCCTGAATGGCAATGTCGGTAACTTTGCCGCCAACGCCACCTGAAGGCTGGTGGATCAGAAAGCGCGTGTTGGGCAGGCAGACGCGGTCTTCTTTATCAACCGCGAGGAAGATATGCGTGCCCGCCGAAGCCACCCAGCCAGTGCCAACTATGCGCACGCGGGGTTTGATAAAGCGGATCACATCGTGGATGCTGTCGCCCGCTTCCACGTGGCCACCTTGGCTGTTGAGAAACAGCGTGATGTCGTCGTCACTGTCTGCCGCGAGCGCCAAAAGCTGGCTCACAACGCGTGCGGCCATCTCTTGGTCGATCGCTTCACAGATCAGGATCTGGCGCGCTTCAAACAGCTTCTGGCCGATGCCGCTACTCTTTTTGTCGTCGTCTTTCTTCTTGTCGTCGTCGCTCATCAAAAATGTCCTGTATTGCATGAAGGTCTTGTTTGCTTGTTACGTGATCGCCTCAAGGCGCTCTTTGGAAAGATCGCCGGGCACGATTGTGATGGGAATATCAAGGCTACCAGCACTGCGTGTCAGTTGTGTTACCAACGGGCCGGGGCCTGCCTTGCTGTCGGTGCTGGCGCCCAGAACCAGCACGCCGATGTCGTTGTCGTCTTTGACTTGCGCCAAGATCTCGGCAATCGGCTCGCCTTCGCGGATGACAAGCTCAGGATCAACGTTTTGCTTGTCGCGCATCCACTTGGCGAAAACCTCAAAATGCGCATGGATGCGTTCGCGGGCCTCTTCGCGCATGATGTCGCCAACGCCGATCCAGTGGTTGAACTCTTCAGGCTCTACCACCGCAAGGATTTCAACGCCGCCGCCCGTGTGCGAAGCGCGCATTGCTGCAAAACGCATAGCATTCAGGCATTCGCGGCTGTCATCAAGAACAACGAGGAACTTACGCATTTGGGGCCTCACATCAACTGTTCGGTGATCATGACTGAAAGAGCAGGCGCGTTCAATAGAAGGCATGCAAGTTCAGGCAAAGCTTTTTGCATGCTCCAGCGCGCGCTCTAGCCTGTCGTTGCCCCAAAAGAGCGTGCCGTTGACCGTAAAGCTTGGCGCGCCAAAGAGGCCTTGGGCTTGCGCCGCCTTGGTTTGCTGGCGCAACTCCTCTTTCACTGAGGGGTCAGCGGCGCGCGCGATCAGGGCTTGTCCATCAAGGCCCAACGCGTCTAGCAGCTCCGCGATCACCTCGGGTTGGTCAACTGCGCGGTCTTGCGCGAAATTGGCGGCAAAGACCGCGCGACTGAAGGCCAAGGCCCAAGGCTCGGCGGCGTTTGCCGTGACAATGCGCGTGGCCAGCAGCGACCCGCGTGGGAAATCTGTGGGTTTTTGAAAAGCGAGCCCTGCAGCCTCGGCCTCTCGGGCCATGTCTTGCCAGAGATATACGCCCTTGGCAGGGTAAATGTTGAACGGGCTGTCAGCCCAACCTTGTGCAGCAAAGATCGGCCCGAGCAGGAAGGGCCGCAGAATGAGGGGGACATTGGCCTCTGCCGCCAATGTCTCGATGCGCATCGCACTTAAGTAGGAGTAGGGGCTGGCGAATTCAAACCAAAACTCCAGCGGCTTAGCCATTGCTAGCAGCCCACTCCCAGTAGAGGTCGCGCACGCGGCGGGTGACGGGGCCGACTTGGTAGTTGGTGTCGTCAAACGCGGTGACGGGTGTGACTTTGCTCATATTGCCCGACAGGAAGACTTCGTCAGCGGCGTGAAAGTCGTCAAAGCTCAGCACAGCCTCGTGCACTTTGGTGCCGTCTGCCGCGAGGTTTGAGATGTGGCGCGCACGGGTGATGCCTGACAGGAAAGTTCCGTTGGCGATGGGCGTAAACACCTCGCCGTCTTTCACCATAAACACATTGGCCGTCGCCGTTTCGGCCACGTTGCCCACGGCGTCAGCCACCAGCGCGTTGCCAAAGCCCTTGGCGCGCGCTTCGGCGAGCATGCGGGCGTTGTTGGGGTAAAGGCAGCCCGCCTTGGCGTTGACGACTGCGTCTTCCAGAACAGGGCGGCGAAAGCGGGTGCGCGTCAGTGTGGTGCTGGCGTCGGGCGGCGCAAAGGGGATCTCTTCGAGGCTGATGCAAAACCCAGTCTCGTCTTGGCTCGGCACAATGGCAGTCGCGTCGCCCGCGATGCCCCAATACATTGGCCGGATATAGACAGCCGCGCCTTGCGGATAGGCCTTCAGCCCCTCGCGAACGATCGCCACCATGTCGTCAGCGCCGACAGTGGGCGCAATCATCAGCGCCTCCGCCGAACGGTTGACGCGGGCGCAGTGCAGGTCAAGATCGGGCATCAACCCGTTGACCATGCGCGCGCCGTCAAACACCGTGCTGCCAAGCCAAGCTCCGTGATCGGCGGCGTTCATGACAGGCAAGTCGCCCTCGTGCCAAGCGCCATTAAACCAAGTGCGAATGTTCGTTCCGACAGCCATTTTCAACCCTCCATGATACGCGAAGGTTAGAGGCCCGCTCAAACAGGGTAAAGCGCGAAAACGCTTTGAGGGTTATTCCCAGTTCAAAACACCAGAAACGGTTTTCCTGCGCAAGCCGCCCTGATCCCAAAGCACATGAGCGTTGTTGTCTTGGTTGATCTGGATCGACACCATCCGGTGGTTGCCTTGAGGAAGCAGAGGGCCAGTGTTGACAGTAAACGTGGCACCGTTAGGCTGCTGACAGCGGAACGAAACGTTTCCAGTGTTCTCACGGATATTAAACTCGATCTCACGCCCGACTTTAAGCTTCACGCGGCCATTTGTGCCAAATGCTTTGCAGCTTGTCCCCTTCGGGAAAAAGCCGAAATCTACATTGAGTTTGGCGGGCTCTGCATGTGTGAGTGTGGCGCAGAAAAGGGCCACGAATAGTGCTGATGCAAGTTTCACAGTCACTCCACGTCGATGTTGTTTTAGCACCTTAGCGGATCATCCCGACGATGTCGTAGGTCTTTTGCAGGATAGGTGCGGCGATGGCGCGGGCGCGCTCGGCGCCGGCGCGCAAAATAGCGTCGATCTCGTCTTCGTGCTGCATCAGGCGGGCCATCTCGCCGGAGATAGGCGCGAGTTTTTCAACGGCCAGTTCCGCCAGCATCGGCTTGAACTCGCTAAACTGCTTGCCGCCCACTTCGGCCAAAACTGCGTCAACGCTCATGTCGGCCATCGCGGCGTAGATGTTCACAAGGTTGCGGGCCTCGGCGCGCGCATCCAAGCCCTTGGCTTCCGAGGGCAGCGCGTCAGCGTCTGACTTGGCCTTGCGGATCTTCTTGGCAATGGTGTCCGCGTCGTCTGTCATGTTGATGCGCGACGCGTCTGACGGGTCAGACTTTGACATCTTCTTGGCGCCGTCACGCAGGCTCATTACCCGCGTTGCCGTGCCCGTTATAACTGGCTCTGTAATTGGGAAGAAATCAACCCCGAAGTCGTTGTTAAACTTGGTGGCAATATCGCGTGTCAGCTCGAGGTGCTGCTTTTGGTCTTCGCCAACAGGCACATGCGTTGCGTGATAAAGCAAGATGTCAGCCGCCATCAGCGAGGGGTAGGCAAACAGGCCCAGCGACGCGTTCTGCTGGTTTTTGCCGGCCTTGTCTTTCCACTGGGTCATGCGCTGCATCCAGCCCATGCGGGCGACGCAGTTGAACACCCAAGCAAGCTGCGCGTGCTCGGCGACTTGGCTTTGGTTGAACAGAATAGACTTTGCAGGGTCGATCCCCGAGGCAATAAAGCCAGCCGCCAACTCGCGGGTCGAGCGCCGCAGCTCGGCAGGGTCTTGCCAGACGGTGATCGCGTGCTGATCAACCATGCAGTACACCGTTTCGATGCCTTGGTTTTGCGCATCGGCAAAGCGTTTAAGCGCGCCAAGATAGTTGCCAAGGTGCAAGTCACCCGAAGGCTGGATGCCCGAGAAAACGCGCGGCGTGAAGGCAGCGTTGGTAGGGGGTGTTGTGGCCGCATCCGTCATGCTGGGTCTCCGATCAAAGATCTGTCTGGAATATGTGTTGCGGCTGGCTTACCCATGGGTCTTGCGAAGGTCAAGCGGAGGCACAAATGAGCGAGCAGAACCAACCTGAGAGTGCAGTGGGCAACGTGGCCCCTGTCGTGGTGCTACTGTTTTGTGCAATCGTCGGCGTTGAGCTGGTGTTCACATTGGCAGCACAAGGTATCATCGGCGGGAAGATGGGCATCGGATGGCGGCTCGCTGCGGTGCAAGACTGGGGCTTGCCCGGCCCGCTTGTCAGCTGGATGTGGGAGAATGGCCGCTGGCCCGCAAGCGAGCTTGTGCGTTTTGTGAGCTATCCGTTTATCCACGGCGAGTTCACCCAGATGATCTTTGCTGGTGTTATCACGCTGGCGCTCGGGAAATACGTTGGCGACAACTTCAGCGCACCTGCCGTACTTGCGGTGTTTTTCACGGCTTCCATTGCCGGTGGGCTGGTTTGGGGGCTGCTGTCTGCCGATAAGTCCTACCTTATAGGCGCTTATCCGGGCGCATATGGCCTCATCGGTGCGTTCAGCTACATCCTTTGGTTGCGGCTTGGGCAGTTGGGCGAGAACCAACTCAAGGCCTTTCAGCTGATCGGCGTTCTCCTCGCGATCCAGTTTGTCTTAGGCATGCTGTTTGGCACAGGCACCACTTGGATTGGGGAGTTGGCAGGCTTTGCGGCGGGCTTTGCTGTGTCTTTCCTCGTCAGCCCGGGCGGCTTTGCGCGGCTGCGCGCAAGCATCCAGCGCAGCTAGGCTAAGCTCCACGCCGTAGGGCTTGTTTGAACTCCGCGAGGCGGAAAGCCCCGAAGAGTTGGCCAAAGCCGAAGAAGCTGACAATACCACTGATGATCAGGATCATCAGGGCGAGATAACGCGTGCCGCCTTCAAACATCGGAGTAAGCGCGAGGCTGGCAGCCCAGAGCGCAACACCCATTGCAAGCGCGGCAAGGATGATCGGCCAGATGCGCGCCCTGAAACGGGCATCAAGTCGCGTGACCTCGCCAAACTGACGCGCTCCAAACCCAAGCTGTGCTACCATGATCCAGGCGGCGGCAGAGGCGGCGACAGCGGGCGCAAGCCAGCCGATATAGGGCTTAAGGCCAAAGGCCAGCGCGGCATTCACAGCCATCGCGAGGATCGCAAAGCGAAACGGACTCTTGGTGTCTTCACGGGCGAAAAACAGCGGTTGCAAGGTTTTTTGCAACACGAAGGCTGGCAGGCCAAGGCCATAAACCGCGACGGCCAGTGCTGTGGCTGAGGCGTCGGCGCCTGTGAAGTTTCCGCGTTCAAACAACACAGAAATCAGCGGCAGTGGAATGACAACAAGCGCGACCGCGGAAGGCAAAGTCAGTGCCAGAGACAGCTCTGTTGCACGTGAATATGCGTGCTGTGCGCCTTTTTCATCGCCGGCACGAAGGCGGCGCGATAGGTCAGGCAACAGTACGATGCCAATTGCAATGCCGACAACGCCGAGCGGCAGTTGGTAAAGCCGGTCAGCGGCATAGAGCCAGCTGATGGCTTTCTCGTAATCTGAGGCAACGAGCTGGCCAACGACAAGGTTGATCTGCACAACTCCCATCGCTAATGCCGCGGGCAGGGCGACGCGCAGCAAGTGTCCCATTTCGGGCGAAGGCCGCGGGATGCGTGGGCGAATGTTGAGCCCCGCACGGCGCGTAGCCACCCAGACCAGCACAAGCTGCGCGATGCCCGCGAGCGGAATGGTGTAGACTAGCGCGCGCGCCACATCACCACCCTGATGAGCTGCGAACAACATGGCGGCAACCAGCATGATATTGAGCAGCACAGGTGCCGCGGCGGCGGCGGCAAAACGCCCAGTCGCGTTGAGAACGCCTGAGAACAGTGCTGCCAGCGAGATAAAGAAGATATAGGGAAAGACAATGCGGCCAAAGCCAGTGGCAAGATCAAACCGCGCGTCGCCGACGAAGCCCTCGGCGGTGATCCAGACCAGCGCGGGCATGAAGACAAGCGCGAGGCCCGTGAGCACCAGCACCGCAAGGCCGAGCCAGCTGAGCGCGTCGGAGGCAAACTTCTCGGGCGCTTCATTGGCCTCTAGCCGTTTAGCAAACATGGGCACGAAAGCTGCATTGAAGGCGCCCTCGGCAAAGAATCGGCGGAACAGGTTGGGCAGGCGGAAAGCGACGACATAGGCGTCCATGAGCGGGCCGGGGCCAATGTAGGACGAGATCAGAATATCGCGCGCAAAGCCCATGATACGGCTCATCAGCGTCCAAAATCCGACGGTGAAGACGCTTGCGATAAGGCGGATGGGTTTCATGGGGCTGCTCGTTTGCTTTTGTGGAAGACATAGCGGATTGCGCGACCACACGAAAGGCACCGTTTTGAGGAGGATTACGCCGCGGCTTCGCCGCGTCGCGGTGTTGAGGGGCTAGCCCCTCAAGCTCCCCAGGATATTTAGGGAAAGAAAAAGAGACAGGGAGCTCTATCGAAAGAAATTATGCGCGGGCGCGTTTGGAACCTTGGGCAATGGCTTCATGAAGTTTCTTTTCGAGCGCTTGTTGTTTACCTTCGGCGTGGAACTTCAGCCCGAACATATCTTTGACATAGAAGGTATCAACAACTTGCTCACCGTAAGTCGCTATCACCGCAGAGGCGATATAGACGTTTGAACCTGCTAAGGTACGGGCGAGATCGAAGAGCAGGCCTGGCCTATCGCGGGTGTCGACTTCGATGATTGTGTAAATCTCGGAACCCTCATTGTCGAAAGTGATCGATGTTGGCACGCGGAAGGCACGCTCGCGCTTCTTCATCTTGTCGCGGGTCTGGATGGCTTCGCTTGCGATCACTTCACCTGCCAGAGTGCGTTCGATCATTTTGCGCAGGCGCGGTAGGCGGCTGGCTTCAAACGGGTGGCCTTCGGCGTCTTGGATCCAGAAGGCGGCCGTTGCGTAACCATCCTTTGAAGTGAAGGTGCGCGCGTCAACGATATTGGCGCCGACTAGCGCAAGCGCACCGCACACACGGCTGAAAATACCGGGGTGATCAGACATGGCAAAGCAAGCACGGGTTGCGTCGCGGTCACTATCGGGGTGCAAGTCGATGCGCACCTCGTCGTTGTCGATGTCTTTGAGCAGGTTGGCGAAAACGACATGCGCGGTAATGTGCAACCCCTGCCAGTAGGGGGGGTAGTGGCGCGCGGTTTCGGTCTTGATGTCTTTTTTGTCCCAGCCTTCAAGCTCGCCACGCAAAAGCTTTTTGGCCTCGGTGCCCCGGTTCTCGCGCCCCAAGTCTTCCATGCCTTCTTCAAGGGCGTGGCGTGTTTGGCGGTAAAGCGCGCGGATCAGCACAGCTTTCCAGTTGTTCCAAGTGTCCGGGCCGACGCCGCGAATGTCGCAAACTGTGAGCAATGTCAGAAGGTTAAGCCGCTTTACGCTGCCCGCTGCCTTGGCAAAGTCGCGGATAGTGCGCGGATCAGCAATATCGCGTTTTTGGGCCATGTCCGACATCAACAGATGGTAGCGCACCAGCCACTCGACTGTGTCGCAGTCTGCTTTGGACAGGCCCAAACGCGCCGTGACTTTGCGGCTGATTTGTGCGCCAAGAATGGAGTGATCCTGATCGCGGCCCTTGCCGATGTCGTGACACAGCATCGCGACCATCAGCACCTTGCGGTCGATTCCTTCTTTGAGGATCTCAGTCGAGATTGGAAGCTCTTCCTCAAGCTCGAGCCGCTCGATGCGCGCGAAATTCGAGATCACCTGAATGGTGTGCTCATCAACGGTGTAAGAGTGATACATATTGAACTGCATCATCGCCACGATCGGCGCGAATTCTGGGATGAAAGCGCCCAGAACTCCCAGCTCGTTCATCCGCCGCAAAGCGCGTTCGGGGTTACCATGTTTTAACAACAGATCGAGGAAAATGCGCTGCGCTTCTTTGTTGGCGCGAAAGCTATCGTCGATAAGGTGCAGGTTGGCCGTCACCAAGCGCATCGCGTCGGGATGAAGGAGCAACCCTGTGCGCAGGCCTTCTTCAAAGAGACGCAGCAAGTTCAGCGGGTCTTGCAGAAAGCTCTCGCCGTCAACGACAGCCATGCGCCCGTGAATCACTTCATAGCCGGTTTTGACCCGTGGCTTACGGGCAAACATGCGCTGCAAAAGGGGGGCAGGCTTGGCATGTATCGCCTCAAGCTTGGTGAGGAAAATGCGCGTCAGATCGCCTACGAGGGTAGCATTGCGGAAGTAGTCCTGCATGAAATACTCGACAGCGCGGCGGCCTGTCTTGTCAAGGTAACCCATGCGCTCAGCCACTTCGACTTGCAGGTCAAATGTCAGCTGCTCGGTCGGGCGTTTGGTGATCAGGTGGATATGGCAGCGCACCGCCCAGAGGAAGTTTTCAGCCTTCTGGAACATCTGGTATTCTTCGAGGCGAACCACCTTTTGCTTGACGAGTTGCTCAATTTTTTCAACGTGGTAGGTGTATTTCGCGATCCAGTAGAGCGACTGCAAATCGCGCAAGCCGCCTTTGCCCTCTTTGACGTTGGGCTCAACAACATAGCGCTCGCCCTGCTTTTCGTGGCGGGCGTCGCGCTCGGCCAGTTTGGCGTCAACAAACTCTGTCTCGGTGCCTTCAAACAACTCGGCCTTAAGCCGTTTTGACAAGCTGTTGGCGGGGGCCTTGGTGCCGCATAAGAAGCGTCGTTCAAGAAGGGCAGTGCGAATGGTGAAATCTTCGGCACCAAGCGTGAGACAGTCGCCCACTGTGCGGCTGGCATGGCCGACTTTGAAACGCAGATCCCACAAAATGTAGAGCATCGCTTCGATCATGCTTTCGGCGCGTGGCGTGATTTTTTTGGTCATCAAGAATAGCAGATCAACATCAGACTGGGGTGCCATTTCAAAACGTCCATACCCTCCCACGGCCATAAGTGCGAGGCCTTCGGAGGGCGTGTTTTTCGCAAGCGGAAAGAGCTTGCTTGAGACAAGTTCGTAGGTGCAAGCCACGATGCAATCGGTCAGCCAGCAATAGCTCTGCCGTGCTTTGAGGGCATCCATCGGCGCTGCGAGAAAGGCAGCTTCGATGGCCTGCATGCCTGTGGTGCGCGCGCCTTGCAGCAACGGCACGACAGCACTACGCAAACTGGTATCATCTTGCGGACCCCGTATGGCGGCGCTCAGAGCCGCGCCGACTGTGTCCCGATCAAAGATCAGGTCAGGCGCGCATATCAGAGCGTCAGGTGGCGTTGGAAAGCAGGCGCTGAGCGCCCGATCAGAACCCGGCACCGCCAAAAGCACTTGGAGCGGTATCAATCACGACGACACGGCTGTCTTTGATTTGAGCAATCGCCAACCCGCGCTGGTTGGTTCCGTCGGGGCGCAAACGGAAAATGCCGTTGGCGCCCTGAAAGCCAGCGCCTTGGGTGAGCGACGACGCCGAGAGAGCGTTGCGCTTGCCGGATTTTGCCAGCGCACCAACGGCTGCGATACCGTCGTAAGCGAGGGCTGCAAGCGGGTGCGGTGAGTTGCCATAAGCGCCTGAATAGCGGTTGGCAAAACTGGCCGTGCGCGCAGGGTCGGGCAGGGCAAACCAGCCACCTTGAAGGCCGGGCAAGGCCAGCGTCTGCGCGGGAACATCCCAGCGTGACAGGCCGATGAACTGTGTGGTCGCTCCTGAGAGGCCAACCTCTGGCAGCATCTGCGCGTAAAATGGCAGCGCAGCGTCGGAAGTCGAGGTCAGGAAAATTGCATTGGCCTGCCCGGCAACGGCGGCGGCCTTGATCCGCGGCACAGCACTGGTGACGCCTTGCTGGCTACGCTCATAGGCCACTGTGCCCGCGAGTGTCGCGCCGGTTGCCGCGATTGCCTGGGTGATCGCTGTTTTGCCGAGTTGCCCGCCGATCTCTTGGTCATGGACAACAAGAATGCGCCCCTTGCCCTGACGTTTTGCATAGGCCGTCAGACGGTTAGCAGTGTTCTGAAACGTCGATCCGAGCAAGAACAAATTGCCGCCAGCGACGGTTGTATTGTTGGAGAACGCCAGCACATTCACGCCGCTTGATGCCACGGCCACAGCAACAGCATTGGCACTTTCAGCCCGCAGCGGCCCAAGGATGATCTGGGCGCCATCAGCTACCGCCTGTTTAGCCGCCGTTTGGGCGCGGGCAGCGTCACCGGCTGTCGCGTAGACACGCAAGTCGACTTTCACACCCTGCAAATCACTCACCGCAAGGCGCGCGGCGTTTTCAAGCGCAGTTGAGATCAGGTCATCGCCGGAAATGGCACTGCCTCGGGGCAACAGGAGTGCAACAGTCACGGGCTCGCCCGCTTTTACGTTGCCCCCTGATCCTGCGCCAAGCGAGACAGGCTCACAGGCGGCAAGCCAGACAAGGTTGGACAAGATCACAAGGCGCACAAGCGGCTTGCGGGCAGACTTAAAAACAGCGCTCAAAACAGCAAACATTGGTAACTTCTTCTCCCTGATACGCTCTGCTAAGGTAGGGCAACAATACCCTTCAACTGGCGTGGATTGGTTCTGGGGTGATCATAAACGTCGAGGCTATAGGGTCTAGTGTTGAATCATAAAGAAGTGAAACTTGAGAGCGGCCTCTATCTGGTTGCCACGCCTCTTGGCACGGCGCGTGACATTACTTTGCGTGCGCTTGACGTGCTCGCGAGCGCCGATGTGGTCGCCGCCGAAGACACACGCACCATGCGAAAATTGATGGAAATTCATGGTGTTCCGCTCGGTAACAGGCCGCTGATTGCCTATCATGATCACAACGGTGATCGCGCGCGGCCCAAGTTATTAAAGGCTTTGGAGGCTGGGCAATCCGTCGCCTATGGCTCAGAGGCTGGTACGCCAATGATCGCCGATCCGGGCTATCATCTGGTCGCCGCGGCCCGTGCACAGGGCCATATGGTCACGTCTCTGCCCGGGCCTTCAGCCGTTGTCACGGCCCTCACTTTGGGAGGGTTGCCGACCGATATGTTCACTTTCGCAGGTTTTTTGCCCAACACGAAAGGCGCGCGAAAAAACGCTCTGAAGGCTCTGGCGGGGGTGCAAGGCACGCTTGTGTTTTACGAATCGCCTAAGCGTGTCGCGGCGATGCTGGCCGATGCAGCCGAGGTTTTGGGCGGAACACGCGAAGCTCGGGTTTGCCGTGAGTTGACCAAAAAGTTCGAGGAAGTCCTTTCGGGCACACTGGACGAGCTGAGCGCAGAACTTGGAGAGCGCAGCGTGAAGGGCGAGATCGTGGTGCTGATCGGCAAAGGGGCTGCGACTGTTGTCACCGAAGACGAACTTTTGGCCGAGCTTGAAGTTCTGCTGGTGGACATGAGCTTGCGCGATGCGGCCGACAGACTGGCAGAAGACACAGGCCACAAGCGGCGCGATATTTATCAGATGGGCCTGAAACTGCAGCGAAGTTAACCCCTTAATAACTTTTCTAAGCGAAAATGCCTCATGCTAGATTTCGCATTTGAACCAGATCATCATACTTCTCAGCGCGCAAAACGCAGTGCGGTTTCCTACCGGGCTGGCCTTGCAGCGGAAGGCATAGCCGAGCGGTACTATCATGCCCTTGGCTTTGAAACCCGCAACCAACGCTGGCGCGGGGCTGGTGGCGAGATTGACCTTATCATGCAACGTGGCCCCTTAACTGTTTTCATCGAAGTGAAGAAAGCCAAGTGTTTTGCGACGGCCGCCGCACGCATCTCACCGCTTCAAATGAGTCGGATCGCTCAAAGCGCCGAGGCCTACTCAGGCTGCCTGCCCAATGGCAGCCTCAGCGAGATGCGCATTGATGTGGCTCTCGTTGACGCTACAGGCCAGATCGAGGTGGTTGAAAACGCCTTTGGCGCTTGAGGCGCACCAAGCATTGAACACCTGATCAACATAGGCCATCTATAGCGCAACTTGCTTCAAAAGGTGCGCCATGAAAATTGCCTTCCAAATGGACCCGATCGGGCCAATAGACATCAACGCTGACAGCAGCTTTCGCATTGCGGAAGAAGCGCAAGCGCGTGGCCATGAGCTGTTTTACTACACACCTGAGCAGCTTAGCTACCGCGAAGGTCGCGTTATGGCGCGCGGTTGGCCCCTGACGGTACGCCGCGAGGTTGGCAACCACTTCACGCTGGGTGAGCAGGCCGAGGTCGATCTCTCGGAGTTTGACGTGGTCTGGCTGCGTCAAGACCCGCCGTTTGACATGTTCTACATCACGACAACCCACATTCTTGATCGCATACACCCCGGCACGCTGGTGGTGAATGATCCTTTCTGGGTGCGCAACTATCCTGAAAAATTGCTAGTGCTCGACTACCCAGACCTGACGCCACCCACGATGATCGCACGCGATTTGGAAGACCTCAAAGCCTTTAAGGCCAAGCACAATGATGTGATCCTTAAGCCACTTTACGGCAACGGCGGCGCAGGCGTTTTCCGCCTCACTCCGGAGGACCGCAACCTTGCGTCGTTGCATGAGCTATTCGCCGCCAACAGCCGCGAACCACTGATCATGCAGAAGTTTTTGCCTGACGTTTCAGCCGGAGACAAGCGGGTGATTTTGGTAGACGGTGAGCCTGTCGGGGCGATCAACCGCGTGCCAGCCAAGGGCGAAACCCGCTCCAACATGCACGTCGGCGGGCGGCCTGAGAAAATCGGCCTCACCGAACGCGACCTCGAAATATGCGCGCGCATCGGCCCACTCCTCAAGGAAAAAGGCCAAGTTTTCGTCGGCATCGACGTGATCGGCGACTACCTCACCGAGATCAACGTGACCTCACCAACCGGCATCCAAGAGCTGGAGCGTTTTGACGGCACCAACATTGCTGAGAAAATCTGGGAAGCCATCGAGGCGCGCCGCACATGACCCCGAGTTTGCGCGCACGGTTGATGAACTTTTGGCTAAGGGTGACCGAGAAGCGCCAGCTCTCGCGCACCACTGATGTGTTGAAGTTGCGACACGCGTTTGAACTCAAAGCGAAAATCAGCTTTCATGCTCCGCGCGGCACCCGGTTTGAGGCGGGCAAGCTCGCAGGCCTTCCAGTAATTAACGTGGCGCAAAGAGGCGACAAGCAGGGCGCTACCATCCTCTACTTTCACGGTGGAGCCTATGTTATGGGGTCGCCAAACACCCATAAAGCCATGCTCGCCACTCTGTGCAAAAAAGCCGATGCACGTGCCGTCTTGGTTGGCTATCGAAAAGCTCCCGAGAACCCGTTTCCCGCAGCGATCGACGATGCGCTGAGTGCTTATAAAGCTCTGCTTGAGACGGTGCCCGCACGCCAAATTATCATCGGAGGCGACAGCGCAGGTGGCGGCATCGCCCTTGCGCTTTTAAGTGAGATAATACGCCTCAAACTGGAGCCGCCCGCCGGATGTTTTGCGCTCTCGCCGCTCACGGACGTGACGTTTTCGGGCGCCTCGTTCAGCGAGAATGCCGAGGCAGATGTGGTTTTGCCTGCAGACCGTGTGAAAGACCTTAAGAAGCACTATCTGTTAGACGCCGATCCGCAAGACGCGCGGGCTTCTCCACTGTTTGGAGACTTCACAGGCGCTTGCCCTGTTTGGCTGGCCGTCGGGGACACAGAAATACTGCGTGATGACAGCACTCGGATGGCGCAGCACTTGTCGGAGCAAGGCGTCGCCGTGACGTTCAAGCTTGAGCACGATCTGCCCCATGTCTGGCCGATAGTTCATGGCTTTATGCCTGAAGCCGGAAGAACGCTTGGTCAAATCGCGGGTTGGATCAACTCTCTTTCAGCGCCTGAACGCGAAAGCTGACAGCCTCGGCGACATGCGGCGCGCGCACATCGGCTGCGCCTTCAAGGTCGGCAATCGTGCGGGCGACGCGCAAAACGCGATGATAGCCGCGCGCGGTGAGGCCGAATTTGTCGGCAACCTTGAGCAGAAACCCCCGACCCTCAGCATCGGGCGCTGCGATGTCTTCCAGCAATTCGCCTTCCGCGTCGGCGTTAAGGTGCACGCCGCTCGCGTCGTGAAACCGTGTTGCTTGTAAAGCGCGGGCAGCCTCCACGCGTGCCGCCACGTCGGCCGAGCTGTCGCCAGCGCTGGGCAAGTCGAGGTCTGACAGCGAAACAGGCGGCACATCTAAGCGTAGATCAAACCTGTCCATCAGCGGCCCAGAGATGCGGCCCAAGTAGTCTTCTCCACACAAAGGCACGCGTGCACAGGCGCGCGCGGCGTCAAATAAATAGCCGCATTTGCAGGGGTTTGCGGCAGCTACCAGCAGGAAACGGCAGGGGTAGCGAACATGAGCATTCGCACGGCTGACCACAATCTCGCCAGTTTCAATGGGCTGGCGGAGCGTCTCCAGCACGGTGCGCGGAAACTCAGGGAATTCGTCCATGAACAAGACACCATTGTGGGCAAGACTGATCTCGCCGGGCTTGGCGCTGCGCCCCCCGCCGACAATCGCCGCCATCGACGCGGTGTGGTGTGGCTCGCGAAATGGGCGCAGTCGAGAAATGCCGCCCTCTTTAAGCAAGCCTGATAGTGAGTGGATCATTGAAGTTTCGAGCGCCTCTGCGGGTGAAAGCACCGGTAAGATAGACGGCAAGCGCGCCGCGAGCATTGACTTGCCCGCACCCGGCGAGCCGATCATCATCATATGGTGCCGTCCCGCTGCCGCGATTTCTAAAGCGCGTTTGGCGCGTTCCTGTCCTTTTACGTCACGCAGGTCTCGCAGGCTGTCTCCCGTCGTAACTTCGCCGGGCTTGGCCGGATCAAGTGAGCGCTGGCCGTTGAGGTGTTGAATGCAGTGCAGCAGCGTTTCGGGCGCGATCACTTGGGCGGCCTCAACCCAAGCTGCTTCAGCGCCTGACTTCTCAGGGCAAATCAGGCTGCGCTGGGCCTCAGCCGCTGCAAGGGCAGCAGGCAAAGCGCCGATGACGGGCATCAAGGCCCCATCGAGAGACAACTCGCCAAGCGAGGTCACGGTTTCGACAGCGTCTTGCGGCAATACCTCTAACGCCGCCAGCAATGCCAAAGCAATCGGCAAGTCAAAGTGGCTGCCTTCTTTGGGCAGATCAGCTGGGGAAAGATTGATGGTGATCCGCTTGGAGGGCAGCGCTATCGACATGGAAGACAGCGCAGCACGCACGCGATCACGCGCTTCTGACACCGCCTTGTCAGGCAGGCCGACAATCGAGAATGCCGGCAAACCCGCCGTGACAGCGCATTGCACCTCAACAGGGCGGGCCACGACGCCTTCAAACGCCACGGTGTATGTGCGTGCAACCATGCAGCCTCCTCTTTGGTTAACGAGTAGGCAGGCTTTGTTTACAATTGGTTAACGCAAGTTAACATTAGGCTGGCCAAGGGGCCTTTTCCAATGGCTGGGGGTAGGGGAAGGGCTCATAACTGACGCCTAGGCCTTCCGCGCGCCAAGCTCGAAAGCTCGGATCAGCCAGCGTTGTGTCTACATAGGCTTGCACCACGGGGTTCACTTTGAGGCCATAGCCTGCGATGCGAGCCGCGACGGGCGCATAAAACGCATCGGCAAGCGAGTATGTCCCAAAGAGCCAGGGGCCATCGGCTCCATAGCGCTCGCGAGCAATTTCAAACAGCACTTCAAGGCGTCGCAAGTCAGCTTGCACAGCCTCTGAAGGCTCAAAGCCAACCCACTGGTGAAACAGCTGCATGGCACAATCACCGCGCAGAGCACTAAAACCTGCGTGCAACTCGGCGGTTATGGAACGGGCATAGGCCCGCGCTGTTGGGTCTGCGGGCCAAAGCCCCGCCTCGGGGTGTCGTTCGGCCAAAGTTTCGGCCATGGCGAGGCTGTCGAAAATAACCGCGCCAGCCTCATCGCACATCACAGGCACAAGGCGTGCGGGCGCAAACTCGGCCAAGTCTTCGGCCATGGTACCGGAGTAAAGCCCGACAAGATGAGCTCGGTGAGGCAGGTCAAACTTTTCAAGCATGAGCCAGCCGCGCAATGACCAGCTCGAAAACGCCCGGTCGCCAATGTATAAATCATATGTCATGGACCAGAGGCTAAGGCGGCGCAGAAGGCTTGGCCAATTCTCATTTGTGTGGAAGGCCATAAGCGGGGCTGATCGAAGTGGCATTGAGTTTGCGCCGCCTTGGCCTTAACTGTTGTGGGGCAAAACAAAGCGGAGGTCACGATGCTGGCTGGCAAGAGAATCCTTCTGATCATCGGTGGCGGTATCGCGGCCTATAAATGCCTTGATCTGATCCGGCGTTTGCAAGAACACGGCGCAGCAGTCACGCCAGTGATGACGCGCGCTGCACAGCAGTTTGTCACACCGCTGTCAGTTGCCGCTTTGGCGGGCGAAAAGGCCTATACAGACCTGTTTGATCTGACGGATGAAGCCGAGATGGGACATATCCAACTGTCGCGTGTTGCTGACTTGGTTGTCGTGGCGCCTGCAACCGCTGACTTGATGGCGAAAATGGCAGGGGGGCACGCCGACGACTTGGCAACCACGCTTTTGATGGCGACGGATACGCCAGTTATGATTGCACCCTCGATGAATATACGGATGTGGGAGCGCGCTTCAACGCAGCGCAATTTGGCGACGTTGCAGGGCGATGGCATGCATGTTGTCGGTCCAAACGAGGGCGGCATGGCTTGTGGCGAGTACGGGCCGGGGCGTATGGCCGAGCCTTTTGAGATCATCGAAGCTATTGGCCGAGTGCTGGCAAATGGCCCGCTCAAAGGCAAGCGCGTGCTGGTAACGTCGGGGCCGACGCATGAGCCGATCGACCCGGTGCGCTATATCGCCAACCGCTCGTCAGGCGCGCAAGGCACGGCTATCGCCTCTGCGCTGGCAGCTTTGGGCGCTGATGTCATCTTCGTGACAGGCCCTGCCGATGTGCTGCCGCCAGCGGGAGTTGAGGTTATCGCGGTGCAAAGCGCGGCCGAAATGCTAGACGCGGTTGAGGGCGTATTGCCCGTTGACGCGGGTGTGTTTGCTGCCGCCGTGGCGGACTGGCGCGTAAAGCGCGAAAGCGGCAGCAAGATAAAGAAGGTCAAAGGGGCATTGCCAATTCTGGAATTTGCCGAGAACCCCGACATTCTGGCGGAAGTGAGCCAAATGAAAAAGGGCCGCCCGGGGCTTGTTGTGGGCTTTGCGGCTGAGACCGACGATGTTGTCGACAACGCCACGGCCAAGCGACAGCGCAAGGGCTGCGACTGGATTGTTGCCAACGACGTGAGCCCTGAAACAGGCATCATGGGCGGCTCAGAGAACGCGGTTCACCTGATCACTGATGCTGGTGTGGAAGGCTGGCCACGTATGGGCAAAGACCAAGTGGCGCGCAAACTCGCAGAGCGCATCGCTGGGGCGCTGGCCTAGGGTTTTGAGTATTTTAGCGAAGAAAAAGAGCTGAGTGTGGTCACTGTAAAATTCACATGGGACGAGAGTGCCGACCGAGCGTTGGGGCTGCCGTCATACGAAAGTGCCGGGGCGGCGGGCGCTGACGTGCGGGCGAATTTAGCTGATCGCGGCGAAGTCGTTCTGGAGGCGGGCGCACGTGCTTTGGTGCCGACGGGACTGCGGATTGAAATTCCGATGGGCTATGAAGTGCAGCTGAGGCCGCGCTCGGGCTTGGCACTGAAACACGGGATCACCTTGCCCAACAGCCCTGGTACGATTGATGCGGATTATCGCGGCCCTCTTGGGGTGATCGTGATGAATGCTGGCAGCGAGGCTTTTACGGTAAAGCACGGCGAGCGGATTGCACAGATGGTCGTGGCTCCAGTGGTGCAGGCGCGGTTTGAGTTGGCCGAGGGTTTGTCAGATACCGCGCGCGGCTCAGGCGGCTTTGGCTCAACGGGGCGCGGCTGATGGTACTTACGGCCCTCGGGATCATGGCCGTGCTTTGGGCGTTGGGCAGCTTTTTGAAATGGCCCAAGCCGATGACCTGGAGCCTGATGGCGCTGGCATTTGCCGCAGTTCTGAGCCTGCAGTTGATATTGCCTGATGGCAATGCCATGCCGCTGGCGATGCTTGGCAGCGCAGCGGTTTTGGTGGGGCTTTACAGCTTTGGTTTGGCGAGGCTGAAAGCTCGGGTGCCTATGCCTGTCAGCACCGAGCCTGAACAACAGGGCACCTTTAGAGAGGCTGAGCTTGAGCGCTATGCCCGCCATATTGTTTTACGCGAAGTAGGCGGGCCGGGGCAGAAAAAACTGAAACAATCCAAAGTTTTGGTCATTGGCGCAGGGGGGCTTGGCTCTCCGGTGTTGATGTATCTGGCCGCGGCGGGGGTGGGCACGATCGGCGTGATTGATGACGACATGGTCGAACACACCAATATGCAGCGGCAGGTTATTCACGGCGAAGGCACGATTGGCTTGCCAAAGGTGCAGTCGGCTGTGCAGGCGATGGCCGCGCTCAACCCGTTTATCACATTGCAGCCCTACCAGAGGCGGCTGACAGAGGAGATCGCGGAACAGCTTTTTTCCGACTACGACGTCATCGTCGACGGCACTGACAACTTCGAAACACGCTACCTTGCAAATCGAATTTCTGTGAAGCTTGGTAAGCCGCTTATCTCGGGCGCGTTGGCGCAATGGGAGGGGCAGCTTTCGGTGTTTGACGTGGCCAAAGGCGGGCCGTGCTACCAATGTATCTTCCCAGAAGCGCCTGCGCCGGGCCTTGCTCCATCCTGTGCAGAAGCGGGGGTTATCGGGCCTCTGCCCGGAGTGGTCGGCTCGATGATGGCGCTTGAAGCCGTCAAGCTGATCACCGGCGCTGGCCAGATAATTCGCGGCGAAATGCTGATCTATGACGGGCTTTATGGCGAGAGCCGCAAGATCAAGCTCGCGCCGCGCGAGGATTGCCCGATTTGTCAGAGCACCTGAGCCAGATCAGCGATGATACCTTGAGTGTCTTCCATGCCAATTGACAGGCAGAACACACCGTCACGTCACGGTCACTGGCCAAGCTCTGCCCGAGTGGCGAGGAAAATGTGCAGTCACAGGACAGCAATGTACCCGCTTCATGGGTGATCTTGGTTATTGCGTACCAGTTGTCGCGGTTGGGATGCTGGGTAAGACAAAACCTTTTGCTACCCTGATTGAAGCACGCCGCGAGAAGGCTTAGTTTGGGGCCAACCCTAAGGAGAGACACTCGATGAAAAACCCGCTTTTGCAGGACTGGACTACAGATTTCCAAATAGCGCCTTTCGAGGCGATTTCGGATCAAGACTTCGCCCCTGCCCTTGATGTGGCACTTGCGGAACATGAGGCAGAGATCGCCGCTATCGCGTCTGACACTCGCGAGGCTGATTTTGACAATGTCATCGGCGCGCTTGAGAGCGCGGGTGAAGCGCTCGACAAGGTGCTTTCGGTGTTTTTCACAGTCGCAGGTGCAGACAGTAACCCTGAGCGGGAAGCCCTGCAGCGAGATTTTTCACCAAAGCTGGCGCAGCATTCCTCGCGTATCACCGCCAATAAAGCGTTGTTTGCGCGGGTCGAGGCTGTCTGGGAGGCGCGCGAGACCATGAGCCTGAGCAGTGAGCAGGGGCGCGTGCTGATGCTTACCCGACGAAGCTTCTTGCGCGCAGGGGCCGCGCTGACAGGGGCGGAAGACACGCGCATGGCTGAGATCAAATCACGCCTCGCCGAGCTGGGCACCGCGTTTACCCAGAATGTGCTGGCCGACGAGCGTAGCTGGTTTATGGCGCTCACGGAGGCCGACTTGGAAGGCTTGCCCGAATTCGTGGTTGAAACCGCGCGCGCGGCTGGTGTTGAGAAAGGTGTTGACGGGCCAGTAGTGACACTATCACGATCGCTGATCGTGCCGTTCCTGCAGTTCTCGCCTCGACGTGATCTGCGCCAAAAGGCCTTTGAGGCCTGGGTCGCTCGCGGGGCCAATGGAGGGGTGACAGACAACCGCGATATCTGCACCGAGATATTGCAACTGCGCCACGAAAGGGCACAATTGCTAGGATACGCGAGCTTCGCTGACTACAAACTTGAAACAGAAATGGCCGGCAAGCCAGCTGCGGTGCGCCAGCTTTTGAACGACGTTTGGGCGCCCGCGAAAGCCCAAGCCGACGCCGACGCCGAGGTGCTCACCGCGATGATGCACGAAGATGGTTTCAATGGCGCGCTTGAAGCTTGGGACTGGCGATACTACGCTGACAAACGCCGTGTTGCTGAGCACGATCTGAACGAGGCCGAGGTGAAGCCATACTTCCAGTTGGAACGGATGATCGAGGCCAGCTTTGCCTGTGCCACGCGGCTATTCGGGCTCAAGTTTACACCGCTCGACGTGCCGCTTTACCATGAAGATTGCCGTGCTTGGGACGTCACACGCGACGGCAAGCACTTGGCGGTTTTCATCGGTGATTATTTCGCGCGCGACTCTAAACGCTCAGGCGCTTGGTGTTCGGCGATGCGTGGTCAGGCAAAATTCCCTGAGCCGCAAACGCCCGTTGTGATCAACGTGTGCAACTTTGCCAAGGGTGAGCCTGCGCTGCTTAGCTATGACGACGCGCGCACGCTGTTTCATGAATTTGGCCACGCGCTACACCAGATGCTGTCAAACGTGACTTATGAGAGCATTTCCGGAACCTCTGTGGCGCGCGACTTTGTTGAACTGCCAAGCCAGCTTTACGAGCATTGGTTGGACGTGCCCGAAGTGTTGGCCGAATTTGCCACACACGCCGAAACTGGAAAGGCGATGCCAAAGGCGCTGCTCGACAAACTCTTGGGGGTCGCGACATTCGACATGGGCTTTCAGACGGTGGAATATGTCGCCTCGGCGATGGTTGATCTGGAGTTCCACGAAGGTACACCGCCGTCTGATCCTATAGCACGTCAGGCGGAAATATTGGACGGAATGGGCATGCCGCGTGCCATCACGATGCGCCACGCAACGCCGCATTTTGCGCATGTCTTTGCGGGGGACGGCTATTCAAGCGGGTATTATTCTTACATGTGGTCTGAGGTTATGGATGCTGACGCCTTCGCAGCCTTTGAGGAAAAGGGCGATGCTTTTGACGGTGAGTTGGCCGCGTCGCTTGAGGCGAACATCCTCTCGACTGGCGGTTCGCGAGACGCGGCTGAGCTCTACCGGGCGTTTCGCGGACGTATGCCGGGCGTCGAAGCTTTGCTAAAAGGGCGTGGCCTCGCGGCCTGATTTCGAATTACTGTGCAAATCCGACGGAAGCGGGGGGCCAGCCCCCCGCACCCCCCGGGATATTTTGAGAAAGAAAAAGAGTAGAAGCTGCTAGATCGTTTGGTCGTAGTCGCCAACAAGCTCTTCCGTGCGGATGACAGCGTCGATGTCGGCGAATATTGCGCGCATTTCTAATTCGCTTTCCGAGCTTTCGCAGACAACAACGAGGTTGGGGGTGTTGGAACTGGCGCGGACAAGACCCCATGAGCCGTTGTCAAGAATGACACGTGCGCCGTTGACTGTGACAACTTCTTTGATGGCCCGGCCTGCGATTTTCTCGCCAGTTTCGGCCTTGGCGACAAGCTTGGCAACGAGGCGTTCAAGCACTTGGTATTTTTCGGTGTCCGCGCAATAGGGCGACATTGTTGGGGTGGCCCATGTGACGGGTAGGGCTTTGCGCAGGTCTGACATTTTCATGTCAGGGTTCCGGTCCATCAGTTTGCATATTTCTACGGCCACACGCATGCCGCAGTCATATCCGCGCCCGACGGGCTCCGCCAAAAAGTAGTGGCCGGATTTCTCAAAGCCCGCCAGTGCGCCCAGTTCTTTGACACGGCGCTTCATGTGGCTGTGGCCGGTTTTCCAATAGTCAGCCTTAGCGCCATTTGCTTTCAGCTCAGGGTCCGACGCAAACAGCCCCGTGGACTTAACGTCAGCGACGAAGGTGCTGTTTGGGTATAGCTTACTTAGGTCGCGGGCCATGATGACACCGACTTTGTCTGCAAATATCTCTTCACATTCGTCGTCAACCACGCCGCAGCGGTCTCCATCGCCATCAAACCCGAGGGCAAAATCAGCGCCGCTGTCGCGCACTGAGGCGCTCATATCGTGGAGCATTTCCATTGCTTCGGGGTTGGGGTTGTAGTGCGGGAAGGTGTAGTCGAGCGTGTTGTGGGAGGGAACAAGCTCAACGCCGATCCGCTCAAAAACTTCAGGGCCAAACGCTGCTGCCGTGCCATTGCCCGTGGCGCAGACAACGCGCAGTTTGCGCGACATTTTGAAGTCACCAACCAGATCGTCGATATAGGCCTCTTTCACGCCTTCGACGAATTCGTATTTGCCGCCTTCGCGGGCCATGCCGCGGCCCTCAAGCACGATGTCACGCAACTCGTTCATTTCGTCGGGTCCGTGGGTTAGGGGGCGCTCAAAGCCCATTTTGACACCCGTCCAACCGTTTGGGTTGTGGCTCGCGGTGACCATGGCGACGGCAGGCGCGTTCAAGTGAAACTGAGCGAAGTATGCCATGGGAGAAACAGCTGGGCCGATGTCTTTGACGTGAATGCCGGCCTGCATGAGGCCCAGCATCAGCGCGTTTTTGATGCTCAGGGAATAGTCGCGATAGTCGTTTCCAACGGCGATAACCGGCTCAATGCCACGCGCGTGCATCTGCGTGCCAAGGCCAAGGCCAAGGGCCGTAATGCCCGGCAAGTTGATCTCTTCTGGATACTTCCAGCGCGCGTCATATTCGCGAAACCCTGTCGGAGTAATCATTGGGTCACGCAGGAATTCCCAGGTGTTGGGGGTCGATGAGTTTAGGGGCTTCTTCACAATTATTACTCGTTCTTTTGTCGGGCGCAGTGCACCAGTATTGATGTGTTAGTTTGAGACTTGCTCGCGCAGGATTGAGGACGTTAGCGAAACCATCAGGTAGATGCCTGAGAAAATCAGGAATGCCAGAACAGTGTTCTCAAACTTGCGAGGATAACTTGGCGCATCCGAGGCGATCGGGCGCACCGGAACCGAGAGGTAACGCACTTGGCGGCCAGCTTCTAGCGCGGCCTGCTTTTCGCCTTGAAGGGCCGATTGCAAGAAAGTGTCTGATGAGGCCAGGTCAGCGCGGGCGAGTTGGATCTCGGTGCTTTGTTGCACAAGCGACAAGTCTGAGGTGCTCGCATCGGTCATCCTGTTGTTCAACTCGACAAGCACGTTTTCAAGGCGGCGTACATCACCGCGGGCGCCGTCAACTTTGGCGCGGTTGGGGCGCGAGTTGTCGAGCAAGGCCTGCAACGCCAGTTTTTTCTCCAGCAATTGTTGATCATAGGTGGTGATCTGGGTGCGCAAGGCGGCAAGTTGCTCTGTCGGGTCAGCCGAGTAGACTTCTTGCAGTCTGATCAGGGCTTCCTGTGCCTGACGGCGCTCAAGCTTGGCTGTTTCAAGGTTGCGCCGGGCATCTCCCATGGCGTCATCACGGATCTTTTGGGAGAGCGCATCGACGCGTTCTTCCGCGTAAGAAATCAAAGCTTTAGAGAAGTCAGTCGCCACGACAGGGTCAGCTGCGATCACTTCCATCCGGACAACACCTTCTGTTGGATCATAGCCAATTTTGATGTTTTTCTTGTAGACTTTATGGGCGTCCTCATTGGTTGAATCCGTGTCCAAACGCTGGATCGCATCGACATTCTCACCAGAGAAATGCGCCTTGTAGCCAAGCTCGTCATCCAGCCGGATCATAGCGTCTTTTGACGTGAGATAGGATTGTACAGCAATACTCTCCTGACTGTTGGCAAGCTGCGCTGGGATCAGGCCAGCAAGGGCACTGCCTCCGCCGCTCTCGGCTGATTGGATCAGAAACT
This sequence comes from Lentibacter sp., assembly GCA_016744435.1. Classification (GTDB taxonomy): domain Bacteria; phylum Pseudomonadota; class Alphaproteobacteria; order Rhodobacterales; family Rhodobacteraceae; genus Lentibacter. The sequence continues at coordinate 6,001 of JADGEJ010000019.1, read as the reverse complement.
CTGTCTTGGTCGAGTACATCGGCGTGGCGATGGCGTAGTAATACCAGCCCGCCAAAATGGTTGGCAAAAACACGAAGGCCGAAAGCCGCGCCATGAGCAGCACCATCCGCTTGCGGCGACGGCGGGCAATGTCTTCCTGGATTTTGGTGATCTCTGAAGCGCGTCTGTCGGCGGTGTATATCTCGGTTGAGGGAACCTGAGCAGTGTCTGCCTTCATCGTCTGTGGGAGTTGGATTTTGCCGAGGCCTGGCATGTTGTCCACGTCTGGCTCATCAAGCAGGCCGGGCGTTTTGGCGTCTTTGCCGGGAACAACCAGCTCAAGCATGTTGGCGCGCTGGAACGGGTCAATGCCCTTCACACGCAACTGGCGCACCGCATCAAAATCAGAGATAGGCGCTAGTCCGTGCTTTTGCGCCATCCGCCGGGCGAGGCGAAGCTGGCGGCCTGTTAGGCCCTCACGGCGGATCGCGTCAATGTCGGTTTCGGCCTTGGTTTCATTGGCAGAGGAGACCATCCCTTCGCGCGCGGGTTCTGCTGCTGGCTGCTTGGTGGGCTGTGCTTCTGGCGCGCTGGCAGGTGCCGCTGCACGGCGCTGGCGCACAGGCTCTTGTGGCGCGGCCGTTTCGGGCGCCGTGCTTTCGGGGGCGGCACTCTCGGGTGCAGCCGAGCGGGGGCCTGTTCCCATCTCGCCTGTGCGGCGGATGCGAAACTTTCTAGCTTTGGGTTTGGTAGTCATAGAGCTGTTTCGCTTCTTCAAGGGTGTCGAACATTTCAAGTTTGCCGTCGATCAAAACAGCTGCGGAGCGCGCGAATTTTTCCAAAGTCTGCGCTTGGTGTGAAACGATGATCACAGTGGTTGTTTGCAATCTGTCGCGCAGGATTTCGCCTGCTTTGCGGTTGAATTCTACATCGGTCGAGCTCGGCATGCCCTCATCAATCAGGTAGATGTCAAAGTCCAGCGCTAGCAAAAGCGCAAAGGAAAAGCGCGCGCGCATGCCTTGGCTGTAGGTGCCTAAAGGCTGCTCGAAATATTCGCCGAGGTTACAAAGCCAACGGCAGAATGCCTCGACATAGTCAGGCTCAAGGCCATAGAGGCGGGCGATATAGCGGCTGTTTTCAACCGCCGAGTGGCGGCCAACGACGCCGCCCATAAAACCGAGTGGAAAGCTGACTTTACAGGTGCGCAAGACAGTGCCCTCATCAGGCTTTTCGAGGCCAGACATCATGTTGATCAAAGTGGTCTTGCCGGTGCCGTTAGGCGCCAAAATGCCGAGCGACGTGCCAAGCTCCACACGAAAAGAGACCTTTTCCAAGATCACCTTGCGTTGAGAGCCTGTCCAGAAAGACTTGCTGACATTGTTGAACTCGAGCATTCTTGCTCCGTTTCTGCTCTTGCCTGGCCCTGTATAAGGGTATTTCCCTAAAAGTTCGTGTATTTGCACTGCCAAGCGGGGTTACTGTTTCCATATAGCATACAGTTGTTTTTGGCAAAAATAAGACCTCTGGCTGGAAAACAAAATAAAACCGCCCCCAAGAGCTCAGGGGCGGTTTCAAGCAATGCTGGAGTGCTTAGAGGTTTTGCTTTTGCACCTTGAAGACTTTGCCTGCAATGATCGACAGGATCGCAGCACCAAAGCTGAACAATGCGCCCATCTTGGCGGCGTCTTGCACAGGCCCTGCGTCAAACGCGACAGAGGCTACAAACAGCGCCACAGTAAAGCCGATCGCGGCCACAAAGCCGATGACGATAAGGTCAACGATCCGCATGCCTTCCGGAATACCAAGGCCAAGAGGCTTGGCTGCAAACCAGCCAAACAGGAACACGCCCAAAGGCTTGCCGATAATCAGGCCTGCCAAGACAAGCCATGTCGCGTCGCCAATCGCTGAGAGCTCGACGCCAGCGTTGAGCAGCCCAAAGAAGAACAGCACGATCTCGACAGGGTATTTCAGCGCATGTTCCATGACGTTGAGTAAGTCAGTCAAGTAGCGCTCGGCTTCGGAGAACAGGCCAAAGGCGCGGTCAGCGTGGGGGATTGTCGGCACAATCGGCAGCAAGCCGAGGGCAGGGTGCAGGCCTGAGCGCATGAAGCCATACCAGCTCACGCAGCCCGCGATAACATAGGGCAGCCCGCCCAGATATTTGCGCACAGCGGTTGAAGTCGGGCGGTCTTGCTTGCCCCGATCCAAGATGCGCGGCAGGCGGTTAAAGCCCCAGAACACGATCAGCGCTGATGCAAGTGAAAGCAATAGCCATACAGGTGCAAGTTCGCCCGACGGGTAGAAGATCGCGAGAATGATCAGGCCCGCTGCGTCATCTGCGATGGCCAAGAGCAGCAAGAAGCGCACTGCAGGGTGCCCGGCGCCAAACACCATCCGGCCAACGAGATAGCTAAATGCGATGTCAGTTGCAGTCGGAATAGCCCAGCCATTGGCGACGGCATTATATGTTTCGCTGCCCATGAAATAGGCGAGAAGAAGGTAGACAGCGATTGGGCCAAACATGCCGCCCGCCGTTGCAAACAAGGGCGTCGCAGCCTTTTTCCCGCGCAAAGAGCCGTTCTTTAGAACAACAGCTTCCCAGACTTCCTTCGCAGCAATCGCAAAGAACAGCGCCATCAGCACGTCGTTAACAAGGTAGTGCAGCGTCAGCGTGCGGTGGCCGTCGTGCAAGTGGCCAATCGGCGCATTGTCCCAGATCACAAACTCAACGAAGTGGTGATAGCTCTCAGGGTTCGTATTAGCCCAAAACAAGGCAATAATCGCCCCGCCAATCAGCAACAATGAATAGTCAGTCAGGAAACCCCAAACGCGATACATGTCCACCCTCCACAGCGGTTAATTGGTTTGCCTGTCTAAAGCTTGCGCCGCAAATGTAAAGGTCGCTGAGAGCCAAATCTGGCAGTCAGCGACCTTAGTTTGTTCGAGTAAGCGTCAATGCGCCTTGTCGGGCGTTAGACTATAGCCTGCCAAGCCAAGCCCGCAATCAGCGCGCCGATGAAGGCAAAGCCAAGGTAGGCAGCAAACACCCGTGGCTTAACCAGCGCCCAAACGGCGACAGCGGCAGGGATGCAGCTTACGCCACCCGCGATCACAAAGCTCATAGCTGCGCCTTGCGACATGCCTTGCTCGATAAGGCCTGAGACAAGCGGCACCGCAGCATAGCCGTTAAGGTAAGCGGGGGCGCCAACAAGCGCGCCTAGGATGATCGGCTTGAGGCCTTCGCCGCCCAGCACTGTGGCAATCGCTTCGGCAGGCACAAATGTCAGCATCATGTATTCCAGAACATAGGCCAGCAGCAGCCACTTCACGAGGAACACACCGTTCTCGATAAACGTATCGCGGAACGTCGTGCGGCGTTCCGCGTCGCTCCAGAAGGCCCAGTGTGGCTTGTCAGAAAAAGGCTTCTTCGTGCCGCAGCAGTCGCCAACGTGCTGCTTTTTGCGCAGCGGGTCGGCAAACACAGGCGTGGTTTTGAGCAGCATCGTGCCGAAGCCGCCCAGCAAGCCAACACCAACCGCTGAGACAGTCTTGGCAACTGCGAAGTCAAAGCCAAGCCCGCCCGCTGTTATCGAGAACATAGCAGGGTCCATAAGCGGTGAGGCAAGCCAGAAGGCCATAACCGGCCCAAGCGGAACGCCCATCGCTAAAAGCGCCGCGATGAACGGGATCACCTGACAGGAGCAAAACGGCGACAGCCCGCCAAGCAGTGCCGCCATCACGATCATATGTGTCTCGCGCCCCTCAAAGGCCTTGGCGAGCAGGTTTTCCGCGCCCGTCGCCTTCATGTAGGCAACGGCGAAAATGGCAAAGGCAATGAATGGCGCGGTGCGGCCAAGCGCTTGCACCGCAAAGATAACGGCGGGTTGGAAGTGCTCGTTTGCGAACACGGCAAGCCCGAGCAAGATAACGCCAAGCGCCAGCCATGCCTTATCAATTTTGGCAAAGCTAAATTTGCCTGGCGGCGTCGAGCTTGGGGGTGTGGATATATCAGCCATGATTGTGCTCCTCAGGGCAGTCGCTGTCTGCGCAACATTCGCGCAGCAAGAATTGTGAAAGTTCGCGCAGCTCGCCGTAAGCCACTGCGGCGCAGATAATTTGTCGCCCCTGGCGCGCTTGCGTCACAAGCCCCGCTTGGGCCAGAATTTTCATGTGGTGGGTGAGCGTCGAGCCCGTGACACCCGCGCGGGTGCCAAGCTCGCCGATCGTAACGCCATCAGGGCCAGCGCGCACGAGGGTGCGCAGCACGGTAAGGCGCTGCTCGCTGCCGAGAGCGGCAAATGTCGAGGCCGCAACGGCCAAGTCGAGAGTCGGGGAAGGGGATTCGTGTTTCATATTTCTAGAAATATCGAAACAATCTGATATTGCAAGAAATACTTCGATAAATCTCGAAACATTGCGCTCGCGTGCCACGGCGCTATTGTCTCGATCATGTCAAACCTGCCTGATCAAATCCGCGCTTGCACGCTTTGCACCGAGCGCTTCGCGGCAACACACACCGCCCACGCGCCGCGCCCCGTGGCGTGGTTTGAGCCAAGTGCGCGCCTGCTTATTGCGGGCCAAGCACCGGGGATGCGTGTTCATCAAAGTGGCGTGCCGTTTGATGATCCGTCAGGCGAGCGCCTGCGCGACTGGCTCGGCCTTACGAGCGCGCAGTTTTATGACACGTCTCGCGTGGCCATTGTGCCCATGGCGTTTTGCTTTCCGGGCTACAACGCGGCAGGCTCTGACTTGCCGCCTCCGCCGCTTTGCAGAAGAACATGGCACGCTGGTGTCATGCAAAACCTGCCCGACATGCAGCTCCGGCTGTTGATTGGTGGGTATGCCCAGAAATACCACCTCGGGGTAAAAACCGGCGTCAACGATACTGTCAAAGCGTGGCGCGAGCACGCACCTGACGCTTTCCCCTTGCCGCATCCGTCTTGGCGCAATACTTCGTGGCTGAAGAAGAACCCGTGGTTTGAGGCCGAGCTTTTGCCTCAATTGCGAACAGCCGTTACCGCAGCCGTATCCAAGGTGATGAAATGAGTGACCAAACCCCGCTCGACAGAGCGCATGCCATCATGATGAAAGCCCCTGACAGTGAAGAGGCGCGGCTGGCATATTACGCTCTGCTGGCTGATACCGAGATTCATCTGCTGCTTGAGGCCGAGCCCGAGGACGATGTGATCGAGCCGCAATTCGCCGAGCTAGACGAGGGCACCTATGTGCTTGGCTTTGACAGCCCCGCGCGGCTGACAAAGTTTGCTGAAGGGCCTGCGCCCTATGCGGCAGTTTCGGGCCGTGTGCTGGCCGAAATGCTCAACGACGAGGGCGCCGGGCTGGCGCTCAACCTTGGTGTCGCGGAAAGTTCGATCGTGCTGCCCGTTGAGGCGATGAGCTGGATGCAATCGGCCCTCGGAGCTGTGCCGAAAGAAAAGGGCGGCGTTTTGGGCGCACTCAAGTCGCCAGACGTGCCAGAAGTGCTGTTGCACACGCTTGACGCAAAACTGGTGCGCGCAGCGGGTCTTGCCGAAGTCGCGTACCTTTGCGGGCAGGAAGACGGCAGCCTGTTGCTGGCCATCCTCGGTGCGGGCGAACGCGCACAAGCGCCTCTGGCGAAAGCCGCGAGCGAGGCGCTGGTGTTCTCAGGGCTTGAAGACCTTTCGCTCGACGTGGCGTTTTTCAACGACGCACCCGCGCTGCGCTCACAGCTCAGCCGTGTCGGCATGCGCTTTGAAGTTCCCGAGCCAGTGCAGCCAGCAACCTATGAGCCGCAGACGCCCGGTTCAGACCCAGATAAGCCGCCGAAATTGCGCTAGCCTAGGGTCAGGACCCATTAATCCTGCACCTCTGGCGTCAAATCCGCGAAATATCAGGGGTTTGGTGCGCGCCGGCATAGTGGTTCTATTCCCAAGCGCGACAAGCCGCTGAGATGATGCGGATTTGGCGTCCTTCGGATTTGGCAGATATTTCGCCTGCCGTCTTTCCAATGCCTTGAAATAGAACCACTATTCCTTCAGCA
>JADGEJ010000018.1 GCA_016744435.1 Lentibacter sp. | reverse complement strand
GCGCGGCATTTGCCGAAGCTGCGCAAAGGCCGTTTCTCTTGTGATGTCTTCAACGAAGGCAAGGCCAGTCAGTATATGACGTGTTGGTGGTCGTCTGGACTTCCAGCGAGCAGTGCAAACTTGACCTACTATTCTCCTGGTATACCCCGCCCACATCCTTCCAAAATCATTGCACCAGGTGGCATGCCCATTTCAAACCGCCTACCTATAAATTAAGGATTATTTCCAATGACGATTACCAATCCTATGCTACTTGATGCTTATGCACGAATTGCAGAGCAAACCTACGACGACCTCGATCAACCCTCAGGGGACGTTGGCTCATATACAGAGATTCACCGTAGGATCGACGGCCCCCTCGGCTTCCAAGCCCGCGCGTTTTTTAACAGCGCCAACAACGAGCTGGTCATAGCCTTCACGGGAACAGAAGGGGCGCGCTCGGACAACTTGAGTGGATCAGAGTTCCTCGCTGATTTTATCACCAACTTCTCTTTAGCCGTCACAGGCACTGGCCCTCAAGTTCCTCTTGCAGAGGCTTTCATCGCGCAGGCGCTCATTGCGGCTCAGCTGCGTGTCGGGCCACTCGGAGCTTTCGATACCACATATGTCGGCCACTCTTTGGGCGGGTTTCTTGCTCAAGTTGCAAGCGCCAGTGGTAACGCTCCCGAAGGTGAGGTCATCGCGTTCAACGCACCTGGTGCAGGTGGTTTTCTGGGCCTTCCACAAAGCCATCCTTTCCCTGAAGAGAACTTCACCTATGTGTATTCGGACCCAGATACATGGGGTTTGATTGGCAGTGCTGTTCACAGTGTGGGCACGCCGCTTTCTGACAATATCTACGTAGTAGACGAGGCCGAGGGCCATGCTATCAACAACAGTGATGGGACTGGCCTGAGCGACGTATTGAATGGTGTTATTGATGCCGATCTTACAGACGACAGCATCTTCCTGCCCGTTGACGGCGCATTGCAACTTTTGGGAGCAACGGCGCTCTTGGCTTACTTCGACGATGGCAGCAGCACACCCAGCGACGGCATCGTGACGGGGACGTCGGCTGGTGAGGTGATTGATAGCAGTTATACCGACAGCGACGGTGACGTTGTTTCGGCGGGGGCTGACAACATTACAGCGGCTGGCGGCAATGACACGGTTGATGCGGGTGCGGGCGATGATACGATCCGTGGCGGCAATGGAAACGACTTGTTAGTTGGGGGCTTAGGCGCAGACACAATTGATGGCGGTGCAGGATCAGACACAGCGGACTACTCTGGCAGCGACGAACGTGTTTACGTCAACCTCAGAAGCGATGCCACAACCTACACCAACTGGGGGGCCAGTGGCGACGTTCTGAGCAACATCGAAAACGTGACCGGATCAGCCTACAATGACTACATCTAGGGTGACAACGGTGCAAACCGGCTTGAGGGCGGCACTGGAGATGACAGCCTGCGCGGCCACGGCGGCCATGACACGCTTGTTGGCGGTGCCGGGAACGATGACATGTATGGCAACAACGGCGCTGATGTTTTCATCCTGTCTGACACCAGTGGCCACGACACAATCAACAACTTCACCGATGGCATTGACCGGATTACATTCGACAACCTGAGCGTCACTTTTGATGATCTGACCATCACTGACGATGGTACGAATGCGACTGTTTCTTGGTCAACCGGATCGGTCATCATTAACAACACATTGACGTCATCCATCACTATCAGCGATTTCCTCGTTGGCTCAAGTGGTGACGACAGCTTGATCGGCGGCGTTGGCAACGACGAAATGTATGGGGCGCTCGGCAACGACACATTGGATGGGCAGAACGGCGATGACAGCCTCTACGGAAACAGCGGCAACGATTCATTGCTTGGCGGCAACGGCGATGACTACCTGAGCGGCTACAACGGTGCTGACACTATGAACGGCGGCGCTGGCAGCGACACCTTAAACGGCGGCAGCGGTGCTGATAGCCTCCTTGGAGGCGGCGGCGATGACATGCTTGATGGCGGGGCGGATGGCGACACGATCGATGGTGGCGCTGGAACCGATACTGTCAATTATTCGCTTCATAGCTCAGGCGTGAACATCAATTTGAAGGATGACACCACGGGCTGGGCGGCTGCCGGAGATGAACTCGACAATATCGAGAACGTGATTGGTTCTATCCATGATGACTACATCTACGGAGACAACGGCGCGAACCTGATTGAAGGTGGTGCAGGTGATGACAGCCTGCGTGGCCACGGTGGTGCTGATACGCTCATTGGCGGCGCTGGCGACGATGACATGTATGGCAACAGTGGTGCCGATGTCTTTGTGTTTTCTGACGGCTCTGGAAACGACACGATCCACAACTTCACCGATGGCGTAGATATGTTGTCCCTGGACGGCCTTACGTTTGGTGACATGGCTATCGCCGACGACGGCACGGACACGACAGTCACCTGGGCAGATGGTTCGGTGTTTATTGAAGGCGTGCTCGCTCTGGACATAACGCAGAGTGATTTCTTGTAGCTGCATGTAGGGCAAGGTGGTGTGGGGATTGTCGTCGTCACACCACCACAAATCCGCTCTTTACTGTAAGCGCTGCTTTGACCTCACCTATGCTGCGTAGTTCCAAGGTAGCAACTGCTCGATGTCCTTCTGCTTATGACCATCGACGATGGCTGTAAGCACGCCGGTCAAGTAGCTGTGCGGCTCGATTTTATTGAGTTTGCAGGTCTCGATCAGCGATGCGAGCATGGCCCAGTTCTGTGCACCGGCGTCGTGGCCGGCGAAGAGCGCGTTCTTTCTTTGCAGGGCGATGGGGCGGATCGTGCGTTCCACGGCGTTACTGTCCATTTCGATGCGGCCGTCGGTCAGGAACAAGATCAGGCCATCCCAGTATTTGGCGATGTATTTGAGGGCGAGGCCTGTCGGGGATTTGGCAGAGACTTGTATTCTTGCGTGATCCAGCCAGATTTTGAAGGTCGCTACCTTTGGCGCAGATTTTTGCTGTCGCGTCACCAAACGTTCCTCAGGAGATGTTCCGCGCACCTGTGCCTCGATCCGATAGAGGGCAGCGATCTGCTTGAGGCCCTCCTCGGCGATAGGGGCCACATTGTGGTGGGTCAGTTCATAAAGCTTACGTCGTGCATGTGCCCAGCAATAGGCCAGCTGGATGGGCGCATTGTCCCTTAAATCAAGCACGCGGTTGTATCCGGCATAGCCATCAACTTGCAGAACGCCCTCAAAGCCCTGCAAAATATCAACTGCATGCTGTCCGGACCGGCCTGGCGTATAAGTAAAAGCCACACCAGGTGGTTTTGGTCCATTCCAGCTGCGGTCATCGCGGGCCAACGCCCAGAAGTACCCTTTCTTTGTCTTACCACGCCCCGGATCAAGAACCGGCGCGGGCGTCTCATCCATAAACAGCTTCGTGGATCGTTTAAGGTGCACCAGCAATGCGTCATGTACTGGCCTCAACTCATGTGCCGCTTTGCCAACCCAGAAGGCCAAAGTGGAGCGGTCGATATCGACGCCTTGGCGCGCATAGATCTGGCTTTGCCGATAAAGTGGCAGGTGATCAGCATACTTCGACACGATGACGCTGGCGATGGTTGCCTCAGTCGGCATGCTGTTTCATCAATTGACATGATTGCTCCCATTAAAACACAAAACAGACATGGCGCTCTTCAAGATACATCGCAAATTAGAATAGTTAACGAATGTCTAAGAATTCGCAGGTCTTACAAATTTGGCAATGGAGGCGAAAGCCGCCTAACCACTTGATATAGTTGAGGTCAATCTCAGAGAGATCTACCAGACCTTAAGAGAAAATTGCAGGTTAGATGTCAAAAAAACGCATCTAGCGGTCAATAGACTGCACATTACGTGTCATTCCACAAACGCCGCGCTGTCTAGCCTATCCGCATTTGCTGTGGCCGCAGCTGGCACAGGTCATGCACCCTTCGACCATGCGCATGTCATACTGCCCGCATGAGGGGCAGGCTTTGCCGCGAGGGGCTTCGCCAAGGTTTACAACGGCGGCTGTCGGGTCTGTTTTCAGCCCCATGCCTTCGCCTTCGATAAATCCGGTCGCAACCATGTGCCGCTCGATCACCGCGCCGATGGCGGCCAGAATAGACGGGATATATTTGCCCTCCATCCAAGCACCGCCACGCGGATCAAACACCGCCTTGAGCTCTTCCACGACAAAAGAGACATCGCCACCGCGCCGGAACACCGCCGAGATCATCCGCGTCAGCGCGACAGTCCAGGCGAAATGCTCCATGTTCTTGGAGTTGATGAACACTTCAAACGGCCGTCTGTGCCCACCAACGATCACGTCATTCACCGTCAGATAAATCGCATGCTCGCTGTCTGGCCACTTGAGTTTATAGGTGTTGCCTTCCAGCGCGTTCGGACGCTCCAGCGGCTCTGACATGTAAATTACTTCGGCACCGGTGTCAGCTTCCGGTGTAGCTTCACTGTCTTCGCTGACGCTCAAAACCGAGCCGGTTACATCGTTCGGACGGTAGGTCGTGCAGCCCTTGCAGCCCGTGTCCCAAGCCTCCATGTAGACTTCCTTGAAGGCCTCAAAGCTTATGTCTTCCGGGCAGTTAATCGTCTTTGAGATCGAGCTATCAACCCACTTCTGCGCCGCCGCTTGCATTTTCACATGGTCAATCGGCGCAAGCGTTTGCGCGTTGACGAAATGCTCTGGCAGCTCTTTGTCGCCGAATTTTTCGCGCCATAAAGCCACAGCATAGTCAACAACGTCCTCTTCCGTGCGCGAGCCGTCTTTTTGCAGCACTTTGCGCTTGTAAGCATAGGCAAACACAGGCTCGATACCCGAACTGACGTTGCCTGCGTAGAGGCTGATCGTGCCCGTCGGCGCAATCGACGTCAGCAAAGCGTTGCGGATACCATGCTCGGCAATCTCGGCGCGCACATCGTCGTCCATCTGTTGCATGTTGCAGCTCGCCAGATAGGCGTCAGCCTCAAACAAGGGGAACGCGCCCTTCTCGCGTGCCAACTGCACCGACGCCTGATATGCGGCGCGGGCGATCGCGTGCAGCCAGTGCTCGGTTTGACGCGCCGCCTCATCTGAGCCATAGCGCAGTCCCGTCATCAAAAGCGCGTCTGCCAGCCCGGTAACGCCCAGCCCGATCCGCCGTTTCGCTTGCGCCTCGCGTGCTTGGGCCTCCAAAGGAAAGCGCGAGGCTTCAACCGTGTTGTCCATCATCCGCACGGCAGTTGCGACAAGCTCTTCGAGTTCCCCGATGTCCAACCCAGCGGCCTCCTCGAACGGGTCTTTGATAAGCCGAGCCAAGTTAACAGAGCCTAAAAGACACGCACCGTAAGGTGGCAGGGGCTGCTCGCCGCAAGGGTTTGTGGCGGCGATGTCTTCGCAGTAGGCAAGGTTGTTCATGCTGTTGATCCGGTCGATGAAAATCACCCCCGGCTCGGCGAAATCATAGGTCGATTGCATGATTTTGTTCCAAAGATCGCGCGCCTCACCCGTCTGGTAGACCTTGCCATCAAACACGAGATCCCAGCTTTTGCCAGCCTTCACCGCGTCCATGAACGGGTCTGTCACCAGCACCGACATGTTGAACATTCTGAGCCGCGCAGCGTCAGACTTGGCACTGATAAACCCTTCAATATCAGGGTGATCACAGCGCATTGTCGCCATCATTGCGCCGCGACGCGAGCCCGCTGACATGATCGTGCGGCACATTGCGTCCCAAACATCCATGAAACTCAGTGGCCCTGAGGCGTCGGCGGCGACGCCGGAAACGCCTGCGCCTTTGGGGCGGATTGTCGAGAAGTCATAGCCGATGCCGCCGCCTTGCTGCATGGTCAGCGCGGCCTCTTTGAGCATGTCAAAAATGCCGCCCATACTGTCGGGGATCGTTCCCATGACAAAGCAGTTGAACAGCGTCACAGCGCGGCCCGTGCCAGCGCCAGCCGCGATCCGACCTGCAGGCAGAAACTTGAAGTCTTCCAAGGCGCTATAGAAGCGATTTTCCCAGTCTTCCGGGGCCTCTTCAACCGCGGCCAATGCCCGCGCGATCCGCCGCCAGCTGTCTTCAACCGTGCCGTCAACCGCAGTGCCGTCGGCCTCCTTGAGGCGATACTTCATATCCCAGATTTGCTCGGCAATCGGCGCAGAAAAACGGCTCATAAGAAGGCTCCCAAAGGGTCAGGCTGGCAAGGCTTTATTGATACAGGAGAGTCTTACCATTCTTCAATGGCAGAATCGCATGATCCATTTTACCATACCACATCTAGGGGGAACGGATGAAGAACATAATACATCTGGTTAAACTAAGTGTCGGCACCGAGTCTGTTGAAACGCTCGATTCTTGGCAAAACATCCGCGCGGCCCAACACCCTGACGGGCTGCCCTATCACGTGACTCGCATGTGGCCCAAACGCGGAGAAGAGATTCTCGCAGGTGGCAGTATTTACTGGGTGATCAAAGGCTCGATCCAATGCCGCCAGAAGATCGTTCGGCTTGACGAGGTGATCGGAGAAGACGGCATTCGCCGCTGCGCCATCGTGCTGGAACGCGAGCTGATCAAGACGGCTGCTGCGGCCAAGAAACCGTTCCAAGGCTGGCGCTATCTCAAGCCTGAAGATGCCCCGCTCGACTTGCCTCAAAGCCGCGAAAACGACGACGCTTTGCCCGATGAACTGGCCGGAAAACTCGCCGAAATCGGCATCCTGTAAAGCCCGTTTTTGAGCACCGTAAACACTTTTACCAAAGCCGAAAACAGCCGTGCCTACGGTGTGCAGCACTCTATGCAGCTAGGTGTGCATAACGTGTACATACGTTTTCGCGCCAAAGGTTAAGGCACATTAACTTAACCCAGCGTGCGGTGCATTTCACAGGAAAAGGTTGCGAACGACTCGCAATCGGAGAGTGACACCCCATATAAGACATATGGACAGACGTAACTTTCTCAGAACCGCTACCGCCGCTGGCTTGCTTCCTTTGCTGCCAGCGATACCCGCAACCAGAGCCGCAGCGGCTGTCGCAGCGCCCGTCGTCAACGACTTCATGTATGGCATGGCGGTGTTCAACGCGCGCCTGCGAGGCGTCAGCTCGCCCGACAAAATCTGCCGTGATCTGGGGATCGCGAAAGATGCCGCGACAGGCCTTCAAACCCGTTTGCTCAACGACGGCTTTATCAACCTTCCCAACGCGGCGGGTGTGTCGCGCACCTCAGAGCCTTTCGCCCAAACGCTCGGTTGGCGGCGCAAGACGACAGAGAAGCTCAAAGAGATCGCTCAGCAGAAGTTTGAAGCTGTGAAAGATGAAGTGCTCGCCGAAGACGACGCGCCGCTTACAGATCCAGCTTCGCCGACAGAGCCGACATAGCTGCGCGCTCGGCGTCGCTTAAGTCAGCGTTGCGCGCGCGAAACAGCGTCGCTTCCGAACGCAACACCAAGCCGTCAGACAGAATCTTCAAATGATTGGCGCGCAGCGTATCGCCGGTTGATGTGATATCGGCAACCGCCTCGGCCGTTTCGTTTTTCACGGTGCCTTCTGTCGCGCCCTGACTATCAACAAGTTGGTAATCGGCCACGCCCTGCTCGCGCAGGTAATCACGCATCAGGCGGTGATACTTCGTCGCGATCCGTAGGCGGAAGCCGTGGCGTGCGCGGAAAGCTGCGGCTGCTGCGTCGAGGTCGTCCATCGTGTCAACGTCAACCCAGGCTTGGGGCACCGCGATGATCAGGTCAGCGTGGCCAAAGCCGAGCTTCGCCAGTTCTTCAACGCGCTGCTCCCATTGGCCGAGTTTCTCGCGCACAAGGTCTGTTCCCGTGACGCCGAGGTGAATGCGCCCAGCCGCCATTTCACGCGGTATTTCGCCCGCAGAAAGCAGCACCAGCTCGACGCCATCAACGCCATCAACACGCCCCGCATACTCGCGGTCAGAGCCCGTGCGCGACAGGCTGATGCCACGGGCAGCAAACCAGTCAAACGTCTTTTCCATGAGCCGCCCTTTTGAGGGCACACCAAGTTTGAGCGTCATGCTGCACCGCCTTTGAGCTGCATCATCAGGCCGGGGCGCACAACGCCCCCAACCGCCGGGATTTCGGCGCCTTCGCCAAGCTGGCGCGTGAGCGCGTCATAGCGCCCGCCGCTGGCGACGGGTGGCAAGTCAGCGCGGTCAGCGGCGTAAAAGCCGAAAACGAAACCGTCGTAATATTCCATCGAGGCGCGGCCATAGCTTGCTTCAAACTGCAGGTTCGCCACATCAACTCCGCGTGCTTGCAAGGCAGCTGAACGGCGGCCAAGTCGCGAGACGGCGCCCGAGATGCTGGGCATATCAACGGCGATATCGCTGAGGCGCTCAAACGCGTTTGGCAGCGCTTCACTGACAGATAGGATCGCATCCATCAGTTCGACATCCTGTTCGGTGATCGGGGCTGTGTCGGCGTCTTCGCGCAAAGCCGCGATGCGCGTTTCAACCTCGGCGCGGCTGCGCAGCCCTATCGCGGGGCCGGCCTCTGCGAACGGGTCGGATGCCGCAAGCAAAGCCGTGCGCGAAGCTGGCACGGGGGCGCGCCCCGAGAAGCGCTCAATGAGGGCACGAAAGCGGCGTGGCCGCCAGATGTGGCGCATGAGAGCCGCCTTGCGACGTGCCGTTGTGTTGAGGCCTTCGACCGCGGCCATGAGGATGCCAATGTCACCCGTCGCGGCGCGCAAGGGCAAGCCACGTAGCACCGATGCGATCAGCGCGAAGACTTCGGCCTCGGCCTCTTCCGGCGCACCGCGCTCAAAGACTTCGTAACCGACTTGCAGAAACTCGCTGGCGCGCTCCGGGTCTTCCTCTTGGCGGCGGAACACTTCGCCCGCGTAGGTATAGCGTGCAGGCTCGGCGCCATGTGTCATGTGCATTTGCACAACTGGCAGGGTGAAGTCAGGCCGCAGCATTTGCTCGCCTTTGAGTGCATCAGACGTGACGTAGGCACGCGCGCGAATGTCTTCGCCGTAAAGCTCAAGCAGCGTCTCGGCGTCTTGCAACACGGGCGTGTCGACAACCTGCGCGCCTGCCGCTTCAAACATGGCACGCACGCGCGTGGCCTCGGCTCGTTTGGCCAACCGATCCGGCATCAGCTCTGGCTCTCCAGAATTTCGGCGACTTTGCTGGCGAGTTCAGAGCGCGGCACTTCAAACTGGTTGGTCAGCGCCTTCCACTCTTCAAGCGTGGCGTTTTCGGCGATTTTGGCACCGAGGATCAAGTCTTTGATCTGCACGACGCCTTTGTCAAACTCGTCACCCCCCGCGATCACGGCAACAGGGCTTTCGCGCTTGTCGGCATACTTGAGTTGGTTGCCGAAGTTCTTGGGATTGCCAAGGTAGACTTCGGCGCGGATGCCCGCTTGGCGCAGCTCGGCGACCATGCTTTGGTAGTCGGCCATGCGGGCCTTATCCATCACAGTGACAACGACCGGGCCTTGCGCTTTGCTGCTCAGGCGGCCCTTCTCGCGCAGGGCTGCGAGCAGGCGGTCAACGCCGATGGAAACGCCCGTGGCTGGCACGGCTTGGCCCGTGAAACGCTTGACGAGGTCGTCATAACGGCCCCCGCCAGCAACAGAGCCAAACTGGCGTTTGCGGCCCTTCTCGTCGAGGATCTCGAAGGTCAGCTCGGCCTCATAGACGGGGCCTGTGTAGTAGCCAAGGCCGCGCACAACGGAAGGGTCGATGACGATCCTGTCAGGGCCGTAGCCTTGGGCTGCGAGCAGCGTGGCGATTTCTTCGAGCTCATTGATGCCTTCTGAGCCAATCACGCTGTCGCCCACCGCAGCGCGCAGGTTGGCGAGGGTTTCACTGTTGTTCGCGCCTTTGGAGGTGAGGAACTTAACGACAGGCTCTGCCTGATTGTCTTCCAGTCCGACCCCGTCGATGTATGCACCAGAAGCGTCCAAGCGCCCCTTGCCGAGCAACTCACGCACGCCCGCCTCGCCGACTTTGTCGAACTTGTCGATGGTGCGCAGAACGTTGGCTTGGGCAGTTTCGTCGGTGACGTTCATCGCCTCAAGCACACCGTTCAGAACCTTGCGGTTGTTGATCCGCACGATGTAGTCGCCACGGGGGATGCCGACTTTCTCCAAAGTGTCAGACAGCATCGCGCAAATCTCGGCGTCAGCCGCCACAGAGGCCGTGCCAACCGTGTCAGCATCGCACTGGTAGAACTGGCGGTAGCGGCCAGGGCCGGGCTTTTCGTTGCGCCAGACCGGGCCCATTGTGTAGCGGCGGTAAGGTGTGGGCAGATCGTTGCGGTGCTGCGCATAAACGCGGGCCAAGGGCGCTGTCAGATCATAGCGAAGAGCGAGCCAGTCGCCGTTGCCGTCCTCCTCAAACTCTTGCCAAGCGAAGACGCCTTCGTTGGGGCGGTCAACGTCAGGCAGGAACTTGCCAAGGCTTTCGACCGTCTCGACGGCCGAGCTTTCCAGCGCGTCAAAACCATAGTGATGATAGACCCCAGTGATGGTGCGCAGCATCTCTGCGCGCTCGCTCACTTCGACGCCAAAATAGTCGCGGAACCCCTTGGGCGTTTGTGCCTTGGGGCGTGGGGCTTTTTTCTGCTTGGCCATGGGGCTTTCCTTGCCTTGATCCTTGAGGTGAGGCTTTACGTGATCACGTACCAAGGAGCAAGGTGCAGGCATATTTCTTGGGTTACTCCGTAAGATCAACAAGGCAGATGTACTTCTCAAACACCCAACCCGTAGGCCCGCTGTAAGACCAGTCTTGTGAGTTTTTCTGCACAGTGACTTCGCGCCAGCCTTTGGTGCCATGAGGCTCCATCGTCACCACGAAAGTCGCAGGGCCGAGCTTTTGCATCATGTCGCAACTTGAGTTCGGGCAGGTGCGCAGTGCAAGGAAGTTGTCGCCATTTGGGTTGAGGTGGCAGGTAACGTATTGCTCCCCGCTATAGGCGAAGGCGGCAGCGCCAATTCCAACTCCTGCGAGGCTGGATGCTAGCAGGTAAGATATTCGTTTCATTGGTTTTCCTTTGTCTAACTGTGACAAAGGGATTGTCGCATTTGCCACGAAACGGGGCTATGATGTAGATCAGATATCGGGTATGAAAGCGCCATGACAGAGCATGAAGAAAAACTCGCGCACCTTGAGCGCGTCACCGACGAGATGTCAGCAGTTATCGCACGGCAGGACAAAGAGATTGCCCTGCTCACAAGGCGGGTGCAAATGCTGATGGAGGCAGAAGCGCACCGCCAGTCTCAGGGCGGTGAGCATATCTTCACAGGCAACGAACGCCCACCGCATTATTGAAAGACTGCGCCTGAAAGTTCAGTCGTTTTCTGTTCAGAAAACGGTTCGGAAAATTCAAATTTTCCGGCTACATCCCAAAGCTAATTCATAGCCACAACGGAGCCGTCGTGCAGCAGAATGTTGCGCCAAGAGGCCGCGCCAACGAAACTGTTGTAGACTGTGAGAAAGCTGGTGCTTTTTTCAAGCTTAGTGAGGTTATTTCCGCAGGGTTTGCCTTTGCCGACCTTACAAACTTTGCGCTTGATTTGCTCATAGGAGGCGTCCGTTTCGCTCCATGGCTGGCCTTTCGAAGCGGGGCCGTAGCGCAGAAACTCGTGGCGGGCGACATCGCCGAACACAGCCAGTGCTGCGCTCACTTGTCGTGGGCATCCATCATCAAACCCGGTGATGTAATAGGCATGCATTGCCGTGTTACCGGGCGCGCTGTCATAGAGGCGGAACTTGCCTTTGCCGTCAGACGAGCGCTCAACTTCGCGGCCCATTTCGCTGCGTTTGAGCTTGCAGACTCGCGCGATCACGCCGTAGGGCAAGGCCGTTCCAGGCTCAATGAGCGTGGCGTCAGGCCCTGTGAGACGTGCGGCTTTGCGTTGGCTAAAGAGCCCCTTGAAAGCGCCGCGTTCTTTTTCTGTCGTCACAACTGGGTTCGCTTCAGGCTCGACTGTCAGCGAAGCCTGAAGCACCTCGGCGCTCTCGGCGTCGGCCTGTCTTTTTTTATCCGCTAAGGTGGGCGCCCTGCTCTCGTTTTGCGGCTTAGGCTTGAGAAATCCAAACAGTTTTGACTTGTCAGCAGGAGCAGGCGCGGCTTGCACCTGTGGGGTAGTTGCCAGCCCCGCGACAGCGCTTTCACCTTCGGCGTCTTGCTCGGCGGCCGTCACGGCTTCACTCGCACCGCTTTCAACCGCCGCGCTCACATCCTCACCAGAGACTGGTTCGCCATCAACTGTCCCTGCACCGTCAACCAGTGATTGATCCTGCTCGATTTCCGGAGTTGGCTTTTCGGCGGGCAGGTCTTTCTTCCCAAGCAGGCGTTGAAACAATGGCCGCGTGTCGCTTGTATCAACAGGCGCAGCCAAAGCGTCGGCTTGTACAGAATCCTCTTGCAGATTCGCGTCGGCGAACTTGGGAATTTCTGCGAGCGGATCTGCGCAGCCCGCCAAAAGGCCCACCAAACTTAAACTAACAACCAACTTACGCATGCGTCCCCACAAAATTTTGGCCTGAGGTTTTGGCCAGAGGTTTTGGCCAGAGATTTTCACCTATTTACAGAGCCTGCGCACGCGGGTCCAGCGTTTCAAACCTCCGTTGCGAAATGCCGCTCAGATGTCGTGTACATCCAGCACGCCGCCAAGGCTTTTGATCGCGCCTTTGATCTGCGGATTGACTGCAAAATCACGGCCCGCGTCAACCTCGACTTCGCCGGGCAGGCCTGCATCCATCAGGCAAAAGCGCACAGGCCCCTTGCCCGCATGTTGCGTGGCTTTGGCGCTATTGGCCAGCACCTCGGCCACCGAGTGGATGGCGGCCTCGTCTTCCACGAATATCTTGAGGCCACTGTCGCCCGCATCGGCGACAACCCCGTCGATCGGCACAACCGAGCGGCCCAAAAGCTTGAGCTGGTCGCTTTCCATTGTCGCTTCGCAGGTGATCACAACTTTCGCGCCTGTCTCAAGGTGCTCGCGGGCTTTTTCGAGCGTGTCGCTGAACAGTGTGACTTCAAAAGCGCCAGTCACGTCAGACAATTGCACAAAGGCAAAGCGGTTGCCGCGCGCCGACTTGCGCTCTTGCCGGCCTGCGACAACGCCCGCCATTTTGGCGATAAACGCCCCGCCTTGGGCTTTGTGCTCGACGTCTTCCAGCGTCATCACCTGCTTGCGTTTGAGCGGCGCCATATAGTCATCAAGCGGGTGGCCGGAGAGGTAAAAGCCAACAGCCTTGAACTCTTCGCCGAGCCGCTCGGCTGGCATCCAGTCTTGCACCGGCGAGAGGCGCGGCTCTGGCAAGTCGTCGCCCGCTTCGCCAAACAGGCTGACTTGGTTGGAGTTTTTCTGCTCATGGATCGCAGTCGAGTAGCCCATCAGGCCTTCAAGGCTGTCAAACACGCGGTGGCGGTTGCGATCAAGCACATCAAACGCGCCAGAGCGCGCGAGCATTTCAAGCGGGCGCTTACCAACGCGCTTGAGGTCAACGCGGCGGGCGAAGTCAAACAGGGTGACAAACTCGCCCTCGTTGCGCGCTTCTGTGATCAGTTTCATCGCCTCGACGCCGACGTTTTTAAGCGCGCCCAGCGCGTAGTGCAGCACTTGTTTGCGCACCACGAAAGTGGCGTCTGAACGGTTCACGCAAGGCGGCTCCCACGGCAGATCAAGCCCTTTGCGGACTTCCTCAAAGTAGGTGCCGAGCTTGTCGGTGAGGTGGATGTCGCAGTTCATCACACCCGCCATAAACTCGACGGGGTGGTTGGCTTTCAGCCATGCAGTTTGGTAGCTGACGACAGCGTAGGCAGCGGCGTGTGATTTGTTAAACCCGTAGTTGGCGAATTTTTCGAGAAGGTCAAAAACCTCGGAGGCTTTCTTCTTGTCGACGCCATTTTCCATAGCGCCTTTCTCAAACTTGGGCCGCTCCTTGGCCATCTCTTCCGCGATCTTTTTACCCATCGCACGGCGCAACAAGTCAGCGCCGCCCAAAGAGTAGCCCGCCATCACCTGAGCGATCTGCATTACCTGCTCTTGGTAGACGATAATACCTTGAGTTTCCTCAAGAATATGGTCGATCGAGGGGTGAACAGACTCGAGTTCTTTCTGGCCGTTTTTCACTTCACAATAGGTCGGGATGTTCTCCATCGGGCCAGGCCGGTAGAGCGCCACGAGGGCCACGATGTCTTCAATACAGGTGGGCTTCATGCGCTTGAGGGCGTCCATCATCCCCGAGCTTTCAACCTGAAACACCGCGACAGTTTTGGCGGCGGCGTAGAGCTTGTAGGAGCGCTCGTCATCAAGCGGAATGGCGTTGATCTCGTTCACCGCGCCCTCGGCGGGCGTGTAGAGCTCGGTACCATCCGCCGCCGTATGGATGTCGCGGCCTTCTGCGCGGATCTGGTCAACCGCATTTTGAATAACGGTGAGCGTTTTGAGCCCCAAGAAGTCAAACTTCACGAGGCCCGCCTGCTCGACCCATTTCATGTTGAACTGGGTTGCGGGCATGTCAGAGCGCGGGTCTTGGTAGAGCGGCACCAGCGCGTCGAGGGGCCTGTCGCCGATCACAACACCAGCGGCGTGAGTGGAGGCGTTGCGCAGCAGGCCTTCAACTTGCATACCGTAGTTGAGCAGTCGCTCCACGACTTCCTCAGACTTCGCCTCAGCGCGTAGACGCTCTTCTTGCGCGAGCGCTTGCTCGATGCTGACAGGCTTCACGCCCTCAACGGGGATCATCTTTGAAAGGCGGTCAACCTGCCCATAGGGCATCTGCAAAACGCGGCCAATGTCGCGTACGGCAGCTTTTGACAAAAGCGCACCGAAGGTGATGATCTGGCCAACTTTGTCGCGGCCATACTTCTGCTGCACATAGCGGATCACCTCTTCGCGGCGATCCATGCAAAAGTCGATGTCAAAGTCAGGCATGCTGACGCGCTCAGGGTTGAGAAAGCGCTCAAACAGCAGCGAGTATCGGAGCGGGTCAAGGTCAGTGATCGTGAGGGCGTAGGCCACAAGGCTGCCCGCCCCCGAGCCACGGCCCGGCCCAACCGGAATGTTCTGCTCTTTGCTCCAGTGGATGAAGTCAGCAACGATCAAAAAGTAGCCGGGAAACCCCATGCTTTCGATGATCCCAAGCTCGAAATCGAGCCGCTCCTGATACTCATCCAAACTGACAGCATGCGGGATAACGGCGAGGCGGCCCTGCAAGCCTTCGTTGGCTTGGCGGCGCAGCTCGGCGATCTCGTCATCGGCAAACTTGGGCAAGATCGGGTCGCGCTTGTAAGTTTTGAAGGCGCAGCGCTTGGCGATTTCGATAGTGTTCTCAAGCGCTTCCGGCAAGTCAGCAAACAAGATTCCCATCTCGCGGGGTGACTTGAGGTAGTGCTGCGGCGTGAGGCGTCGACGCGGCTCTTGTTGGTCAACATAGGCGCCATCGGCGATGCAGATGAGCGCGTCATGCGCCTCATACATTTTGGATTTGGGGAAATAGACATCGTTGGTGGCGACCAGCGGCAGGCCCATAGCGTAGGCCATTTCGACAAAGCCACGCTCGGTTAGGCGCTCAGCTTCGGGCGGTGTGCCGTCTTCGCCGTTGTGGCGCTGCAACTCAACATAAAGGCGGTCACCGAAGATCTCGTGCAGGCGGGTCATCAGGGCTTGCGCGGCAGGGGTTTGGCCGGCTTGCAAGAGCCGCCCGACAGGCCCGTCCGGCCCACCCGTGAGGCAGATGATATCGCCTGCATTGGCCGCGAGTTCCTCTAGCGTGACTTGCGGAAGCTCTGTGCCCTTGTCGATATAGAGACAAGAGTTGAGCTTCATCAGATGCTCATAGCCCGCCTCGCTTTGCGCCAGCAAAACGACGGGGGCAGGTGCGCGCGCACGCTCGCCCTGCTCGGCGACATGATAGCCCAGATCAACCTGACAGCCGACAATGGGCTGCACGCCAGCCTTGCTTGCGCCCTCGGAAAACTCAAGCGCGCAGAACATGTTGTTGGTGTCGGTCACGGCGATCGCGGGCATGCTCATGTCAACGCATAAGTCAGGCAGCTTTTTTAGCCGGATCGCGCCTTCAAGGAGCGAGTACTCGGTGTGAACGCGCAGGTGAATGAATCGGGGGTCAGTGCTCATGGGCGCACCTTAGCTGCGCCCCACAACAGCGGCAATGCTGCGTGAGTGCAGCAGTTGCACAATTGTTGGTCGATGGCGCTCGAATTCGCAATAATTCGGCGAAAACTCCCTCAGATTATTTACGA
The DNA here is from genome assembly GCA_016744435.1 of Lentibacter sp. Taxonomy (GTDB): domain Bacteria; phylum Pseudomonadota; class Alphaproteobacteria; order Rhodobacterales; family Rhodobacteraceae; genus Lentibacter. Next base: position 59,451 of record JADGEJ010000018.1, on the reverse strand, counting down.
ATCGTTGAAAGAGTTTACCCAGCCATGTCACATTCATATCTTGCGTGAAGCCAGTTTCAGCGCTTCAGTGTATAGAGACCAAATTGGCCCGTTAGAGGCCGCAATAGCAGCCTCCGATGGGACACCCCGGAAAGGAACGCCGCGTGACAGGGACATTGCTGACAATCGACGGCCTCACCAAGGCCTACCCCGGCGTTGTGGCCAACGACACGGTTTCTTTTGAGATCAAGACTGGCGAAGTTCACGCGCTTTTGGGCGAGAACGGCGCTGGCAAGTCAACGCTTGTAAAGATGATCTATGGCCTCGTGAAACCCGACAGCGGCAGCATGGTGATGAACGGCGAAGCCTTTGCCCCGCCCGAGCCACGCGCCGCACGCGCGTCTGGTGTGGCGATGGTGTTCCAGCACTTCTCGCTGTTTGATGCTTTGGATGTGGCCGAGAACATCGCATTGGGGATGGAAAACCCGCCGCCGATGCGCGACCTTGCCGCACGCATCCGTCAGGTGTCAGAAGAATATGGCCTGCCGCTTGACCCGTTCCGCACGGTTGGCGACTTGTCTGCTGGCGAGCGTCAGCGCGTCGAGATCATCCGCTGTTTGCTGCAAGACCCTAAGCTGTTGATCATGGATGAGCCAACCTCTGTTTTGACGCCTCAGGAAGTCGACATTCTGTTTGAGACCCTGCGCAAGCTGACGGCAGAGGGCGTTGCTATCCTTTATATCTCCCACAAGCTTGAAGAAATCCGCGCGCTCTGTGACCACGCGACCATTCTGCGGCTTGGCAAGAACGTCGGCACATGTATTCCCGCTGAGACAAGCGCGCGTGACATGGCCGAGCTTATGGTTGGCACCGAGTTGCAAACGCCGAAGTCGGCGGGGGCCACACTTGGGGACGTTGTGCTGGACATTTCCGGCCTTTCGATGCCCTCGCCCAGCGCCTTTGGAACCGCTTTGAAAAACGTGCATATGCGGCTGCGCGCGGGTGAAGTGCTTGGCATTGGCGGCGTGGCTGGCAACGGCCAAGACGAGATGCTGCTGGCGCTCTCTGGCGAGGTGCGGGTTGATGCGGATGCGCTCAAACTCAAGGGCGAACCGATTGGCAGGCTCGCGCCAAACGCGCGCCGCGCTTTGGGGCTTTTGACAGCGCCGGAAGAGAGGCTTGGCCACGCGGCTGCGCCAAACATGAGCCTGACGGAAAACGCTTTGTTGACGGGCAATGTGCGCAAGGGGCTGTCAAACAAGGGCTTCCTTAGGTGGGGCAAAACCCAGTCTTTCGCCGAAGAGATCATCGAGAAGTTTGACGTGCGCACACCGGGGCCAGACAACGCTGCGCGCTCACTGTCGGGCGGGAACTTGCAAAAGTTCGTCATTGGCCGTGAGGTGCTGCAAGAGCCTGAAGTACTGGTTGTGAACCAGCCGACATGGGGCGTTGACGCCTCGGCGGCTGCCTCTATCCGGCAGGCTATTCTGGATCTGGCGGCAGGTGGCACTGCTGTGATCGTGATCAGCCAAGACTTGGACGAGCTTATGGAAGTCGCCGACAATTTCGCCGCGCTCAACGAGGGCCGCCTCACAGAGGCTCGCCCGACCAAGGGGCTTTCGATAGATGAGATCGGCCTGATGATGGGCGGCGCACACGGAATGGAGGTGGCGCATGTTGACGCTTGAGAAACGCCCGCAGCCGTCGAAGGCATTTGCATATCTGACGCCTGTTTTCGCGATCATCATGACGATGATCTTCGGTGGCTTGCTGTTCATGGCCCTTGGGAAAAACCCGTTTGAGGCCATTCTCACCATTTTCTGGGATCCGCTGTTTGGCGAGTTTGCATCCTACTCGCGCCCGCAACTGCTGGTGAAAGCCGGCCCGCTGATCCTGATCGCGATTGGGCTTAGCCTTGGCTTCAAGGCGGGCATTTGGAACATCGGCGCTGAAGGGCAGTACATTGTCGGGGCGATTTGCGGCGCGGGGGCTGGCCTTGCATTCTACCCGATGGAGGCTTGGTTCATCTTCCCGATCATGGTGATCGCAGGCGCGCTTGGCGGCTGGGCTTGGGCGATGATACCAGCGCTTTTGAAGGTGAAGTTTCAAACCAACGAAATCTTGGTTTCGCTGATGCTGGTCTACGTGGCCGAGCAATTGCTTGCGTCTATGTCACTTGGCTTGTTGAAAAACCCTGACGGCCACGGCTTCCCCGGGTCACGCAACCTTAAGGACTACCCCAGCGCTTTCAACGGTGAGATCATCGCCGGAACAGGCATGCATTGGGGCGTGGCTGCTGCCTTTATTGCGGTGATCTTTGCCTATGTGCTGCTCAATCGGCATATGCTGGGCTTCTCCATTCGCCTCACAGGCGAAGCGCCGCGCGCGGCCAAGTTCAGCTCGGTAAACCCCAACCGGATTATCCTGTTTTGCCTTGGCATGTCAGGCGCGCTGGCGGGGCTTGCAGGGATGTTCGAAGTCGCGGGCCCATCAGGGCAAATCAGTATCGACTTCAACTCAGGCTATGGTTTCACCGCGATCATCGTCGCCTTCCTTGGGCGGCTGCACCCGGTCGGTATCTTCTTTGCAGGGCTGCTCTTGGCGCTCACATATATCGGCGGCGAGTTGGCCCAGTTAACGCTCGGCCTGCCGGGCGCGGCTATCCAGCTGTTCCAAGGCATGCTGTTGTTTTTCCTGCTCGCCGTAGACTTGCTGACAAACTACCGCATCAAGTTCAGCCGTAAGGAGGCCGTGTGATGGACCTGTCCGCAATCAACCCCGCCCTGCTTCTGGCGTCGCTGCTTGTCGCCGCCACCCCGATCATGATCGCCGGTATTGGCGAGCTTGTTGTCGAGCGCGCGGGCGTTCTCAACCTTGGCGTTGAGGGCATGATGATCACCGGAGCGATCTGCGGCTTTATGGCGACGATCATCACCGGATCACCTGCCTTGGGCTTTCTCTTCGCAGCCCTTGGCGGTGCGGCGCTGTCGCTGTTGTTTGCTTTGCTCACGCAGGTCGCGCTGGCCAACCAAGTGGCAAGTGGGCTTGCGCTCACGCTCTTCGGGCTTGGGCTGTCGTCGCTGCTGGGGCAAGGCTATGTCGGCCTCAAGCCGCCCTCCTCGCCCAAGCTTGATATTCCGCTGCTCTCAGACATCCCGTTCTTTGGCACGGTGCTGTTTAGCCATGACATTATTGTCTATCTCGGCATCGCGCTGGTGGCGGCCGTCTGGGCGACACTCAAGTACACCCGCGTTGGCCTTGTCTTGCGCGCGGTGGGTGAGAACCACGACGCGGCCCATGCGCTCGGCTATAAAGTCGTGCGCATCCGCGTGCTCGCTATCATGTTTGGCGGCGCCTGCGCGGGGCTTGGCGGCGCCTACATCAGCCTCATTCGCGTGCCGCAATGGACAGAAGGCATGACGGCAGGTGCTGGCTGGATCGCCCTCGCGCTGGTCGTGTTTGCAAGCTGGAAGCCGTGGCGCGTTTTGCTCGGCGCTTGGCTTTTTGGCGGCATCACTGTTTTGCAGCTTAATTTGCAGGCAGCCGGTGTTTCTATCCCCGTCGAGATATTGTCAATGTCGCCTTACATCATCACCATCGTTGTGCTGGTTATCATGTCGGCGGACAAGTCGCGCGCGCCTGCCTCATTGGGTCGCATCTTTCACGCGTCCAGTTAATAGAATACGTTACACACAGAATCTGCATCAGGGAGACTACAGATCATGAAACTCACCAATCTTCTCGCCACAGCTGCCGTGGCGCTCGGGCTGGCCACAAGCGCCTTTGCCGACGACAAAACCAAAGTTGGCTTTGTCTTTGTTGGCCCCGTCGGCGATGGCGGCTGGACATATGAACACAACAAAGGCCGCCTCGCTGTTGAAGCCGAGTTTGGCGACAAGGTTGAGACAACCTTCGTTGAGAACGTGCCAGAAGGCGCCGACGCCGAGCGCGTTATGACACAGATGGCGCTTCAAGGCGCTGACCTGATCTTCACCACATCGTTTGGCTACATGGACCCAACGATCAACGTGGCCAAGAAGTTCCCCGATGTGAAGTTCGAGCACGCGACAGGCTATAAGCAAGCCGACAACGTCTCGGTTTACTCAGCGCGCTTTTACGAAGGCCGCGCCATTGAGGGCCACATCGCCGGTAAGATGACCAAGTCAAACATCGTCGGCTACATCGGCTCCTTCCCGATCCCCGAAGTTATCCGTGGCATCAACTCGGCCTATATCCACGCCAAGAAAGTTAACCCTGACGTCGAGTTCAAGATCGTCTGGGCCTTCACTTGGTTTGACCCTGCCAAAGAAGCCGACGCTGCCAAAGTTCTGATCGAGCAAGGCGCTGACGTAATCTTGCAGCACACTGACTCAACCGCGCCACTGGCTGCGGCTGAAGCGGCTGGCAACGTGATCGGCTTTGGCCAAGCGTCAGACATGTCTGAGTTCAAAGACGGCCCGCGCGTAAGCTCGATCATCGACGACTGGGCGCCTTACTACATCAGCCGTGTTAAAGCGGTTATGGACGGCACGTGGGAAAGCAAAAGCACATGGGACGGCATCGGCGCTGGCATGGTTGGCATCGGTGACATCACCGACAAAGTGCCTGCCGACGTAAAAGCCGAAGCCCTCGCCATGAAAGCCGCATTGGCGGACGGCAGCTACCACGCCTTTACTGGCCCGCTCAACAAACAAGACGGCTCGGTCTGGCTGAAAGAAGGCGAAACAGCGCAAGACTATAGCGACGATGGCCTTGCTGGCATGAACTTCTTCGTTGAAGGCATTGTTGGCGATATTCCCGAGTAAGTTTTGCTTACCGCAAAAACTGGAAAGGCCTCGCCAAGTGCGGGGCCTTTCTTATAAGTTACACACAATATGATACTGACACTTCACACCCATATTCAAAAACTCAGCCCACGCGCAGCTTGCAGGGTTCTGATCATCTTGCCTGCTCTCTTCCTAGTGTTCCACGCGCTTATTCTTGTCGGCATCCTGCCCAAGAACATCGTCTGGGGCGGGCGGCTGACAGGCGCGACATTCTACCCGCTCGAAGCCCTCGCGATTGTGCTTAACTTGTTGCTGATGCTGGCGGGTTCTGTGGCTGCTGGCTATGTTACTGCGCCGCGCGCCGCTGGCCTGATCGACAAGATCAAGTGGGTCTTGTTTTACTTCGTGGTTTTCAACACCATCGGCGGCTTGTTTTCAATAACCACCTTCGAAGTGTTGCTCACCCCCATCACGGCACTCTATGCGCTGTGTCTCTATCGGCTTATCCAGTTTCCCGACGGGTTTGACTTTAAAACAAGGCAAAACACATGACAGACATCATCGTTATTGGCGGCGGCATTGCGGGCACGTCTATTGCGGCACGTTTGGCTCCGCATGCAAGCGTGACGCTTTTGGAGGCTGAAGGCGCTTTGGCCTACCACGCCTCAGGCCGCTCGGCGGCGCTTTACGAGAGCAACTATGGGCTCGACACCACGGTCGCTTTGAGCAAAGCCAGCGCGGGCTATTTTCGCGACGGCGGATACCTCAGCCCGCGAGGCTTGATGATCGCTGCGCGCGCCGAGGAGCGCGCGCAGTTTGAGGCTGACACGGCGAAGCTTCTGCTTGAGCTTATCAGCCCTGATGAAGCCTTGGCGAAGGTGCCCGTGCTTGATGTTGCGCAGGTTGCCCATGCCTCGTTTCACCCTGACGCATGGGACATCGACACAGACAAGATGGTGCAAGACTTTGCCCGCGAGCTGCGCGCGCATGGTGGCACGTTGCACACCAAGGCAAGAGTGACAGCCATCACCGGAGGCGCAGGCGCTTGGGCGGTGCACACCGAGGCGGGAACCTTTGAGGCTGCACTGATTGTCAACGCCGCCGGTGCTTGGGTTGACGAGATCGCCAAGCTCGCGGGCGTGGCCCCGCTTGGCTTCACCCCGCTGCGTCGTTCGATGGCGCGTATCCCTGCGCCGGGCGGCTTGGATGTGAGCACATGGCCGATGTTCTTTGGCGTCGGCGAAAGCTGGTATGCCAAGCCAGACGCCGGCTCACTTATCGTCTCGCCCGCCGAGGAAGACCCGCAACCGCCGATGGACGCTTGGGCCGACGACATGGTGCTCGCCGAGGGCCTCGCGCGCTATGAGGCGCTTGTCACCGAGCCTGTCGCGCGGCTTGAGGCCAACTGGGCAGGTCTGCGCACTTTCTCGCCAGACAGACACCTAACGATCGGCCATGCATCAGACAATGCTGGTTTCTTCTGGCATGCTGGCCAAGGTGGTTATGGCTTCCAGACAGCCCCCGCCGCGAGCCTTCTGGCGGCTGATCTGATCCTTGGTCGCGCCTCCGAGCTGGACGCCGGCACCGTTGCCGCCCTCAGCCCTGAAAGGTTTGCATGATGTCTACACCGCGTGATTTGTCGGCCATTGCCAGCTTTGCCGAAACCCTTGATGGAGCAAAGTTGTTTGCACCGTCGGCTGCCAAAAACATAGGCCCGATAGCAGAGGTACTTTGCGAGCACGCCCCCGAGGCAGGCACAGCACTTGAGCTTGCCTCAGGCACAGGGCAGCACGTTGCCGTGCTTGCCGAACGCATCCCGCAACTGCATTGGCAGCCAACCGAGATCGACGCTGAGCGCCGCGCCAGTATCGACGCCTACGCCGTTCAAGCCGGGCTCGCGAACATCGCCCCGGCAAAACCCCTAGCCGCCACGCAAACGGGCTGGGGCAAACCCCACACAGGCCAAGCGCTTGTTACGCTCGCCAACCTTTTGCACCTCATCTCTGAAGACGAAGCGCGCATCCTGATCCGCGAAGCAGGCCAAGCTCTGGCGGTTGGTGGCGTATTGCACCTCTACGGCCCGTTCCTGCGCGACGGCGAGACAACCTCGGAGGGTGACGCGGCGTTTGACGCAAAACTGCGCGGAGAAGACAGCGACATTGGCTACAAGGACGACTGGGACATCATCGAATGGATCCAAGCTTCGGGAATGGAACTTGTGCAGGTGTTGGAAATGCCTGCCAACAACATGTCTTTTGTCGCAAAGCGCGTATTCTGAGCAGAGCATGATCTGAGTCAAAGTCTCGTGACGGCAAACATGGTGTTCCTGTTGCGAAATACATCGAAGGAATAGCATGTGACTTGGCAAGACAAACTCGACGGCACCCGCAACCAGTTGCGCGGGCTTAACAAAACCATCCCCGACACAACCCGCGCTTTTGGCGCACTTGGCAAGGCCGTCAAAGAAGGCGGCGTGCTTGAGTTTAAAACCAAAGAGTTCATCGCTCTGGGCATCGCCGTGACACAAAAATGTGAGGCTTGCATTGTGTTGCACGTCGAAACGCTGATCAAAGCCGGTGCCACACGTGACGAAGTCGGCGATGTGCTCAGCATGACCATCCAGATGGGCGGCGGCCCCGCTATGATGTATGCCGCCAAAGCGCTTGAGTGTTTTGACGAGCTTTCAGACTAACGAATTCGGCACATATCCGCGCGCGCCATGAAGTCGGTTGACTGGCCGCGCGCAACCCTAGACCCTGAGAGGATATTCAAACTCATTTCAGGGTCTTTTTCATGTTCCGCATTTTTGCACTGGTTTTACTGCTCGCCGCCCCCGCGCTCACTGCGCCTGCCCTCGCGGGCCCACGGTTTGACGACAAAGACCCGGTTGATTTTAACAGCCGCGCGCCACACAAATATCCGATCCATGGCATCGACGCTGCACGCTTTCAACAAAGCATCAACTGGCGGCGCGCCCGTAAGGCAGGCGTAAGCTTCGCCTTTGTCAAAGCAACAGAAGGCGGTGACTTGCTTGACCCGATGTTCACGTCACACTGGCGCGGTGCGCGCCGCGCGGGCGTGCCTGTGGGCGCCTATCACTTCTACTATTTCTGCACCCCTGCCCGTGTGCAAGCGCGCTGGTTCATCAAGAATGTTCCCAAGACACGCGGAGCTTTGCCACCCGTGCTTGACATGGAGTGGAACCCGTTTTCGCCAACCTGCAAGCTGCGCCCGCCCGCCCGCGACGTGCGGCGCAACATGGCGACGTTCATGAACATTCTAGAAAAGCACTATGGCCAGCGGCCAGTGGTCTACACGACGCCGGGCTTTTTCAAAGACAACGACTTGGGCCGCCTCAAAGGCGTCGAGTTCTGGCTGCGCACAACCGCCAAGACACCCGCCGAAGCCTACCCAAGCCAAAAATGGCAGTTCTGGCAATATACCAGCACAGGGCTGATTGACGGCATCCAAGGTGGCGTTGACATCAACCTGTTCAACGGCAATCGAAAAGCTTGGAAACGCTGGTTAAAGCAACGCGCCCGCTAACCCTTCCTCTTTCCAGAAATATCCTGGGGGGTGCGGGGGGCTAGCCCCCCGCTAGGTCGGATTTGCTTTGCAAATTCGAACACTCACCCATCCTTGCGAATAGCTGCGTTCGTCGGGTCATACGGGCTGTCACACGTCACAACCGCATCCCAAAGCTTGTCTTGCATTTTCACCCGTAGTTGAGTGCCCTCAACAGCCAGTTCCGGCGTCACATAGCCCATGCCGATCGACTTTCCGAACGCCACCGAGTAGCCGCCCGATGTCAGCCGCCCTGCGCGGGTTCCGTCGAGTGTGTAGAGCACTTCGTGGCCCCATGGATCAGCGTCGTCAGGCCCGTCGATAAGCAGCGTGCAAGCCTTGGAGCGGATGCCCGCAGCGACCATCGCCTCCTTGCCGTGGAAGTCTTTCTCAAGGTCAATGAAGCGCGGCAAGTCTGCCTCGGCGGGCGTCGCGTCGCGGCCAAGCTCGTTGCCAAAAGCGCGGTAGCTTTTCTCTTGGCGCAGCCAGTTTTGCGCGCGCGCGCCAACCAGTTTCATGCCGTGCTTTTCGCCTGCCTTTTCGAGCAGATCGAACAGGTAGTTCTGCATCTCCATCGGGTGGTGCAGCTCCCAACCCAGCTCGCCCGTATAGGCCACGCGGATCGCGTTGACAGGGCACATGCCCAGCTCGATCTGGCGCGCTGACAGCCAAGGAAAGCGCTTGTTTGACAGCGCCGTTTCAGGGTCGGCGTCAACAATCACCTCTTTCAAAACATCGCGCGACTTTGGCCCGGCGATGGCGAAAACGCCCCATTGCGTCGTGACATCCTGAATTTCGATATAGCCGAACGCGTCCATTTTTGAGGCCGCCGCTTTGCGCAGGTAGTCGGCGTCGTATTCTGTCCAGGCGCCCGCCGAGACGAGGTAGTAGCTGTCTTCGCCGTTGCGCACGATGGTGTATTCCGTGCGCGTCGTGCCGTGACTGGTGAGCGCGTAGGTCAGGTTGATGCGGCCAACGCGGGGCAGTTTGTTGCAGGTGAACCAGTCAAGAAACTGCGTCGCGCCGGGGCCTTTTACGACATGTTTGGTGAAGGCTGTCGCATCAACAAGGCCCACGCCGTCGCGGATCGCTTTTGCCTCGTCAACCGCGTGCTGCCACCAACCGCCACGGCGGAAAGAGCGCGCGTCGTGGTCGAAACTCTCAGGCGCATCAAGCGGGCCGAAGTAGTTCGGGCGCTCCCAGCCGTTGACCCAGCCAAACTGCGCCCCACGGGCTTTTTGGCGGTCAAACGCAGGCGCTGTGCGCAGGGGCCGTGCAGCCGGGCGCTCCTCATCAGGGTGGTGCAAAACATAGACGTGATCATAGCACTCTTCGTTCTTGCGCGCAGCGAACTCTGTCGTCATCCAGCTTTGCGAATAGCGTTTCGGGTCAAGCGACGCCATGTCGATCTCGGCCTCGCCATCGACCATCATCTGCGCGAGGTAGTAGCCCGTCCCGCCCGCCGCGGTGATGCCAAAGCTGAAGCCCTCAGCCAGCCACATGTTGTGCAGGCCGGGCGCAGGCCCAACCAGCGGGTTGCCGTCGGGCGTGTAGCAGATCGGGCCGTTAAAGTCGTCCTTGAGGCCCGAGTCCGCGCAAGACGGCACACGCTCGGCCATCGCCATATATTGCTCTGCAATACGGTCAAGATCGAGCGGGAACAGGTCAGCGCGGAAGCTGTCTGGTACACCGTGCTCAAAGCGCGCGGGCGCGTCTTTTTCGTAGATCCCCAAGATCCAGCCGCCACGCTCTTCACGCGCATAAGACTGGCTGTCAGCATCGCGCACAACGGGGTGCTCTGGGTTGCCCGCCGCGCGGTATTTCACCAGCTCAGGGTCTTGGTCCATCACGATAAACGTGTGCTCGACCGGAATGGCTGGCATCTTGATACCAAGCATCTTGGCGGTGCGCTGCGCGTGGTTGCCTGACGCCGTGACGACGTGCTCGGCTGTGACAACCACCTGCTCGTCAGAGGCTACAAGGTTCCCGCCTTTTTCGACCATTTTGGTGCAGGTCACCTCCCAATGCGTGCCTGTCCAGTGGAAGGCATCTGCCTGCCAGCGACGCTCGATGACGGCCCCGTGCTGACGCGCGCCTTTGGCCATCGCCATCGTCACATCGGCGGGGTTAATGTAGCCATCGGTGTTGTGATAGATCGCGCCTTTGAGGTCATCGGTGTGAATGAGCGGCCAGCGCGTTTTGATCTCGTCAGGTGTGAGCCACTCATAAGGCACGCCGCAAGTTTCGGCAGTCGAGGCATAGAGCATATACTCGTCCATACGCTCTTGCGTCTGCGCCATCCGCAGGTTGCCCACCACAGCAAAGCCCGCGTTGAGGCCAGTCTCTTCCTCAAGGGATTTGTAAAAATCGACCGAGTATTTGTGGATATGCGTCGTCGCGTAGGACATGTTGAACAGCGGCAAAAGGCCCGCCGCGTGCCATGTGCTGCCTGATGTCAGCTCGTCACGCTCGATCAGCATGACATCATCCCAGCCCGCTTTGGCAAGGTGATAAGCAATAGAGGTGCCGACGGCACCGCCGCCAACAACGAGTGCTTTAACTTGAGTTTTCATGCGCCGACTCCCTTGGAATGCGTTGCACATGATATGACGCATCGCACGCGCGCAGCAGCGCAGACTCCCGACCCGTTTGGGAAAAAAACGACTCCCAAGGCATGTAACCCGTGGCTGAGCAGTGGTTGAGCAGTGGTTGGTGCCGTCAAACGCCCTTGTTAGGGCTACAGGCCAGCCACAGCGGCACTTTCTGAGAGCCTCTAAGGATTGTTTTTCTTCACCTGCACGCGCTTGAAGCTTATCCCCTTCGATTTGCGCATGTGGCCTGTCTGCGGAAGTTTGAAGCCGTCTTTATCGGCGCTGGAGAGATGCTCCCAAACTTCGGGGATCACCTCGTCGAGCTCACGTTTGCGCTCAGCTTCAACTTGAGCCTGCGTCTTGATGCGGCCAATCTCACTCGACGGTTTCTGCGTATTTGAAGCGTAGACATCGCCTGTCTGCGGCTCTCTCAGCGCGCTGACACGTTCGGTGACGTTTTCTTTGTAGTTACTCAACCCATAGGTTTTGAAGCTTTGCTTGGCAGCTTTAGCCTGAACGTAATAGTCTGCGCCCGCGAGCGTAAAGCTTGCGATGGCCAGAAATGAAAGTGCAGCAGTTCTAGACATTTGTTTACCCCAGTATCCGAATGAATAATTTGGCTCAAACATACCGAGAAATTGAGGCAACAATCGGCCTATTTGCAGAAAAATATGTGCCTATTCTCCCAAAACAATGCCTTCGCGGCGCGGGTCTGCGCCGCCAGACAGGCCCTCTTTGCTCAGCACAATCATGTGTATCCCTGAGTTGAGCGCGCGGATGTTAACCTCGTAGCCAAGCTCTTGCAGGGGGGCTGCAAGGGCATGCGCCGATGTGCCCTTTTCCACGTCATAAGCGCCAAAGCGGTTGACCAAGTGTGGCAGCGCGACGGCTTGCTGTGCGTTCAGCCCCCAGTCGAGGTGCGCGATGAGCGTCTTGGCCACATAGGGGATGATCCGCGAGCCGCCGGGGCTGCCGACAACCACCACAGGCTTGCCGTCTTTCAGCACAATCGTCGGCGCCATCGAGCTGCGCGGGCGCTTGCCCGGCTCAACGCGGTTGGCGATAGGCACGCCATCTTTGTGGCTGCGGAACGAGAAATCTGTCAGCTCGTTGTTAAGCAGAAATCCTCCGATCATGAGCCGCGAGCCGAAGGCGTTCTCAATCGTTGTCGTCATCGACAGCGCGTTGCCAAAGCTGTCAACAATCGAGATATGCGAAGTCGAGGGCAGCTCTATCGCCTCGTCGTCAGCTTGGTTGTGGCTATGGTCAAACTCAGGCTGGCCCGGCTGCACGTCGGTGAGGGCAAGCGGCCCGCCCAGCAACGCGCCACGCTTGGCCAAATAATCCGGCGCAAGCAGGCCTTGTGTCGGGACAGGCACATAGTCACTGTCGGCAATATAGCGGCCACGATCGGCAAACCCGAGGCGGCTGGCGTCGCCCAAGAGCCGCCAAGCGTTGGCGTCTTGCGCATCGGTCATGTCGTGCTGCTCCAGCATGCCCAAAATCTGGCCGACTGTCAGCCCGCCCGAGGATGGCGGCCCCATTCCGCAGATTTCGTGGCCACGATAAGCGGCGCAAACAGGCGCGCGCTCAAGCACCTCGTAGAGCGCAAAGTCGATCTCGGCGAGCACACCCGGGTTGTTAGGATCGCCCTGCACTTTTGCGACGATCTCCTTGGCAATCTTGCCCGTGTAAAACGGGCCAACGCCCATCCCTGCTAGGGCACGAAGACTGTCGGCATAGGCTGGGTTCTTCAGTGTTTCACCAGCGCGTACGGGAAAACCCCTTGGCAAAAAATAGGCGCGGGCAGTCGCATCGCGGCCAAGGCGGCTGACATCATTCGCAACCATTTCGGCCATCCGCGGCGAAACCTCAAAGCCGTCAACCGCCAGCTCGATAGCGCCTGAAAAAAGGCCCGCCCATTTGGCTTTGCCCCAGCGGCGGTGCGCTTCTTGCATGAGTGCAGGCGTGCCCGGCACCCCAACAGAGCGGCCGCCAACAACGGCATCAAAAAACTTCAAAGGCGTGCCATCAGCGTCCTGAAACAAAGTGGGGTGCGCAGAGAGCGGTGCTTTTTCGCGCCCATCAAGGCTGGTCAGCTTGCCACTGGCAGCATCATACCAAAGCAGGAATGCGCCGCCACCAAGCCCCGAACTTTGCGGCTCGACAAGCCCGAGCACGGCTTGAACCGCCACCATAGCGTCAGCCGCAGTCCCCCCGTCTTGAAGCACTTTCGCCCCTGCCTGAGCGGCATATGGGTTGGCCACAGAGACCATCCAGCTTTGCGCCTTCACGGACACACCCGAGGCCTTTGCCGACTGCGCCGCCGCGACGGCTTCGCTGAGCGAAACCTCTCCCAGCGCCGTGGCGGTTTCGGGCGCTACAGAATCCGCAGCCTCTTGGGCAAAGGCAGGTCCGGCAAGGCAAAACCCCGCCACAAGCCAGCTCAAAAACTTCATGTTCGCATCTCCAATTCCGCCCCTCGCGCAACCTGCGACAGGGCCTGCTTCAAACCTGCAAACTCGATACTTTAAAGCGTCACAACCCAAGGCATGGCCCTAGAGCATAGACGGCACGACCTGATCTGGCGGGCGATGCCCGTCGTCAAATGTCTTGATGTTGATGATCACCTTTTCACCCATTTCCAGCCGCCCTTCAAGCGTGGCGCTGGCCATATGCGGCGAGAGCACAACATTATCCAACGCGCGCAAGTCGGCGTTCACTTCACCACCGTGCTCAAACACATCAAGCCCGGCACCGGCGACTTCGCCAGCCTTGAGCATCCGCGTCAGCGCATTCTCGTCGATCACCTCGCCACGAGATGTGTTCACCAACACAGCACTCGGCTTCATCAGTTTGAGGCGGCGTGCGTTCATCAAGTGAAATGTCGAAGGTGTATGCGGGCAGTTAACCGAGATCACATCCATCCGCGCGACCATCTGATCAAGGCTCTCCCAATAGGTGGCCTCAAGCGCGCTTTCGGTTTCGTCGCGCAGCCGCTTGCGGTTGTGATAGTGTATCTGCATGCCAAAAGCTTGTGCGCGCCGCGCCACGGCTTGGCCAACACGGCCCATGCCCAGAATGCCGATGCGCTTACCGCCAATCCGCGTGCCGAGCAGCGCAGTCGGGCTGAAGCCCGAAAAGCCCCCCTCTTTCATCATGCCGAGCCCTTCCGGGATGCGGCGCGTCACCGCCATCATCAAAGCCATCGTCATATCAGCCGTGTCATCCGCCGACACGCCGGGCGTGTTTGACACCAGAATGCCGCGTTGGCGCGCGCTGGAAACATCAATGTGGTCAAACCCTGCGCCGTAGTTGGCGATCAGCTTGAGCCTGTCGCCCGCTCGCGCCAGAAGCTGCGCATCAATTTCATCGGTCAGCGTGGGCACCAGAACGTCAGCTTTGGTCATCGCTTGCGCAAGCTCATCTCGGCTCATCGGAGCGTCATCTTCGCGCAGCTGCACGTCAAAGAGTTCCTTCATCCGAGTTGCGACCGCTTCGGGGAGGCGTCGCGTCACGACAACACTTAGGCGTCCTGATGGCATTGGCATGCTTCCTTTGCTTTTCTTTTCTGCGTGTTGCTGTCAAATTGACCGATAGAACGCCGAGGCACAAGAACCTTGCGCAAAAAACAAGTTGCGGCAACGCGGGGCAGCCCCATGAGAACACTATTGATAAGCTTTCTGATAGCTTTTGGCTTGCTGTCTGGCACGGCATTTGCGGAGGAGTTACCTGTGCGAGAGCGCGGCAGCGTAACCAACCTGCCTATTCCACGGTTTGTCTCGATCAAGTCTGACGAGTGCAACGTCAGGCGCGGCCCGTCGCTGTCTCACAAGATCGACTGGGTGTTTCGCCGCAAAGGCATGCCAGTTGAAGTCACCGCCGAATATGGCCACTGGCGCCGCGTGCGCGACCGCGACGGTGCGGGGGGCTGGGTGCATTATTCGCTGTTGTCAGGGTCTCGCAATGTGATCATCGAAAAAGACCTCGTGTCACTGCACATCCGCCCCGACCCGCAAACCCAAATCAGCGCAAGGCTTGAAATGGGCGTAATCGCGCGACTCGGCGCTTGCACAGCCGATTGGTGCCGCCTGAACGCCGGTGGCTACAAAGGCTGGGCGCCAAAAGCCGCGCTTTGGGGCGTGAAAGACGCAGAAATTCGCGAATAGAGCGCAGTTGAGCACAAGAGTTGCAAAAATTTTCACAATCCGTCTTGAAAGCGCGGCAAAGGCCGAGTAACTAGCGCCTCAGAGTTGGGATGTGGCCTAGCGGTAGGGCAACTGTTTTTGGTACAGTAGATCGTAGGTTCGAATCCTACCATCCCAGCCAAACTCTCCAGATAGTAACTAGATAAGACACTCAGGGCGTGCCGGCTACCTGAGATCCCCACGTTATGCCCCAGTTTCCGCCCCAGCGAGAGGGCCGCCCCTCCCATGTCGCTCAAGGTCCATGCCACAGTGCTAGAGAAGACTACCCTGTAGCAGGTGTTACAGGGCTATTGCTGTTAGGATGGGGAGGAGTAAGGTAATAGGTATAAGTAATGAATAGAAGGCGGAGGGAAGAGAGCCCAAGTTCCTTCCTTACAGGCCATACAAATGTCTCGCTGTATGAGAACGGCGTTCGGGTACGGACCATTGGCGCTACTTCAGAAGGCGCATTGCCCGGCGCCATCAACGATTTGCAGCTGTCTATTTGGGGGCGAAGCAAACGTTCATCTGCCTTGCCGTTGTGTTCCTCAAGTTCGGCATTGAAAGCGCGGGGGCTGCGCTGATTCAGCACGAATCAAAAACAGCGCTCAGCTATCGCAATAGCTGCACGATTTTGGGTGAACGTCGCTGATTTTCGTTTCGCGTAGCCGTTGCACAAGGCTCTCTTCGACTTCATCGAGGACTTCAGAAATGCGCGTTTGGAGGCGTGTTTCGACGCTGCAAAGCGATGGCTCGGCGTCGCTGTCGTTTCCTGATACAAGCCGCTCATCAAGCGCCAAGTAGACATCTGCGAGTGTGATACTGTTAGCTGGCTTGGCCAATCGCCAACCTCCGGCGTGCCCTTTTTCCGACGATAAAAGGCCTGCTTCGCGGAGTTTTCCAAGCACACGGCGCACGACCACGGGATTGGTTCCAGCATGATCTGCAATGTCTGCAGATGTCCGCACGCGGTCGGAGTCACTCGCCATGTGGCTGAGCGTGTGCAGGGCAAGAGATAGGCGGCTGTTCCGTTTCATGCGCGAGATTTCTCCAAGTCGAATTCATATGTAACATTTGCGGTTGCATTGGTCTAGTAACTACGTAAGTTGCGTGATCGACACAACACGCAATGGAGATCACATATGTCAGATAACCGGCTTCCCGTCACCGTCTTGTCCGGATTTTTGGGCGCGGGCAAAACCACCTTACTGAACCGCGTGCTAAACAACCGCGAGGGGCGGCGCGTGGCGGTTATCGTCAACGACATGTCAGAGGTGAACATAGACGCCGACCTCGTTCGTGCCGACACGGAACTGAGCCGCACGGATGAGACGCTTGTCGAGATGTCCAACGGCTGCATCTGTTGCACGTTGCGCGACGATCTTCTCGAAGAAGTGAAACGATTGGCAGCGGAACGGCGGTTTGACTATCTGCTGATCGAGAGCACGGGGATTTCCGAGCCACTGCCTGTTGCAGCCACGTTCGAGTTCCGCGACGAGTTCGGCGAAAGCCTGATGGATGTTGCGCGGCTCGACACGATGGTGACTGTCGTCGACGCTGTGAACTTGCTCAAAGACTTCTCCAGCCACGATTTCCTGCGCGACCGCGGCGAGATCATGGGCGATGAGGATGAGCGCACGCTGGTGCATTTGCTCACCGATCAGATGGAATTTGCCGACGTTGTGATCCTGAACAAGGTGGCCGATGCAACCGAAGAACAGGTTGATGCGGCCCGCAAAATCATCCGAAGCCTCAATGCGGATACCAAGATCATTGAGACCAATCACTCGGAAGTCGCCGCGAACAGGATACTCGACACCGGGCTTTTCGACTTCGACAAGGCGCATGAGCATCCGATGTGGGCCAAAGAGCTTTATGGGTTTGAAGACCACGTGCCCGAAACCGAGGAATACGGCGTCGCATCCTACGTCTACCGTGCGCGCGCGCCCTTCATCCCAGAGAAAATCCTCGCGGTTTTGAACGGTGACATGCCCGGTGTGATCCGTGCCAAGGGGCACTTCTGGCTTGCCACGCGCCCCGAGTGGGTGGCCGAGTTTTCTCTGGCCGGATCGCTTTCGAGTGTCAAACCGATAGGTACCTGGTGGGCCTCTGTCCCCGAGGCGCGTTGGCCAGATCACGCCTCTGCACGGGATTACATGCAGCAGCATTGGCAGGAACCATGGGGAGACCGACGGCAGGAACTTGTCTTCATTGGCGCGGGCATAGATTGGCCTGCGCTAAAGTCAAAACTTGATGCTTGCCTTGTTCCATCTGTGCTGGCGGCTGGGCCCGATGCCTTGCCTCTCGATATACCCGACCCATTCCCGGGCTGGCGACATGCAGAAGATGCCGCATGAACATCGCCACATCTATATCCGCTGATCAGCCCGCTGGCGTCAGCGTTCTGCGCGATGCACGAGGCTTGAAAAGCTTTCGTGAGCCGGCTTGCGCAGCCGCGCTCTGGCGGCGTGATGTGCCGATGGCTGCCATTGCATGGCTTGCTTCGCTAGATGCAGGGCTTCTGCCCAGCGGGCGGGTTGTCTTGCAAGCAAATGCAATCCGGGAAACGACCGAGCATCTCTGCGACATCGCTGGAATGCCGAAGGGAGAGCCGCTTGATTGGCTGATCAATGATATCGACAGTCTGGCGCAACACTTTGCCGACCTCATGCAAGTTACCTTTCTTCGGCTTCGACTAGAGGCTGTTGCAACAAACGCCTGCCGGAAGTTTCACCTTGATGCAATCAATGGCAGGCTGGTCTGCACTTATCGCGGGACAGGCACGCAATACGGAACCTCCAGAGCAGGCGAAGATCCAGAGAAAATCTTCACAGCTCCAACAGGTGCCCCCATTTTTCTTCGTGGTACACTTTGGCCGCCAGAGCCAGAGGCGGGCCTCTTGCACCGTTCTCCCCCGATTGAGGGGACTGGCGAAACGCGCCTTGTGCTGGTCTTGGACCCGATCTTTGATCCGGAAGGCCCCGTATGACCTGCAATCTCGGAAAGAGCAGCCTGCGGCGGAAAAAGCGCTCTGGAAGTCCGATGGATGCTTTTGACCAATTGCCGCCACCCGTGCGCCATTGGGTCGCTCAGGCCGCGTTGCCATGGTCTGCAGCCTCGGTTCACCGCGTTTGGGCCAAATCGCGTGCCAAAGGCTTGACTGCAGAAGAAGCGCTTCAGCGTCTCTCCAACGCCGAAACCAAAACGCTTTCGCGTGATCGGCACTCCACAGCTTTCATACTTAACTCCAGAACTTAAAGGAAACCCTCATGTCATACCTTTCAAGGCTTGCCTGCGCCACGGCGCTTGCCCTAGGCACGGCCTTCCCAGCCGCGGCCCAAGAGGCAGCCTAACTGTCTCGGTTGGCTTGCTCCCTTTGAGTATCTGGCCCTGTGTTGGCCAGTTCTAGCGGACTTGTTCATTTTCCGCCTCAGCCTGTCCACGAGCTTCATCCTTGCCGCGCCTCTCATTTTGGCGGGTGCCGCAGTTGCAGCAGCGGAGCGCAACCGACGTTCTGAGAAGGTTAGGGTCAGGAGCCTAAGGCAACGGCTTCTTACTCTTACGCGGAAGGGCTCTCGGAGAGGCGGCTCAGCCAGCGTTCGTTCACAAAGCCGCCAAAAGGGATCAGCGCGCCGATAAGAAGGCGCAGGGCGCCCCATGCCCCAATCAGCTTTGCGTTCAAGCCATAAGAGATCATGATCACGAAACCGACAAAGGCGGCACCATGGATCGGCCCTATGATTGAAACCAGCCCAGGCAGGCCCGCCCAGTACTTGAGCGGCACAGCGATGCACACCAATGCTATGAGCGTCAGGCCCTCGGCGATCGCCGCACGTTGAAGCCACTTCATAAGGTTTACCTCCAGTTGATGGTGTGGCCCAATCTCAAAGCCATAGCGTCGATTTACCGAGCGGCACGGGGCGGGCACAATGCGGCACAAAGTCCGTAAAACAGACCTCAGTGCATGTCGAGATGAACCTCTGGTTCGCCTCAAAAGTAGGTGAGCTTGCGCAAGCCGCTTTGGGCAAAGCCCGACTGGCCGAAATAGCGAAAAGGCCAAAGGCTTTAGCCCTTGGCCTTCGCAATGTGGTATTTTGTGTTAAACAGACATCGGCCTTCCAGGAAACGCGCGAACAGGACGGAAGGGCCGATGCCTTACTCCGGGGGCCCGAAGGCCTCCGGAATTCTCTTATTCACCACCACCAAGTTGGTGAACATATGTCGCCACAGCGCGTACTTGCGCTTCTGTGAGGCGTTCGTTCCAGTCTGGCATCACGCCAAAACGCGAGAACGTGACAGTCTCTTTGACAGTGTCGTAGTCGCCGCCATAGAGCCAGATCGCGTCAGTCAGGTTAGGCGCGCCTTGCTCACGGTCGCCAGTGCCGTCTTCGGCGTGGCACGAGGCGCAGTCTTCAGCGAAGACTTCCATACCGGCCGCGACAACGCTTGCGTCTTTTGGCTCGCCGGAAAGTGACATGACGTAGTTCACAACCGCGTCGATCTGCTCAGGCTCGAGGTAGTCGTCCCCAAAGGCTGGCATTTCCGAGAAGCGCGTGTCGTCATCTGTCTCTTGGCGAATGCCGTGAGCAACAGTTGTACGGATCTCTTCCACAGAACCGCCCCAGAGCCAGTCATCGTCTTGCAAGTTGGGGTAGCCAACCGCGCCAGCGGCGCCTGAGCCGTGGCACTGTGCACACCATGTTTTGAAAACGGCCGCGCCTGAAGATGTAGCGTAGGTTTTCAGCTCAGGGTCTGTTGCGATCGAGGCAAGCTCAACTGTCGCCAGCTTTTCGTTGATCGCCGCGTTACGGCCCTCAACTTCAGCAATTTCTTCCGCGACGAGAGCGCGCGTTGACCAACCGAGGTAACCCGCTGTTGCGCTCTTGATGCCTGGCCATGCCGGGTAAGCGATAGAATACCAAACCGCCCAAATGATGCAGACATACAGGGTGTAGAGCCACCACTTTGGAAGCGGGTTGTTGAATTCTTCAATCCCGTCCCAGCTGTGGCCAGTGGTCTCGACCTCTTGTTTTTGTACTGGTTTCTTAGCCATGTCTTAGGCCTCCTTTTCGCCGCTAGATTTCTTGGCAGGCGTAGGCTTGTCTTCATGCCGGAACGGGATGTTTGCTATGTCGTTGTAGGTCTTGGTGCTGCCCGGCCGCAGGAAGACCCAAAGGGCCATCCCACAGAAGAAAGCGAACAACAAAAGCAACATCCAGCTGTCGGCAAATTCACGAAGTAGAGAATATGTTTCCATTGGTCTCTCCTCAGCGGCTCACGTCGGCAGTGAAGGTTGAGAAATCAACCAACGTACCGAGCATTTGCAGGTAGGCGATCAGAGCATCAGCTTCTGAAATACCAGCGGCGCCGTCAAAGTTTCGCACAGATACTTTCTCACCGTAGCGCTCGATCAGCCCGTCATAGTCACTGTCGGGGTCTGCTTGGGCTTTAAAGTCAGCCTGAGCACTTGCGATCATCTCGTCAGTGTAAGGCACACCAACGAACGCATGGGTTGAGATCAGATCTTCCACGTATTTGCCGTCGATCATTTTGTTCTCAAGGAAGCCGTATTTCGGCATCACTGATTCCGGAACAACCGATTGCGGGTTGCGCATGTGGTCAACGTGCCAGTCGTCAGAGTAGCGGCCGCCAACACGGGCCAAGTCTGGCCCTGTGCGCTTTGAGCCCCACTGGAACGGGTGGTCGTACTGGCTTTCAGCCGCGAGGCTGTAGTCGCCGTAACGCTCCACTTCGTCCCGCATCGGGCGGATCATCTGGCTGTGGCACACATAGCAGCCTTCGCGGATGTAAATATCACGTCCGGTCAGCTCCAGAGGGGTGTAGGGGCGCATGCCCTCCACATCCTCAATTGTGTTTTCCAGCCAGAACAGCGGTGCAATCTGCACAATGCCGCCGATGGTGACTACGAGGAAGGCGAAGATCGCAAGAAGCGTAACGTTACGCTCGATGACGCCGTGTTTATCAAGAATAGCCATTCTATTAGCCCTCCTTATTCTGCAGGAACGACATGGTTCGTGGCTTCTACGGCCGGCGAACGCTTAACTGTCATCCAAAGGTTGTAGCACATGATGAGCGCGCCGCCGAGGAACATAAGCCCCCCAAGTCCACGGACCACATACATTGGGAACTTCGCACTTACAGTGTCGGCGAACGAGTTCACGAGGAAACCGTTTGCGTCAACTTCACGCCACATCAGGCCTTCCATAATACCCGTCACCCACATGGATGCCGCGTAAAGGATGATGCCGATTGTGGCGAGCCAGAAGTGCCAGCTTACGAGGCTGAGGCTGTAAAGCCGCTCTTTGTTCCACAGTTTCGGGACAAGGAAGTAGAGAGCACCGAAAGTGATCATCCCGTTCCAACCGAGCGCACCAGAGTGCACGTGGCCGATTGTCCAGTCAGTGTAGTGTGAAAGCGAGTTCACTGCGCGGATTGACATCATCGGGCCTTCGAAAGTCGACATGCCGTAGAAGCCAACCGAGATAACCATCATGCGGATGATCGGATCGGTGCGCAGTTTGTCCCATGCGCCTGAAAGCGTCATCAGGCCGTTGATCATCCCGCCCCATGAAGGCATCCAGAGAACGATCGAGAACACCATGCCCAGCGTTGCAGCCCAGTCGGGAAGCGCTGTGTAGTGCAAGTGGTGTGGGCCAGCCCAGATATAAAGGAAGATCAGCGCCCAGAAGTGGATGATCGACAGTTTATACGAGAAGATCGGACGCTCGGCCTGCTTTGGAACGAAGTAGTACATCATCCCGAGGAAGCCCGCTGTGAGGAAGAAGCCCACGGCGTTGTGGCCATACCACCACTGAACCATCGCATCTTGTACGCCCGAGAACACTTGAACCGACTTTGAGCCATAGATGCTCACAGGGATGCTCAGGTTGTTGACGAGGTGAAGCATGGCAACAGTCAGGATAAACGAAAGGTAGAACCAGTTGGCCACGTAGATGTGTGGCTCTTTGCGCTTCACCAGCGTGCCGATGAAGACAGCAAGGTATGACACCCAGACGATTGTGAGCCAGTGGTCAGTATACCACTCGGGTTCTGCGTATTCTTTGGACTGGGTCGCGCCGAGCAGGTAGCCCGTTGCCGCCAGAACGATGAACAGCTGGAAGCCCCAGAAGACGAACCATGCAAGGTTGCCGCCCCAAAGGCGCGCCGCACTTGTGCGCTGAACAACATAGAACGATGTCGCGATAAGCGCGTTGCCGCCAAACGCGAAGATCACCGCACTTGTGTGCAGCGGCCGCAGGCGCCCGAAGTTTGCATAGCCTTGCGCCCAATCAAAGTTGAGCACCGGAAAAGCCAGTTGAAATGCGATCGTGACCCCGACAAGGAAGCCAACAACACCCCAGAAGGCTGTTGCGATCACACCGGCGCGCACGACGCCATCCATATATTCGCCCGACAGATCGACGGTTGAAACCGGCTCACCTGTGTTGCGCAGCGTGTAGACAAAAGCCACGATTGCCGCCAACGCGAATGTTATAAAGTTAACCTGATAGGCCAGGTCCCGGCCGAAGTTGGCGGCGATGAGCGCAAAAAGTGCGACCAGCCCCAGCACAACCAGTTTAATGTAGTTACCCATGTTTCGTCCCTTCGTTATCCCACGCGCGATTCGATTCCGCACACTAGGGGGATTTGACTAGCGCCCTTTTCGGCAAATGAGCGCTTTATTGCCTTGATCTGCATCAAGAAGTCATTTCGATTTTTGTGATCAACGTCAATGTGTCACCTCGCCCACTACGCTAGGCAATAGATGTTAATTCTATGTTGGAGGACTGCACATGTCTTACAAAACCATCTTCACCGCCGTAACCAACAAGGCAATGGCACAGCCGTTGCTTGCCCATGCTGCGGCATACGCTGAAACGCATGATGCGCATCTTGAAGCGCTTTGCCTTGGAGTTGATCGCAGCCAAACTGGCTACTACTACGCTGGTGCAAACGCGATGATTTTGCAGGAAGTCATTGATAAGGCTCATGAAGAATCCAAAGAGATTGAAGATCTGGTGAAGGCCAGACTGAACCTGACCACCCTCAGATGGGCGAGCGACACGGGCATGGCGCAGCTGGCTGACATTGGCCGCCACGCCGCAGGACGGGCCCGCTTTGCAGACCTGATGGTGCTGCCTACGCCTTACGGAAAAGACCGCGGCCCAGACCAAGAAGCGCTGGTGGAAGCCGCCCTTTTCGAAGCGCGCGTGCCTGTTATCGTGGTGCCGGAGAAAAATGAGCCTGTCCCTGAACCAAAAAGAGTTGTTGTCGGTTGGAACGAAAGCGACGAAGCCCTTGCTGCTGTGCGTGCGGCGCTGCCGATCTTGCAGCAGGCCGACAATGTGCATGTTGTGGTGATTGACCCGCCAAAGCACGGGCCGAACCGCTCTGATCCGGGCGGCTTGCTGTCGGTTTGGCTGGCGCGACACGGTGTGCATGCCGAGATCGACGTTTTGTCAAAGACGATGCCGCGAGTGTCGGACGTGCTCTTGCGCCATGCTGGCGACATCGACGCTGATCTGGTGGTGATGGGCGCCTATGGACATTCGCGCTTTCGCGAGGCGATCTTGGGGGGAGCGACACGTTATATGCTGGAGCAATCCAAACTACCGGTGTTCATGGCGCATTAAAGCGTTTCGACTTATTGCTGGATCATAACAATATGTCGACCCTAGGTTGCATTCGAATTTGCTGCGCAAATCCGACCGGTGCGGGGGCCAGCCCCCGCGCCCCCGGGATATTTTGGGAAAGAAAAAAGAGCCGCGCTGATTAAAGCGTTTCGACTTATTGTTGGATCACAGCGTGAACTCGAAACGCTTTAGCTGAGCATGCCGCCATCGGAATCGTCGCCAGCTTCTTCGTTCAGCAGATCAAAGTCAGGCACTGTAACGTGACGCTTGCCTTTAAGCTCGATCACCCCATCACGTTTGAGCGCGTTGATCTGGCGGCTGACTGTTTCAAGCGTCAGCCCAAGGTAGTCGGCCATGGCTTCACGTGTCAGTGGCAAGTCAAATTCGAGAGGGCCGGCGCCTGCACTCAGGTTTAGCGTCGCGTCGCGGCGCGCGATAATACTCAGCAAGCTAGCAATCTTCTCACGCGCGGTTTTGCGGCCTAAGACAAGCATCCACTCGCGTGCAGCGTCGAGCTCATCAAGCGTCATTTCTAACAAGCGTTGAGCGAGGTGTGGAGTGCGCGCCATCATCTCTTCAAACGGCTTTTTTCGGAAACAACACATGACAATGTCGGTTGTCGCGACGACATCATATGCCGCCGAGTCGCGGCCCGGACGGCCAACAAAGTCAGACGGAAGCAACAAGCCAACCATCTGCGTGCGCCCGTCTTCCATCGTTTGGGTGAGCGAGGCGACGCCGCGCACAACCGAGCCGACAAACTCCATCCTGTCACCCGACCAAAGGATCGTCTGGCCAGCTTCGTAGGCGCGATAATATTTGATACTGTCGAGGACTTCGAGCTCATCCGCCTCACAGCGCGCGCAAACAGCCCTATGCCGAATAGGGCAATCGTCGCAGCTTTGCGAAACTTCAGCCGTCAATGGATTGTGCATTTTGCTACTTCGCGCGTTTGATCTGAATCAAGGAGTTTCCCAATCCTTATGAATAATCCTACGCGGATGGTAAGCAAAACACAACTCAACGAGATGGGTCTTTTTGACGCGAAGGTCCCGCGCTATACAAGTTACCCCACGGCACCGCACTTCAATCCGGCGATTTCGGAAGGGAATTTTCGCAATTGGATCAAGGCTGTGCCTGAGAATGGGCAAATCTCGCTTTACATCCACGTGCCGTTTTGCCGCCGCCTGTGTTGGTTCTGCGCTTGCCGCACCCAGGGCACCACCAAAGACGCGCCGGTGCGGGCCTACTTGCAGGTTCTCAAAGCCGAGCTGGCCATGCTCAAAGACATTCTCCCTACTGGCGTGACGTTTTCTCGCCTGCATTGGGGTGGCGGAACGCCCACGCTGATGGCGCCTGATTTGATGACCGAACTCGCCGAGGTGATCGCCGATATCGCGCCCTTCGCACCCGACTATGAGTTCTCCGTTGAGATCGACCCGAACGAGATAGACGAAGCCCGCCTTGATGCGCTCGCCGCCGCTGGCATGAACCGCGCTTCTATTGGCGTGCAGGACTTTGATGATCAGATTCAGCAAACAATTGGCCGTATCCAAAGCTATGAGATAACCCGCGATGCGATCACCATGATCCGCGAGCGCGGTGTGAACTCGCTGAACGCTGACATCCTGTTTGGCCTGCCGCACCAGACCAATGCGCGCATCACCGAGTCGGTGCAAAAGCTGCTCGCGCTCGCGCCCGACCGCGTAGCACTTTATGGCTACGCCCATGTGCCTTGGATGGCCAAGCGCCAACAGATGATCCCGTCAGACGTGTTGCCCACCCCGCAAGAGCGGCTTGCGTTGTTTGAAACCGCGCGCAAGCTCTTCACTTGGGATGGCTATGAAGAGATCGGCATCGACCACTTCGCCACCAAGGAAGACGGGCTGACCAAGGCGCTGAAAGCCGGCAAACTGCGGCGTAATTTTCAGGGCTACACTGACGACCCAAGCAATGTGCTGATCGGCATGGGCGCCTCTTCAATTTCGCGCTTCCCGCAGGGCTATGCGCAGAACGCGCCTGCCACTTCGGCGCATACCAAAGCCATCGGCGAGGGGCGCTTCTCAACCGCCAAGGGCCATGCTTTCTCCAGCGAAGACAAGCTGCGCTCGCGCCTCATTGAAATGCTGATGTGTGACTTTGCGATCGACGCTGACGAGATCTTGGCAAACTTCGCAATCACGCCCGAGACGCTGCAAGAGATGTTTGCCGCTGCCAACCGCGACTTTCAGGGGCTTTTGAAAGTGAGCGAGACTGGCCTCAGAGTGCCCGCCGACATGCAGCAGTTGACACGGCTGATTGCACGTAACTTTGACGCCTATGACCTCAGCAAAGCGGGCCACAGCTCGGCTATCTAGCGCGCGCTGCGTTAAGACATTTTGAGGCGCATATTTGCCCTACAATCGTATGCACACTTTATGCACTGCGGTCTGCATAGATAGCTGCATACCGTAGGCACATTCGTTTCATGGGTAACTATCAGACGTTAACCATGCTGCGCGCTGCGTTTATACATGCAAGTCTAAGGCTGCCGCGAGAAGCGTCTTTGCGTAGTCGGTTTGCGGGTTTTCAAACAGTTGTGCGGCTTCGCCCGCCTCAACAACATCACCCTGCTTCATCACGATCATTTTGTGGCTCATGGCGCGCACGACGTTGAGATCGTGGCTGATGAACAGGTAGGCCAGCCCGTATTTCTCTTGTAATTTCCGAAGCAAATCAACGATTTGGACTTGCACTGTCATGTCCAGAGCTGAGGTGGGCTCATCCAAAACCACCAGTTTGGGCCGCAAGATCATGGCCCGTGCAATCGCGATCCGCTGGCGCTGGCCACCGGAAAACTCATGCGGGTAACGGTCCATCGTGGCCGGATCAAGGCCGGTCTCTTCCATCACTTCGGCGACAAGCTCGCGCGCGCTGCGCCCGTCGGGTTTTCCATGCACTCCAAGGCCTTCAGCGATGATCTCGGCACAGCTCATCCGAGGGCTCAAGGAGCCATATGGATCTTGAAATACGATCTGCATTTCATGGCGCAAAGCCCTTAGTTTCTTGGTGCTCCAGCCGCGTACATCTTCGCCGTCATAGGTTATCGCGCCCTCTGAAGCGATCAGCCGCATGATAGCCAAAGCGAGCGTGGTTTTGCCTGACCCACTCTCGCCAACGATACCGAGCGTCTCGCCCGCGCGCACCGAAATACTGGCGTCGTTAACCGCTTTTACATGGTCAACCGTGCGCTGCAAAAAGCCCGCTTTGATAGGGAACCAAACCTTGAGCCTGTCGGTGCTCACCAGCTCTTTCGCGCCTTCAGGCACGGGCCCCGGAACGCCGACAGCGCGCGCGCCCAGAAGCATCTTGGTGTAGTCATGCTGCGGGTTGGCGAACAGCTCGGCAGTTGGCCCCTGCTCGACAATTTCGCCCTTGCGCATGACGCAGACACGGTCAGCAAAGCGTTGCACCACGCCCAAGTCGTGGGTGATGAACAAAAGCCCCATGTTTTCAGAGGCTTTGAGCTCGTTGAGCAGCTCCAAAATCTGCGCCTGAATGGTCACATCGAGGGCTGTTGTCGGCTCATCCGCGATCAGAATGTCGGGCTTGTTGGCCAGCGCCATTGCTATCATCACACGCTGTCTTTGCCCGCCGGATAGCTCGTGTGGGTAAGCGCCCAAGCGGCTTTCAGCGTTGCGAATTCCGACCTTGCCGAGCAGCTCCAAAATGCGCCCGCGCGCTTCCTGTTTGCCAACGCCCTGGTGCAAAGCGAGGCTCTCACCAAGCTGCTTTTCGATGGTGTGCAGCGGGTTGAGAGAGGTCATCGGCTCTTGGAAAATGAAGCTGATGTCGTTGCCACGCACCTGACGCAGCAGGCGCTCTTTGGCCCCGATCATCTCTTGGCCATCATAGGTGACAGAGCCAGAAACTTCTGCGCTGTCGCCCAACAGTGACACCGTGGAAAGCGCGCTCACTGACTTGCCTGAGCCGCTCTCGCCGACAAGCGCCACTGTCTCGCCACGATCAACCGAGAAGCTCACATCGCGCACCGCACGGTTGGCCTTTCCGTCTTGGCGAAAAGTCACGTTAAGCCCTGAAACGTTGAGCAAACTCATAGGAAAGTCTTTCGCGGATCAAACGCGTCACGCACGCCTTCGAAGATGAAAACCAAGAGCGACAACATGATCGCAAAGGTGAAAAATGCGGTGAAGGCAAGCCAAGGCGCTTCGAGGTTTTGCTTGGCCTGCAGCGTTAGCTCGCCAAGGCTTGGCGAGCTTGAAGGCAGGCCGAACCCGAGGAAATCAAGCACCGCCAGTGACGAGATCGTGCCTGTCACGATGAACGGCAACATCGTCACCGTCGCGACCATGGCGTTGGGCAACATGTGGCGGAACATGATCGTCGGATTAGAGACGCCCAAGGCTTTCGCAGCGCGGACATACTCAAGGTTGCGGGCGCGCAAGAACTCGGCCCGCACAACGCCCACAAGGGCCATCCAGCCGAACAACACCATGAGGCCGACAAGCAGCCAGAAGCTACGGCCAAGAATGGCGAACATAATGATGATCACATAGAGCTGCGGCGTGGAGGTCCAGATCTCGATAACACGTTGAAAGATAAGGTCTGTCCAGCCGCCAAAGTAGCCCTGCACAGCGCCTGCCGCCACGCCGATAACAGACGCCGCCGCCGTCACGATCAGCGTGAACAGGATCGACAGTCTGAAGCCATGGATCACCCGCGCCAGCACGTCACGTTTGGTGCCATCCGTGCCAAGCAGGTTTTGGCGGTTGGGCGGCAAAGGCGCAGCGCCCGGCCGGTCAACCGCTGTGTCAAACGAGTATGGGATCAGCGGCCAGAGCATCCAGCCTGTTTTGCCCTCGTCAGCCTCGCCCCGTTCGATGATCCCCTCGGGGTCATCAAAGCAGTCTTCAAGCCCGCCTGACTTGATCAGGCATTGCACTTCAGGGTCGCGGTAGACGGCTTCTGTTTGAAAGTCGCCGCCGAACTCTGTCTCGGGGTAGAACTTCCAAATCGGAGTGTAATAGTCGCCGCGA
This sequence comes from Lentibacter sp., assembly GCA_016744435.1. Lineage (GTDB taxonomy): Bacteria > Pseudomonadota > Alphaproteobacteria > Rhodobacterales > Rhodobacteraceae > Lentibacter. The sequence continues at coordinate 30,674 of JADGEJ010000018.1, read as the reverse complement.
TATTGCACGAGAATGGGCTTATCGTAGGCCAGAAACTCAGCGCAAAGGCTGAGGCTGAACAGCACCGCAAATATCCACAGGCTCCAGTAGGCCCTTCTGTTGGATTTGAAGTTGCGCCAGCGCCGCGCATTGATAGGCGAAAGGCTAAATCGAGACTGGGCCATCAGCCTTCCCTCCTCTCAAAGTCGATCCGCGGATCAACCAGCACATACATAAGGTCAGACAAGATGCCGACAACGAGGCTGATCAGCCCGAAGATAAACAGCGTGCCAAAGACGATAGGATAGTCGCGCGCAACGGCGGCTTCAAAGCCGAGGCGGCCAAGGCCATCGAGCGAAAATATAGTCTCGATGATCAGCGAGGCGCCAAAGAACACACCGATGAACACCGAAGGGAAGCCAGCGATCACAATCAGCATCGCGTTGCGGAAGACGTGGCCGTAGAGCACGGCACTTTCCGACAGGCCCTTGGCGCGGGCTGTCATGACGTATTGCTTCTTCATCTCGTCGAGAAAGCTGTTCTTTGTCAGCAGTGTAAGCGTCGCGAAACCCGCGATGCTGGAAGCTATGACAGGCAAGGTTATGTGCCATGCATAATCTTTCACCTTGCCCCAAGCGCTCAGTGCCTCAAAGTTGTCGCTGGTAAGGCCTCTGAGCGGGAAAATCTGCCAGTATGAGCCGCCCGCGAACAACACCAGCAAGAGGATGCCAAACAGGAACCCGGGGATAGCATAGCCCGCGATGATCGCGCCGCTTGTCCACGTGTCAAAAGGCGTGCCGTCTTTCACAGCCTTACGGATGCCCAGCGGGATCGAGACCATATAAGCGATCAGCGTTGACCAGAGGCCAAGGGTGATCGAGACAGGCAGCTTTTCCTTGATGAGCTCAACCACCGAGGCCGAGCGAAAGTAACTCTCGCCGAAGTCAAAGCGCGCGTAATTTGCGAGCATCTGCAAGAAGCGTTGCACGGGTGGCTTGTCAAAGCCGAACTCTTTTTCAAGCTCGGCGATAAACTCGGGCGGCAAGCCGCGCGCGCCCACGTAGGTGCTGTCAGAACCTGTGTTTAGGTCGTTGTTGCCTGTGCCCGCCGAGCCGTCAAAGCCGCCAAAGACATTGCCCTCGCCCTGAATACGCGCGATCGCCTGCTCCACCGGGCCACCGGGCACAAACTGCGCCAGTGCGAAGTTGATCAGCATGATGCCAAGAAGTGTCGGGATGATCAGCAGCAAACGCCGCAGGATGTACGCGCCCATCAGACTATCTCAGTGCCCCGTCTGCCTTAAGCTTCGCAGCCTTCTCGGCGTTGAACCACCAGAAATCAAGATGCCCCAAGTCCAGCGGCGGGATTGTCTCTGGGTGCTCATACATGTCGTAGTAGGCAACCCAGTGATCTGCACTATACCACGCTGGCACAATGAAAAGCTCATGGCGCAAAGCGCGGTCTAGCGCTCTGATAGAAGCCTTCTCCGCCTCCAGCGTTTCTGTTGCCAGCGAAGCTTTTATCAGCGCGTCCACAAAGGGGCTCGAGAAGCCCGCAGGGTTAAACAGACTGAAAGGCGCTGACTCAGAGCCGAAGAATTGCATGAGGCCAGTGCCTGTGTCCTGAAAGGCGAGGTAACCGTGATAGACCATGTCATAGTCACGGTCGCGGCGGCGCGCCGAGTATTGCGCTGAATCGACAGAGTCTATTTTTGCGTCGATGCCCATTCCCTTGAGGTTGCTCACATAGTTCTCAACGATCGCGACAAGGTTTGGCGAGCTCACAGAGTTTGTTACCAAGTTGAGCGTCAGTGCCTTGCCCTCGGCATTGCGGCGCATACCGTCGCTGCCAACGGGCCAGCCAGCCTCATCAAGCAGCTTCATGGCGCGGCGCAGATTGCGCCTGTCGCTCAGGCGCGCGGGCTTGGAGGTGTGCGGCAGAACGGCCTCTTCCGTAAACAGCTCTGGCGGCACGATGTCGCCGAGGGACTTGAGAAACTCAAGTTCGGCGCCCTCAGGCAGACCTGTCGCCATCGAGTCACTGTTTTGCGTAAACGAAGTGCGCTGTGCAAACAGCCCGTGCTGCAGCGAGGCGTTTGTCCATTCAAAGTTAAAACCGAGCGCCATAGCTTGGCGCACGCGCTTGTCTTTGAGCTGCTCTGAGCCAAGGTTAAACACAAAACCAAGCGAGTTTGGCACAGCGCCGTTAGGCAAGGCCTCGCGTTTGATCTGGCCGTTTTGCACTTTGGGGAAGTCATAGGCCTTGGCCCATTTGGCAGAGCTGCCCTCAGGGCGGAAGGTTACGACACCTGCTTTAAAGGCCTCAAAAGCAGCCGTGCTGTCGCCAAAATACTCAACCCGTATAGTATCAAAGTTGTGCCGCCCTTTGTTGATCGGCAGGTGGGCGCCCCAATACTCTGGGTTGCGTTTGTAAACGACACGGCGGTTTACCTCGACGTCGTCAAGTACGTAGGGGCCAGAGCCGGGCGATGTTTCCAGCCGCGCTTCATCAAGCCGCGCACCTGTTTCCTCATACCACGTCTTTGAGAACACCGGCACAGTCGCGACTTGCTCGATAAGCGAGCGGCGCGAGATGCCGTCTGTGAAGTAAAACTTGATGGTGTGGTTGTCGATCACCTCGGCTTTCGGGATCCGCTTGCGCACCGCATCCGCGTAGGACTTGAGGCCTTGATCCAAAAGCAGGTTGTGGCTGAACAGCACGTCATGCGCCGTGAGCGGCGTGCCGTCTGAAAACTTCGCCTCCGGGCGCATGTGAAAGATAACCCAAGTCTTGTCTTTCGGGTACTCAACAGTATGCGCGAGAAGGCCATACAGCTCGCCGAAGGCATCCGCAGGCATCGAAACTTGCTGGCCTGAAATAAGTGACTCGCCCAGCAGGCTTTCGTAGAAGATGCTGGACAGGGAGTCCGGGTTGCCCTTGCGCGCATAGGTGCTCATCGAGTCAAACGTGCCAACTGCGGCCAGCACGACCTCGCCGCCTTTTGGCGCGTCGGGGTTCACGTAGCTGAAGTGCTCGTAGTCTGCTGGGTACGTCAGGTCGCCGTAGTAAGAGAAGCCGTGGCTTTTGATGATCTCTTCCTCAGCACTTGCCGCCAATGCTGCCAGCCCAAGAAAGAGCAGGCTAAGCAAAGCCAATGGGCGTAAGTCGGGCATGGCCTTTGTGCGCGCAACTGCTTTTGGCTGTGTTCGGTTCATCATGTGCCTCCTGCGATCAGACTGGGTGTTCTGACGTTATTTATTGTTACAATACCCTAGTTACCATGGGGCCTGACATTCAAGTTGAGAATTCGTGATCACCGGCGTGATCAGCCCTACAAACGCAAAAACCGCCAGCCTTTTGGGCCAGCGGTTTCAATTTCGTCTCACTTAGTGCGATCAATCGTCAAGGCTATCAAGATAGGCGATCAGGTTCGCGCGGTCTTTTTCCTTGCTGAGGCCATTGAAGCTCATCGCTGTGCCCGGTGCAAAGCTCTTTGGCTTGGTGAGGAAAGCGTTCAGCTCGTCTACACCCCAAGTTTCAGCAACCGCCTTAAGCGCACCGGAGTAGCCGAAGCCGTCTGCCGCAGCGACTGTGGCGCCAACAACACTGTGAAGCGACGGGCCGGTTTTTGTTTCGCCCGCGGCAAGTGAATGGCAAGCCGCGCACTTTTTGAAAACTTTAGCGCCTTTGCCAACATCGGCAGACGCGAGAAGCGTTGCGAAGTCGACAACTTCTTCTTCGGCTTCTTCGCCACCGTGGGAGGCATCTTCTATTTCGATAATATAGGCTGCATGGAGTTCATCTTCCCCATGGGCGCCATGGCCGGTCGCACCAACATGGTAGAGTGTTTCTGCGCCCCATTTGGCAAAAAGCAGAACCAGAAGTGATCCGCAAACAGCGCCGAGGATCTTCGTTGAGGTCATTGTGTCAAACATGGGTCAGGTTCCATTTCTTAAAGCGTTTCGAGAAAAACCTGCGACACAGGTTTTCATGAAACGCATCCTACGTATCATTTTCGTGCTCGTTTTGAATTATTCTCGTCTTTCAAGTATAGCTCAAAACGTTTTAGCGTTTGGCGCGTATCTATCCGCTTCCCCTCCCTTATGGCAAGGTGTAGTTTGTGCGGCTAAACGCCCTTTTTTACTCCCAATAGCTGGAAAGGTTTAACAATGACGCAACGGATTGCCTTTCAAGGAGAGCTTGGAGCCTATAGCCACGAGGCTTGCATCACGGCGCGCCCTGATGCCGAGCCCGTGCCCTGCGCGTCGTTTGAGGCGGCAATAGAAGCCGTCCAGACAGGCGCGGCAGACTATGCAATGTTGCCCGTCGAGAACTCGACATATGGCCGCGTTGCCGACAACCACCGCCTGCTGCCTGATTGTGGCCTCTACATTGTGGACGAAGCTTTTGTGCGGGTGCGTATCGCTTTGATGGCCAATAAAGGCGTGCAACTGAGCGACGTCAAAAGCGTACGCGCGCATCCCGTGTTGCTTCCGCAATCGTCGGATTACCTTAAGGCGCAGAGCATCAAAGCTGTGAGCGCCGCCGACAGTGCCGGGGCAGCTGCCGAGTTGGTTGAGAGTGGCTCACCGAGCGAAGGTGTGCTGGCCAGCGAACTCGCTGCAAAGATCTATGGCCTTGAAGTGCTCGCCTCAGACATTGAAGACCATGGCCACAACACCACACGTTTCCTGATCATGGGGCGAGAGCCCGATCTGACACGCCGTGGCACTTTGGGCATGATGACAACCTTCGTCTTTGAAGTGCGCAACATCCCCGCCGCGCTTTACAAGGCGATGGGCGGCTTCGCGACAAACGGCGTCAACATGACCAAACTGGAAAGCTATATGGTTGATGGCAGTTTCACGGCAACGCGGTTTTACTCCGACATCGACGGCCACCCCGAAGATGCCAACGTGCAGCTCGCAATGGAGGAACTCGACTATTTCACCTCGTATATCAAGGTTCTGGGCACCTACCCCGCTGACCGGAAGCGTTAAAGCCACAACTGCCTGTAAAATGTGCGCTTGCGTAACGACAGGCTTTGTTTGAGACCACTTTGGCGCTAAAGGCCTTAGAAATGCGCTATCAGGCCCAAGAATATCTCACCGAACCGGCCCGCCCAACTTCGGAGTTGTGGCGGTTGGCGCTCGGGTTGGTGCTTGTTGCGGCCTGCTATCTGGCTCTCGGCTATAGCTATTTTGCCATGCTGACTGAAGTCGTCACCCCGGCAGAGTGGCCAGCATTCGCCCGCGAGATCGACCTCGGGAGCTCAGCCCGTGGCATGCTCGCGATTTTGGCCTCCTTCGGGCTTATCATTCTCTCGCTGGTATTGGTCTTGATGCAGGTACACCACCGCAACGTGAGCACATTGTTCGGCCATGGCTGGCATTTTTCTATGCAAGGCCTTCGCGTTGGCACAGCACTGACGGGCCTCGCAGCGATTTTGTGGCTGATGCCCGAGCCCGACTTACTGACGCCTTTTCATAACATCGACTACCTGCGATGGCTGGCCTTGCTGCCGCTGTCTCTTCCGCTGCTGATGATTCAGGTAAGCGCTGAGGAGTTGTTGTTTCGTGGCTATATTCAAAGCCAACTTGCTGCGCGGTTTCAAAACCCTCTGATCTGGCTGTTTGTGCCGTCACTGGTTTTTGGCGCACTGCATTATGACACTCAAACAGCTGGTGCCAACGCATGGGCGCTCGCGCTCAGTGCAACGCTCTTTGGCCTGGCCGCGGCTGACTTGACGGCCCGAGCAGGCACGCTTGCTCCGGCGATTGCTTTGCATTTCTTCATCAACTTCACGTCCCTCATCTATGTCGCGCCCGGAAACCTCAACTATGGCCTCGCGCTTTACACCTATCCGTTTGAACTTTCCGACACGTCGCTACGGGCTGTTTGGCTGCCATATGACTTGATGATTTTGCTGGTCGCCTGGCTTGCTGCGCGCCTGTCACTCAGGCGTTAGGCCCGTGCGCGCCTATGGCCCCCACGATGCTTTCGTCGCCCCGGCCCATGCACGTAATGGCCTGCTGCTGGTCGTCGTTGGCTTTGCCACGGTCGAGCTGATCTATCGCTACGGCTATGAGGCGCTCGACTATGCGTTGAGCAATGCAGCGCCCGACTGGCAAAGTGCTTTCTACCTTGGCGCCACACCGCTCACCCTGTTTGCGCAACTCGCATCCTTCGTGTTCTTGGGCGGCGGCGTGCTGGCCGTTGTCGCCCTGTTGCACAAGCGCGGGCCGCTGAGCCTCATTGGCAACATGCGCTTCGCCGCCCCGCAGTTTGCTGCCTGCTTCATTAGCCTGATAGTGCTGCTCACGGCGCTTGAGTTTGTGCCGCCATGGTGGAGCTTTGACGCCCTTGAAAGCATGCGCGCCTTGCCTGTCTGGCTGACGCTGGTGCCGGTAATGCTGCTCGGAATTCTGGTCCAGATCACCTCTGAAGAGCTGCTCTATCGTGGCTACATCCAACAGCAAGTGGCATCGCTGCTCCCGCACCCTGCAGTCTGGCTTATCGTCCCCAACTTGCTTTTCGCGGCCGCACATTGGGACGCGTCGTCAGACCCCGCTCAAAACGCCCATTACGTGATCTGGGCATTTTTCTTCGGTCTCGTCGCCTCAGACCTCACGGCGCGTTCCGGCACACTTGGCCCCGCGATCGCGCTGCACTTGGCCAACAATGCCTTCGCCTTCATGCTCTATGCTGAGCAAGGCGGGCCATCTTCAGGCTTCGCACTGTTTCTGTTTCCCGAAGGCAGCATGGGCGGCACGTTTGAAGCCCATGCAGAAACCGCAATCATAAGCTGGCAACTCGCGATGGAACTCGGGATCCTCCTGCTGATGTGGCTCACAGCACGGCTTACCCTTAAGCGCTGATTGCATTTCCCACGGCTTGAGCTTATCTGGAAATCAACTGAGCACTGCTAAAAGGCTTTCCGATGAACTGGATCACCAACTACGTTCGCCCTCGGATCAACTCGATCTTCTCGCGCCGCGACACACCAGAGAACCTCTGGTCAAAATGCGATGAGTGCGGAACCATGCTGTTTCACCGCGAGCTGTCAGACAATCTGAACGTCTGCACCTCTTGTGGCCACCATATGGCCATCACCCCGCGTGACCGCTTCACAGCGCTGTTTGACGGTGGCGTGTTTACGGAAGTTGACGTGCCCGAGCCGCTGGAAGACCCGCTCAAATTCCGCGATCAGAAGAAATATCCTGACCGCATGAAAGCCGCGCAGAAAAAAACTGGCGAAAACGAAGCCATGCTTGTCGCCGAAGGCGAAATGGGGCGCACGCCCATCGTGGCGGCTGCGCAAGACTTCTCGTTTATGGGCGGCTCTATGGGCATGTATGTCGGCAACGCGATCATCGCCGCCGCCGAACGCGCAGTGCTGACAAAGCGCCCGCTGGTGCTCTTCTCCGCCGCTGGTGGCGCCCGCATGCAAGAAGGCATCCTGAGCCTCATGCAAATGCCGCGCACTACTGTGGCTGTGCAGATGCTCAAAGAAGCGGGCCTGCCCTACATCGTTGTCCTGACGCACCCGACAACTGGCGGCGTCACAGCCTCTTACGCCATGTTGGGCGATGTGCAGATCGCCGAACCAAACGCACTCATCTGCTTTGCGGGGCCACGTGTGATCCAGCAAACTTTGGGCGAGAAGCTCCCCGAGGGTTTCCAACGTGCTGAGTATCTGCTCGACCATGGCATGCTTGACCGTGTCACACCGCGCACCGAAATGCGCGATGAGCTGATCACGATCACTCGCATGCTTATGGGCCAACCGCCTGCCGTTATGGGCGACTTGCCTGCGCCAGATATGGTCGAACCCATGCCTGAAGCGCCCGCCGCGGAACCTGAAAAAGAAGCCTCTAAAAAATGAGCACCGGTTCTGACGTCATCCTGGAACGGATGATGGCGCTGCACCCCAAGCTGATCGACCTCACGCTTGACCGCATGTGGCGCTTACTTGGCGCGCTCGGAAACCCGCAAGACAGCTTGCCGCCGGTGATCCACATCGCAGGGACCAATGGCAAAGGCTCAACTCTTGCCATGCTGCGGGCCGGGCTTGAAGGCGCGGGCCTCAAGGTGCACGCCTATACCTCGCCTCATCTTGCGCGTTTTCACGAGCGTATTCGCCTCGCAGGCGAGCTCATATCAGAGCCCTACCTGACCGAGGTGCTTAACGAGTGCTACGCGGCCAACAACGGCGAGACGATCACCTACTTCGAGATCACCACCTGCGCGGCCTTGCTCGCGATGGCGCGCACACCAGCCGACTATACCCTGCTCGAAACCGGCCTAGGCGGTGTGGTTGACTCGACCAATGTTGTCGCCAAGCCCGCGCTGACTGTGATCACGCCTGTCTCTTATGATCACCCGCAATTTCTGGGCGACACTGTTGCCGAGATCGCCTCTGCGAAGGCCGGTATCATCAAGCGTGGCGTACCCTGCGTTGTCGCGCGACAGCCTGACGACGCCGCCGAGGTTATCGAGACGAAAGCTGCGGGCATGGGAGCTGATCTGATTTCCCAAGGCCAGCATTGGCACGTCTCAGAAGAACGTGGCCGTCTTGTCTATCAAGACGAGACAGGCCTGCTTGACCTTCCACCGCCCGCGCTCATGGGCGCGCATCAGTTCCAGAACGCCGGAAGCGCCATTGCCGCTCTGCGCCATCTTGGTTTTGACGAAACAGCCTGCGAGGCCGCTGTCACGCAAGTCACTTGGCCCGCGCGGATGCAAAAACTCGCCGCAGGCCCCTTGCTTGACGCGGCCCCGGATGCGGAGTTCTGGCTTGATGGCGGTCATAACGCGGCCTGCGGTGCGACGCTGGCCGAAACGCTCGGCCGTTTGCCCGCGCGGAACACCTTCCTGATCTGTGGCATGCTCAACACCAAGGACATTGCCGGCTACTTCGCCCCGATCGCGCCGCATGTTGCCGCTTTGCACGCGGTCACCATCCCCGATGAGGCCAATACGTTGCCCGCCGATGTCACCGCACAGGCCGCGCAGGACGCCGGTATGCAAGCGCATGAGGCCGACAACCTTGCAGGTGCGGTGCAAAGCATAACCGCCACACAGCCGAACGCGCGCATTCTGATTTGCGGATCGCTTTACCTTGCCGGGCATGTCTTGCGCAGCCACAGCTAAGCCTTAGCGAGAGACGCTCAACCCAACGAGTCCTGCACAAAGCAGTCACTCAATCAACGATTGCTAAGCAATTATTTTCATTCGCGAAAACTCGCCTGCCGCTGCTAAAAGCAGTTGACGGAAGTGGAAGACAAGCTCTATCGCTTAGCGAAGTTAGCAGTGTTTGTTTTCGAATAGGAGTGCCTCATGGTCCGAGGTCTTGCCGTTGTTTCGGCCTTTCTTTTGTCGGTGATCGCCATGATCACTCTACAGCCAGATCTACAATCGCAGGCACCCGTGGCGCAGGCCCCGACGCAGCAGGCCGAAACCATAGTAAGCCGGGACAATGTTAACCTTCTAAAGACCGTGCCAGAAGCTGCACCTTCAGAGCTGGAGACCCTCATCAGCCAAGCCATGACCGAGAGTGCTGGCGGGCTTTCAAACGAAACGCCAACTATCGCCAACAACACACTCACCCCTCCCGTTGCAGGCGATGTTGAAGGCATGACTTGGGCTGTGCTGCGCGATATAGACAATGCAAGTGGTCGCAAGGGCATATCCAGCGGTTTGCTCAGCGCCTTGGTGACACGCTCCCTTGCCGACGCCCCCCAATACTTAGCGGCGGGTGAACGTGCCTATATATCCTTGCTTAGCCAAGAAGCGCGCGCCACACATTGACGGCCTGAAAGCGCCTGAAGCGATGCGCATTTCCTCCAGAGTTCGCGAATCAGAGCCCGCTGGACATAAAAAACGAATCACAACCAATGGGTTAGCACGAATCGGTTGAGACCGAATCACTTTCGGTTGACCGATTCGCATTGATTCGCCTATATGTTGTGCCATCAACTAACGCGCGTCTGCCTGCCAAACCTATAGGGCGTGCCCAGAATTTGGGGGAATTCACCGATGCGCCTATATGGCCTTCTTTTAGCGAGCCTACTGCTCATACCGACACTGGTGAGCGCACAGAGCGTGCGGATCACACCAGAAATGTCTTCAAGCACCATCGTTTTGGGCAATGGCGAGGAGCTGTTGATCGAACGCATTCAAGACACGTCTCACCGGCTTGAGAACGAGTTTACAATGACGTCGCGGCCCTGCCCGCCATTTTGCATCAGCCCGATCAGCGCAGCACCTGGTGTTGAAACCGTTGGCGAAATCGAAGTTGTCGATTTTCTTCAAGGTTCTGTATCTGGCGGCAAAGGCCTGCTGATAGACAGCCGGATGCCTGACTGGTTTTCCAAAGGCACAATTCCTGGTGCCGTAAACGTACCCTTCGCGACGCTTGAGCCAAATAACCCCTACCGCAACGAGATCCTCAAAGCACTCGGTGCGCAAGACACAGATGGCAACTGGAGCTTTGAAGAAGCTAAAGAGCTTTTGCTTTTCTGTAATGGCCCTTGGTGTGACCAGACTCCCCGCGCGATCCGCAGCCTCAGACAGGCCGGATACCCTGCAGAGAAAATCAAGTTTTACCGGGGTGGTATGCAAGTTTGGCTGCTTCTCGGCCTGACAGTGAGGCAGCCATCATGATCTTGAACAGCATCCCAAACAACGTCATCCGCATTGGCATCATCAGTGCTGCCTTCCTCACAGTGACACTGGCTTTGGTTTTGTTGCAGCCTGACGGCGAAACAACAGCGGAAGCTCCGGCTCAGACAGACACTGACGCTGTGTCTCGCGCACAGACGGGCAGCATCTTGAGCCTCGCGCCGCAAACCAACACCGCCCAGCAAGGCGCGAGCGACAACCTTGTGCTAGCAAGCTTGAGCACCGAGACTGGCAGCGCCGCCGTTGACCAGCTGACAGCAGGTGTACTTGCCAGCTTGGACGCCACGCGGCCGAGCCCGAAAGCGCCCACGAAGGTTGCTGCCCCTAAGGGTGATGATGCCCTTCGCTCGCTCACGTCGAATGTCTTGAATGGAATTTCGGGCGCAAGAGCCTTCACAACCCACCCCAGCATGGAGCAACTTGTCACTCAGGCTCTCAGACAGGGACATTCAGACAAGTACATCGAAGAGATGATCAACGCTGCTGCAAACGCAGGCTCGATCGTTGTGCCAGTGGCATTGCGCACCAACGAAGGCCGCGTCGACACAGGCACAGTGCTCGCCGATCTGGTGCGCAAATCTGATCCAGACGCCTTTGTGAAACCAAAAGTGGTGTCCGGGGAAGACGGTGTTGAAGTGCGCGTGGTTCAGCGGGCTGGCCAGACGCGCCAGTATAACTTCTATACCGTTCAACCCGGTGACAGCCTCGGCGCAATCGCGCACCGTTTTTATGGCGACGCAGCTCTGTATACCGCGATCTTTGACGCAAACCGCCAGTTCATTTCGCGCCCTGACCGGATCCGCGTCGGGCAACGACTGTCGATACCGTCGGCAACTTCATCGGGCTGATCGACCAAGTTTACGAGGGCAGGACGAGATTGAGGGGCCGGTTCAACGGCCCCCTTTCTTTTTGGGGGAAGGGTTTTCTAATCGGCCGGCGCGTCTGCGCGGCCCCAGTCATGCGCCTGCATCTCTCTCAAGCGGCTGGCCGTGCGCTCAAACTCAAATGTGCCTTCGCCCTCGACATAAAGCATTTCAGGCTCGGCCGCTGCACTGGCGATAAGCTGCACGCCCGCTTCGTAGAGCGCGTCAATCAGCGTCACAAAGCGCTTGGCTTCGTTGAAGTTATTGCGTGACAGGCGGGGAACATCTTCGAGCACCAGCACGCGCACCGCATCAGCTATCGCTAGGTAGTCAGCGGGGCCAAGTGGCTTGCCGCACAGGTCGTGAAACCGCGCGCGCGCCACGCCATTCTGGAACTCTGGCAACTCAACTTCGCGCTTGTTAACGATCAGCTTGAGCGGCGCAGCACCCGCGCCCGCAAGGTCTTGCCACACAGCGTTGATTGCCTCGCGCGCAGCCGCGTTGGCTGGCGTGAAGTAAACTTGCTCGCCAGAAAGCCTGTCTTGTCGGTAGTCCGTTGGGCTGGTGAGCTCTCGCACATTCAGCCGCTCTTTGATCAGCGCGATGAACGGCAAAAACAGCTGGCGGTTGAGGCCGTCTTTGTAAAGCTCGTCAGGCACACGGTTGGACGTTGTCACAACAACAACACCCGCCTCAAACAGTGCCTCAAACAAGCGGCCAACAATCATCGCATCGGTGATATCGGTGATCTGCATCTCGTCAAACGCGAGGCAGCGCACCTCTTTGATGATCTTGGCAGCCACAGGCGCGAGCGCATCTTGCACGCCGCTTTCGCGGGCCGCATGCATGCCCTTGTGCACCTCCTGCATGAAGGCGTGAAAGTGTACACGCCGCGCGGGCACATCAAGGCACTCGACGAACAAATCCATCACCATCGACTTGCCGCGCCCGACACCGCCCCAAAGGTATAGCCCCTGCACAGGCTCGGCCTTCTTGGCGAACCAGCGCTTTTTAGCGGGCGTCGCCAAAGCCGCGCGAATGCGCTCAAGCTCGGGCAAAATGCCAAGCTGGGCGTCGTCTTCGTGCAACTCGCCCGCCTTTACACGGGCGGCATATTCTTCAGGGATAGTTCGCGTCATGCCCCACGCATACCCCCATTGCCCGCGCTTGTGTAGAGGGGGCAAGCAGCTTAAGCTGACAGACAATGAATTTGGTTTGAGACTTGCCCATGTCAGACGCAGATAGCGCCTATGCCGCCGCCCAAAAACGGATCGCCGAAGAGAAAGCGGAGCGGTCAGGGTATTTGGACTTGGATAAGCCCGAAACCCGCGCGCTTGAAACCCTGCCTCCCGAAATCGCCGAGCTGAGCTGGCTGACAAGGCTCGACCTCGGCAACACGCAGGTCAGCGACATCTCCCACATCGCGCAGATGACGGGGCTGACATGGCTCGACCTCCGCAGCACGCAGGTCAGCGACATCTCCCACATCGCGCAGATGACGGCGATGACAACGCTCTACCTCAGCAACTCGCAGGTCAGCGACATCTCACACATCGCGCAGATGACGGGGATGACAAGGCTCGTCCTCAACAACACGCAGGTCAGCGACATCTCCCACATCGCGCAGATGACGGCGATGACAAGGCTCTACCTCAGCAACACGCAGGTCAGCGACATCTCCCACATCGCGCAGATGACGGGGCTGACAACGCTCGACCTCAGCAACACGCAGGTCAGCGACATCTCCCACATCGCGCAGATGACGGCGATGACAACGCTCTACCTCGGCAACACGCAGGTCAGCGACATGCGCCCGCTCAGAAGGCTTCAAGAACTTGCTGACGCTCCGTTCCTATCGGGCCTTACCTTTGCAGACACGCCCGCCACGGTGCTTGACACCACACTCGCCGAACTGGCCGCTATTGAGGACAAAAAGGAACGCGGCGGGAAGACCTTGAGCTACCTCAACAGCCTCAACGACGCCGACTACGACGCCTTCCTGGTGCGGCGGATGGCGGAAGAGGGGATCGAGCCTGAGGCTATCACCAACCCACCTGCCCAATCACCAAGCGGAATGGTTTATAGCGCAGGCCCGGACGGGCGCATGGGCTATGACCCTCGGCCAGCCAAGACACCCCTGTCAGCGCAGGCCGCCGAGATGCACGCACTGCTCCTCTCTGAAGTGCGCGCTTTTCTCGAGGCTTGCCCAACAGGCCACAATAGCCCCTTCCTGCGTCTGTCCTCTCGGCTTGAAGCCTATGAAAAGGCGTTGGCAGCAGGGCCAGAAGCGCTCTCACCGCAGATCGTCTGGAAGGCAGGAGATCGGCTTCGCACCATGCTGGCAAATAACGATAGCCGCGAAGCGAACGGCTTTGACGGCATGCCACGAGTTACCGGAGACTTGCTCGATGATCTGACTGATGTTGTGGGAACAACCAATGTGTTCTTCTCGCTTCACCCAGAGATTGAAGCGCTTGACACCGTGCAGGCCGACGCTGTCACCCGCCGCCTTGTTGAGGCCAACGCGGGGTTGATCGACGAGTTTCTCTTGGCGCTGGAGGGGCAGTCTGCTTTGATACTCGACATTCTGCGCGAGGATTTGCGCGAAATACACCGCGAAGCTTTGGGCGAAGGCGGGCCTGCCGACCGCGCGGCCGCAATCGAGAAAGAGAGCCTTGAGAACCTGATCAAGGCAATTATGGTTGAGGCTGCGAAACAGACCAAAGACCCATCGCTGATCAGGACCCTTGCAGGCGACGCGCGCGGGGCTCTTGTCGGCGCGGGTGTTACTGCGGGCCTAACGCTCGCTGGCCCGCAAGCCGCGCAAAGCTTCCTCGAAGTAAACCAACAGCTCCAGCCCTATATCTCGCAACTTCTGAGTGCGTGGCACGGACAGGGCGGCACTCTGCAACAAGGCGTCGACTGGCTTGCTGCAATGTTCACCCAGCGCACAAGCGACAAAGGTAAACGCTAGCCAAGCACTCCCCTTCGTGATGGCCCCTGCACAAACTTGCCATTGCCATCCAGAACCTTGCTTGGGGCTTCGGGCAACCGCTGTTCAAAGAATACACCTGCTGACCCTGACCTTGGGCGCGCTTTGGCTGGCCACGGTGCCGCTTGCTGCAAGGCCTGCGTAAAGGGCGGCGAGCGATCAGACTTTTTGAGAGATCGAATTTGCTTTGCAAATCCGACCGACGCCGCTGCGCGGCGGTTTGAGTATTTGTACGAAGAAAAAGCAGAGGGGAGGTGCTAGCGATTAAGCCAGCGTTCTAGAACATAGCGGCTTGTCATCAGGTCAAGATGTGCGCCTCCGCCGTTTTTGAACAGGGTAATCTCGTCGTTAGATTGACGCTGCATTTTGTCTGGCTCATAGAAGTCTGCAAGCAGATGGTCGCGCGTTATGATGCCTGCCTCAAGCGGGATTTTGACTTCGCCGATGTGGCCTACTGTCGTGTCGTAGCTGTCGACGAAGAGTTTTGAGCGCAACAGGGCATCGTCATCGGCCTCCCGCATATCGGGGCGGTAGGCACCGATGAGATCAACGTGCTGTCCAGCTTGCAGCCACGCGCCCTTGAGGTTTGGCTCGGTTACCATAGTGGCTGAAGCGACGATGTCAGCTTCTTTCACTGCCGCTTCAAGGCTGTCGGCGACTTGCATTCCTGGGAACTCGGAGGCCATTTTCTCAGCATTGGCGCGGGTGCGGTTCCAGATCGTGAATGTCGCATCAGGAAAGCCTGCGCCGTAGGCCTCGCGCAGGGCGCGGCCAACTGTTCCTGCTCCTATGATCAGGATTTTGCGGCTGTCTTTACGTGCAAGTTTAAGGGCGCCAAGCAGGGAGTCTCCCGCTGTCTTCCACTTGGTCACGAGGTGGAAGTCAACGATCGCTTCAAGGCTTCCATCAGCGTCTGAATAGAGGCTCACACCGCCACCAACCACTGGTTTGCCGTGGTTGGGGTTGTCGGGGAAAATCGTGGCTGATTTGACAGCGATGCCCATCCCGTCGATCCAGGCTGCGCGGCTTAGGAGCGTGTCTTTGCCACGGTAAAGAAACGTATCGCCGATCTCGGCTTTGCCCAGTTTGTGGCCCTCCGTGAAGGCCTCTGTCAGCGCCACCCAATCAAGTAGCTTTTCGCCCTCAGCAAAGGGGATCATCGGAATGTTCATTGTGCCTGTTCCTCGCTTAGCAGCCCATGCCCGACCAAAGCCTGCGCCCAGCCTTCTGCGCTGTCAAACAGGTGTGTTTGCCAGCCACGCGCCTTTGCGGCTTCGATGTTTTCATCTCTGTCATCGGTGAATAACAGCCGCTCTGCGGGAATGCCGCAGCTGGCTTCGAGCGCCGCATAAATCGCAGCGTCAGGTTTCTTCATACCCATATCACCCGAGATATAACGCTTATCAAAGGCGTTGAGAAACGGGTGAGCTTCGCAGCTCATCGGGAAGTTTGCACTGCCAAAATTAGACAGCGCAAAGACAGGAACGCCAGCGGCCTTAAGCGCCAGAAGCGTGCGCACAGACTGCGCAATCACGCGGTCAGTGATGCGCAACCAGTCGTCACGAAACATCAAAATTTCGGCGTGCCAAGCGGGGTGGCTATCAGCGTAAGCTTCGATCGTCGCGGCGAAATCTTCGCCCTCGTCGATCCTGTCCATCATCTCGTAGAGTGGCGCATCGGCAAAGAACCTAGCGCGCCGCTCAACGCCGATTTGCGCATCAAAGAAGCGCTCGGGCTTCCACTCGATCAGCACATTGCCGATATCAAATATGACGGCCTCGGGCTTCATTTGGCGGCTCGCACTTCGCGCTCAAGTGCCTCAAGAAAGCGCGAGCGGTCTGACTTGCTGAAAGCCTTGCCGCCGCCTTGGCGAAACGGGTCAGCCGCGCGCAGGTCATACATCAGGTCGCGTGTGGCGAGCACGTTGCCAATGTTGGCTGCTGTCAGCGCCTCGCCGTTGTGCTTGAGCACCCGCGCGCCAGCTTCGACACATTTGGCCGCCAAGGGAATATCAGAAGTGATCACAACATCGCCCACGCCGCAACGCTCGGCGATCCACATATCGGCGATGTCGGGGCCCGCGTCGACAACAACGTGCTCGATGTAGGGGTTTTGCGAGGGCCGTAAGCCACCGTTGCTCACAAAAGTTGCCACGAGCTTATGGCGCGTTGCCACCTTCTCAATCTCGGCCTTCACGGGGCAAGCATCGGCATCAACGTAGATCACTTCTTGCTCTTCTTCACTTTGTATTCTTCCGGAATTGGCATGCGGTTGAAGGCATCTAGCCCAGCGATTTTGTAGGCTTCTGCCAGCGTCGGGTAGTTGAAGGTGTTCTGCACGAAGTAATCAACTGTGCCTTTCAAGTTGAGCACCGCCTGCGCGATGTGGATCAGCTCGGTTGCGCCTTCCCCGACGATCTGCACACCCAGAACGCGACGCGTTTTGAGGCTCACCAGCATTTTCAGCATGCCGTGCTCCAGCCCCATAATATGGCCACGGCTTGTCTCGCGAAAGCGTGCAACGCCCACCTCATAGGGGATCTCACGCTCCTGCATTTCTTCCTCAGACATGCCGCAAGTGCTGATCTCAGGCACCGAGTAGATCCCGTAAGGGAACCATGGGCTTTCAGGCAGGGTCGGCGTTTCGAGCGCGTGGCAAGCCACAACACGGCCCTGTTGCAGCGAGGTTGAGGCGAGCGAAGGGTGGCCGATAACATCTCCCGCAGCATAGATATGCGGCACGCTGGTCTGATAGCTCTTGCGGTCAACTTCAATGCGGCCTCGGTGGTCGGTTTCCAAGCCAACAGCCTCAAGCCCCAGCGCCTCGGTCGCGCCCATACGCCCCGCCGCAAACAGCAGCATTTCACCGCGCAGGTGACGACCGTTCTCAAGCGAGACTTCCACATGCTCACCGGCGTCTTCGATCGTCTCGATCGCCGAGCCGAGCCGCAAGTCAACGCCGTTTTCCTTGATCTGATGAGTGAAGTCCTGAATGAGGCCCTTGTCGATGAAATCAAGGAAGCTGTCGCGCGGCTCAATCAGCGTGACGCGCACATCAAGCGTTGAAAACATCGTCGCGTATTCTACGCCGATCACACCCGCGCCAACCACGATCAGCGAGCGGGGGATTTCTCCCATCTCCAAAAACTCGTCGCTGTCGACAATCGTCTTGCCGTTGAACGGCACATAGTCGGGGCGATACGTTTTGGTGCCTGTCGCGATCAAAAACTTGTCTGCCGTCATGCGGCTGGTGTCGCCTGCCTCTGTCGCGACTTCGATCTCGTTTGGCCCGACAAACTTGGCCATGCCAAGAAGCGTTTCGACATGATTGCGGTTAAACTGGTGCTCCAGCACGTCGACTTCGTGATCAAGCGTCATGTGCAAGCGCGCTTTCAAGTCGGTCGCGTCAATGTCGTCTTTGACGCGGTAAGACATGCCGTAAAAACTGCGCTCGCGCCATCCTGTCAGGTTGAGTAGCGTCTCGCGCAATGTCTTTGACGGGATCGTACCGGTGTGGATAGAAACGCCG
Organism: Lentibacter sp.; assembly: GCA_016744435.1. Classification (GTDB taxonomy): domain Bacteria; phylum Pseudomonadota; class Alphaproteobacteria; order Rhodobacterales; family Rhodobacteraceae; genus Lentibacter. Next base: position 12,629 of record JADGEJ010000018.1, on the reverse strand, counting down.
CCGAGCCTGTCTTTGCGATCCACAACAAGCACACGGCGCCTCAGCTTGCCCGCTTGAATAGCAGCGGCGCGGCCTGCGGGGCCTGAGCCGATAATGATGAGGTCATAATGAGCCATTGACGATCCTAATTATAAAGCGCTTCAGCATGGAAGCTCACATGGTCTTCCATAAAAGTGGAAACAAAGAAATAAGAGTGGTCGTATCCGGGCTGCAAGCGCAAGGTGGCCTCTTGGCGGCGTGCATTGGCCGCTTCTGCCAAGGCCTCGGGCTTGAGCAAGTCGATAAACTGGTCGCTGGTTCCGGTGTCTACCAGCACTGGCCCGTCAAAGCCGACGTCGCGCATCAAAAGCGTCGCATCGTGGCGCGCCCATGTGGCCTCATCATTGCCGAGATAGGCCTTCAGTTGCTTGCGGCCCCAGTCGCTCGAAGTCGGGTGGGTGATCGGCGAAAAGGCCGAGACCGAGCGGTAGCGCCCTTGCAGGCCCATCGCCAAAGTCAGCGCGCCGTGCCCGCCCATAGAGTGGCCGGTGATCGACTGGCGCTCGGCGTCAATGGCGAACTCCGATGTCACCAAGGCAGGCAGCTCTTCAGCGACATAGTCCCACATCTGGAAGTGTGGCTGCCACGGGTCTTGGGTTGCGTTCACGTAAAAGCCAGCGCCTTGGCCGAGGTCGTAGGCGTCGTCGTCTGCCACGCCGTCACCGCGCGGAGACGTGTCGGGGAACACCAGCGCGATGCCCTGTTCAGCGGCCCAGCCTTGCGCGCCTGCTTTCACCATGGCGTTCTCGTGCGTGCAGGTCAGGCCTGACAAGTACCACAGCACAGGCACAGGGCCATCTTGCGCCTCTTCCGGCAAGAAAAGCCCAAACGTCATGTCACAGCCTGTGGCTTTTGACTGGTGGGAGTAGACGCCTTGAACGCCACCAAAACACTTGTTTTCCGAAACCACTTTCATTTCTCGCCCTTTCAAGACTGCTCGGTATGCTCACACGCCACAACACGCGCCCGCATGAGGAATGTCAACTTTGGCGCGGTTTAGCCGCGATCTTGCTATAGCGAATTACAAAGATCAGAAAGCCCAGCGCCCAGAGCGTGCCTGACCCGTGATAGGCCCATGTCGGTGCGCCCAACCAGTCTGTCGCGATGCGAAGCAGTGCCCCGAGATGAACCATGCCGAGTAAGACCACATCAAGCGCTGTGCCTTTGATTGGCATGTTGTTGTGGCCCAGTATGGCGCGGATCATCACGATCAGCGTCATGCCTCCAACGGCTCCGGCACCCATTGCATGCAAGGTCTGTGATTGTGTGACATCGGCGCCAAGGAGTGTGAGTGACAGCATAAGCAGCGCGACCGGAACCCAAGCATAGCCAAGGTGCAGCGCTGCCAAAAGTGGCTCGCGGCGCACGCGCCAGCCCTTCCACTGCGCCAGCCTAGCCAGTTGTGCAACGGCGGCAAGCCCCGCCAATACGCCCACGAACAGCGCCTCGTCAAACACGACCCAGCCCAGCAGCGCCAAGGCTGACAACGCCATCGCGGCTTTGTCGGCCATGCCGAAAGATCCAACCGCTGCAACCTCGGCCTCGCGCCCCTGCGCTTTCAGCCAGTTGCGGCTGAACGTTGGCGTCACGCGCCCGCCAATAAGCGTGATCATCATCAGCGCCAGCGCAAAGCCCAGCCTCTGCGCAAGGGCGTCATGGCCAAGCAGAAAGGTCACTTGCGCAGCCGCCATCAGCCACACCATCACCACCATAGGAAAGTTGCGCTTGTTGCCTCCCGCGACAATCTCACGGGTGATCAGCAAGGCGACAGCAACCGGAAAGGAAAGCGCGCCGACAAGCTCGGGCGGTGATCCGTCAGGCAAAAAGAACACCGAAGCGCGCGCGATGAGCCAGAGCGCGACAAGCATCGCCAGCTTGCCGCCAGCCAAGGCGGCACGCCCCGTCCAGTTGGGCACCGCCGTAAACAAAAAGCCTGCAAGCGCTGCGCCGAGATAGCCAAACAGCATCTCGTGGCGGTGCCACCGCAGACCATCTTGCGGCCAAGCGACGTCAGCGCCCTGAAACAAGACAAGCCAGACAGGAATAGCCAGCGCCGCAAACAAGCCCGCCACCGGAAAGAAAACGCGCCAAGCGCCTTTGAATATGATCATTGAAACACCTTCAGTAAAGCTGAACAACCCAAGCAATGACGGCCGACACCGTCACAACACTGAGCGCTGTCGAGATCAGGATTGCCGCAGAAACCCTGTGTGGTGCAACGCCATAATGCTGCGCCAGAATGTAGACATTGCCCGCAACAGGCAGGGAGGCCGCCGCGATCATCACGGCGGCTGGGTAAGGATCAACCGGGAAAAGCACAAGCGCGCCGATGGCCACAAACAACGGGTGCAGCACCAGTTTGCAAAAGCTCAGCCAGCCCGACACCAGCAAGCGCTCGGCTGATTTGCTGGCCAGCGATGCGCCGATAGCAAACAGAGCGCCGGGCGTGGCGGCAGCGCCAAGGATACCGACAAACTCATTAAGCGGATCAGGAATAGGGATGCTGAAAGCCGACCACAGCAAGCCCAATGTGATCGAAACGATCATCGGGTTCTTGAGCAGGCCAATACCAACAGTTTTCAAAATGCCGATGCTCATCCGCCCGTCACGCGCCCCCGTGACAAGGATCACAATAAGCGAGCCAAAGATAACCAGATCAATCGCCAGCACCAGCATGACGGACTTTACAGCCTCGTCGCCCATGAGCAGCGCGAGCATTGGAATGCCGAGAAAGCCAACATTGCCAATCGCTGCACACTGCGCCTCGATCGCGGCTTCCTCGATGCTGCGCCCCGTGTAAAACGAAACAGCCATCGCGAGGCCGTAAACAAACGCAGTGCCCCAGAGGTAGGCCGAGATAAACTTGAAGTCGATCAAGTCACCGAAGCTCAGGTTTGCGGAAAACCGAAACAGCATGGCCGAGAGCGCGAAGTAAAACACAAACTTGGTGAGATAGGCCGTCGCCTCTTCGCTGAAGAACTTGGTTCTGGCGGCTCCGTAACCGAGGCCGATGATCGCAAAGAAGGGCAGTGTTTTGAGGAATATCTCAATCATGCTTCCTGACTAGCGCCAAGCCTGTCGCTGTGCAACTAGCCACTGCACAACTAGGGTCAGGACCCATTAATCCTGCATCTCTGGCGTCAAATCCGCGAAATATCAGGGGGTTGGTGCGCGCCGGGCATAGTGGTTCTATTCCCAAGCGCGACAGGCCGCTGAGATGATGCGGATTTGGCGTCCTTCGGATTTGGCAGATATTTCGCCTGCCGCCTTTCCAATGCCTTGAAATAGAACCACTATTCCTTCAGCATTGGGCATAGTCAGGCAAAATATCTGGCAAACCAGAGGTGCAGGATTAATGGGTCCTGACCCTAGCCGCCACCGATTATCGCGCCTGCCGCAAACACCAGTGCGCCACCGAGCACAACTTGGAAAGTCGCGCGCAAAAAGGGCGTGTCCATAAACTTGTTCTGAATCCAGACAATCGCCCACAACTCGATGAAGACAACGATCAGCGCAATGCTTGTTGCGGTCCAAAAATCAGTGATCAGATAAGGCAGCGCATGACCAAGCCCGCCCAGCGTTGTCATGACGCCACTGGCAACACCGCGCTTCCACGGGCTGCCACGGCCCGAGAGCTCGCCATCGTCCGAGGCCGCTTCCGTAAAGCCCATCGAGATGCCCGCGCCGACGCTGGCCGCGAGGCCGACAAGAAAGGTTGTCCAAGTGTTTTGCGTGGCGAAAGCAACCGCGAAAATCGGGGCGAGCGTGCTCACCGATCCGTCCATCAGCCCTGCGAGGCCGGGCTGCACCCATGTCAGGAGAAACTGCCGCTTTGAGTGTGCATCTTCGCTTTCAAGCGCGCCTTTGTCGAGGTGCTCTGCCGCCAGTTCGCCAGCTTTGTGCTGGTGGCCCGCTTCGGCAGCGGCCAGATCACCAAGCAGTTTGCGCGTCGCAGCGTCGGTGCTGTGCTTGGCTGCGTTGAGGTAAAACCGCTCGGCATCCCGCTCCATCGCTTCTGCCTCTTCGCGGATGCGTTCGATCCCGAGGTTCTCGACCAGCCAGACAGGGCGGCGCGCGTAGTAGCCAGCCACATGTTCGCGGCGGATAAGCGGGATGACCTCACCAAAGCGTTTTGCATGGGCATCAATCAGCGCAGCGCGGTGCCCGTCTTCCTCAAGCGCCATGCCCTCAAATATCTTGGCACTGTCGGGGTACTCAGCCCGCAGAATTTCCGCATAGCTACGGTAAATGCGCGCGTCATCTTCTTCAGAAGAAATCGCCAGTGCCAGCACTTCCTGCTCACTCAAGTCCTTAAATCTGCGACGTTGTGTCAGAAATCTCATTGCCGGCCCTCAATTTAGAATGATTCTAAATATGAGCGAGGCTGACGCGAGGTTCAAGCGAAAACCCTTGCTGCAATTGAACTGCATAGTTTAGGTTGTGCCAACTCCACAAAGGACACTCATGGACGCCCCAGCCACCATCAAAAAAGGCCGCAAGTTTGACGCCGTACTCTCGGGTGCACGCGCAGTGTTTTTGCGAGATGGCTTTGAAGGCGCTTCGGTTGACGACATCGCCGCCGAGGCGGGCGTGTCCAAAGCAACGCTTTACAGCTACGTCCCCGACAAACGTATGCTGTTTCAGGAAGTCGCGCGCCACGAATGCGCGCGCATGGCCGAGGCAACCCTTGACATTGTCGACTTCGCTGCGCCGCCTCGTGAGGTGATGACAGCGACTGCGACCAGCCTGCTGCGCTTTCTCCTGTCAAACTTTTCACTACAGATGTTCCGCATCTGCGCCGCCGAAAGCGCACGTTTCCCCGAGCTTGGTCAAGCCTTCTACGAAAGTGGCCCCGAGATGGGCTGCAACCGCATGGTGCTCTACCTCAAGGTCGCCATCGCCCGTGGCGAACTCGTGGCAGAAGACCCAGTCATGATGGCCGAGCAATTCAGCGAGCTGTGCAAAACCAGACTCTGGACACGCGCGATCTTTGGCGTTCAAACCGAGTTTACCGACGCCGAAATAGAGCACGTCGTTCACGAAGCCGTCGGCACGATACTGGCCCGCTACGGAACTTAAAGCGCCTCGGCGAGGGCACAGCCAGCCGCTGTTAAACGCACCTCGCAAAACCGCATCGCGCCTTCTCCCTTTATTTCAAACAGCGGCGGGCTTTGGCGGGCGAGCGCCTCAAGCTCGTTCTGTAGCACTCCATCGCCAACATTGTCGCCGTCGTCCCAGCCAGCCGCCATGGCTTCTCCGATAACCCATGCCATTTTTGCCCATCCATTCGAAGTACGGGCACGACGCCACAAAGCTGCACGCAGGAGCCGAGCTTGGATGTTGTTCAATCCGGTCTTCGGATCTGGACAACGGCCGGACAGGATTTGCACCGCGCGGTGTTCTTCTTTGGACATCTCTTCTGTCAAACTTTGCGAGAAAGGCGCTGGCAAGCTTTGCGCGGCTTGCCACAACGCCAAGTAACGCGCCCAATCTGCGTGAACAGGCCTTCTCGCATTCTCGGAGCTATGCAAAAGATCACAGACCAGCTTAGCACGGTCCTCCAGTGAAAGACCCTCCGGAAACTGAACCAGAGAGACTTGATGGCTTTTCACTCCGATACGCTCCAGCTCGGCTATCGTATACCAAAGCCCTATCTGGCTTCTTGCATTGGGTGCGATCCATATCTCGAATTCAACTGCATCCGGCGCAATCTCTTCAAAGCGGTGGAGCGCTGGATGGTCTTCCTTTGGCGTGAACAAGTAATTCACCCAATCATACTCCGGATAGCTCTGCGTCCAGACAGAATAGTCCAGCTCCTCGCCATCGGGGAGCCGATGCATCGGGTTGTCCTGCCAGTAGGCCGCGCGTTCAGCGCCAAACGCTGCGGCGTCCGGCCAGCCGCGCAAAGGCCCGACTGTAAAGTCTTCCATGCAGTCAAAGGCAAAAGTCCCCTCCAGCTCAGGGGCGTTTCGAAACGTGATAAGCGAATGCGTTAAAATCAACCTCATGAGTCCAAGACTGCCCATTCGCCCAATCTCCTACAAGCCGATATTGCGACACGGCTTGCGTTGGCGCGCTTGATCCGCGATCAAGGCTCAAACAGAATGTGGAGAATAATATGGCATGGTCACCCGACAAAACCGAAGTCAAAAGCTGGAACGAATGGGACAGGCTGCGCCACGTCATCGTGGGCCGCGCTGATGACTGCCACATTCCGCCCGAAGAGCCAGCGCTTGACGCCAAAGTCCCCGAAGACAGCGACATGCGTGGCATGTGGGGCCGCCGCCCTCAAGAAACGATTGATCGTGCCAACGAGTTGCTCGACACGTTCGCAGGCCAGCTCAAAGCACGCGGTGTGCGGGTTGACCGCCCCGACAGCATCGACCACAGCAAGCCCGCCACAACGCCCGACTTTCACACCGAAAGCCAGTTTGGCTGCATGCCGCCGCGCGACGTGCTGCTGACAGTTGGCCGCGAGATGCTTGAGGCGACGATGTCCTACCGCTGCCGCTGGTTTGAATACCTCAACTATCGGCCCCTCATGCAGCAATACTTCAATGAAGACCCACGCTTTCGCCACGAGAGCGCGCCCAAGCCGCGCCTCACAGATGCCGACTATCACCCTGACTACTTGAGCGAAAAGATAGGCGACGCCCAGCGCCTCAAATGGGCCGAAGAGAAGTTCTTTGTAACCACCGAGGAAGAGCCGCTGTTTGACGCCGCCGATGTGCTGCGCTTTGGCCGTGACTTGGTTGTGCAACACGGCTTCACGACCAACCTCAAAGGCATCGAATGGCTCAAGCGCCACTTCCCCGAGCACCGCGTGCACACCGTCAATTTCCCCGGTGATCCCTACCCGATCCACATCGACGCGACGTTCACGCCGCTGCGCCCCGGTCTGATCCTGAACAACCCGCAGCGCCGCCTGCCCGCAGAGCAGCGCGCGATGTTTGAGAAGAACGGCTGGGAAATTGTCGACAGCGCACAGCCCGCCCACAACTCCCCGCCGCCGCTTTGCTATAGCTCGACATGGCTCTCCATGAACGTGCTGGTGCTTGATCCAAAGACTGTCTGCGTCGAGAAATCGGAAGTCTACCAAGCCGAGCAAATGGACAAGCTCGGGATGGAAGTTGTCGAAGTCGAGCTGCGCGACGCCTACGCCTTTGGCGGCGGCCTGCACTGCTGCACAGCCGACGTCTACCGTGACGGTGACTGCGAAGACTACTTCCCCAACATGTAAGGAAAAGCCACTCTCGGCTCGCCTGAAACCAACAGCAACCAAAGGATCACTTGAGCCATGTTTGATTACTCCCTCCTTCACTGGACAACATTCCTAAGCGCCGCAGTATTGCTCAACCTATCGCCAGGCCCGGATATCGCGTTTATCTTAGGGCAGACAGTGCGTGGCGGCAGGCGCGCAGGCTTTGCTGCAATGGCTGGCATATGGTCTGGCGCACTGGTGCACGTCATATTCGCCGCCGCAGGATTATCAGCAATCCTTGCGTCTTCCGCGATGGCCTTCACCGTCGTGAAGTGGGTTGGTGCCGCCTATCTGATTTACCTTGGGGTTTCAGCGCTACGCTCTGATGGCGGCTCGTTTGTGGCCAACCAGCCAACACGACAGATTTCCAATCTCCAAGTCTTACGGCAGGGCATTCTCGTCTCGCTGCTCAACCCGAAAGTTGCGATATTCTTCCTCGCTTTTTTGCCTCAGTTTGTTGTTGCGGGCGCAGGCCCAACTTGGGCCCAGTTGTCGCTTCACGGCATCATGATAATCGGGGTCGCCGCAGTGATCGAACCGCCGCTGGTTCTGTTGGGAGAAAAGCTGAGCCGCGGGTTACGCAGTCGGCCCGGCATTGGGCGATGGATGGACAGAACTCTCGGAGCGGTGTTCATTGCTCTCGGTATCCGACTTGCGATGCAAGAACAGTAGTCAGTTGCCGACGCCTTCACGACCAACCTCAAAGGCATCGAGTGGCTCAAGCGCCACTTCCCCGAGCACCGCGTGCACACCGTCAATTTCCCCGGTGATCCCTACCCGATCCACATCGACGCGACGTTCACGCCGCTGCGCCCCGGTCTGATCCTGAACAACCCGCAGCGCCGCCTGCCCGCAGAGCAGCGCGCGATGTTTGAGAAGAACGGCTGGGAAATTGTCGACAGCGCACAGCCCGCCCACAACTCCCCGCCGCCGCTTTGCTATAGCTCGACATGGCTCTCCATGAACGTGCTGGTGCTTGACCCCAAAACAGTCTGCGTCGAGAAATCGGAAGTCTACCAAGCCGAGCAAATGGACAAACTCGGGATGGAAGTTATCGAAGTCGAGCTGCGCGACGCCTACCGACCTCAGAACGCCGCCACGTCGATGCCGTCGATCTTGGCGGTTTTGACGAGATCACCGGTGAAGGCATGCACGGCCTTTGTCCAACCGGCTTTCTCGGCGGCGGCCTTGATCTTGGGGGCGACCACGTCAAACGGCAGCACCGAGCCTAAAGCAACCGCGTCGAGCCTGATGATGTGATAGCCAAAGCGCGAGCGCACGGGGGCGGATGTAACCTGACCTTCTTGCAGCGTGCGCAAGACGGCTTCAAACTCCGGCACAGTGTCGCCGGGGCTGAGCTGGCCCAACGCGCCACCGTTTGACTTTGAGCCGCAGTCGCTTTCGTCTTTGGCGATGCGCGCAAACGCCTTGGGCGATCTGGCGACATCTTTTGCCAGCGCTTCGGCTTTCACCAAGGCCTTGGCTGTGGCCGCCTCATCTGTTGGCTCGGCAGCGCACAGAATATGCGAGACTTCCCAAAGGGGAGGAGAGCGGAAGCGCTCTGGGTCTTGCTCCCAAATAGCGCGCACCTCGGCCTCGGAAGGCACGGCCACATCAACGCGGGCTTCGATCACGCCGCGAATGAGGGCTTCCTCCTCGGTTTCGCGTTTGCCTTCCGACAAGAGCTGCGCGTCAGCGACAAGGCCAAGCTTTGCCGCCTCTTGCAAGAGCAACTCACGGATCACCAAGGCGCGCGCAGCTTTGCGCCACGCGAGGCCCGGCTTGCCTTTGGGGACTTCGTGGTTCTGTGCCTCAGCCGCGATTGCGGCTGAAGTGATGTTTACGTCATTGACTGTCACGTCGGGGAAAAGAGCTACGTTCATATCTCTTACTCCGCTGGCGTGTTTTTGCGGCGTGACCGCACGACTTGGTAGCCGGGGCGCGTCAGGTAGCGCAGCGGAACCGAGAGCATGTGCACGAGGCGCGTGAACGGGAACACTAGGAAGATGGTGAGGCCCAAGACAAGGTGCAGCTTAAACACCAGCGCCACATCGGCGATATGGTCAGCCGCGCCTGCCTGGAACGTCAGGATGCCCTGCGCCCATGACATGAACTTGGTCATCTCGTGGCCATCAAGGTGCTGAAGCGACACGATGATGGTGCTAAGCCCCAAGATCAGCTGTGCCATGAGCAACACCAGAATGCCGGTGTCTGCGAACGTCGAGGTTGCCCGCACGCGCGCATCAAACAAGCGGCGATGCAAGAGCATAAGCCCGCCCACCAGCATCATGACACCAGCGATGCCGCCAGCAACAACCGCGAGAAGTTGCTTGGCGCCGTGGCTTATGCCCAGCGCATCAAAGATCCAGATCGGCGTGAGCAAGCCGCCCAAGTGACCAAAGAAGATGATCAGGACGCCAACGTGAAACAGGATTGAGCCCATGATCAGCTGCTTGCGACGCAGGAGTTGTGAGGAAGATGACTTCCATGTGAACGGGTCGCGCTCGTAACGTGCGATCGACCCAAAGACCATCACCGAGATAGCGATGTAAGGGAAAATTCCGAAGAAAAAGTTGTTCATCTTGGCCTCCTTCACTCAGCCGCTTGGGGCGGAGTTGTTGCGGGGGTAGCGGGCGGGGCCGCGTTAACGGGCGTGTCCATCTGCGAGAGCATGTCGCGCACTTGCGGGCAGCCTGCGTTGGGGTCTGGTCCGAAAGTGACTTCGCTGTCTTCCCAGACGGCGTCGAGCGCCTCGAGGTCGGTCGGGTCGTCATCTGGCTCTTCCAACAACACGGCCACCGTTTCGGCGTCAGCCGTGGCACCCGAGAGCTGGATCAATGCGGCGAACACGGCACCATAAGGAGACTCGCGGCGCGCAAGTCGCGTGCTGAGAGCCTCAAAGATATGGGCCGCGTCCGCCAGAGTATCCTGCATTTCAGCCATGGGTATAACCGACAGGTACTCAAGCAAGACCGGGAGGTGGTCGGGCAACTCGCTTGAGATCGGGTCAAACCCGGCCTCGCGGTAGCTTTCCACCAGTGACACCATCGCGCTGCCGCGGTCACGGCTTTCGCCATGCACGTGCTCAAAGAGGTTGAGCGACAGGGTGCGCGAGCGATCAAACAGCAGCACAAACTGCTCTTCAAGTTCATAGATGTCGCGCGCCGCCAACTCCTCCATCAGCGGGCGCAACGCCCGACGCGCTTGCGCCGTGAGCCGTGTGTCAGCGGCGAGAACGCCACTGATTTCGGGCATCGCTTGCTGCAATTCAAGCGTCGGGTAACTCAACACCAGCGAGAGCGCTTTGAGCGTGCGATCCATTTGAACAGTCCGTCCCATCACTTCACCTCCGCTGGCATTTTGAGCGCCTTCTTAGAGCCGCCAAACAGCGAGCCTTTACTGATGCCCGGTGAGCAGCCGTTGCTGTCGGTAAAGCCGCATTCGCTGCGCAGCTCATAGGCGTCTTCCACCTGCTCTCGGTGCGTTGTGGGGATGACAAAGCGGTCTTCGTAGTCAGCCAAGGCCATGATCTTATACATGTCTTCGATGAGCGCTGGCGTGAGGCCAACCTGCTCTGCAATGCCCTCATCAATCACGCCGTCGATGGTTTTGGAGCGCATATAAGCACGCATCGCCATCATCCGTTCCAGCGCCGTGACAACTGGCGCTTCGTCGCCTGCTGTCAGCATGTTGGCGAGGTATTTCACCGGAATGCGCATTGATTTTACGTCAGGCATCGCGCCGTTCATGCCGATCTTGCCCGCTTCTGCAGCGTTGGTGATCGGGGAGAGCGGCGGGATATACCAAACCATCGGAAGCGTGCGGTATTCCGGGTGCAGCGGGAAGGCCACTTTCCAGTCCATCGCCATCTTCCAGATCGGGCTGTCCTGCGCGCCTTTGATCCAGTCTTCTGGCACACCGTCACGGCGGGCCGCTTTGATGACTTCAGGGTCAGACGGGTCAAGGAACACGCCGAGCTGTGCATCATACAAGTCTTGCTCGTCAGATGTGTTCGCCGCTTCTTCGATCTTGTCAGCGTCGTAAAGCATGACGCCCAAGTAGCGGATCCGGCCAACGCAGGTTTCTGAACAAACAGTCGGGTTGCCGCTTTCGATCCGAGGGTAGCACAATGTGCACTTCTCGGATTTGCCGCTTTCCCAGTTGTAGTAGACCTTTTTGTAAGGGCAGCCAGACACGCACATGCGCCAGCCGCGGCACTTCTCTTGGTCGATCAGCACAATGCCGTCTTCCTCGCGCTTATAGATCGCGCCTGAGGGGCAAGAGGCCACGCAAGCCGGGTTAAGACAGTGCTCGCAGAGACGCGGGAGGTACATCATAAAGGTGTTCTCGTACTCCCCGTAGATCTCCTTTTGGATGCCCTCGAAGTTGTAGTCGCCTGCGCGTTTGGAGAATTCTCCGCCGAGAATTTCTTCCCAGTTTGGGCCTTTCTCGATCTTCTCGATACGCTCGCCCGTGATCTTTGAGCGTGGTCGTGCTGTCGGAAACGCCGTCATCTCGGGCGCTGACTTCAGGTGGTCATAGTCAAAGTCAAACGGCTCATAGTAGTCGTCGATTTCGGGCAAATCAGGGTTGCCAAAGATGTTGGCCAAGATGCGCCACTTGCCGCCCTGTTTAGGCTGTAGCTTGCCGGCTTTGGTGCGTGTCCAGCCGCCGTTCCATTTGGCTTGGTTTTCCCAGTCGGTCGGGTAGCCAAGACCAGGCTTTGTTTCGACGTTGTTGAACCATGCGTATTCAACGCCATCGCGGCTTGTCCAAACGTTCTTACATGTGACGGAGCAAGTGTGGCACCCGATACATTTGTCGAGGTTCAAGACCATGCCTATTTGTGCGCGGACTTTCATTCTGCGGCCTCCTTCGGGTTAGCTGGAGTGTCGAGCCAGTCGACATTTTTCATCTTGCGGACGACAACAAACTCATCGCGGTTGCTGCCAACAGTTCCGTAGTAGTTGAAGCCGTATGACTGGTGCGCGTAGCCGCCGATCATGTGGGTTGGCTTCAGTGTTGTGCGGGTGACAGAGTTGTGGATCCCGCCACGGTGGCCTGTCTTCTCGGAGCCGGGCGTGTTCACGATCTTCTCTTGAGCGTGATACATGAACAGCGTGCCGTCTTTCATCCTCTGGCTCACAACGGCCCGCGCTGTAAGAGCACCGTTGACGTTGTAAACTTCAACCCAGTCGTTATCGACGATACCGGCTTTGGCGGCGTCAACTTCTGACAGCCAGACAACCGGGCCACCGCGGTTAAGCGTCAGCATCAGAAGGTTGTCTGAATAGGTTGAGTGGATGCCCCACTTTTGGTGTGGCGTGAT
>JADGEJ010000017.1 GCA_016744435.1 Lentibacter sp. | reverse complement strand
GGGTGGGGCCATGGGCCATGCAGGGCCTTAGCCTAAAGGTGCCGCCTTCTCAACAAGCCGCGCCAGAAACGAAGCACCGATAGGCGCAATTTCGTCGTTAAAGTTGTAAGCCGGATGGTGGACCATCGGCCCATCCCCGTTGCCCACAAAGGCATACATGCCCGGCCGCTCGGCAAGCATATAAGAGAAGTCCTCCGCCGCCATCATCGGCTTGGCCTCATCAAGGACCATCGCCTCGCCAACCACATCGCGCGCAACTTCGGCGGCAAAGGCTGTTTTGGCCGCGTCATTCACTGTCGCTGGATAGCCGCGATCATAATCAAGCGTGGCCTCAACGCCAAAGCTCGCGGCCTGCCCCGCCACGATCTCGCCCATACGTTTCTCAACCATATCGCGCACATGCGGATCAAACGTGCGCACCGTGCCGCAAACACGCGCACTGTCAGGGATAATGTTGGTCGCGGTTCCGGTGTTGATCTGCGTCACCGAAACAACCAGCCGCTCTTGGGCGTCGTTGTTGCGGCTCACGATTGTCTGGATCGCTTGCACCATAGCCACGGCCGCAACCACTGGATCAACGCTTTCGTGCGGCATAGCCCCGTGGCCGCCCTTGCCGTTGATATCAATGTAAAAACTATCAACCGCCGCCATGATCGGCCCTGCAACAGTGCCAATCAGCCCCGCTTCAAGGCCGGGGCCATTGTGGATCGCATAGACTTCGTCAATGCCGAACTTCTCCATCATGCCTTCTTGCACCATGGCCTCACCGCCGCCTGTTGCCTCTTCATCAGGCTGGAAGATAAGCACTGCCTTGCCGGCAAAGTTGCGCGTTTCAGAAAGGTATTTGGCCGCGCCCAGCAACATCGCGGTGTGCCCGTCATGCCCGCAAGCATGCATTTTCCCGGGCACTTTGCTGGCATACTCAAGCCCCGTGATCTCATCCATCGGCAGCGCGTCCATATCTGCGCGCAGGCCAATAGCAGGCCCCTTTCCCTGCCCCTCAATAACAGCGATAACCCCTGACTGCGCCCAGCCTGTGCTGATCTCGGTGATGCCAAACTCTTTGAGACGCTCAACAACAAACGCCGCCGTTTCGTGGCAATCGCGCCCCAACTCCGGGTTCATGTGAATGTGGCGGCGCCAAGTCTTCATTTCGTCGGCAAGACCAGCAATACGGTTGATGACAGGCATGGTGTAGTCTCCTTAGCTGTGCAGCGTCTCGATAAGACGGGCAAAGAACGAAGCCCCGATCGGGGCAATTTCATCATTAAAATCAAACTCTTGATGGTGAACTGACGGGCCTATCCCCTGCCCGATAAAGTAAAACGCACCGGGGCGCGCGTTGAGCATGTAGGAAAAATCTTCAGCGCCCATTTCTGGCGGCAAGTCGGTGACAACCAAGTCGTCGCCAACAACTTCACGTGCCACAACGGCTGACTTCTCAACTTGCGGCGCGTGGTTCACTGTCGCGGGATAGGAGCGCTCGTAGTTCACCTGTGCCTCCATCTCGAAGCTCTCGGCCTGCGCTTTCGCGATCTCGTGGATGCGCCGCTCGGCCATGTCGCGGTTGTGCTCGGAAAATGTTCTTACCGTGCCACTGAGCTTGATCTCATCCGCAATGATATTGCTCGCTGAGCCGCCGTGAAACTGCGTCACCGAAACAACGATCGGATCAATCGGATTGCTGTTGCGCGCGGCGATGGTTTGCAGCGCAAGCCCCGTGCTCATGGCCGCAATCATCGGGTCTTTGCAGGTATGCGGATAAGCCGCGTGTCCGCCGACGCCTTTGACAGTGATCTCCCACTCGTCAACCGCCGCCATGATCGGCCCAGCAACAGTGCGCAACTCGCCAGCAACCGCGAAAGGATCAGTGTGGATTGCATAGACTTCGTCGATGTCAAAGCGCTCCATCATGCCCTCCTCCACCATGATGCGCGCGCCGCCGATAGCCTCTTCAGCAGGCTGAAAGATCAGCGCGACCTGGCCTTTGAAATTGCGCGTCTCAGACAGGTATTTCGCCGCGCCCAAAAGCATGGCTGTGTGCCCGTCATGGCCACAGGCGTGCATTTTGCCGTCAATCGTTGAAGCCCACTCAGCGCCAGTTTTCTCCTGCATGGGCAGCGCGTCCATATCGGCACGCAGCCCCGTGCAAGGGCCGTCGCCCTGCCCCTTGATGATCGCGACAACACCAGTCTTCGCAATACCTTCGTGGATCTCGTCAACGCCAAATTCGCACAGCCGCTCAACGACATAGGCAGCAGTATTGTGACAATCCAGCGCCAGCTCGGGGTTCATGTGAATGTGCCGCCGCCAACCCGCCATCTCGTCAGCAAAGCCTGCGATGCGATTTATCACGGCCATGTCTTGCGCCCCCTGTTCTCTCAGCTACCTTGCAAGTGAACACCGAAGCAGAGGCAGGCGCAATGGCAGATCACGCAGTAATTCACGACCCAAAGGGCGGCCTTCCAAGGCTGCGTGCCATAATGCGCGCCCTGCGCGACCCTCAAACAGGCTGCCCTTGGGACATTGAGCAAAGCTTTGCCAGCATCGCCCCTTACACCATTGAAGAAGCCTACGAAGTCGCCGACGCGATCGAGCGCCAAGACTGGGCCGAGCTCAAAGGCGAGCTGGGCGATTTGCTGTTCCAGTCGGTCTTTCATTCGCAAATGGCCGAAGAGGCGGGGTTGTTTGATCTGGATGACATCGCCAACACGATGTCTGACAAGATGGTCGCGCGCCACCCGCATGTCTTTGGCGCTGAGAACCGCGACAAGTCCGCCGAGCAGCAAACTCTTGATTGGGAAACCATCAAAGCCGCCGAGCGCGCGGGCAAAAACGAGCAAGGTACGCTTGATGGCGTTGCTATCGGCCTGCCTGCCCTCTTGCGCGCACATAAGTTGCAAAAGCGCGCCGCGCGTGTTGGCTTTGACTGGCCCTCAACCGACGAGGTGCTTGATAAGATCGTCGAAGAAGCGCGCGAAGTGAGCGAGGCGCGCGACAGCCTCACCCAAGCCGAGGTTGAGGAAGAGTTGGGCGACTTGATGTTTGTGCTCGCCAACCTCGCGCGCCACATGAATGTTGAGCCCGAGGCCGCTCTGCGCGCCGCCAATGCCAAGTTTACCCGCCGCTTTGGCCGCGTCGAAGCCCTGCTCGCCGAGCGTGGGAAAGTGCCCGCAGATTCTGACTTGCAAGAGATGGACCTCTTGTGGGATCAAGCTAAGCAAGAAGAAAAACAAACCGATAACACCTAACCTAATGAGAGACGTAAATATGAAAAAGTTGATTGTTTTATCGCTGCTTGGTCTGATGTTTATGCTGGCGCCCGAAGGCGCTTCAGCCGCTTCAAAAGCCGGCAGCAAGTGTTTTGCCGGCGACAAGAGAGCCTGCCTTCAAGCGGAAAGCGAAGCTTACAGCGCGCGCAACCACGTTAAAGCCCAGCGGTTTGTGTATCAGGCCTGTTTGCTCGACGACCGTCGCGCCTGCTTTTACGCGGCGCGCTACTACGCGTCACCGCGCAAGGGCTCTCCTGACTTCATCAAAGCACGCTGGCTGTTTCAGAAGGGCTGCACGCTCAATGAATCAGGCTCTTGCCTTGAGCTCGGCAAAATCGAGCGCGACGGCAAGATCACACCGCCTAACTACAAAAAGGCCGCTGACTATTTCCAGAAATCCTGTGCCTTGAACAACCGCCGCGGGTGCTCACATTTGATCAGCATGATCCGTGGCAATCAAATCCCGCAGGCCGGGCGGCCCACCCTGAAAACCCTGCAGGCCAAGATCTGTGCGGGCCGCAAAAAGAGCCAGTGCCGCTAAAGAGCCTGTGCCGCTAAAGAGCCTGTGCCGCTAAAGAGCCAGTGCCGCTACTAGGCAGGCTGGTTTCGATAAGCCAAAGCCCAAGCCCCTGCTCTCGCGAGCGGGGGTTTTTTTGTCTGTCGATATTGACCTGAGCAAAATAGTCAGGTTAAAGAGGCGCGACTGATCACACTTGGAGACTCACATGTCACTCACTTTCAAATTTGCCCTCGGCTTTTCTGCCTGCGCAATCGCCGCGCCCGTATTCGCCGAAGAAGTTAACCTCTATTCCTACCGCCAGCCGGAGCTTCTAAAGCCACTAACGGACGCCTTCACAGCCGAGACAGGCATCGACGTCAACGTGGCTTACCTGAAAAAAGGTATGATTGAGCGGCTGCAAGCCGAAGGCGCGCGCTCACCGGCTGACCTTGTGTTCACTGTCGATATTTCGCGACTGAACGCCATTATGGAAGCTGGCTTCACACAGCCCGCGACAAGCGAAACACTAACAGCCAACGTGCCCGCAGCCTACCACGACCCAGACGGACACTGGTGGGGCCTGACAACGCGCGCGCGCATCATCTATGCCAGCAAAGAGCGGGTCGCCGACGGCGAAGTCACAACTTACGAAGACCTCGCCGATCCGAAGTGGAAAGGCCGCATCTGCACCCGCTCGGGCACGCACGCCTATAACGTCGCGCTCGCCTCGGGCGTGTTGCATCACAACGGCGTTGAGGCGACCACGGCCTGGCTGGAAGGCGTCAAAGCCAACCTTGCGCGCAAACCCCAAGGCAACGACCGCGCGCAAGTCAAGGCGATCTGGGCTGGCGAATGTGACGTTGCCATCGGCAACACCTACTACATGGGCAAAATGCTCGCCGACGAAGAGCAAAAGGCTTGGGCCGACAGCGTGAACGTGGTTTTCCCGACGTTCAAAGACGGCGGCACGCATGTAAACATTTCTGGTGTTGCGATGACAAAATCATCGCCAAACCCAGAGAACGCCCTCAAGATGATGGACTTCCTCGCCTCACCGAAAGCACAGGAAATCTATGCCAAAGCCAACTATGAGTATCCAATTGCACCGGGCACAAAAGCAGACCCACTTGTAGAAGGCTGGGGCAGCTTTGAAGCGGATGACGTCAACTTGATGGATCTCGCCCGCCTGCGCAAAGACGCGATCAAGCTGATCGAGACAGTCGACTTTGACGGCTGAATGTGACAACCAGTCACAAAGCAACGACGCACAAAGGCGCTCCCTCGGGGGCGCCTTTTATTTTGTCACAAAAGTGACCCCGTCCATCGCCGCGAGCTTTGCCACGTCAGCCGCGTAGCGTGCATCGAGGCGGGTCTTCTGCTCTGGTGTAAACTGCGTAAAAGCGCGGTCTTCCACCTGCTCGGCAAACTGTGCGATCACGGCTTGCCACTCTGCGCGTTCAAGCTTTTCGCCAGCATGGTAAAGCGCCTGCAAATGCTCCATCGCCGCGTCCGTCGCGCTGGTGTTAAGGTCGCGCTCAGGCTCAACAAACGTCTCGGCCTCGCCACCAACAAGCTGCGCCAGAAGCGCGCGGCTCTCACCACGAGCGGTATAATCCACCACGGTGACCTTGTCTGGCCCGAGCACATTGCGCAGCGCCTGCACCGTTTCCGGCCAGCCGCCCACGAAATTGCTCATCGCTTCGGCGTGCTCGGCAAAGGGCTTCACAGCATTGTCTTCGGCGTGTTTGCGAAAGCCCGAGATAAACAGCTTGTCATAGGGCCGCACCACAAACAAAACCTGCGCCACCTGCCCGTCAACAGCTTCAAGGGCGTCACGAAACACTTTCAGGCGCATCTTGCGGTTGGGGTAAAGCCGGCCTTTAAAGAAGTGGACAATGACGCCCGGCAGGTTTTCTTCAGAAACTATCAGCTTTGGCGCGTCGCTCACTTGCCGCCCCAAGTTGCGCTTAACCTTGCCCACAAAAGCGGGCAGCTCTTCGGGCTTGTGGCGTGGTCGCGGCAAGCGCATGCGCAACTGCCCGCCGGGGGCCCCGTCACGCGACGGATAGGCCACGTCAAAACCAAGCTTGGCAAGCTTGCCGCGGTTGGCGGCAAGACACAGCTGAAAGCTTGATGTGCCCGTGCGATGCGCACCCGCGTGAACGAAAACTTGTCTGCTCATGGCCCTGCCCTTGTTAGGTGCCGCAATTGTCAGCCAGTTTGCGCCCATATGCAACGCTTGCTGTGGACAAGGGACGCAACTGTTGCCACTCTCTGGCCAAAACACAGGACACAGTATGAGCGCCCCCCGCAAGATCATCATCGACACAGACCCCGGCCAAGACGACGCCGTCGCCATTCTGCTCGCGCTCGCTTGCCCTGACGAGCTTGAGATTTTGGGCATCACCTGCGTCGCAGGCAATGTCCCGCTGCCGCTGACCCAAAAGAACGCGCGGATCGTCTGCGAGCTTGCAGGCAAGCCCGAGACACGCGTTTTTGCCGGCTGTGAAGCACCGCTTATGCACAGTTTGGTGACAGCCGAGCATGTCCACGGCAAGACGGGGCTTGATGGGCCTTCTTTGCCTGCCCCTGTGATGCCGCTTGAAAGCCAGCACGCGGTTGATTTCATCATCGACACCCTGCGCGCAGAGCCGCCCGCGAGTGTAACGCTCTGCCCGCTTGGCCCGCTCACCAACATCGCCATGGCGTTTGAGAAGGCCCCCGACATTGTCGGGCGCGTGCAAGAGATCGTGCTGATGGGCGGCGCTTACTTTGAAGTCGGCAACATCACCCCCGCCGCCGAGTTCAACATCTATGTTGACCCTGAGGCCGCCAAGATCGTCTTTGACGCGGGCGCGCCTCTCGTGGTGATGCCGCTTGATGTGACGCATAAAGCGCTTGTTACCAAGCCGCGCAACGACGCCTTTCGCGCCCTGAAAACGCCTGTTGGTGTGGCCGTTGCGCAGATGACAGACTTTTTTGAGCGTTTTGATCGCGAGAAATACGGCTCAGAAGGCGCGCCCTTGCACGACCCCTGTGTAACCGCCTATTTGCTGCGCCCCGAGTTGTTCACAGGCCGCCATATCAACGTCGAGATCGAAACCGCCTCCGAGCTGACCCGCGGCATGACAGTCGCCGACTGGTGGCGCGTAACCACGCGCAAACCCAACGCTCTGTTCATCGGCAGCCTCGACGCCGACGGCTTTTTCGCCCTGCTCACCGAAAGGCTGGCCCGCTTATGAACCTCCTCCACCTCGCTCGCCCAGACGACTTTGACAAGCTCGCCCCGCTGGTGGCCGCCTTCCATGCGCATGCGGGCATTGAGCAAAGCGATGAGGCCCGCCGCGCGGCCCTCATGCCGCTGCTTGAGGGCATCCCACAAGGCGTTGCCTACCTCATCGGGCCACGCAACGCACCGGTTGGCTACATCGCGATTTCGTTTGGATACTCGATCGAGATGGGCGGCCTTGACGGCTTTGTTGACGAGTTCTTTATTCGCGACAAAGTGCGCGGGCGCGGCATGGGCTCTGAAGTGCTGATGACGCTTCTGCCGGCCCTGCGCGAGCATGGCGTTAAAGCGCTGCACCTTGAAGTAGATCGCGACAACGAAAGCGCACAACGGCTTTACAAGCGGGCCGGATTTGAGCCGCGTGAGAGCTATATGTTGATGACACGCACGCGCTAGCGGCGGTTCATCAGCACCAGACCAACAGCCACCAAGACAAGCCCGCCGATGATCTCGGTGCCGATGTGCTCGCCCAACACAGCCCAGCCGAGCAAAACGCCGCAGACAGGCGACAGGAAGCTGAACGACGCCACGCCGGAGGCCGGATAGATTTTGAGCAATACGAACCAGAACAGGTAGCCAAAGCTCGCCACCGCGAGCACTTGAAAGGCAAGGCCCGCCAAGTGAATGGCCTGCAAATCCCGCACCAAGGGGCCAAACAGGGGCGACAGGGCCAAGAGCAAGGGCGTTGACAACAACAGCTGCCAGAACAGGCCCAACTCGGGCGGTTCTTGGCCTATCTTGCTGAGGCGAAGCACCAGCGCAATGCCGCCCCACGAAAGCGCGGCCCCAAGCGCCAGTAAGTCGCCGCGCAGGCTGGCGGAACTGCCCGAAGGCTCAACCAGAACCCAGCTCACACCGCCCATCGCCAAGGCAAGGCCAAGCCCGCGCGCAGGCGTGATCTGCTCGTTTGGAAGCATGTAATGGGCCGCTAAAGTGAGCCAGACTGGCATCGAATAAAAAATGATCGACGCGCGAGAAACGCTGGTAAAATCAAGCGCCAGATAGAGGCAGACGAATTCGGCGGTGAACAGCAAGCCCAGTAGCGCGGCAGCCCCGAAGTGCTCGCGTGCCAAGCGCGGTGAAACCCGGCGGTAGCGCATCCAAACCAGCATCACGCAGACCGCCAACACCGAGCGCAGGCCTGCCATGAACACTGGCTGAAAGCCACCGTTGCTGACTTTGATCACCACCTGGTTGAACCCCAGAATAACGGCGAAAGCCGTCAGCGCCAAAGCGCCTGACATGTCAATATGATCGCGTCTTTCCATCGCGCCATCTGGCCCATACGCCCACTTGCCGTCAAGGATAAGCGTAGCGTCGCGAATTGCTGGAAATACGCGCAACCCCATGTTACCTGATGCTTCAATAATGCGAACAGACGGGCGGACAGCATGGACATTCTACAAATCACCTCACTTTTACTCGTACTCGCGGCTGCATTCGGCGCGATCAACTATCTGTTCCTCAAGCTGCCCTCCTCTATCGGCATTCTCGTGGTTGCGCTCTTGGCCTCCTTCGGCGTGCTGATCACCGACTTGATCTGGCCACAGCTCACAATCGCTGAAACCATGCGCTCGGTGATCCTCGGGATCGACTTCTCCGATGCGCTTCTTGAAGGCATGTTGGGGCTCTTGCTTTTTGCAGGCGCGCTACATGTGAAGCTGTCTGACTTGCGTGGTGAATGGCGGGTTGTTTTCCTGATGGCCACGATTGGTGTCGCGCTTTCGACCGTTGTTGTCGGCCTGGGCTTTTCCGTGCTCACGGGTGCGCCTATCCTTATTGCACTGGTGTTTGGCGCGTTGATAACCCCGACCGACCCTGTCGCTGTGCTTGGTGTGTTGCGCGAAGCCAACCTGCGCAAGTCGCTGGAAACCAAGATCGCGGGTGAATCACTGTTCAACGACGGCGTTGGATATGTCGTGTTTCTTGTGCTCGTCGGGCTTGCCTTCCCGTCTGACGACCACCACGGAGCAGGCCTTGCGGATGCTGTAAAACTGTTCTTGCAAGAGGCCGTTGGTGGCGCTGTTCTCGGCATCGTTCTGGGCTGGCTCGCCTTCCGCCTCATGCGCCGCATCAACGACTATTCGCTTGAAGTGCTGATCACCCTCGCGCTGGCCTTTGGTGGCTACCAAATCTCGCTCTATTTGCACGCCTCAGCGCCGATCATGGCGGTCTGCGCGGGCTTGCTGATTGGCGACATCGGCACAAAGCACGGCATGAGCGAGGAAACCCGCAAATATGTTGAGGCTTTCTGGAAGCTGATCGACGAAATCCTCAACGCCGTCCTGTTCCTGCTGATCGGCTTTGAAGTCTTCGCCGTCACGTTCGAGGCCGACTTCCTTGTGACAGCTATCGTCTCGATTGGCCTCGCTTTGGTGGCGCGTTTGACGGCTGTTGCGGTGCCCGTCACCTTGCTTAAGCCATTCCGCAGCTTCTCGGCGGGCGTGATCCCGATCATGACATGGGGTGGCCTGAAAGGCGGCATCTCGGTCGCGCTGGCGCTGTCGTTGCCTGACAGCGAATGGAAGCCAATGATCCTCGCCGTGACTTATGTGATCGTCATCTTCTCGATCGTCGTTCAGGGCCTCACAGTCACCCGCGTGGCCAACCGCTTTGGCCGCGAGCCTGATATTTTGTGATGACCGCTTATGTCGTTCTTGACGTCTTCACAGAGGTGCCGTTTGGCGGCAACCCTCTGGCTCTGATCCCTGATGCAACTGGCCTTCCCGAAGAGCAGTTGCAAAAGATCGCGCGCGAGTTCAACTTCTCGGAAACCGTGTTTCTCTACCCGCCCGAAGACGCCGCGAACACCGCCAAGCTGCGCATCTTCACCCCGACGATGGAGATCCCCTTCGCGGGCCATCCGACCATTGGCACAGCCGTGGCTCTCGCGCGCATGGGCCACGGGCCTGACATGGTGCTTGAGCTTGGCCTCGGCCCGATTGCGGCACATGCCACGCCAAAGCGCGCCGAGTTCACAACAGAGGTGCCGCTTGATGTGATCGCAACGCCGGACACCGCGCTGGTGGCCGACGCACTTGGGCTTGAGCTTGCAGACATCAACCTCAACCACCATGCGCCAACATTGGCGAGCGTCGGCCTGCCCTTCACGCTCACCGAGCTGACAAGCCGCGACGCCCTCGCGCGCTGTACCCCCGACAGCGACGCCTTTCGCAAAGGCGCAACCTTGCACCAAGGCTCGCTTGATTTTGCCCAATTCGCCTATGTGCGAAGCGGCAACCACATTGACGCGCGCATGTTTGCCCCGCTTGACAACATCCCCGAAGACCCGGCCACAGGCTCGGCCTGCGCAGCCCTTGGTGCGTTCTTAGCGCAGCTCAGCGGCGAAACCCTGCAAGTCGAGGTGCTACAGGGCGAAGACATGGGCCGCCCTTCCCACATCTCGCTCAAGTCTGAAAATGGCTCTGTCACTATCGCGGGTGCCGCAGTTCAAGTCATGTCCGGCAGGCTCACACTCTGAGAGCCTTCCCGCCTTTGGGAAAGCCTGAGCCGAATTCCCCGTGTACCCCCCTCCCCTTAGTGCATGGTGACACCATAAACGCAAACACAGGGCGGCGGACTGGAAGACTCACTGCGCGGCATGCTGGGCGTGCAACCGCTTTACAGCTGATCACTGCAAGACTCACTGCGCAAACCACATGAAACATGGGGCGCTCAACGGCGCCTCATTTGCGTGGCCTTTAGGCTGGAAAACCAAGCGCAGTTTCGCTAAACCAGACAAGACCACAGCAAGCAAAGCAGACCGCGCATGACCGAGACCATCACAGACCGCTGCGAAGCCAAAGGCCTGCGCATGACAGACCAACGCCGCATCATCGCGGCTGTCTTGCAAGAGTCCTATGATCACCCCGACGTTGAAGAACTTTACGCCCGCGCCTCAGCGCGTGACGACGGCATTTCGATCGCCACGGTTTACCGCACCGTAAAACTGTTTGAAGAAGCAGGCATTCTCGACAAGCTCGAGTTCGGCGACGGCCGCGCACGTTATGAAGACGCGAAGCGCGAGCACCACGACCACTTGATAGATATGAACTCCGGTGAAGTGATCGAATTTGTCGATGCCGAGATCGAAGCCTTGCAGGAGAAGATCGCTGAGAAGCTTGGCTATCGGCTCAAAGGCCACCGGCTCGAGCTTTACGGTGTGCCTCTAAAAACCGAAAGCTAGAGCGACGCGCTCAGGTTACTTCGACGATTGTACTTGCGCACAGCACGTCACTAGCCGAAGGATTGGACGACTTAACCTTCAGGCAACCCCATGAACAATCTGCGCGGCATTTTCCTTATCACCGCGGCTATGGCCGCATTTGCGATCGAAGACGGCTTTGTCAAACACCTGACGGCCTCAATGCCGCGTGGCCAAGTCATGCTTTTGCTCGGGCTTGGCGGCTCGCTGGTGTTCTTCGCCCTTGCGCTGCGCCAACGCATAAATGTGTTTGACAGGGCTGCCCTTGGCCCTGTCCTGCTGTGGCGCACCTTCGCAGAAGCCTTGGGGGCTACGTTTTTCATCACTTCGCTTTCGCTGGTGCCGCTTTCAACAGTTGCTGCAGTGTTTCAAGCGACGCCGCTCGCGATCACCTTCGGTGCTGCTCTCTTTATGGGAGAAGATGTCGGCTGGCGGCGCTGGAGCGCGATCGTGGTTGGCTTTGTCGGCGTGCTGATTATCATCAGGCCCGGTTTTGCGGGCTTTGAGCCAGCATCCCTGTTCGTGCTGATCGCCGTCTTCAGCATTGCCGCGCGCGACCTGCTGACAAGGGTCGTGCCTGAAAGCACCTCCTCTACTGTGGTCTCGTTTTACGGCTTCTTTGCGCTCGTTGTTGCCAGCCCATTCCTCATGGTGGCAACTGGCAGGCCGCAAGCGATGGACGGCACCCAAACCGCCCTTATTGCTGCCTGTGTGCTCTTCGGCGTGCTCGGCTACTACATGATCGTCTCGGCGATGCGCATGGGCGAAGCTTCGGCGATCATGCCGTTCCGCTACACGCGGCTGATCTTCTCAATCATCCTTGGCGCTGTGTTTTTCAGCGAATCTCCTGACGCACTCACATATGTCGGGTCTGCGCTGGTTATCGCTTCGGGCCTCTATACTTTCCTACGCGAGCGGCAATTGGCGCGCTCTGCCCCCGCAAGCGCGCAATAAGCGCCTATGTTGGCGCTACCGCCCTTGCGCCCCAGCGTCAGCCCGCTAAACCCCGTGTCAAACAGCAACGCACGCAAGGAAGCGCCCCATGAGCATCATCATCGACATCCACGCCCGCGAAATTCTTGACAGCCGAGGCAACCCGACTGTCGAAGTTGACGTGATCCTTGAAGATGGCACGATGGGCCGCGCGGCTGTGCCTTCTGGTGCTTCGACGGGTGCCTACGAAGCCTCAGAAAAGCGCGATGGTGACAAGAGCCGCTACATGGGCAAAGGCGTTCTGGAAGCCTGCGCAGCCGTCAATGGCGAGATCGCGGAAGCGCTCATCGGCACCGACGCCACCGAGCAAGTCGCGATCGACTCTGTGATGATCGAACTCGATGGTACGCCAAACAAAGCCCGCCTCGGCGCAAACGCCATCCTCGGCGTTTCTCTCGCGGTGGCCAAAGCGGCAGCTGACTACTGCAGCCAGCCCCTCTTCCGTTACGTCGGCGGCACCTCGGCGCGCACGCTGCCGGTTCCGATGATGAACATCATCAACGGCGGTGAGCACGCCGACAACCCGATCGACATCCAGGAATTCATGATCATGCCAGTGAGCGCGACCAACATTCGAGAGGCCGTGCGCATGGGCGCTGAAGTGTTCCACACGCTGAAAAAAGAGCTGACAGCAGCGGGCCTCTCAACAGGTATCGGCGACGAAGGCGGCTTTGCACCGAACATCGCCAGCACCCGCGAGGCGCTCGACTTTGTGCTGAAATCCATCGAAAAAGCGGGCTACAAGCCGGGCGAAGACATCTACCTCGCGCTTGACTGCGCGGCGACAGAATACTTCAAAGACGGTAAATATGAGTTCTCTGGTGAGGGCAAATCGCTCACACCGGACGAGAACGTCGCCTACCTTGCGGCTCTCTGCGACGACTACCCGATCATCTCGATCGAAGATGGTTGCTCGGAAGATGACTGGGCGGGCTGGAAGGCGCTTACCGACAAGCTTGGCGACAATATCCAACTCGTCGGCGACGACTTGTTCGTGACCAACCCGGAGCGTTTGCAAATGGGCATCGACCAAGGCTGCGCCAACTCGATGTTGGTGAAAGTGAACCAGATTGGCTCTCTCACCGAGACGCTGAAAGCTGTCGATATGGCGCACCGCGCACGCATGACCAATGTGATGAGCCACCGCTCAGGCGAAACCGAAGACGCAACGATCGCCGACTTGGCCGTTGCGACAAACTGTGGCCAGATCAAAACCGGCTCGCTCGCGCGCTCAGACAGGTTGGCGAAATACAACCAACTCATCCGCATCGAGGAAGCGCTCGGCGAAACGG
This sequence comes from Lentibacter sp., assembly GCA_016744435.1. Lineage (GTDB taxonomy): Bacteria > Pseudomonadota > Alphaproteobacteria > Rhodobacterales > Rhodobacteraceae > Lentibacter. Next base: position 63,902 of record JADGEJ010000017.1, on the reverse strand, counting down.
CGGAATACGCCGGCCGCTCGATCTTGAAATAGCCTCAAAACGGCGTGGCATCTTCGCAGGCTACGCCGTTTTCTTTCAAAGAAAACGGAACGGAAAATTCAAATTTTCCGCGCCATACTCTAATGCTTCGTCACATCGTAACCGTAAATCCAGTCAAACTGCTTGAGCATCATGCCGGGAGCCAAACGCCCGCCAATCCTCAACGCAGCATGCGCGGCAAACCGCATTGGCCCAAAGCTTAGGTGATACTTCCAAGCGTTGCCCGTCGCTGCGTTTATCACCTTCTTGGCGCGCTCATGGCGCAGCACCTGATAGTTTGACAGCCCCTGCTCTATGCTCTCAGCCCGCTCAAGCGCCACGCCAAAGGCCCAGGCGTCTTCCAGCGCCATAACAGCCCCCTGCGCCATGAATGGCAGCGTCGGATGGGCTGCGTCTCCCAACAAGGCCAGCCGTTCACCATGCCAGTTTTGTGCTACTTCGTGGCGGAACAGCCCCCACTGCCTCACCTCTGTAACCGCTGCCAGCATAGTCTGCGCCTCATCGTTAAAGTCGTCAAACGCTGCTTGAAGGTTGGCAGGGTCGTCCTGCAAGGTCCAACTTTCCGCAACCCATTGACGCTTTTCTTCAACGGCCACGAGGTTCACAAAAGCACCGTCGCGCAGCGGGTAGCTTACCAAATGTCGGTGCGGCCCCATGTGCACCTGCACATCATTAACGCGCCCAAAGGTGTTTGGAACGACCGCGCGCCAAGCCACGTTGCCCGTGAAAAATGGCTGCTTATCACCATTTAAAACCTTTCGGACAACAGAGTGCACCCCATCTGCGCCAACGATTATGTCGGCCTCATGTTTTACCCCGTTCTGCGTTGCCACAAATGGATGCGAGCCGTCAGACGCCTGCACGACCTGCTCGTTTAACCTGATCGTAACGCCAGCTTCACGTGCCCCCTTTTCAAGCAATGAAATCAGGTCAGCTCGATGCACAAAGTAGTATTTCTGCGGCGAGAGCTGAGTGAGATCAAGCTGCAGAACGTCGGCGCCTTTGTAGTCTTTCAAGCGCACCGTATCAGCCAGGACAGAGCCGCAGGACATCAGCGGTTGCTCAAGGCCCATCGCACGCAAAACAGCCAAACCGTTGGGTGATATCTGCAACCCAGCACCGACCTCTTCGATCGCGCTGGCTTGCTCCAGAACAGTCACCTCAGCACCCCGTATCGCCAGAATACGCGCAAGCGCGAGCCCGCCAATTCCGGCGCCGACAATTGTGATCTTCAAATTCTGCAACATAGCGTACTCTCAACAAAAAAACGCCAGGCTACAGACCCGGCGCTTTGCTATTTCTCTCAATACGCGCCCTCAATCGTCGCGGTGAACTTTTTCGCGCCGCTCGTGACGTTCTTGCGCTTCAAGGCTCATCTGAGCGATCGGCCGTGCATCAAGCCGCTTTAGCGAAATCGGCTCGCCTGTGACTTCGCAATAGCCAAATTCGCCCTCATCAATCCGCCGTAACGCCGCGTCAATCTTGGAGACAAGCTTGCGCTGCCGGTCACGCGTGCGCAACTCAAGAGCGCGGTCGGTTTCTTCGCTGGCGCGGTCTGCATCATCGGGGATGCTGCGTGTGCCCTCTTGAAGGCCCTCAATGGTGTCGCGGCTGCCTTCAAGCAACTCGTCACGCCAAACCGTGAGTTTGACGCGAAAATACTCCTGCTGAAGATCATTCATGAAGGGTTCATCTTCCGCGGGGCGGTAGTCATCAGGCAGAAAAACTTCTGCTTTCATGGTATCTTCCTCTTTCTCCACACGCGCTTTGCTCATGCTAGACTTCCAAAAACGCGCTCCCTATGGCGAGCTATTACTCCCCCAAATGCGGATTGTCACTACCCTTAACATCGCATTGCGGCGAAAACGCGTCTCAGTTAGGTTACACGCTGAAAAAGTGATCAAATGGACCGAAACACAATGAGATTTGACGGAACAGACGCCTATATCGCCACTGATGACCTGAAAACAGCAGTCAACGCCGCAGTAACGCTTGAACGGCCCCTTTTGGTAAAGGGCGAACCTGGCACAGGCAAAACCGAGCTTGCCCGACAAGTTGCAAGCGCCTTGGGCATGAAGATGATTGAGTGGAACATCAAATCCACCACCAAAGCTCAGCAAGGTCTCTACGAATATGACGCGGTCAGCCGCCTGCGCGACAGCCAACTCGGCGAAGCGCGCGTGCATGACGTGGCCAACTACATCAAACCCGGCAAGCTCTGGGAAGCCTTTGCAACTGACGAGCGCGTTGTGCTCTTGATCGACGAAATCGACAAAGCCGACATCGAGTTCCCCAACGATCTGCTGCAAGAACTCGACCGGATGGAGTTCCACGTCTATGAGACGGGCGAAACCATCCGCGCCAAGAACCGACCCGTGATCATCATCACCTCCAACAACGAAAAAGAACTGCCCGACGCCTTCCTGCGGCGCTGTTTCTTCCACTACATCCGCTTCCCCGAAGCCGAGACCATGCGCAAAATCGTTGAAGTTCACCATCCCGGCATCAAAGAAGCCCTGCTGACAACAGCTCTCACGCAGTTCTACGAAATTCGCGATCAAACCGGTTTGAAGAAGAAGCCATCGACTTCTGAAGTGCTTGATTGGCTCAAGCTGCTACTTGCCGAAGACCTAAGCCCAGAAGACCTGAAGCGCGACGGTGCCAACGCACTGCCAAAGCTTCACGGTGCATTGCTCAAGAATGAACAAGACGTGCACCTCTTTGAGAGGCTGGCCTTCATGGCGCGACAACAGCGTTAACAGCCGTTTTCTTGGAAGAAAACGGTTCGGAAAATTCAAATTTTCCGGCCGCAATACGAAACGCCCGCAGAGTACCGCGGGCGTTTCTTTGTGTTGTTAGCTGATTTAGGCTCCGACGACTTGAACCGAGTTGTTTGGGTCAAGCTTGATCGTGCCCTGCTTTTTGATGTGATCTTCCACCACATCCCAAATTTGCGGGCCTTCCGTGCCTTCGTTGACGCTCGCCCAACCAGCAACAATGTAGTTTTTTGCGGGGTCGATCTTCTCACCCGTCTTAAGCAATGTCATATCCGTGATCCGCTCGCCTTGCGGCTTGGTCACGTCGATCTTGTAGCCAAGCCCGCCAACGCGAACCATGTCACCGCCCTGTTGATAGTAGGGGTCAGGGTTAAACAGGTTGTCGCCCACATCTTCCAAAATTGTGTGGATGAATTCACCAGTCATTTCAGAGCGGTAAGCCTCGCCATAGCTCATAGACGTCACGTTCCAGATGTCTTCACGGGTGATCTCTTGGCCGGGCAAGATGCTCGGGCCCCAACGCACGCCAGGTGACATTGCGATATCAGCTTCGCGTTCAGAGATAAGCGCATCGCAGATCAGATCATCCCAAGAACCATTAAAGTTACCGCGACGATACAGCAGGCTATCAGTCTTGCCGATCACTTCAGAAAGCTGGTCCGCATAGGGTGCGCGCTGCGCGTCGATCAGTTTGGCAACATCTGCGTCTGGCATGATCACATCCGAGAAAATCGGGATCAACTTGTGCTTGATGCCCTTCATCTCGCCATCGCGTACGTCCAGGTCAATCCGGCTCACGAACTTACCGTTTGAGCCCGACGCAATGATGTGTGTTTTGCCAATCAGCACAGGCTCGGGCAGCGCGTCATGGGTGTGACCAGACAAGATCACGTCGATACCGTCAACGTTGCCAGCCATCTTTTTGTCAACGTCAAAGCCGTTGTGGCTGAGCAGCACAACAAGCTCGGCCCCCTTGCCGCGCACTTCGGCGACCATTTCCTTCATGTTGTCTTCGCGGATACCAAAGGAATACTCAGGAAACATCCAACGCGGGTTGGCGATCGGCATATAGGGGAAGGCTTGCCCGATAACAGCAATCTTCACTCCGCCCCGCTCGAACATTTTGTAGGGTTTGAACAGCTCTGCGGGCTCATCCCACTCTGAGTCAAAAATGTTCTGGCCGAGTGATGTGAACGGCAGGCTTTCAACCAGTTCATTCACGCGCTCGCTGCCCAGCGTGAACTCCCAGTGGAACGTCATTGCATCCGGCTTGAGCGCGTTCATCACGTTGACCATGTCCTGGCCTTCGGTCTGGTGACAGGTGAATGAGCCGTGCCAAGTGTCGCCGCCATCGAGCAGCAGAGCATCAGGGCGGTCGGCGCGGATCGAGTTCACTACAGTCGCAACGCGGTCAAGACCGCCAACGCGGCCATAGCCTTGCGCCATTGACGTGAAGTCGTCATGCGTCAGCGCGTAAGCAGAAGGCGAGCCATCGGCGATGCCATAGGCCTTGCGGAAATCCGCGCCCGTGATGTGTGGAACAGCGCCTTTGTTGCCACCAACGCCAATGTTCACGCTCGGTTCGCGGAAGTAGATCGGCTTCAGTTGCGCATGGATGTCTGTCACGTGGATCAGGCTGACATTGCCATAGGTTTCAAACTCAAGCAGCTGGTCTTGCGTCACAGCTTGCTGTGCTGCCAAGCGTGCCCAGTTGCCAAACCCACTCGCGCCATAAAGCGCCGAAGCAGCCATGGAGACCTGGAGAAAATCGCGACGTGAGATCATGGTTTGAACCCTTCATATAAGATGCATCAGCGGCGCAACATATGCACAAAAACTAATGCGTTTTGACAGAGAAAGGCCCGCGCCAATTTCTTAGCGCGGGCCCAATTAGGTTTTAGTTACGAACTGACGGGCCTTCGACCGACAGGCCGTTGCCGCGGCTGGCGACATAAAGCTCAAGTGCGACGAACTCGTCGCTGCCTGGCTTATATGTTTCAGCGCGCGTGTCCCGTACGCAGCCTTTGAAACGGCTGTGAACACCATTCAGCTTGGCATTTTTCAAACGGTAAGTTGGGAAACCGTTGATCTGGCCTTGGCTCAGGTGATCGGCGCGGATCATGTTGCCGTAGTTGTCTTCGTGGCAGTTCGCGCAGCTCAGGTCGAGTTGGCCGGTGCGTGTGTAGTAGAGGTCTTTGCCCTGTTCCCAAGTTGCTTGGGCCGGGCCGTCGGTCGCTACGTTCACAGGCATGCCACGTGAGACAGACGCCAACAGCGCTTCAAGGGGGATAGACCCTCCTTTGTCTGCTTTATAAGTCTCGGCACCCATACGGTTTTCACGGCAGTCGTTGATCTGCATCTGCATCGTGAAAACTTTCTCGGCAGAGTCGTTCCACTTTGGATAGACGGCTTTCACACCGGCCATCGAAGCTGACTCACCGTGACAGCTTGCGCAGGACTTGCCTTCGCTTCCGTCAACTTCGTTCCAGATATCTTCACCGGTTTCAACGCCAAGCATGCCGGGGTTGTCAAAGTCATCCATCTGCATGGCTTGCGTTCCGTCTGCACGGAAATGCCAGCCAGACATGACTTCGTCCACAGCACCGTCCATATGGGCAGGCGCTGAGGCTTTTGTTACGATTTTGATTTCTTCGTTGATCATCAGCGAGTCATCATCGGCGTCGGCCATGCCAAGTGTTGGCAGAGCGAGCGCTACGGCGCTGATCAGAGACATTGTCTTGAAGTTCATGCATTCCTCCCTTGGAAAGCGCCCTGCCCTTCTTGTGGGGCAGAGCACTATGCAGTTGTTGATCAGCCGATCGCGACCGACTTGGTTTCTTCGTAAACAGAACCGTCGTCATCATACCAAGTGAACTGGAAGTCACCGGCTTCAGGAACAGTTGCTTCGAATTCGAAGTATGGGTTTGTCGAGATCGCTGACTCGAGAGTCACATCGACCACGTTTTTGCCGTTAAACGCGCAAGTGAAGCGGTTAATGATCGACTTTGGGATCAAATTACCGTCTTTGCCTTTGCGCTGGCCTGATTCCATCTTGTGGCTGATCAGGGTTTTCAGCGTTACAACGTCACCAGCTGCTGCCTTTTTAGGCGCTTTGACGCGAGGTTTTACACCATCTGCCATGTCTTAAGTCTCCTGATTTAGCCGCCGCAGCCGCCGATTGTTACTTTCACGGTCGAAGCCGCGCGCGCAAAGCTGCCGTCTGCCATTTTGGCAATAGCAACAACGTCTTGCGTACCCGCCAGGCGGATGCGTGTTGACGCACTCTGGCTGCCCGCAAGCTCACCAAAGTTGAACTGTGCAACGCCGGGCGTTGGGTTGCCTGAGGCCAGCAGCAGAATTGATGTGGCACCAGCCGCTTCAACGCTCACAGGAACAGTGTTCCCGTTTTCAGCAATTTCAGGGGCTGTAACTGTAACGCCGCCATCGGCAAGGTCTGCACCACCCGTGAACGCTGCGATTGCTTCGTCTGCAGCTGCGTTCACTTGGAACGGCATAACCGCCAGAGCAACAGCACCCGCCCCGAGGGCCAGTGTATCGCGTCGTGAGAATTCCATGTCTCTCTCCTTAGATATCGTTAGAAGTAAAAGGCTTAGCGCCTATCACTCGTCTTTCATGGTCATGAGGAAGGCAACAACGTCTTCAACCTGCTGCGCAGAAAGCAGTGGTGCGAAGCTGTCGTCAGCGGCTTTGCCCGTGTAGGCTTTGCCAGGACGCGTGAAACCGTCAACCTTGTAGTAGGCTGGCATCACTGTGCCTTCATATGTGAGCTTTGAGTTTGTCAGGATGCCGCGCAACTCCGCTTGGTTCCAACGGTCCGAAACGCCATCAAGGCTTGGGCCGACGTTGCCAGGAAATGCTGCTTCCAAGTAAGCCGAGGCCGCGTGGCACGCCACACAGTTGCCCATCTTCTTGGAAACCATAATGGCTTTACCCTCTGCGGCATCGCCAGCAACGCCCGTCAGGGACATCTCGACAGCACCATCTTCGGTGAATTTCACGTCAGCAGGTGCAACCGTTTCGGCGTAGGCCGCTCCGGCTGTCAGCGATGCTGCCAGTGCAAGTGTTGTAATCCTCATATTTCCTCCCTTGGCTACCCGTGTTCTACGGCGAGGTTAGCTCGGTATACCGTAGTTGACGGAAACCAGCGGCGCAACAACAAATTCACAGAAATGAATTTGCGTATTTGTCAGGCAGCCGGGCCATTTCCTTCGTTATTAAACTCAATCAGAACAGAATCATTCCGATAGTTGCGTTTGCAACATGCGCGCGTGATATTTTTGGAAAGGCTCCTCTTTTTCATACCCCTTCTCGTTCACCCAAGTCAGCATATTCAGCGTCGTCCATTTGCCAAAAGCACCGGGCACTTGGGCAACCGCAGCCTGCGGTGCAGCCACGCCTTCTGGCACCTCCTCAGGGAAATACATCATCAGTGGTGTGAACAATGCGCCCCACTTCTTAACAATGTCTTTCTCCGCGAGCGTTTCGCCGTCAAAATCTGTGACTTCGACATCGCCATACATGTTGATCTGCACCACAAAGTAGTTTGCGCGAATGTAGGCGTCGATGTCGGCATCAGGAAAAACCTCCTCATGCATTTTCTTGCAGTAAATACAGCCACGCTGCTCGATGATGATAGCAAGGCGCTTGCCCTCTGCATTGGCCTCCTCAAGGTCTTCGCGCAGGTCTTTAAACGTGTCGCGCATCCACGGTGCTTTGTGCAGCCCGTCGTCGCCAACTGTCGCAGCAGTCAGCGGCACAGCAAGGCACAGCGCCAGTAAGGTTGCTAAAATCCGTCTCATCAAGTCTCTCCCTTTTCGCCTAACCCAGTCTTGTCTAACCTAGTCTTGTCTAACCTAGTGTCTGGAAACTCGGCATAACCCCTATCAACCAATTCGAAATGACCGACACCGAGTTCGTCGCGATCAGAATAGCAAAGGTGATCAGCATCGCGCCCATCACCTTCTCAACGGTGCCCTGATAGTGTCGAAAGCGGCCCATCGCTGCAAGAAACGGCTGGGCAAACAGCGCCGCCACCACGAAAGGCGCTGTCATGCCAAGCCCGAAGACGGCCAACAAGAGCGCGCCGCGCCACAGCTCGCCCATGCCCGACGCCATCATCAGGATCGTCGCAAGCACAGGGCCAACACAAGCTGTCCAGCCAAAGCCGAAAGCCAACCCCATGGCATAAGCGCCAAGCACAGTAGACGGGTCAGATTTACTCTCCATCCGCGCCTCGCGGTACAGAAAGCCGATGCGAATGACTCCCAGAAAATGCAGCCCGAACAAGAAGATAACCGCTGCGGCGACATATCTCAGCACATCGCGCCACTGCGCAAAGGCCTGCCCCAGCGCCGTCGCCCCAAGGCCAAGCAACATAAAGATCGTGGTGACACCCAGCGCGAACATGACAGCCGAGATCACCAGCCGCTTTTGCGCACCCGGCGCAATTCCGCCCTCGTCGCGCAGCTCAGCCATCGAGATACCGGCCATGTAGCTCAGGTAAAACGGCACCATCGGCAAAATGCAGGGCGTGAAGAAGGCAACAAGCCCCGCAAGAGCCGCGCCCCAGTATGTTACGTCACCCATCATGGCTTGCCGCGCTCCTTGTTTTATTCACATATTCAGATTATGTTGAGTGTAATTCAACAGTCAATGAGTCTCCGAGCATGCTCTCTCGTTTGTTACCCGCCTTTAGCCTCCTCATCGCGATGGCTTTTCCGGCATTTGCCGCCGAGGAACGCATCGAGCTTTTGATGGTTGAGCAAGATGGTTGCCACTATTGCATCGAGTGGAAGGCCAAGGTTGGCCCGATCTACCCCAAGACAACAGAGGGCGCTTATGCCCCTCTGCGTTTGGCGGACTTGCACAAAGGCCCGCCAGAGGGCGTGACATATGCGCGTAAGGTCAACTTCACACCAACGTTTATCCTACTCAAAGACAACACCGAAATTGGCCGCATCGAGGGCTACCCCGGCGAAGATTTCTTTTGGGGTCTGCTCGCCATGATGCTAAAGGCCAAGACAGATTACACAACTGCCGTTACAGGCGGCGCAAGCGAAGCGGCAACGAATTGACCCGCCAAAAGCCAGCAGAAACGGCCACGGGGCAGAACGAAGGGACACGACCATGGGACTTCCGCAGTTTAGCGAAGACCTCTCAGACGACGAACTTGACCGCTTCATGGACAACGCCACGACGGCGTCAAACTTTCTCAAAACAGTCAGCCATGAAGGCCGCCTGATGATCCTCTGTCACCTTGTGACAGGCGAAAAATCTGTGACCGAGCTTGAAACATTGCTTTCAGCCCGCCAAGCTGCGGTGAGCCAACAACTGTCTCGGCTTCGCCTAGAAGGTCTGGTGATCCCGCGCCGCGACGGCAAAGCGATCTACTATCGCTTGGCCGACAACCGGCCCAAGCGCGTGCTTGAACTGGTCTACGAGTTATTCTGCGACGACGACGGCGACTAAGCCCGCCTTTTGCAAGCTGATCTGGGAGGTAAGGCATGCTCGAATACGTCTCTGAAAGTGCATTCATCACAATTGCGGGCGTGCTTGGCGGCGTGGCCCTCGGCCTTGCCGCGCGCTTGGGCCGCTTTTGCACCATGGGGGCCATCGAAGACATACTCTATGCCAACAGCTCTCTGCGCATGCGCATGTGGGCGCTCGCCATCGGCGTTGGTATTTTCGGCACCTATGCACTCGTTGGCACCAGCCTCGTCGAGATCGAGCGCAGCTTCTATTTGTCGATCACATGGATGCCAATGGCCTCGATCATTGGCGGGCTGATGTTTGGCTACGGCATGGCCCTCGCTGGCAACTGTGGCTTCGGCGCACTGGCACGGCTTGGGGGCGGCGACATGCGCGCCTTTGTGCTGGTACTGGTCATGGGCGTCTCGGCCTATGTGGTGCTGTCAGGCCCGCTGTCACACCTGCGTAACTACTTGTTCTTGCAATCAGACGCGGTCACGCCACCGGGCCTTGTGCATGCGCTTTCCAGCCTCACAGGCCTTGGCATAGCTCCGCTTGGCATGGCCATCGGCGCAATTATCATCCTGCTGGCGCTCGCATCGCACGAAGTGAAAGACAGCCCCGCCTCCGCCTTCTGGGGCGTGGTCGTGGGCCTTTCCATTGTCTCGGGCTGGGCCGCGAGCGGCTATATCGCGACTTATGGCTTTGAGGCCTTTGACTTTGTCACCCATAGCTACTCAGCGCCTGTGGGGGAAACTCTGCTCTATGCCATGACATCCTCTGCCCGCCTGCCCTCCTTCGCGGTTGGCTCGGTCGGCGGCGTGTTGCTTGGCGCGTTCATCGGCTCGCTGATCAAAGGCCATTTCCGCTGGGAAGCCTGCGAAGACCCGCGCGAGCTCAAACGCCAGATCGCAGGCGCCATGATGATGGGCACAGGCGCTGTGCTGGCAATGGGCTGCACCGTCGGCCAAGGCCTCTCGGCCTTCTCGACGCTCAGCTACTCCGCCCCCGTCACCTTCGCCGCCATCTTCGCCGGCGCAGCTTTGGGCCTGCGCCACCTGATCGAAGGCTTCCAGCCCGCGGAGTAATGCCCGTTTTGCGGGCAAAATTGACGTTGAAAAAGCCGTGTATCGCCAGACCGTGGGGTGGTGATCCGACAAACCTTAGATGCACTTAATGGCCGCCAAGCATTTCCTCGCTTGGTGAAGCGCACTTTTCGCAGCCGATCACCAGCCCGTCGGACGGTCTGGCGATACACGGCGGCCTGCGGCCTTGAGTCCGCGCTAGTGAAACTCAGCTAGGGGCTTAAAGCAGGCACTCGGCTCAAACCCACATCACTTCACGCGCGCCGCCGCGAGGATGGGGCCATGCCCTGCGCTTTGCACGATAATCGCTGTTTGCATGTCGGGCGCCGAACGCACTGACAGGCTCAAGGGCTTGCGCATGTCCCATTTGCCGACGACTTTCAGCTCATGCACGATGTTGGCATAGGCAATGTCGCGGCCAGCGTTTTCGCCGCGTGCGATGCGGGTGGTTTTTGACGGCACATAGCGCACCAACAAGACAACAGCCTGCGCGGCACCGGACTTGGCCTGCGCATGAATGTTAACCTTGCGGCCGTCCCGTGTGGCCTCAAGCGCCACTTTGGCTGGCTTGGCTTGGTGCATCTTGATCAGCGTATTCACGTCTTTAGGGTGGTTCCCGACAACATGGTCCTGGCCCTGAATGATCATCTGTGGCGTATAGAGTGAGCGCCGCTTGCCAACTCTCGCGTAAGTGCGCTGGCGCTCTGAATAGGCGCTGTCGCCGAAGACATCCTTCCAACCGATGTAGTCCCAGTAGTCCACATGCAGCCCAAGCGCGATCACGTCACTGCGCTTGGCGAGCGCCTGCAAAAACTTGTCCGCAGGCGGGCAGCTAGAGCAGCCTTGCGAGGTGTAAAGCTCAACCACAATCGGCTGATCGCTGTCAGCTTGCGCCGTCACGGCCAGTCCAACACTCATCATAAAGCTCAAGGCAAGGCTGCGCCACATGGTCTGCACTCCGTTTCTATAACTGCTCCCCTAGGTAGCGTTTCAACGCCTCAAGCGCCAATCAAGGTTTCGCGAGAGATTGGTGAGTATTGTTTCAGTTAATGAAAACGCATGGGCCAGCGCTCGTAAGAAACCGGTTTGTCCAACACCTCAAGAAGCCTAATGGAGCCCTCGCTTAACCTATTCCAGACAGCCGCCCGCAACTCCTGAAAGTCAGCAATGTGGGACAAACCCGCCTTTTGCTGGTGCAGCTATTGCTGACGCAGCATTCCTTCGCGGGTGCAGCGGCAAACATTCTGCAGCGCAAAGGATTTCACCAGAGCGGTCATTGCGAGGAGTATTCATAAATCAACCTTTTACGGCACATAGATCCAACGATCGGGTCGCGAGCAAACTAGATAACGCGTTTTCCATCTTCGTTGACGCAACATTAATCTGCATGTGCGGTACTTAATTCGTTGATAAGCCGCGATCCCGCTGGCGATCCTTAAGATACGTCCGAGCGATCCAGCGTTCTTTCGCAAAGTGTATTTACGGTTGCATGTAGAAGAATTGTTAACACTGCAAGCACGATTAAGGCGGCAAACATCAGGTCGGTTTTGGCGCGTCCATTGGCCAAAAGCATCAGATATCCTAAGCCCTTTGAGGCCCCAACCCATTCGCCAATGATAGCACCAATCGGCGCATAAACCGCCGCCAATCGCAGGCCAGATGCAAAGCCGGGCAAGGCTGCGGGCACGCGAATATGCCACATTATCCGCGCCGGGCTTGCGCCCATTACCTTGGCCAAACCGATCCAGTCGCGGTTCGTTCGCATTAGGGCATCAAAAAAGGACGACGTTACTGGAAAATAGATGATGATCAGGGCCATTGTGATCTTGGACCAAAGCCCAAAGCCCAACCAAAGTGTCAAAATTGGTGCCAGCGCAAAGACTGGCACCGCTTGGCTGAACACCAAGATCGGCCTCACAAGCGCGCGGGCGGTTGGCCATGCGACCAGTGCTATGGCCGACACGAACCCAAGTGCGGCACCCAATGCGAGGCCGATCAGCACTTCGGTCATTGTAATGACGGCGTGCTCAGCCAGCAGTGCGCGGCTGTCCCACATGGTTTGTGCGACCAAGGCGGGCGGCGGCAGGATGAAACGCGCGACGCCCGTGATCCAGATCACCATCTGCCAAAGCGCCAGCGCCAGACAGGTCGCTGCAATGCCTGCGCGCCAACCCGTCACGTGGCGACCGCAAAGCCAGCCCAAGATGCATCAAAGAACGCTCGCTCTAAGAGTACCGCTTGCGTGAAGGTCGTGGATACATCTGCCCGCGCGGCATCGTCCAGTGTGTCCCACACCGTATCAAGCTGACCGCGCAAGTAGGCGACGACCTGCGTAAAGCCTTCGCCTGAGTGAAGAGTGATCCACTCCCCAAACCAAAACGGCAAATCATCTGCCCGATCCTCAAATGGCGTGGCCCATTCGAGGTAGGTCCATTCAGCGACCACAAGAACCGCTAGCATGATCTCATACCGTCCTGAACGGCGCGCGTGATCCATCAGCTCTTGGAAGGCGCGGGTTTCAGGCGCGGGCTTGGCGGTTGGTGCGACTCCAAGCGCCTCCAATGAGCGTAGAAAATAGGTGTTCTCGGGGCCGCAAACCAAACCCAAGAACTGCGCTGCGGGAACCGCATCTGCCAATGTCGGGGCATGTGCTACGGCAGATGCCAAAAGCCGCACAAACCCTTCGACAAACAAATAGTCTTGTTGAAGATAGCCTGCCATCTTTTCTTGGCTTAGTGTGCCATCGGCCAATGCATCGGTGAATGCGTGATGCGTTGTGGCTTGCCAGTCATCAGTGACAAGCGATTGTAGGTACTGGGTGGCACTCATACCGGTCTCCGAAGTTGGTCAAAAAGATCTGTCTGCGCGCGCAGCACATCTGGTGCGCTTATGTCGCGCGGAATGGATGTTGTAGGGGCTGTGACGTCAACAAGCCCTGACGGCGTCATGATAAGGATTGTTTGGCCCAATCGCGCCGCCTCGCTCGGATCATGCGTGACCAGCAACACGGTGCGGCCACTCAACAGGTCAGCCGTCAGTTCTTGCATTTGTGCACGGGTCAAAGCGTCGAGCGCCGAGAATGGCTCATCCAGTAAAACAACCGCGCGGTCTTCCATCAACGTGCGCGCCAAAGCTACGCGTTGACGTTGGCCACCTGACAGGGCGGCGGGCAATTTGTCAGCATGATCCGCCAGTCCAACCTGCGCCAGCCTGTCACGGGCACGGTCCTTGTCCAGTCGGTCCCCCCGCAGGCGTGCGCCGATCAGTACGTTGTCCAATACGTTCAACCAAGGCAGCAACAAATCCTGCTGCGCCATCATCGCAACGCGACCGGGATCACTAAGGTCTCCGGTAAAGGTGACGCCCTCTGCCAGACCGGCAAAGAGGCGCAACACCGTGGATTTTCCAACCCCGCTGGCCCCCAGAAGGCAGGTCCAGCTTTGCGGTGTCAGGGTCAAATCGAGCTGTGAAAAGATCGCCGTCCCGTCAATCGTCGCTGATCCTGTCATCCGCAGTGGTTGGTTCATGGATTTAGCCCCATGTCCCAAAACCCAATTTCCAACTGTGTGGCCATCGCAAACCGCGCCTGAAGTGCGGTCCAACGGGGGGTGGACGTAGGGTCATCACCCAAACGCCGCGCAACGGCCCCGTCAATCAGAAGGCCCACATCGTGGCAAACCTGCTGATACTCGGCGCTTGCATAGGTGTTGATCCACTCTGCGTAGGTGTCCGAGGTCTTGGCGGCTGCTAAATTGCCGCCAATTTCGCCGTAGCCCATAACGCAAGGTGCCAAGGCCGCCAACAGGTCCAACAGATCGCCGGAATGACCCGCGTCCAAAACATAGCGGGTATAGGCGAGATTCTCTTGTCGTTCCTGCGTAGCAAACAGCGTTGCCTCATCAATTCCAGCTTCCGCACACGTCTTGATGTGCAGCGCGATTTCCTCGTTGATCAACCCGTTCACAGTGCCCGCGGCCAAGCGCATTTCGGCGACCGTATCGGCCTTGGTGATGACCAATGCCCAAGCGCGGGAAAAGTGGATCAGAAAGACATAATCCTGCTTGAGGTAATGCAAAAAGGCATCACGCGGCAGGGTGCCATCACCCAAACCCTGCACGAATTTATGGCGCGCATATGCTGGCCAGGCGGGGGTGTTATCCCGCCAGGCCGCAAAGGTGTTGCCGTACGTCATTCTGCACCCAGATCAACGGCCAGCGCCGAGACGGGACGCGTGCCCTTGACAAGACCACTTTCAGCCAAGAATGCCTCGAACCGTGTGTAGCGACCTTCATCCAACGCTTCGGGACGCAGGGCAAAGCGAGGAAGCGTATCAACCCATGCTTTTGCGTTCAGTTCATCGTCCAGTTCAGGCGCGTAGCCTTTGAACAGCTCCCAAGATGCTTGCGGGTTATTGACGATGTATTGCGTCGCCAGTTCAGTCGCACGCAAGAAACGGCGGACCTGACCCACATCCATCCGGTCGGGGTTCGCCACATAGATCAATTCGTCATAGGTTGGCACGCCTTCTTCCTCGACATAGAAACAACGACCTTCGACGCCTTCGATTTCCATCTGGTTTAACTCAAAGTTACGGTAGGCACCGATCACCGCATCAACCTGTCCCGACATCAAAGACGGGCTGAGCGAGAAGTTCACGTTGACCATCTCGACATCATCCAGCGCGACACCGTGGCGGCCCAACATCGCAGATAAAACGGCTTCTTCGACACCGGCCACGGAAAAGCCGATTGTGCCGCCTTTCAGCTGGCTGATCTCTTGAATAGGGCCGTCTTTGAGAACCAATAGACAGTTCAGCGGTGTCGCTACTAAGGTGCCAACCCGAATGAGCGGCAGACCTTCTGCGACATGCAAATGCTGGCTTGGTTGATAGCTAACGGCGATATCGCCTTGGCCAGCTGCGACCAGCTTGGGCGGTGCGGACGGATCAGCCGGGGCGATGATCTCGATCTCAAGCCCTTGATCGGCGAAATAGCCCAGCTCTTCGGCCACGATGATTGGCCCGTGATCGGGGTTGATAAACCAGTCCAAAAGCAAGGTCATCTTGTCTTGCGCCAAGGCTGGTGTCGCGATCAATAATGCCGCTGCGGTGATGAGGTGTTTCATATGGGTCTCCTTACCCTCCAAGAGCAAGAAGTTTGATCTCGCCCTGCCAGTGTTGTGAAAGCCGTTCAGCAGCCTGCCAGGCACGCAGGCCCGATCGACACGCCAGAACGGCACGTTGGTTTTCGTGTGGTCTGGGGCCATCTGGCCCAAAGTCGGACACGGCATAACGAATTGCGTGCGGTAGGTCCGGCCCCCGTTCGCCTTTCGCGCGCAGGTCGATCAGAAAATCAGTCGCGGCGATGTCGCAGGTTGCGATAAAGGCGGGGTTGGGATGCGGATCAGATGCGGTGTCAAAGCGGAACCCGCCAAACCGAAACGTGCGTGCATCATAGGTCACAAGCTGCCCCAGACCTTGCGGATCACCTGTCAGGATCGCCATTGCCATTTGCGCCTGAAGGCTGCCAATAACACCAACACTTGGTCCCAGCACACCATCTGTATCGCAAGACCCAAGCTGGTCCGGCAGGTCCGGGAACACCGCACGCAGCCCCGGTTTCCCCCCGCAAAAGCCACCGACATAGCCGTCACGACCGACCACGCTGGCGCTGATAAGGGGTTGGCCGGTTTTAAGGCAATGATCAGACGCGATATAGCTGACGGCGAAACTATCAGCGCAATCAAGGATCAGTGTCATGCCCTCACAAAGGGCTGCAATGTTAGCTGGATCGACGCGCTGGTGCACAGGTTCAGTCGTGGTGTCAGGGTTCAATGCGGTCATCGTACTCGCGATCACATCGACCTTTGGCAAGCCAATATCAGCCTCGCGAAACAGCGTTTGACGGTGCAGATTGGACAGGCTTATGACATCTGCATCCGCAATTCGGATTTGCCCGACACCCGCGCCAACCAGATATTGCATTACAGGGGCGGCTAATCCTCCGGCACCAATGACAAGTACCGACGCCTCTGCTAGCTGACTTTGCGCATTGTCACCAAGCACAGCCATTTGACGCAGGTAACGGTTCACGCGCACGCCTCAAGCCATTCTCTGACACGGGCCTCTGGATCGTCATGGAGCGTAATATCGGTGACCGCAGAGACGACATCTGCCCCCGCAGCAAAGGCGCCTTTGGCGCGTGCTGTGCTCATGCCCCCAATTGCGATCAGGGGTATGTCCCCCACAAGGCCCTTCCAAACGCTCAGTTTTTCAACGCCCTGCTGATGCCACTTCATCTGTTTCAGGATAGTCGGATAGATCGGACCGAGCGCAATATAGTCTGGCGTCAGTGCAAGCGCGCGGGCCAGTTCGGCCTTATCATGGGTTGAAACGCCGAGCTTGAGGCCCGCCGCACGGATTGCATCTACATTTGCATCATCAAGGTCTTCTTGCCCCAGATGCACCCAGTCGCAGCCCAAATCGATCGCCAGTTGCCAGTGGTCATTCACCACCAACGCCGCATCATGAGCCACGCACAGATCACGGGCTTCGTTTAATTGGGCGCGTAGTTCGTTTTGGGATTTATCTTTGAGGCGCATTTGCACCAGCTTCACGCCCAAAGGCAGCATTCGCTGCAGCCAAACCACATCATCAAAAATTGGGTAAAAGCGGGGCAGCGTCATAACATGGCCTTTCCAAAAACGGGTGTCGACGGGGCCGCCATATCGCGGGCATCCATAGCGTCCGCTTGGGCGGCTAATGCGCCAGCCTCAACCGCAAGCGCAAAGGCTTGGGCCATCGCGGCAGGGTCCCCTGCCTTTGCAACAGCGGTGTTTAACAAAACCGCGTCATACCCTAACTCCATCGCTTGGGCCGCATGCGACGGCAGGCCAAGCCCCGCATCAACAACCAGTGGAATGTCTGGAAAATGGGCGCGCAGACTGCGCAGACCGTAAATATTATTCAGGCCCAAGCCGGTGCCAATGGGCGCACCCCAAGGCATCAAAACCTTGCAACCAACCTCCACCAGCCGTTCGCACAGCACCAGATCTTCGGTGCAATATGGAAAAACCTCAAACCCGTCGTCAGACAGTTGCGCCGCGGCATCGACCAGTCCAAAGGGGTCAGGCTGCAACGTGTCTGCATGACCGATCACTTCAAGTTTGATCCAGTTGGTATCAAACAGCTCACGCGCCATCTGTGCCGTGGTCACCGCCTCGCGCACCGAATAACAACCGGCAGTGTTGGGCAGGACCGCCACGCCCAAATCCCGTATTAACGTCCAGAAATCCTGCCCCGCCTGATCGCCACCCGCTTCGCGCCGCACAGACACCGTTGCAATCCCTGCGCCAGAGCGGCGAAAGGCATCGGCCAGAATAGTAGGTGACGGATATTGCGCAGTGCCCAGCATCAGCCGGGATGTCACTTCGGTGCTATAGAATGTGGGCATATTATCCCCCTTGGCGGGGCGCTACGATTTCGACGCGGTCCCCGTCTTGCAGCATGTGATCCGCGCGCTGATGTTTGGGCACGAACGCCTCGTTGATCGAGGTCGCAACCTTGGCCTCGCCTTTTCCAAGGCTGTCCAACAGCGCCGCCAACGTAGGCCCGCTGGTCTCGTGTGCTTCACCGTTCACGATGATCTTCATACCAAACCTCCGGTATTTTGCCGTCCAGCACGAGGTCCGCCGTCATCTGCGCCACCGCAGGTGCAAGCAGGAACCCATGCCGAAACAGGCCATTTGCGTAAATCACGTCCCCAACCCGCCGAATGCGCGGTTGGTTGTCGGGAAAGGCAGGGCGCGCATCAACGCCAATCTCCAACAGCTCGGCCTCACCAAAAGCGGGGTGCAACGCATAGGCAGCGTTCATCAGTTCCATCACCGAGCGCAATGTTGCGCGGCCCCGTTCACTGGCCTCGATCTGGGTCGCCCCCAACATGAAAACACCATCGCTACGGGGCACAATATAAAGCGGGAACCGAGGGTGAAGCAGCCGGACAGGGCGCGACAACACAACGTCAGGGCAGCGCACGACAAGCATTTCACCCTTCACACCGCGCAGATCCCGCAGCACGTCGCGCGCGGCAAGCCCACGGCAATCGATCACTTGACCTGCGATGTCACCGTCAAAGCGTACACCCCTTTGCGACAACCGTGCGTGCAATGCGGTCAGGGTTGCACGGGGATCAAGATGCCCCTCGTCCGACAAAAACAAGGCCTTGGAATACCGCTCGGCCAGATGGGGTTCAAATGCAGCGATCTGTTCTTTGGGCAGGGTTTGCGCGTTCGGCGCGCGGCGTGCAAAGGTCGTCAAATCGCTTTGATCGCGGCCCAATGCCACAACCATAGTCCCCGCGTGGTGGACGGTTGCGCCTTGGCTTTCCCACCATGCAGCGGCCTTGCGACCTTGGCGCATGATTTCAGGCTCAGCACTCACTCCTTCGCAATCAGGGGCCAACATTCCGCCGGCCCACCACGAACAGGCATGATCCCCCGGCGCTCCCATGGGGTCAATCACAGTCACCTGCGCGCCGCGGGACGACAGCTCTGCCGCCATGGTCAGACCGCACACGCCACCGCCAATGATGGTGTAGGTGTCGCTCATGTCCAAAGTGCGTGAAAGTGATGAACGGGGCCGTGACCTTGCCCAACGTCTAATTCATCGGCACGCAATATCGCTTGATGCAGCCACGTATGAGCACGCGACACCGCATCATTCAGTGCCATCCCTTGGGCCAAACCCGCCGCAATTGCAGAGGAGTAGGAGCACCCAGTGCCATGAGTATTGCGCGTGTTCACACGCTGTGCCGAAAAGTTCTGTGTCCCCGTTTGCGACACCAGATGATCGGTGCAAATCTCTCCGTTAGCGTGTCCGCCCTTCATCAAAACTGCGCCCACGCCGAGTTGTAGAAGCGCCTTCGCCTGCGCTTGCGGTGGGCCTTCGCCCACCAGTTTTGTGGCTTCGGGCAGATTGGGTGTTAACACTGTCGCACGTCCAAAAAGCGACGACTTCAACGCGGCAATCGCGCTATCTGCCAGCAGCGTGTCGCCTGATTTGGCGACCATCACAGGGTCCAGCACAATCGGACCTTCATAGCCAATCAAGGCGTCAGCAACCGCTTTGATCAGCGACGGTGTTCCCAGCATGCCGATCTTGATCGCATCAACCTGAATGTCATCCAAAACAGCTTTGATCTGTGCGGCAACAACATCATCGGGGATCGGATAAATGGCTGAAACGGCTTCGGTATTCTGTGCCGTAACCGCCGTTACAACAGAGGCACCATAGACACCCATTGCTGAAAAAGCTTTGAGATCCGCCTGAATACCAGCACCGCCACCAGAGTCGGATCCGGCAATCGTTAACGCCTTAGCTGCCATGTCATAGCCCCTTGGTTCAGGGGTCAGGACGAGAAAGGGCGCAGACCAGAACGGACGCAAGGTCCGCAAACTGTTCCCTCCGCCGGTCCTAACCGGTTCAGGTTCAATGGGTTCGCAGCTTGTGCATCTCAGCCCGGAAACGGGCACCCCAACAGATTTCAGTTCGATTGGTAGATGGATCGTCCGCAATCGTCAAACGGATAAATTATCGGCAAAATTGCTTGGCAAATTTGTGTAGTAGATTCCCGAAAAAGGCCGCCAGCCAACAAAAAATTGAACTTATCGTTTGATCTCTTCACAGCAACTGCTTTGTGATTGATGGGGCGCTGCGTCGCGTTTGTTCTCGAAGATCAAGTTCCGTGGTAGTTTACCTTCAACTTACTACGAGAAGTCTCTGAATATTGCCGATGTATTTGCGCCTTGATTTTTTGACTGGTCTCTCCTCTGCCGAAGGAGGTCGCAAACGATTAGGACCGCTTCAAAATGGCGAATAGCACCTGCAGTTCGCCAAATTTCTCAGATGTCGATTTGCTCAGAAATGCTCAGCGCATCTTCGAGCTCGACCCCCAGATATCTGACGGTGCTATCGACCTTTGTGTGGCCAAGCAAAAGCTGTACGGCACGCAGGCTGCCTGTCGTCCGGTAGATTTCCGCCACCTTCGTTCGACGCATAGAGTGCGCACCATAGCCGCTGGGTTCGAGGCCAATCGAAACAACCCAATTCCGAACCAAACGCCCATACTGGCGTGTTGATATGTGCGGGCGGTCATAAAACCGGCTGGGGAACATGAACTGGCATCCGATCATTTCCGGAGACTTGATCCAGTGTGTCACAGTTTCTCGCGTGTTTTCAGCCAGCTCAAACTGCACAGGCGGGGTCCATATACATCCACACAGGCCGTTCGCTGCGTGGCGCATGAACGGCAGGTCCAATCTCTTAGGTTTATGTTGCGGAGTACGCCTCAGCCGATCGAGACAAGCTCGATGTCAAAGATCAGGTCTTTGCCGGCCAGTGCGTGGTTGGCGTCAAGCGTGACAGTCTCTTCGGCCACGGCGACAACCGTCAGCGCCATGACTTCGCCGCGCTCGTTGCGGGCCTGAAGTTGTGCGCCGATTTCCAGCTCGATCTCGGATGGGATGTCTGTGCGTGGCACCTCTTGGCGCGCTTCTTCGTGTACGGGGCCGTAAGCGTCTTCCGGAGCGATCTCGACGCGCTTCTTGTCGCCCACGCTCATGCCGGGCAACGCAACGTCAAGGCCCGGGATGATCTGGCCGGAGCCAACCGCAAACTCCAAAGGCTCGCGGCCTTCGCTAGAGTCAAACACGCTGCCGTCTTTGAGGGTTCCGGTGTAGTGAATGCTCACTGTATCGCCTGATTTTACTTGGCTCATTAGGTTTCCTGTTCTTGTCCTGAAATTCTATTCCGAGGCCACGTTGCATGCACAGCCTCAAACTCGCGCGGAACGTAAACAGGCAACAGGCAGAATGCAAACCGATGCTAACCAGCGTCT
The DNA here is from genome assembly GCA_016744435.1 of Lentibacter sp. Classification (GTDB taxonomy): domain Bacteria; phylum Pseudomonadota; class Alphaproteobacteria; order Rhodobacterales; family Rhodobacteraceae; genus Lentibacter. The sequence goes on along the minus strand of JADGEJ010000017.1, from coordinate 42,617 downwards.
GGTGGTTGACCTTTGCCAATCTGCGCGACAAGCTCCCCTTATCACTCTTGGGGAAGCGATGATGACCACCACCACAGTAACAACCTGCGTGTTTGACGCCTACGGCACATTGTTTGACGTGGCCGCCTATGGCTCTGAAACTGCTTGGGTTAACCGCCTCGACATGCCGCAAGACCGCCTCCCCGGCACGCCCGACCACGAGTTCACCGACCTCCCCACATTGCCCTCACTGATAAAGCGCTGATGATATGCCAGAGTTCGTCACATCCGATAAAATCCGCATCTTCTATGAAGACACACCCTCGCTAAGCGGGGCTGGCGCGCCGATCCTGTGCTTGGCCGGCCTCACCCGCAGCCATCGCGACTTTGACTTTATCGCGCCGCACCTTGAGGATTTCCGCCTGATCCGCCCCGACTATCGCGGGCGTGGTCGCTCTGACTGGGCCGATCCGGCAACATATACGCCCCTCGTTGAAGCGCGCGACATGCTGGAGCTGCTTGACCACCTTGACTTGCCAAAAGCAGCCATCCTCGGAACATCCCGCGGCGGGCTGATCGCCATGACACTTGCCGCGACAGCGCGCGATCGCCTGTTGGGCGTGGCGTTGAACGATGTTGGCCCCGAACTTAGCCGCGTGGGCCTTCAGCGCATCGGTGATGTGATCGGCAAAAGACCCTCACACAAAACCTATGCGGCGCTGCTCGAAGTCTGGCCAGACCTTGCCCAAGGCTTTGATAACGTTCCGATAAGCCGCTTTCGTGAGGAAGTCTCGCGCCTCTTTGACGAGACAGATGATGGCCTGTCGCTGACCTATGACCCTGCCCTGCGCCAAGGCGTTCTGGCCGCGCTCGACACCGAGCTGCCTGACTTGTGGCCGCTGTTTGACATGCTCAAAGGCCTGCCGATTTGCGCGTTGCGCGGGGCAAACTCCAACCTGCTGACGCCTGCTGTCTTTGCCGAAATGCAGGCACATATCCCCGAGATGATCGCCGCTGAAGTTGCCGATCGTGGCCACGTGCCTTACCTTGACGAGCCTGAAGCGCTCAAAGCCCTTACCACATGGACAGCCCAGCTATGAACATAGAGATGATCCGCGCAGCCGCAGCACGCCTTGAAGGCCACGCGCGCCGCACGCCACTTTTAAGCTCGCCCTTTCTTGACGAGATCGCGGGCAAACCCGTGTTCGTTAAGCCCGAGTGCTTGCAACACACCGGTTCGTTCAAGTTTCGCGGCGGTTGGTCGGCCTTGACCGCCCTCGCGCCCGAGACGCGGGAAAGTGGCGTTATCGCGTTTTCTTCAGGCAACCATGCCCAAGGTGTGGCCTACGCCGCGAAACTGCACGGCGTGCCTGCGGTTATCGTCATGCCCTCTGATGCTCCAAAACTCAAAATCGCCAACACCCGCGCTTTGGGCGCAGAAGTCGTGCTCTATGAGCGCGGCTCCCAAGACCGCGACGCCATTGGTGCCAAACTCGCACGTGAGCGCGGCCTAACCCTGATCAAGCCCTATGACGAGCCACAAGTTATCGCCGGGCAAGGCACTGCCGGGCTTGAAATCGCGGCTGATGCACGCGCGCAAGGCATTGAACAGGCTGACGTTTTTGTCTGCTGCGGCGGTGGCGGCCTGACTTCGGGCATCGCCCTAGCGCTAGAGGCTGATGCGCCCGGCTACTCCGTGCGCCCCTGCGAACCCGAAGGCTTTGACGATGTCGCGCGCTCGCTCAAGTCTGGCAAGATCGAAACCAACGCGAAGCTTTCGGGCTCGCTCTGCGACGCGATCATCACACCAGCCCCGGGCGAGATGACCTTCCCGATCATGCTCAGGCTCTGTGGCGAAGCCGTTATCGTGACCGAAGAGGAAGCCCTCAAAGCAGCAGCGCTGGCCTTTCAACGGCTCAAGATCGTGGTGGAACCGGGTGGCGCTGTCGGCCTCGCAGCGGCGCTTTTCCACGCTGACAAATCTGATGCTCCCAACCTCATAGCCGTCTGCACTGGCGGCAACGTCGACGCCGATGTCTTCGCCCAAACCCTCGCAACGCTCTGAGCGGTTGACAGGCTCGGCCTTGCGACGGACGATGGTTGCAAAATTTCAGTAACCCAAAGGCGCGCCATGACCCGTTTTACCATTGCCTCATTTAACGTGAAAAACCTCATCGGTGCAGACCGCGAGTATTACCAGTTCCAACAATACACGCCCGAAGAATACGCTTGGAAAGAAGACTGGATGGCAGACCAGGTGCTGTCGATGGACGCTGACATTGTCTGCTTCCAGGAGATCTTTGAGCTAGAAGCGCTTGAGGCGGTGGTCAGCGAAGTGAACAGCCGCGCTGATGCTCTCAATGATGCAACAATCCCCGACAAATCAAAGCGTTACCACCGCCGCGCTATTTTCCGCAAGCTCGCTGTCAGCTCCTATGCTGACGCCGCCCTCGCCTTTGCGCCCAATGCCGCTGACGCAGGCGTGCCCGGTGCGCGCCGCCCCGGCGTGGCTGTCCTGTCGCGCTTTGGCTTTGCCGAGCCTCCGGTGATTATCCAAGATTTGCCAGAGCCTCTTGATATCCCTTTTACGCCCCTTCGTGGGCTTGATGCGGGCGAAGCTGGTTTCTTTCGTATCAAGCGGCTCTCACGGCCCATTTTGAAAGTGCGGGTGCCCATCGGCGAGCAGGTTGTCACGGTGTTCAACTGCCACCTGAAGTCAAAACTTGGCGAATACATCACCCCAAAGGGAGCAGATTTTGCCCCCGAGCAAGACTTGCCAAACTACGACGCGGTTGGCCGCGCCCTTGGCTCGCTTCGTGCCGCCACCCGCCGTATGGCCGAGGCTTGGGTGCTGCGTCGCGAGATCGTCGCCGAGCTAAAGGCAGGCAATCCTGTCATGGTTCTCGGTGATTTTAACGATGGGGAACATGCTGTCAGCTCCGAGATAATCGCCGGTGAAACGCCGTTCAAAAACTACCAATGGATGTTGCGCCATGACGCCGAAAACTATGGCGACCGCTACAGCGAAGAGGAAAGCACGGCGATCAGCACCCAGATTGAGCAGCTCCGCCTGCATTCCGCCGAGAAGCTTTTTGTGCGCCAGTCCCTGCGCGACATGGTCTATACCTCGGCTTTTGGCGGCGTCTACGAGTCGATCGACCAGATATTCCTGTCGCATCACTTCTTGCCCGAAAGCCCCGGCTCGCTTGGTGAGATGGAGTATTTCTCTGTCTTCAATGACCACATAACCGACGGCTCGCACCCCGAAGCGCCCTACAACAAACTGGCGTCAGACCACGGCCAGATCATCGCACATATCCACATCAAAAACAGCCCTGATACATCTGAGTTAAAAAGGTAATCTGACTTATGCACATAGCAAACCTAGATGGTATCAACCTGCACTACCGCGTCGACGGCCCTGAGGGCGGCGCACCTGTGGTGTTCGCCAACTCACTGGGCACAGACATGCGGCTCTGGGATTCAGTCTTGCCCTATCTGCCCGATGGCCTGCGCCTTATCCGCTATGACAAGCGCGGCCACGGCCTGTCAGACGCCCCGCCCGGCCCCTACAGCATGGGCGCGCTGGTGCGCGACGCCGAGCAGTTGCTTGATCACTTGAACGTCAAAGACTGCCTCTTCGTCGGCCTCTCGATCGGCGGGCTGATCGCGCAGGGGTTGGCGGCCAAGCGACTCGACCTGATGCGCGCTATGGTCGTGTCAAACACCGCCGCCAAGATCGGCACACGCGACATGTGGGCCGAGCGCATCGCCGCGATTGAAGCGGGCGGGATCAAGGCCCTCGCCGCACCTACAATGGAGCGGTGGTTCTCCAAGCCTTTCCGCCAGACAAGCGACATGCTCGCGTGGCAACACATGATGGAGCGGCAGCCACAAGAGGGCTACATCGGCTGTTGCGCCGCCATCGCGGGCGCCGACTTTATCACGCCGACGTCTGGCCTGCGCCTGCCAACACTGGCAATTGCAGGCAGTGAAGACGGCTCGACCCCGCCTGATCTGGTGCGTGAAACCGCAGAGCTGATCCCCGGATCACGCTTTGAGCTTCTGCGCGGCGCAGGCCACCTGCCCTGCGTTGAGCAGCCCGAAGCCTATGCGCATTTGCTGACCACTTTTCTCAAAGAGACAGGTCACATCTGATGGCTGCATCTGTTTTTGAAAGCCAGCATTTGGCCAAGCTTTTCCCCACAGGAGAGCTCGGCCGCTTGTTCACCGACAGCGCGGAAATGCGCGCGCTTTTGCTGGTCGAAGGCGCGCTCGCCAAGGTACAGGGCGAGCTTGGAGTAATCCCCGCTGAAAGTGGCGCTTTCCTGCACCGCGCCAGTATGGAAATTCAAATTGATCCTGCTGGCCTTGCCGAAGCAACTGGCGCTAACGGCGTCAGCATCCCGGCCCTTCTGGCTGCGGCGCGCAAAGCGCTTGAGGCCCCCGAACACGCGCAGTATTTGCACTGGGGTGCAACCTCGCAGGACATCCTTGACACGGCCCTGATGCTACGGCTCAAGCAAGCCTTCAAAGTGCTTGAAAAAAACTTAATGCAGCACTTGAATAACCTAGCGAAACTAGCTGATTTAAATACAAAAACCCCTATGCCAGGGCGCACCTGGGGGCAACACGCTACTCCGACAAGTTTTGGCGCAGTCGTCGCCGCTTGGGGGCAGCCTTTACTTGCGCTTCACCGCGAGGCTGAAGGCCTACGCAACACTGCTTTTTGGGTGTCCCTTTCCGGTGCGGCGGGCACATCTTCCGCCCTTGGCCCGAAGGCCTCAGAGACACGTGCGGCACTTGCCAAGGCCCTTGGCCTGACAGACCCTGCGCACAGTTGGCACGGCGACAGAACGTCCATCATGCGCCTTGCGGCTTGGGCCACACGTCTGACCAACGCACTGGCCAAAATGGCCGCTGAGCTAGGTGATCTGAGCATGACAGGAATCGCCGAAGTGACCCTTGGCAATAGCGGCGGCTCATCAACCATGCCGCAGAAGCAAAACCCCGTCGCTGCTGGCGTGATCTGCGCATTGGCCGCACAGGCCAACGGACTTAACAGCACCCTGCAAGCCGCTGCCGCACACGCGCATCAGCGTGACGGCGCCGCTTGGATATCCGAGTGGATCACCCTGCCCCAACTGATCCTTGGCACGGGTGCCGCGCTTGCCCATGCCGAAAAACTGTCAAGCTCGCTGAGCCCCAACCCTGAGGCAATGCGTGGCGCTTTGACCGCAGGAAATGGCCTGATCTACGCCGAAGCGCTCAGCTTCGCGCTTGCCGAGATCATGCCGCGCCCAGAGGCGCAAGCCGCCGTTAAAGAGCTTTGCAAGCAAGTCGGCGAAACCGGACAAGAGCTGTCTGACATTGCCGCCAAAGCCTACCCTGACCTCGCGATTGCCGACATATTCAACCCGACAAATGCGCTCGGCGCGGCCCCTGACGAAGCACGCGCATTCGTGAAAGCCGTCAGAGCCCTTTAGAGCGAGGCTTTCAGCTCAAGGCGGCGGGCGTGCAGCACGGGCTCGGTGTAGCCCGAAGGCTGCTCGCGGCCCTTGAACACCAAGTCTGTCGCGGCTTGAAAGGCGATGCCATCAAAGCCCGGCGCCATCGGCGTATAGGCCGCATCGCCAGCGTTCTGCCCGTCAACAACCTCGGCCATCTTACGCAGCGCGCCCATGACTTGCTGTCCATCAACCACACCATGATGCAGCCAATTGGCCACGTGCTGGGCGTTAATCCGGCAGGTCGCGCGGTCTTCCATCAGGCCTACATCGTTGATATCAGGCACTTTCGAGCAGCCGACGCCTTGGTTAATCCAACGTACAACATAGCCCAGAATGCCCTGCGCGTTGTTCTCGACTTCGCGCATGATCTGCGCTTCCGTCCATTTCTGATAGGTCGCCAGCGGGATCTCTAACAGCCCGTCAACATGCGCCCGCCGCCCGCCTGCCTTGAGCTTGGCCTGCACGGCGAGCACATCAACGCGGTGGTAGTGCAGCGCATGCAGCGTCGCCGCCGTTGGCGACGGCACCCAAGCACATGTCGCGCCGGCTTTGGGGTGTTCGACTTTCTGCTCAAGCATCGCCGCCATCATGTCGGGCATCGCCCACATGCCCTTGCCGATCTGCGCGCGCCCCGAGAGGCCACACTCAAGGCCGATATCGACGTTAAGGTTCTCATATGCGCCGATCCAGCCCTTGCGCTTGATAAAGTCTTTGCGGCTGAACGCGCCTGCTTCCATCGAGGTGTGGATCTCGTCGCCAGTCCTGTCCAAAAAGCCCGTGTTGATAAAGGCAACCCGCGCTTGAGCGGCGCGAATACAGGCCTTGAGGTTCACAGAGGTGCGGCGTTCCTCGTCCATGATCCCGATTTTGACGGTGTTCGCAGGCAAGCCAAGAAGGCCCTCAACACGGCTGAATATCTCGTCAGCAAAAGCAACTTCTTCGGGCCCGTGCATCTTGGGTTTCACAATGTAAACAGAGCCATGCACCGAATTTCCGCTGTCGCGCTGCAAGTCGTGCATCGCGATAAGCGTGGTCATGGCCGCGTCCATCAGGCCTTCAAAAACCTCGTTGCCCTCCGCATCCAGAATGGCGGGGTTTGTCATCAGGTGGCCAACATTGCGCACCCACATCAGCGCGCGCCCTTTAAGCACCAATTCGCCCCCGTCGGGCGCAGTGTAAACGCGGTCATCCGCCAAGCGGCGCGTCGCCTCGCGCCCGCCTTTGCTGATCACCTCTTCCAAGTCGCCCTTCATCAAGCCCAGCCAGTTGGCATAGGCTTGGGTTTTGTCTTCGCCGTCAACACAAGCCACGCTGTCTTCGCAATCCATGATCGCCGACAAAGCGCTCTCAAGCTGCACATCGGCCAGCAGCGCCTGATCGTGGCTGCCGATCGGGTGGGCGCGGTCAAACACCAGTTCAACGTGCAATCCGTTGTTGCGCAGCAGCACCGCGTCAGGCGCTTTGGCGCGGCCCTTATAGCCGACAAACTTCTCAGGCGCGGCGAGCGGCATGTCATCAACCAGCAGCGCGCCGCCCTGCACGTGGTAGCGCCGCGCATCGGCGTGGCTTGTGCCGACAATCGGGAAAGCCTCGTCAAGAAACACCCGCGCGCGTGCCACAACCCGCGCGCCGCGGCCCTTGTCATAGGCCCCTTTTGGCAGCGGCAGGCCCATAGCGTCGGTGCCGTAAAGCGTGTCATAAAGACTGCCCCAACGGGCATTGGCGGCGTTGAGCGCATAGCGCGCATTGGTGATCGGCACCACAAGCTGCGCACCGGGCACCTGCGCGATCTCGGGGTCAACATTCTGCGTGGTGATCTCAAAGTCACCACCCTCAGGCAGCAAATAGCCGATCTCCATCAGGAACGCTTTGTAAGCCTCATGGTCATGCGGTTTTTTGCGATTGCCGGCATGCCAAGCGTCGATCTGGCGTTGCAGCGCCTCACGTTTGTTGAGCAGCCTGCTGTTCTTTGGTGTGAGGTCTGCGAGCATCGCCGCAAAGCCGCTCCAGAACGCGCCTGGCTCAAGGCCTGTGCCGGGCAAAGCGGCCTCCTCGACAAAGCGGGCAAGCCCCGCATCAACTTGCAGGTTGGCTCTTTCAACGCGGTCTGTGCGGGCTGTCATGGCGCTCTCCTTGGTGAGGTTTGTGCAAGTCTTGGCAGGAAAGTTTCCTATAGGCAACAAAACCAGCTCGCGGCCTGCGGCGAAAGATTTTATGAATTATCCGAACAATAAGGCATTCTTCCTGAAACTCGATCAAATACAGGCCTTGAAGGCCACCGCAAGGCTGCTTACCGTCGCCCCTAACGCATTATCGGAGAGCCTCATGCAAGACGCAGCACCGCAGACCATTTATCTGAAAGACTACACGCCATTTGGCTTTGATGTGGAAAGTGTTGAACTAACGTTTCGTCTGGCCCCGCGGGCGACGCGTGTGTTGTCGCGGATCAGATTTGCCCCCAAGCCCGAGGCAACTGACAAGCGATTTTTCCTGCATGGTGAAGAGCTTAAGCTCATTTCATGCACAATAGACGGCGCGCCTGTCTCGCCTCGTCTGGTGCAAGGCGGGCTTGAGGCCGATGTGCCCGAAGGCGCGTTTACCTTTGAGGCCGAGGTTGAGATCAGCCCGGAAACCAACACAGCGCTTGAGGGCCTCTACATGTCGGGTGGCATGTATTGTACTCAATGCGAAGCTGAAGGTTTCCGCAAGATCACATACTACCCCGACCGCCCCGATGTGATGAGCACTTTCAAGGTTCGGGTTGAGGGGCGCGAGCCTGTGCTGCTCTCAAACGGCAACAAAGGCCTGCAAGGCGAGGGTTTTGCCGAGTGGCATGACCCGTGGCCAAAGCCCGCCTACCTCTTCGCGCTGGTGGCTGGCGACTTGCGCAACCACCCCGACAGCTTCACCACAAAGTCTGGCAAGCCTGTCGAGCTCAACATCTGGGTGCGCCCCGGCGACGAGGGAAAATGCGCCTTTGGCATGCAGGCTTTGAAGGCGTCGATGAGCTGGGACGAAGATGTCTATGGCCGCGAGTATGACCTCGACATCTTCAACATCGTCGCGGTCGATGATTTCAACATGGGCGCGATGGAAAACAAGGGGTTGAACATCTTCAACTCATCCTGCGTTTTGGCCTCACCCGAGACATCAACCGACGACAACTTCGAGCGCATTGAAGCGATTATTGCGCATGAGTACTTCCACAACTGGACAGGCAACCGGATCACCTGCCGCGACTGGTTCCAGCTGTGCCTCAAAGAGGGGCTGACTGTCTATCGCGACAGCCAGTTTACCTCTGACATGCGCTCAGCCCCCGTCAAACGGATCCATGATGTGATTGATCTGCGCGGCCGTCAGTTTCGCGAAGACGGCGGGCCTTTGGCGCACCCCGTGAGGCCTGACAGCTTTGTTGAGATCAACAACTTCTACACCGCCACAGTCTACGAAAAAGGCGCCGAAGTGATCGGCATGCTCAAGCGGCTTGTGGGCGACGACGACTACTACAAAGCGCTCGATCTTTACTTCACCCGCCACGACGGCGACGCCGCCACCATTGAGGATTGGCTGCAAGTCTTTGAAGAGGTGACGGGGCGTAGCCTCAAGCGCTTCAAGCGCTGGTATACCTCGGCAGGCACCCCGCGCCTGACGGTAACGGAAAAGTTTAACAACGGGCGCTACAAGCTTACGTTTAAACAAGAAACTCCGCCAACGCTCGGACAGCCGCAAAAGAAACCACGGGTTATCCCGATTGCCGTTGGCTTGCTTGACGAAGCCGGAAACGAGATCGTTCCGACCACCGTGCTGGAAATGGACAAGCGCCAGCAGAGCTTTACATTTGATGGGTTAACTTCCAAGCCTATCCCCTCGATATTGCGTGATTTTTCCGCACCAGTCATACTGGATCGTGACGTCAGCAACGCCGAGCGCGCCTTCCTTCTCGCCCATGACACTGACCCGTTCAACAAATGGGAAGCCGGACAAGAACTGCGCCGCGCCTCCCTGATCGAGATGATCACCACAGGCGCAGCACCTGACAGCGCCTTCCTTGATGCCGCAGCGCAAGTCGCGCGCGACGACAGCCTTGACCCTGACTTTCGCCAGTTGGTACTCCAGCCGATCGGGCAAGACGACCTCGCCCAGACCCTCGCCGCGATGGGCCACACGCCCGACCCGCAAGCCATCTATGACGCCAGTGAAACCATGGCGCAGAGCCTCGCGCAGCACCTCGCTGACAGCTTGCCAAGGCTCTATGCCGACACCACGGTTGAAGGCCCCTACAGCCCCGACGCTGCGGGCACGGGCAAGCGCGCCCTGAAAGCGCGCGTGCTCTACATGCTGACGCGGATGGACGGCGGCGCACAGGCCCGTGCGCAGTTTGCCCGTGCGAGCAACATGACAGAGCAGCTCGCGAGTCTGAACGCGCTTCTCTCTGACGAAGCCGGCCAGCTCGAAAACGCCGCCTTCTTTGAGCAATGGAAGGGCGACAGGCTGGTGATGGACAAGTGGTTTGCGTCGCAAGTTGCCTTCGCAAGCCCCGAGACATGCGCCGAGACAGCCAAGCGGCTCACGGGGCACGCGCTGTTTGACATGCGCAACCCCAACCGCTTCCGCGCGGTCTTTGGCGCGCTGGCTGCAAACCATGCAGGCTTTCACCACGCCTCGGGCAAGGGCTATGCGCTGCTGGCTGACTGGCTGATCAAGCTCGACGCGATCAACCCGCAAACAACGGCGCGCATGTGCACCGCCTTCCAGACATGGAAACGCTATGACAGCACTCGCCAAACGCTGGTCAAGGCGCAGCTAGAGCGTATCCTTGCGACGGCTGGCTTAAGCGGGGATACTACAGAAATGGTCAGCCGTATTTTGGAAGGTTAAGTTATGCCCGTCATTCTCGCCGCCGTCGCCGCTATTACCGCTGTTTTGTTCTTCATTCTGCGGGCCCGCAATGCGGCCAATGCCGCAACTGATCTGCTCGACATGGCCAACGACGTGCGCCTCGCCGCACGCCGCTTTGGCTTTCGCCGCCAAACCAACCTGCACCCCGTTGAAAGCATCGAAGACGCCAACATCGCCATCGCGGGCATCGCCTCGGCATTTCTGGAGCTTGATGATTTGCCAACAGCCGATCAACGCGAGGCACTGGCTTGGGAACTCTCAAAAGGCCTGAACGTCAGCAAGGATGATGCCGACGAGCTTTGCATCTTGGGCCGCTGGATGGTGTCTGAATGTGGCGGCGCCGATCCGGCTATCTCGCGGCTATCGCGCAAGCTTTTCCGCATGGATGGCTCGGGCCGTTTTGGCCCCCTGCTCACAGTCATATCAGGCACGCTGAGCCAGTCAGCGAGCGGCGGGCTCAACACCAAGCAAACAGAGGCGCTTGATGACGTGAAACGTGCCTTCAAGATCAAATGAGCACGCTGATTGACCACCACTCACGCGGACGCAGCACAACCGCTTTGATCGTGCTCACATCTATTTACGTTACCCTTGCCGCGCTAATTGCCTTCATCAGCCTTAGCCCTTGGATCGCGCTTGTGCTGGCTCTGTTCACTCTGCCCGCCTTGTGGGAGTTCGCAACTGACCCGCTCTCAAACTTTACACTTACCAAGCATAACATGAGTTGGAGCACGCCGACAGTAAACGACGAGCTGGCCACAGCGCTGATCTTGCGCGTGCGCTTTGACACGCGGCTTGATCTCTCGGTGAAGGTTACGGTGTTGTTAAAGGACGGTCGCAAGCTACGCTTGCCCCACGCCTGTACGCCGCCGCATATGGAACTTGAAGAAGCGCTAAAATCCCTCGGGATCGCCACAGAGCGACATCATTTCTCGCTCATCGGGTGAGAAACACGACGTTTTCTTTCAAAGAAAACGGATCGGAATTTTCAAAAAAATTCCGGCTTAGGCGTCAGGCGTTACGCTAAGATCGGCAGGGCGCAGTTTGGGTCTGAGCGAGCGATGGGATACACAATAAGACTGTTTGCGCGTCCACGCCGCCATTTCTCCACGCTTAGAGCTTGAGTGCATCGGGCCCCAGTCTTGCGTGATGCCGCGATACTTGTGTTTTTGCCCTGGGAAAAACCCATGAATGATCTGATCGCGTGGCACTGTTTTGGTCATGATCCGCGTAGCACATGTCAGGTTGTCAGCGCCGTTCTTGAGCGCTTGGCCCGTTTTGGCCTTGCACTTATACAGCTTCGCCGTTGAGGGCAGGATTTGCAGCAAACCATACCACAGCCCGCCACCGCCCACCGCATCTTGGCGGTAGGTGCTTTCGTGTTTGGCCAGTGCTGACATAAAGCCAACCCAGAACATTGCGCGCTTGTACTCGTCATTTTCACGGTAGGCTGGGCACCATGTTTTATAGTCTGTCGGCACGGTTTTCACCAAGGGCCGCCCGTGTGACAGCACCGCCTGCATCGCGGCTTTCGTCCAGGCTTTGTTGCCCGGCCGGTGCTCCCAACGGGTTTTAGGTAATATGTAGGGGCGTACACGCGGGCGTATCTTGCCAAGAAAGGCGGCTTGCACAGAAGCATAGTCCGACTTGCGCGCTTGGGGGCGAAACTGGGCAAACTCTGGGCCCGGCGGGCTGACGTTGTTATCAATGTGAACAGAGGGCCGTACAGCGTCTGGCTGCGCGTTCACATCCTGCTCAGGCTTGAGCAAACTCATGGTTTGAGCCGCGAGCATATCGGCGGCCACAGCATCGGTTTCAGCAGCAACCGGTGCGGCCGCAAGAAAAACGCCGAGCGCAAAGACTTTATTAAGCAGATTCCCCATAACGTGCAGAATGAACAGGATTTACGCAAGAATTGCAATATTAACCCTGCCCGTGGACGCATTGTTTCGCCACCGTAAACAGTGCCCAATTATGAGCAGGGTTCATCCGAATTTGAGCCGAGAACCGCCGTTTTTTAGCCCGATTGCGTTGCCATAACCAAACAGGAACAAACAACGGATACTTAGATGGCTCTTCTGTCAAACCTGCCCGAACTTGCTGCACAGGCACGAGAAAGCTTTTCACGTTCAAAGCAGTCCAAAGTGGATTCTGCCGCAGTGCGCGCCCAGCACCTTGCCGAGCAAGCCGCGGCCAGCGCCCCCATGAGCGTACATCGCATAGCCGAAGCTCTAGACAAGCAACTTGTCTTGCCGCTGACAGAAGACACCCCGGAAGAGAACTGCCGCGTGCGCGTGCAAGACCGTGGCCAGTTCCTTTCACGCCAGGAACGCTGGGAAGAGCTCAGCCGCGAAATGCGCGGAGCCGACAACCGCAAAGTCGCCACCCATTGTGGCGTGCCGCACGCTGACTTGCTGAGCATCGGCGCGCGCACTGATGTCGTATTGGCCGCAGAACAGGCGATATGTGACGGCTTAAGCCCCAACCTCGATGGCATCGAATCGCTTGAAGGCGTTCTTACCGAGTTCCCCGATGACTACTCTATTGCCGCAGTTGTGGCACAAGCTCACATGGATATCGGCTGGTCGTGGCGCGGCACCAACTGGAACCATGAGATCCCTGATCGCAACCAAAAGCTTTTTGAAGCCCACTTTGCACGGGCTCAGGAGATTTTGGAGAGCTTTTCAAAAACGGCTCAGGTTTCCCCGCTTCTGGCCAGCGCGAGCTGCAGTTTGGTGGTGGCGCACCCGCAGCCTGCCCTGCAAATCGGCGACGCTTATGAGCGCTTGATTGATCTGAACCCAGTAAACTTCGCGCCGATGCGCACCCTTGGGAACCTTCTGCTGCCACGTTGGTTTGGCTCCTATGGCGCCCTAGAGCTTGAAGCACGCCGTACCGCTGGACGCGGACAAAACACTTGGGGCAACGGCGGCTACGCCTGGGTTTATCTTGACGCGCTGCGCGTTGACCAAGGAGCAGCGCGCGCGCTTGATGTCGACTTCTTCCTCGATGGGCTGCGCGATATCCTCTATTTGCAACCCGATCAGCACATTTCCAACCTGTTAGCCGCTTATACGGGCATCACCATGGCGCCATCACGCACACCGATCGAGGCGCCTGACAAGGTGCGCGATGTGCGAAATGCGATCCACGGGATGTTTGACACCATCCTGCGCGATAACCTGAAAGTACTGCACCCCTTGCTGTGGGCCGAAGCCGACTTGGGGCCAAACCCGGGCGTCTACCTCCCGCCGCGCAGCGCCCTGCTGCGCAAAGGCCATGACGCCGCGCGCAACGCGATTGCCGCAAACTTCGTCAGCGAACTGCACTCAGGTTTTACGCTCAACTTCGGTAAACAAGGGCTCGACCTTCAGCCCGCCACCTGAACGGCCTTTGCTTTTTCCAACTCACGCCCAAGTTGCGCCCAGTTCCCCTGGCACCTTCACGGACAAGGATACCAAACCAGAGGTCGCTATGAAGTTCGCCCACCAGATCGCCTTTTCTCTGTTCACCCTAGCCATGGTCTTAGGGCGAACTTTGCGAAACCTCGTATTATTACCTTGGATCACCTTCAGGGCTTTCAAGCTTGCCTTCACGCCCGGCTTTGAGCCCGACATCGAAAATTTGCGCGCGCAGCTCCTTGTCACCTTTGAACCCGACCATGAAGTTGCCCGGCGCGAATCCCGAATAGAGCGCTTTGTGACGCTGCTCGAAAGTGCTGACTACGACACAGCACTGGCCAAGCTGGAAACATGGCAAACCGCTCGCCGGCTCTCGCCCGGCCGCTCAAGCCTTGTGTTCGAAGCGCTTAGTGCCGTTGACGGCTTCATCGTGCCACAGGCCAACGACACGGCAGGCCCGTCTGACGAACGGCTGGCCGCCCTTGAAGGCGCCTACGCCGAGCGCCCCGACAGCCCGCTCATGGCGGCAATACTGGCCAAAGCTCATGTCGCCGCAGGCTGGTTCTGGCGCGGCGAAGGCTATGCAAACGAAATATCTCCCGCCGATGACGAGAAGTTCACACACCATTTTGCGCGCGCCGCAGAGGTGCTTCACCCTTTTGAAGGCATTGCCGCCCGCACCCCTGCCATCGCCATCGCCCGCCATGCGCTCTTTGCCTGCCATCCCGATGCAGACACGCGCATCCACGACTGGTTTGCCGACTGGAGCAAGGCCGAGCCGGAGGCCATCAACCCATACCTCGTTCAGGGCTTCCTGCTTTTGCCCCGCTGGTTCGGCGCGCAAGACGGCCTCTTTGAGCGCGAAGCCCTCAAAGCCGTCGCACGTAGCGAAGCGCACTTGGGCACAGGCGCCTACGCCCTGCTCTACTTGGGCACCGACGGCGAGGCAGGCTGCGACCCTGAGGTCTTCCAATCCTGCGACACCGAGCTGTTTTTGCACAGCCTCGAAAGCCTCTTTGCGCGCACCCAGTCAGACCATTTGGTCAACAGCTTCGCGCGACGGGTTTACGGCCCTCGTGCGCAAGCACCTGCGCGTTGCCCTCCCCGAGGCTTGGGGCGGCGAAGACGAAGCGCTCTGGTATCTTGCCCACGCCTTTCAAGACGAAATCACTGGCGGCGCGACGATCCGCATCACGCCGAAGGGCGTCGAGATAACGCCTCCAGACGCGCCGTCTGATATGGCACCCGCACACTGCTAGGCCTTCGGCTCTTGCTCCTGCGCTAAGCCTGTCCTAGAAGGCATCTAACGCCAATCTAGGAGCCCAGCCATGCTTGATTTAAGCTATGAAACACCAAAACCCAAAGTGATCGCTGGCGCAAAGCACGATTGGGAGCTGGTGATTGGCCTCGAAGTCCATGCGCAGGTTAGCTCAAACTCCAAGCTCTTCTCAGGCGCATCAACCAAGTTTGGTGCCGAACCCAACGCAAACGTTGCTTTCGTTGACGCCGCCATGCCCGGCATGTTGCCCGTGATCAACGAGTTCTGCGTTGAGCAAGCGGTGCGCACGGGGCTGGGCCTTAAGGCCGAAATCCACCTCAAGTCAGCCTTTGACCGCAAAAACTACTTCTACCCTGACCTGCCCCAAGGCTACCAGATCAGCCAGCTTTACGAGCCTATTGTTGGCGAAGGCGAGATCTTGGTTGATATGGGCCCGGGTGTGGCCCGCAACGTACGCATCGAGCGCATTCACCTTGAGCAAGACGCGGGCAAGTCGATCCACGACATGGATCCGAACATGAGCTTCGTTGACCTTAACCGCACGGGCGTCGCGCTGATGGAAATCGTTAGCAAGCCCGACATCCGCGGCCCCGAAGAGGCCGCCGCCTATGTGGTTAAACTGCGCCAAATCCTCAGATACCTCGGAACTTGCGATGGTAACATGCAAAGCGGCAGCCTGCGGGCTGACGTCAACGTCTCGGTTTGCCGTGCAGGTCAGCACGAGAAGTACATGGAAACGCAGGACTTCTCTCACCTAGGCACCCGCTGTGAGATCAAAAACATGAACTCGATGCGCTTCATCCAAGCCGCGATCGACTATGAAGCTCGCCGCCAAATCAAGATCCTGGAAGACGGTGGCAGCATCGACCAAGAAACGCGGCTCTATGATCCGGACAAAGGCGAAACGCGGTCGATGCGCTCGAAAGAAGAGGCGCATGACTATCGCTATTTCCCCTGCCCTGACTTGCTCCCGTTGGAGATCGAGCAAGCATGGGTTGACGACATCGCAGCCACCCTGCCCGAACTTCCAGACGCCAAGCGCGCCCGCTTCATGGGCGACTACGGCCTCACGGAATACGACGCCTCAGTGCTCACCGCCGAAGTCGACAGCGCAGCTTACTTTGAAGAGGTTGCCACAGGCCGTGACGGCAAGACCGCCGCGAACTGGGTGATCAACGAGCTCTTCGGCCGCCTCAAAAAGGACGATGACTTGGGCATCACAGAAAGCCCCGTGAGCCCCGCCCAACTCGGCGGCATCATCGACCTCATCGCAGCTGACACGATTTCCGGCAAGATCGCGAAAGACCTGTTCGAGATCGTCTATACGGAAGGCGGCGAGCCAGCCGAGATCGTTGAGACGCGCGGCATGAAGCAAGTGACAGACACTGGCGCGATTGAGGCTGCACTTGACGAGATCATCGCGGCCAACCCCGCACAGGTTGAAAAAGCGCGCGAAAACCCGAAGCTCGCCGGCTGGTTTGTTGGCCAGGTGATGAAGGCCACGGGCGGCAAGGCCAACCCGAAAGCCGTGAACGACTTGGTAAAAGCCAAACTGGGTGGCTAGGCCTATCAAGGGATTGCGCCGCGCTTACGCGCGTCGCCTCGCGGGGGGCAGGCCTCGGCTTACGCCTCGGCCTGCCCCCCGCGCAAAACCCGCAAAAGTGGTTTGATCGGTTTTCAACCCGCTGACTGTTAAAGGCTTCAACGCGTATGAACTGGATCATTGTTATACATATTCTCTGCGTCATGGGCTGGATGACCTCTGTCTTTGCTGTGCCGCGCGCGCTTATCTTCTGGAAACGCGAATATGCGCAGCTGGGCGCGTTTGGCCCCACAGGCGACCTGACAGTCAGGCTCTACCGCTTTTCAGCGGGCCTTGCTGTTATCGGCATCCTCACTGGACTCTACCTTGGCTGGCAAGTCTGGGCATTCGCGCCATGGGTCTGGCTCAAGCTGGCACTCGTCTCGCTGCTTGGCGCGCATTATGTCTGGACAGGCACGCTGGTTGTGCGTGCAAAGCGCGGCGACTTTCGCGAGAGTGACTTTTACCTGCGCGTTTTCAACGAGGTCTCCGTGCTCGTCGTTCTGGCGATCTTGGCAACCGTCGTATTCAAACCCTTTTGAGAGGTGACTATGTCTAAACCTTTTATCTCGTCTCTGATGACAGTGCGCCCTGAGTGGATCGACTATAACGGCCACCTCAACATGGCCTATTACAACGTGCTGATGGACCAAGGCGTTGACGAACTCTGGAAGCAGCTTGGCTTTGGTGTTGATTACCGCGAGGAGACGGGTTGCACGACCTACTCAGCCGAGTATCACATTCACTACAAACGCGAAGTCCATGAGGGCGACCGGCTGCGCGCCACGTTCCAACTGCTCGACTATGACGAGAAGCGCTTTCACTTTGCCCAAGAGCTGGTGCACGAAGATGGCTGGACCTCAGCGCAGGGCGAAGGCCTTGGGCTCCATATTGATCAGTCTGGTCCACGCGTCGCACCTATGCCCACAGCCATTCTGGCGCAATTTGAGAGCTTGAAGCTGGCGCACAGCGGCCTGCCAAAGCCAGATTATGTCGGCCGTCCGATGGGCATCAAACGCAAGTAAGCGCACGCTGCGTTTACTGGCTTGTTCTGGCCAAACTGTATGCACGCGTTATGCACGCGTTATGCACAGATGGCTGCATACATAGCTGCATAGTGTAGGCACGGCGCTTTTCCCCGTTAACTTCTCTGGAAACCAAGTGGCAGGGCTGATAGTGTCGCCAAGCTAAAACACGCAAAGTGAGGGCACAGCAGTGTACGATTACAAAGTTATTCCAGCGCCAAAACGCGGCACCAAAGCCAAAGGCGTGAAAACTCACGAAGATCGGTTTTCTCTTGCTTTGCAAGACCTTATGAACACCGAAGCGGCGGATGGCTGGGAGTTTACCCGCGCGGAAACACTGCCCTCTGAGGAGAAGTCAGGCTTTCGCTCAAGCACGGTTGTTTACCGTTCTGTGCTGGTGTTCCGCAAAGCGATTCCCGTGGAGATGCCAGATGTGGTTGCCCCTGCCCCGGTTGCGGCCCCGATGGTTGCTCCGGAACCTGTTTATGAACCAGCCGAAATTGCGCCTGAATTCAGTGACTTGGAAGAATCTCAGCAGCCTCAGGACAGCTCCAACGCCAGTGCATGAATCTCGTGGGTGAGGCTGCCAAGTGCTTTGTGAACCGCCCGATGGCGTGCCACGCGGCTCAGGCTGGCGAGTTCGCTTGCCTTCAAGCGCACTCTAAAGTGACTCTCGCCTGAGCCATCATCGCCGCCATGCCCTGCGTGAAGCGAGGATTCGTTAATGACTTCAAGCTCTTGCACCGTAAATACGGCCATAAGGCGTGCCCGAATTTCTGCTTCTTTGTTCATATAATTTGCCCTTTTCCTCTTTCACCTTCTGCTAAATAGAGTAGAGTTAACAGCCATATTCGCACAGGTGTTCGCACCGCAATCTGCTCAGGGAGTTTCGCCATGACAAAGTCTGATCCGTTCGGTTTTGATATGTCCGTGTCATCGGCCAAAAAGAAGAACCCCCGCGGCCGTCGCGGCATGTCCGGAGCCTCCGAAACGTCGACCCGTGTTTGCGAACACGAGGGCTGCGAAGAGGCCGGGAAATACCGCGCGCCAAGAGCACCAGACGTGCTTGATGAGTACGTCTGGTTCTGCAAAGACCATATCCGCGAGTATAACCTTAAGTGGAACTTCTTTGACGGCACAACCGAGGCTGAAATGAACGCTCAACAGTCGAAAGACAAAGTCTGGGAGCGCGAAACCAAGCCGATGGGCAACCCCGAAGAGCGCGCATGGGCACGTCTCGGCATCGAAGATCCGCACCAGGTTTTGGGCGCAAATGCGACGCAAAACCCTGGCAAAGGCGGCGGCGGATCACGACGCCTGCCCTCCAAAGAGCGCCGTGCTATCGAGGTTTTGGAAGCCAAGGATCATTGGTCAAAAACCGAGATTCGCAAAGCTTATAAGAAGCTTATCAAGGTGTTACACCCTGATATGAACGGTGGAGACCGCAGCCAGGAAGAGCAACTTCAGGAGGTTGTCTGGGCTTGGGATCAGATCAAGGCAAGCCGCAGCTTCAAGTCCTAGGCGACAGCTTAGGCCGCTGCTTTGCGCACCCACTGGCTGCCCCAGTGCACCCCAGCCCAGACCAAAAGCCAGAACAGGGCAAGAGGTGTGAGCAAGATGAAAACCATCAGCAAAATCACAAGATCAAGCTCGTCAGGGCCGACATAAAGCAGGCCCGCAAGGACACCGCCTAGTAATGTTGCGCACAAGAAAGCGGCTAACGAAATCAGGCCGCCGCGCCAGCCCTGCCGCCCTATGAGTGGCGCGAGGCCAAAGCCTGCGACATAGGCGCCAAGAAACGCGCTCACCAAAAACGAAACCCCGCTCCCTGAGCCCGTGATCTGCTGCCCGAAGGCGACAAGGCTCACGCCACCTACGGCCAGCCCCGCCACCGCGACGGTGCCACCGACTTTGAAGCGCAATTGCATTGGGAAAGCGAGAAATTTGGAAAGTGGTGTCATGAGATAACCTCTGCAAGGGATTGAACTTGCAGAGGTTATCGCCGATCAGAGCGCAGTTTTTGCGCGCGGCATGCGCAGTTTTCGCGCAGTTAGGCTGACTTGAACACCAGACTCACGCCATTCAGACAATGGCGCTTGCCCGTGGGCTTTGGCCCGTCGTTAAAGATGTGCCCAAAGTGGCTTCCGCAGCGTCGGCAATGCACTTCTGTGCGCGGGATAAGCATCTTGTAGTCATTTTCTGTTTCAATCGCATTGGCGAGCGATTTGTAAAAACTCGGCCAGCCTGTGCCGCTGTCAAATTTGTGCTTTGAAGAATAGACTGGAAGTTCACAGCCTCTGCAATGGTAGGTGCCGGCTGAATAGACTTTGTCGAGCGGCGAAGAGCCTGCGCGCTCGGTTCCGGCCTTGCGCATGACCTTGAATTGCATCGGTGTGAGCTTGGCACGCCACTCTGCATCCGTGCGTGTGACTTCAAAACCCTTGGCATGCGCTAAGCGCGTGAAAGGCAGGCTCGCACCTGCGCCAAGCGCTGCGGCCATAAACAAACGTCGTTTCATGTCTCTCTCCTCTTAGCGAACTTAATGTAACTATAGGGTCATTGCGGGCCGCTGATAAGAAGGGCAGCCCGCAACTTAGCGTGATCAAGTTGTTACATAGCGGGGAGGATCACCGTATCAACAACATGAATGACGCCGTTTGACTGGTCGACATCGGCGATTGTGACATTGATCGTGCGGCCGCGCTCGTCTTCGAGCATGATCTTGTCGCCTTTGTAAGTGGCCTTGAGCATGCAGCCACCGAGTGTCGGCACGGTGTGTGCGCCTCCGTCATCGTCGATCATGCCTTTGATCGCCGTCGACATCGCATCGGCGCCGACAACATGGCAGGTGAGAATCTTGGCCAACATCGCCTTGTTCTCTGGCTTGAGCAGGCTTTCAACCGTGCCTGCTTTGAGCTTGGCAAAAGCATCATTTGTAGGCGCGAAAACTGTGAACGGGCCGTCGCCTTGTAGTGTTTCAACGAGGCCCGCAGCCTTCACAGCAGCCACCAGCGTTGTGTGATCTTTTGAGTTCACAGCGTTCTCAACGATATTGCGGCTTTCATACATCGCGGCTCCACCGACCATCGGGTTTCCGGCAAACACGCTTGTCGCGAGTGTCAGGGCTACAGCGCTTGTCATCAGTGTCTTGAACATTTCTTCTTCTCCTCTGGGGGCTTCTGTGCGTTCCGACATTGTGTCGGTGCTGCTGAAGACACGCAGCAGCGCAGAAAAGAGTTTCAGAAAAAAGTCTGAAAAGTTCACAAAAACTTACAACCTACTGTTTTTTAACATTTATTTATGTTTAAAAAGCTCACACGCCCGAGATTTTTCCAACAGCCAGTACTGCTCCGGTAGGTGCGCCCGTTGGTGATCCGCCTTCTGGTTCGTCTGAAACTGCCAGTACAGCTCCTTTGAGGCGCGCGCGCATCGCGGCATCAAGTTTCAAAATGCTATGCTCTGTCTCGGGCATCACCCCAAGGGACACCGGCGCATTGCCACCTTCTATCAACCACAGCTCTAGCGAGCGGCCGTCACCCGCGCGGCCCGCTTTGCGTTGAAGCTCAAGATATCCCGTGCCTTCAAAATATGCCGCGGCCACGATCAACGAGGCATCTTCTGCCACGATCTGCGCGCGATAGTCAGGCGAAGGCTCGGAGACAAGAAACAAGGCCGCGACAAGCGAGGCAACTGCCAGCGCCGTTGCTCCAAGCGTCAAGCGCAGCCAGCCAAATGGGCGGCTGGGCTGCTCACTTGGCCCAAACACGCGCTCATCTATGGCGCGCTTGAGGTGCCTTGCTGGCGCGACAGGCTCAACCTCGTCAGCAAGCAAAGCAAGCTCTTCCTGCCAAAGCGCCACCAAACTCGCAAGCTCGGGCTCTGAGGCAAGCCGTCTTTCAAACGCGCGCGCCTCTTCAGGAGCCAGCAAGCCGAGAACATACTCGCCCGCCTGCGCGCGATCGTCTTTATGGTCTGCTGCTTCGCTCATCTGGTGAGGCACTCCCTCAGGGCTAACAAGCTGCGGCGCAGCCAGGTTTTCATGGTGTTTAACGGCACATCGAAATGCGCGGCCAAATCGGCATAGCTGTCGCCTTGCAAGTAAGCGCGGCGCACGGCTTGCGCGCGTTTTTCGTCAAGCTCGCCCATACAGGCGATCAGCTGCTCGCGGCTTGAGGCTCGCAGCGTTAAGGCTTCGGGGCCAAGCGCCGTGTCAGCCAGTGTTTCTTCCGGCTCTCCGACGCTTTGCTTTTCCGCGCGTTGGCGCTTGCGCAGACGGTCGATCGCTGCGTTGCGTGCGATGGTTATAAGCCAGGTCATCGGACTAAGCCCGTTTGACTGATAGCGCGCAGCATTGTGCCATATCTTGACAAATACCTCCTGCAAAACATCTTCGGCTTCTGCGCGGTCGTTCAAGACACGCAGGATCACCCCAAATAGTTTCGCTGAAACTGCCGAATAAAGCGAATCAAACGCGTCACGGCTCCCCAAAGGCAGCTTGGCAATCCAGTTTTCCAGATCTTCGCGCGTCGCCATCTTTCCTCACATTCAGGCCAGCTTGTGGATTATCAAAGCCAGACCCGCAAACTTATGGCTTGGCCTTGCCCTCACTCTCAAATTCAGGCACCACATCTGCAACATGTATTTGATATGAAGGACAGCGGCAATGACGGACGCGATGATCGATATCGACGCAAAACCAACTGAAGAGATCTCCGTACGCGACGTGTTCGGCATCGACAGTGACATGAAGGTGCACGGCTTTGCGCAAAACTCAAGCCGCGTGCCAGAGACAGACAACACCTACAAGTTTGATCCCGATACGACACTGGCCATCCTTGCTGGCTTTAGCCACAACCGCCGTGTGATGATCCAAGGCTACCACGGCACAGGCAAGTCAACCCACATTGAGCAAGTCGCAGCGCGCCTCAACTGGCCCTGCGTACGGGTGAACCTCGACAGCCACATCAGCCGGATTGACCTGATCGGCAAAGACGCGATCAAGCTCAAAGACGGCGTGCAAGTTACCGAGTTTCACGAAGGCATCCTGCCATGGGCGCTGCGCAACCCAACCGCGATTGTGTTTGACGAATACGACGCGGGCCGCGCTGACGTTATGTTTGTGATCCAACGCGTGCTGGAAGTTGACGGCAAGCTGACGCTGCTTGACCAGAACGAAGTGATCACGCCCAACCCCTACTTCCGCCTGTTCGCAACCGCCAACACCGTAGGTTTGGGCGACACGACAGGGCTTTACCACGGCACGCAGCAGATCAACCAAGGCCAGATGGACCGGTGGTCGCTTGTTGCGACGCTCAACTACCTCAGCCAAGAGGCTGAAGCGATGATCGTTCTGGCCAAAAACCCGCATTACAACACCGAAGCAGGCCGCAAGACTGTGAAGCACATGGTTGCCGTGGCCGACCTCACGCGCACTGCGTTCATGAACGGTGATCTGAGCACAGTTATGTCGCCACGCACCGTGATCGCATGGGCGCAAAACGCAGAGATATTCCGCGATGTCGGCTATGCCTTCCGCCTCACCTTCCTCAACAAGTGCGATGAGCTTGAGCGTCAGACAGTCGCCGAGTTCTACCAGCGTTTGTTTGACGAAGAGCTGCCGGAAAGTGCCGCGAGTGTGAGCTTGGGATGAGAGTGGTCTCGGATCAGCTTCGCCGATCCGACCAACGCGCGCTGACGCGCGCGAAAAAGCAGGAGGGGGCCAGCCCCCTCGGCTGCGCCTCACCCCCGGGATATTTCGGGAAAGAAAAAGGCAATAGGGAACTCGATGACCAAACCAACCGATAACCCAGCTGACCCGTTCAAGAAGGCTCTCGCGGAGGCGACCAAAGTCATGGCGGATGACCCTGAGCTGACGGTTTCCTATACGGTTGATCCATCAGGAACATCTGGCGAAAACATGCGCTTGCCTCAAGTCTCGCGCCAGATGACACGCGACGAAGTGCTTCTGGCGCGCGGTACTGCCGACGCTTTGGCACTCAAGCACAAGTATCACGATGCAGGCACCCATGCGCGTTATGTGCCGGAAGGTGACTTAGCTCGCGATATCTATGAAGCCATGGAAACCGCCCGCTGCGAAGCCATGGGCGCGCGCGACATGCCCGGCACTGCAGGCAACATCGACGCCAAGATAGCCAATGACGCGCAGCGCGCGGGCTTTGAGCAGATCACGGATCGCGCAGAAGCCTCACTGGCCACGGCTGCCGGCTACCTTGTGCGCCACCTTGCAACCGGACGCGACCTGCCCGCTGGTGCGCAGAACGTCATGGAGCTGTGGCAGGACCATATCGAAGCACAAGCAGGTGAAGCTCTAGAAGATGTTCCTGATCGCTTATCTGATCAGAGCGACTTTGCCCGTTTTGCCCGCCGCGTGATCTCGGATTTGGGCTATGCAGACCAGTTGGGCGACGACCCTGACGCACCTGAAGAGCAAAGCGACGACAGCGAAGACAGCGCCGAGCAAGAAGAGGATCAACCTGACAGCACCGGTCAGGACAACGCGGATGATGAGCAGGCTGACGCCAGCCCTGAGCAAAGCCAGGAAGAGACACAAGACGCCGCTGAGGCGCAGGTTTCGATGGATGAGATGGCGGATCAGGAACTCGGCGATGAAGCCGAAATGCCTGAAGGCGAAGCCCCGCTTGAGCCCCCGCCCCCGGCGCCAACATCAGACGCTGATCCAAACTATTTGGTCTATGATGACAGCAACGACGAGGAAATCCTCGCCGAAGAGCTGGCCGATCCGGCCGAGCTTGAGCGCCTGCGTGCTTACCTTGATCAACAGCTCGAGCCTCTCAAGGGAGCGGTCTCGCGCCTCGCCAACAAGTTGCAGCGCCGCCTTCAAGCACAGCAAAATCGCTCGTGGTCGTTTGATCAGGAAGAGGGCATCCTTGATGCTGGCCGCCTTGCCCGTGTTGTGGCCAACCCGACAACGCCGCTCAGCTTCAAAGTCGAGAAAGACACAGAGTTCCGCGATACTGTGGTGACGCTACTGCTCGACAATTCCGGCTCAATGCGCGGCCGCCCGATTTCGATCGCAGCCATTTGCGCCGATGTTCTGGCGCGCACACTTGAGCGCTGCAATGTGAAAGTCGAAATTCTGGGGTTTACTACGCGCGCTTGGAAGGGCGGGCTTGCACGCGAAAAATGGCTTGCCGATGGGCGCCCGCAACAGCCCGGCCGCCTGAACGACTTGCGCCATATCGTTTACAAGAGCGCCGACAGCCCTTGGCGGCGCACGCGCCCCAACCTCGGCTTGATGATGAAAGAAGGCCTGCTTAAGGAAAACATCGATGGGGAAGCGCTTGAATGGGCGCACCGCCGCATGGGCCGCCGCCCAGAAGCGCGCAAAATCCTGATGGTGATCTCTGATGGCGCACCGGTTGACGACAGCACGCTTTCCGTAAACCCAGCAAACTACCTCGAAAAGCACCTGCGCGACGTAATCGCCATGGTCGAGAAAAAGCGCATGGTTGAGCTGCTTGCTATCGGTATCGGCCATGACGTGACACGCTATTACGAGCGCGCCGTGACGATCACCGATGTTGAGCAACTCGCGGGTGCCATGACCGAACAGCTTGCTGCACTGTTTGACAGCGACCCGCGAGCGCGTGCCCGCGTTATGGGCATTCGCCGTGCCAGCTAGGAGGCAGACATGAACACCCCAAGAACGTGCCCTGATAGAGGGTAATGCCGCGCTTATTGTGATCGACATTCCGAAAAGCACATTCATCGACGATAGCACCGAGCGCTCTATTCCCAACATGGCCGACTATCGCGTGCGCATGCAAGACGCGCGCAAATTGGTTGTGCCGCCCACGAGGCCGAAACTCCAGTCACTTTCATTCAGGAAATCCACCGCCCCGATCTGGCCGACTTGGTCGCGAGCTTGACGGTAGCGAAAGTGTTCACTGCCGCGCGGGTGCCCCCCCGCACAGAGAGTGCAAAATCTGAAATGAGTTGGCGCGAAGGCGACTACGAAGTTCCCAAGCGCCGCTACTCTGCCTTTTTCGGAACTGATCTTGAAATTCTGCTGTGTTGCCTCAAAACTGAAACGCTGCTGCTCTGCGGCGGCCTCACGGATGTGTGTGCATTACACCTTCGTTGACGGGCACCAATCCGGCTATTCTTGCCGCGTTGTAGAAGACTGCGTCGCAGGCCCCAACCTAGAGGCGCATGAAGCCTCCCTAAAGGCGATGGAATATCTCCAAACAGGTGCGCGCTGCTCTCTGCAAGCCACTCTTTTTGCAATGCAGGCGACAAAGCCTTCCTAATCTCTTTTCTTTTCTTCAAAATATCCTGGGGGAGCGCGAGGGGGCTAGCCCCCTCGCCTCGGTCGGATTGCACGAAGTGCAATTCGAAATCAGATTGCCTCTTTCCCAAGGCTTGAAAACCCCCTAACCTTCTCACATTACAGGGGATATCATGTTTCAAAGTTTTGAAGATCGCGCCGACCCATCGACAGGTTCTGCACGCCTCACGGCGTTACGTGTCCTCATGGCCAAAGAAGGTCTCGCAGGCTTTCTCGTTCCACGAGCCGATGTGCACCAAGGCGAATACTGTGCGCCCCATGACGAGCGCCTGTCCTGGCTTACCGGCTTCACAGGCTCAGCAGGGTTTAGCGCCGTTCTTACCGAGGCCGCCGGAGTGTTCATCGACGGGCGCTATCGCACACAAGTGAAAGAGCAGGTTGATCTCGCAGTCTACACCCCCGTTCCCTGGCCAGAAACCACACTAAAAGACTGGCTCGCCGAGCAACTCCCTGAGGCTGGCACTATTGGTTATGACACTTGGTTACACGTCGCCGAAGAGATCGAGACCCTGCAAAATGCCCTTGGGCCAAAAGGCTTTACGTTTCGTCCAACATCCAACCTTGTGGATCAGATCTGGCCCGACCAGCCCGCGCCGCCACAAGGGGCAATAGCGCCCTACCCGGCCGAACTTGCGGGTGAAACCCATACCTCCAAGCGCACACGGCTGGCGGCAGGTTTGCGCGTAAAAGGCCGCTCAGCCGCAGTCATAACATTGCCTGACAGCATTGCTTGGCTGCTCAACATTCGCGGCTCAGATATACCGCGCAATCCGGTACCACATGCTTTTGCTATTCTGTTTGAAGGTGGCAATGTCTCTTTGTTTGTAGACAGCGCCAAGCTTGATACCGACTTGCGCAACCACTTGGGCGACGACATCACTATCCGCCCAACCGCCGCATTTGTGCCTAGTTTGCATTCACTGCAAGGCGAAGTCCAAGTCGACCGCAAGACGGCCCCGGTGCGGGTTTCCCAAGAGTTGGCTGAGTCCACCGCCACCGTGGTTTGGGATGATGACCCCTGCATTCTGCCCAAGGCATGCAAAACCAGCGCCGAGATAGCGGGCACGCAAGAGGCACACCTGCGCGACGCAGCGGCCATGGTCGAGTTCCTCACATGGTTTGACACTCAATCCGCAGGTACGGTCACAGAAATCGACGTTGTTACAGCGCTTGAAGGCTTTCGCAGCGCCAGCAATGCTCTGCTGGATATCAGTTTTGAAACCATCGCAGGCACTGGCCCGCACGGCGCGATCATGCACTACCGCGTCACAGAGCAGAGCAACGCCACGCTGCAAGACGGGCAGATTATCGTTGTTGACAGCGGCGGCCAGTATATCGACGGCACCACCGACATCACCCGCACCTTGCCCGTAGGTAACGTAGGAGAGGAAGAGAAAACCGCCTTCACCCGCGTGCTGCAAGGCATGATAGCAATCTCTCGGTTGCGCTTTCCCAAGGGGCTTGCTGGCCGCGATCTTGACGCGATTGCACGTTACCCATTGTGGCTTGCTGGCCAAGACTTCAACCATGGCACAGGCCACGGTGTCGGCGTTTACCTCTGCGTGCACGAGGGCCCGCAGCGGCTTTCACGCGTCAGCCACACCGAGCTTGAGGCAGGTATGATCCTCTCAAACGAGCCAGGTTACTACCGCGAAGGCGCCTTTGGCATACGCCTCGAAAACTTGATCGTCGTGCAGAGCGCCACCGAACTTGCTGGTGCCGATGCGCGCGATATGCTCGACTTTCTCACGCTCACATATGTCCCGATCAACCGCCGCCTGATCCGCACCGACATGCTGTCTCAGGGCGAGCGTGACTGGCTCAACCTTTATCACGCGGCCTGCCGAGACAATATAAGCCCTCGCGTTTCCGAAGCAGCCCGTGTATGGCTTATCGCTTCCACAGAACCTGTCTGACACGCTGATGTAACAATCATCCGCCAGACAGGCCGTGCGCTAAAAGGGAGAGACATCATGGCACCGAAAATTACGATCACAAAGGCAACTGGAACTTGGGTTGTTCGCGCTGGTGGTGCTGTATTGGGCGAAAGCAAAAACGCGCTGGAGCTCAGCGAAGGTGACTATCCCTCCGTTGTCTATTTCCCCCGTGAAGACATCGCGGTAGCGTTTCTTGATGAAAGCGCGCAGACGAGCCATTGCCCGTATAAGGGTGATGCCAGCTACTTCTCCATCGTGACCAAATCCAAGACGCTTGAAAACGTCGTTTGGAGCTATGAGGAACCGCTTGAAGCCGTAGAGCGGATCAAAGGCCACCTCGCGTTTTACACCTCTGATGATGTAGCTGTAGAGCGCGTCTAAGCAAGCTCATGCCGTCTGGTTGAAGGGCAACTTGCCTCAAACAGTCAGAGAACCTTCGCCATCAAGCGCGTAGCCAAGAGCGCTCCAGGCCGCCCAAGTCAGCCCCAGAATGCGGTCGCGGTCCTTTGGCTCCAAGATTTCTTTGTGCCTCTGCAGGCTTTGCATATCGACGGGCCGGCCCAGATCATTGTTGCCATGCCCAATGTGGCCTTGTGGATATGATTGGTCAGCACCAAGAACGGCATCGTGCCAAGGCAATTCTAGTGCGGTTAGTAACGCTCTAAAGCCCTCTTCAGGGCGCGCAACCACGCTTTCATAGTGCACAACAGGCAACCCGCTGTTCACCAGAGCAAGCATACGCCGCGTGTAAAATGCGCAGAGGGCCTCTACGTGGTCCATCTGCAAAAGAAGGGGCGCGAAACTAGGGTCAATGTCCTTTTGCCAGCGCAAGAGGCGCGCCCAATAGGGTGCTGCTTTCTCCGCTCCTTTCGGGGCTGCTGAAAGCTCGCGACTGACAACAGGCGCCATACCGGGGTGGTCATAAGCCAGCAAACTCGCGATCACCGACAAGGGGTTGCGCGCCAAGACCGCCCCTTTGAAAGGGTGCGGGTGCTCCCAAACGCCTTGCTTTACCAATATCATTTTGGTCTTAGCATCTCCCCAAGCCTCTTGTGGTATCACCTCTCGAGGCACCCTGCTTTCTTCCACCGACTTGAAGAAAGCCAACATCTGAGCCTTCTGCGGCCCGTCATTTGCCTTAAGGTCAAATGGCACGTGGATCTGCGGATGCGCCGACAAATGACGTAAAACCATGGTTTCGCCGGATCGCGCGCAGCTTGCCAGAAAGCGGATATCAAGGTCATCTGGCTGCATCTTAACTGTGCTCCTCTGCTGCCGTTGTCGCGAGGGCGCGGTTGTAAGCCTTGAGGGCATCGACATGCATCAACGCGCCCCACAATTCTGGCGGGGCAGCTTCGCCGGACAGGCTGACGACGGGTAAGAAAGCCGCGCCAGAGCGTTCAAACATCGGCATTGCGGCTTCCAGAGTTCCGTTGCCGTCGATATAAGCGCCCTCTTCTATCATCTCCCAGAGCACCTCTTCTTCAGGGCAGCCTGCCTCGCCCTTGGCACGCATCAGCGGCGCAACACGGAACATGGCAAGCAAGTATGCTTGCGGGCCAGCAGCCAAATGCACGTTGCGCCTTTCGAGCTGCGTAAGAAAGAACGAACGGTCCACCAGCCGTGAGCCAAGTGCAGTTGACATACTCACCGCCACCATCACTGCAATGGCGGTTTGCCAGTCGCCCGTTAGCTCAAACACAATCAGCGTTGTCGAGATCGGCGCACCAAGCACCGCAGCGGCCACAGCCCCCATACCCGCCAGCGCATAGAGCGTGTGCGCGCCTGAGACATCGGGGAAGATGCTTGTCGCGATGAGGCCATAGGCCAGCCCGGTAAGCGCGCCCAACATAAGCGAGGGCGAAAACACCCCGCCGCCCATGCGCCCCGCCATCGTAATGCTCACCGCGATCACCTTAAGCACTGCGAAAACGACAGCCTCCCAGAGCAACAAGTCACCAGCAAGCGCTGCCGAGGTCGTCTCGTAGCCAACGCCGATGACATGCGGAAAAAACACCGCAATCGCCCCGAGCATGACACCGGTTAAAGCAGGCCGCAGCCACCGTGGGATGCTAAACTTCGCTTGAATGTGGCTGGCCAGATCTTCGGCAACAAAGATTGAGCGCATCAAGGCGGCAGCGACCACACCACAGATCAAGCCCAAGATGATGAAGGCCGGCAACTCGACGTAAAACGCCAAGACACTGGCCTCGGGCAAGCTAAACTCCGTCATATCACCAAACTCGAGGCGGTTGATGATCGTGCCCGCGACGGAGGCAATAACAATGGGTGCAAATGCGTGCACTGCAAAGTGGCGCAGCACCACTTCAAGGGCAAACAGAGCGCCAGCAATCGGCGCATTAAACGAGGCCGAAACCGCCGCCGCGACGGCGCAACCAAGCAAATCGCGCCCTGTGATGCCATCAGCATGCATCTTTTCGCTAACCCAAGTCGAGATCACCGCAGCCATGTGCACAACAGGCCCCTCTCGGCCCGAAGAGCCCCCCGTGCTCAGCGTGATCAGCGAGGCAAAAGCCGAGGCAACGCCTTCGCGTTTTTCAACCCGCCCCTCCGCAAGAGCCGCGCCTTCGATCACATCAGCAACCGCACGCACTCGCGCGTCAGCTGTGAAGTTATGCAAGATAATGCCAACCGTAAGCCCGCCAAGTGCCGGGATCAGAACGATCCAATACCAAGGCAGCGAGCTGGCGAAGCTATGCAACATGTGAACATCGCCTGTGCCGTAGGCCCAACTCTGCAATGCGTTGATGCCCTTGCGGAAGAACAGTGCCGCAAAGCCCGCACCCACGCCAATCAGAAGCGCAATAAACCAGAATTGCACTTGGCTTGGCCCTTTTTGCCGTAAAATCCGCAGCGCGGTTTTCAGCTCAGCCCAGCCCTCTCGGACCATTTGTCTTACAAAAACGGATGCCATTGGGCCCTGCCTACATGATATCGAGTATTTTAATCAATTTTTACCTTGCTCTACTTCCTAAAAGCGCGCGGATTGCATAACCTTAACAAAGCATTGTTTAGGTGGGGGCCTCAATGAATATTGAACGCATAACGCAAAAACTGCGAGTCTTACTAGGCGAACGCCTGTCTGTTTCCAAGTCTGATCTAGATTTGCACGGCCGCTCAGAAACTCACTTCACACAGGCCAACCCCGACGCCGTTGCCTATCCGAAAACCACTCAGGAAGTGTCCGAGATTGTCAAAATCTGCGCTCAAGAGCACTGCCCTGTTGTTGGCTTTGGCGTCGGCACTTCACTTGAAGGCCAAGCCCTGGCCCCGCTGGGTGGTGTTTGTGTTGATTTTCGCGAAATGCGCGCCATTCGCGGGCTGCGACAGGAAGACATGGACGCCACTGTCGAGCCCGGCCTCACCCGCGAAGAGCTCAACGACGAACTGCGCGCAACCGGCTTGTTCTTTCCGGTTGATCCGGGTGCCAATGCCACGCTCGGAGGCATGGCCGCCACACGCGCTTCGGGCACCACTGCAGTGCGCTATGGTACTATGCGCGACAATGTCACTGGGCTGGAAGTGGTGCTGGCCGATGGGCGCATCATCCAGACAGGCAGCCGTGCGCGCAAGTCAGCATCCGGGTATGATTTAACAAGCCTGATGATCGGATCTGAAGGGACCTTGGGGCTGATCACCGCACTCGACGTTAAGCTGCAAGGCCAACCCGAAGCTGTCACCGCCGCGATTTGCGCATTCGAGACAATTGATGCGGCGGTAAACTGCGTCATCGAAACCATCCAGCTTGGCCTCGCAATGGCGCGGATCGAGTTCGTTGATACGGCTTCTGTTGCCGCCTTCAATGTGCAGGCCAAGGCCGAAATGCAGGAAATGCCGCACCTCATGGTTGAGTTTCATGGTACTGAGTTTTCGGTTGCGGAAATGGCCGAAACTTTTGGCGAAATCGCCTCCGAGCACGGCGGTCTGGGCTTCCAATGGGCCGCTCGACGCGAGGAACGCGACGCCCTTTGGAACATGCGCCACAACGCTTTTTACTCCATCACCCAATCACGCCCCGGTTGTCGCTCTATCGTGACCGACATCTGCGTCCCAATTTCGCGCCTCGCAGACGCTGTCAACGAAACGATCGCCGACATTGCCGCTTCCGGCCTCACAGGGCCGATTTTGGGCCATGTTGGCGACGGAAACTTTCATTCGATTTTGATGTTTGACCCTGAAAACCAGTCAGAGTTCCAACGCGCCAAACAGGCCGCAGAACGTATGGTTGAACGCGCATTGGAAATGGACGGGACGGCAACCGGCGAGCATGGCATCGGCATGGGAAAACTGCACTACATGGAGCGCGAGCACGGCGTTGGCTGGCAGGTTATGGGCAGCATCAAAGCAGCGCTCGACCCGCTCAACATCATGAATCCTGGAAAGCTTGTGCCGCCTAAAAGCTAGCTAAAGCAGAGCCTTAGCAGCAGATCGCGCCTCGTCGGTGATGCGATCTCCTGAGATCATCCGCGCGACTTCGTCAATGCGTTCTTCAGAGCTCAAGGCCGTGACTGTCGACAGTGTCACGCCCTTTTCAACGGCCTTAGAGACGCGCCAATGGTGCGCGCCCAAAGCAGCCACTTGCGGCGAGTGCGTCACGACAAGAACCTGCCCCTCGTTGCCAAGAGCTTGCAAACGACGCCCGACAGCATCGGCAGTTGCGCCGCCAACGCCACGGTCAATTTCGTCAAAGATCATTGTAACACCGGACACTTCGTTGGTCAGGCAAACCTTCAAGGCCAGCATAAAACGGCTGAGTTCACCGCCTGAAGCGATCTTGGCCAAGGGCCCTGAAGGGGCGCCGGGGTTCGTGGCAACGGTAAAGCTCACCATGTCGTGGCCCTCAGCACCCGGTTCAGACGCGGTGATCTCGGTGGTAAACACCGCCCGTTCCATTTTGAGCGGTGCAAGCTCGCCCATCACAGCTTTGTCCAGTTTTGCCGCCGCCTTCTTGCGCGCCGCACTCAGCTTGTCTGCCGCCGCTTGATAGCGTGCATCGGCTTGTGCAGCGGCCTGTTGAAGATCAGACAGCTCGGCATCAGACCCATCAATCAGCGTCAAACGGCGGCTCAGTTCATGGGTGAATGTGTCCAGCTCGTCTGGCTGCACCTCATGTTTACGTGCCATGGCCCGAATGGCAAAAAGCCTTTCTTCACAAGCCTCTAGCTCTGCTGGGCTGAACGAAAGCTCTGCCAAGCTACGCTCGACGCCATCGGCGGCCAGCGCCAGCTCATGGGTGGCACGCTCAAGCGCTGTTATGGTTTCAACAAGCAACTCCGCCGGCTCACCACCGACAGACTCGAGCCACCGAAGAGCCTCATGCGAGGTGCCCTCAGCTCCCTTGTCAGAACGTAGCGCACTCAAAGCGCGGGTGATGTCCTCGCCGACTTTCTCGGCAGCCTGCATCCTGCGGCGCGCTTTATCCAGTGCAGCGTCTTCGCCCGGCTGTGGCGCCATCTCCGACAGTTCAGCAACTGCATGGCGCAAAAACTCTTCTTCCTCACGGGCTTTGGCAATGCGGTCTTGCGCCTCTGCCAAAGTTGCGAAAGCCACACCACGCGCGCGCCAGAGTTTGCGTAACTCTGTGAGCTTTGGGGCCAATCCGGCATAGGTATCCAGCAAGGCGCGGTGCCCACGCGGGTTGAGCAAGCCACGGTCATCATGCTGGCCATGCAGCTCAACCAGATGCTCGGAAAGCTTGCGCAACACTTCGCCCGACGCACGCCGCGAATTAATATAGGCTGTTTTGCGCCCGTCTTTTGTGTTGATCCGCCGCAGGATCAGCTCATCGTCAACAGGGAACCCGGCCTCTTCCAACAGCGTGTTCACCGGATGACCTGTGGGCAGCTCGAAAGCTGCCGTCACTTCGCCCTGCTCAGCACCAGAGCGCACCAGCTCCGCGCGCCCCCGCCAACCAAGAACAAAGCCAAGCGAGTCGAGCAAAATAGATTTGCCTGCGCCGGTTTCGCCTGTCAGCACATTAAGCCCAGGCTCAAACTCAAGCTCGAGATGGTCGATCAAAAGAATGTCGCGAATATCAAGATGACGCAGCATAGCCCGCCTTCCGGATCATGTGCGCTGAAGCGAATGGTTCATCAGAGCCATTCGCCCTTAACGGTCTGACGGTAGACCTTGGCCAGCCAGTTGCCCTTGAAGAGTTTTGGCTCAAGCCCCTGCCCCGTGAGCAGCTTGTAGCTGTCTTCATAGAACTCAGAGCCAGCAAAGTTGTGACCCAAAATAGCACCCGCAGTTTGCGCTTCTTTGCTGAGTCCCAGCGAAAGATAGGCCTCGACCAAACGATGCAATGCTTCGGGCGTGTGGGTGGTTGTCTGGAAATCTTCCACAACCACGCGGAATCGGTTGATAGACGCGGCAAAACGATCGCGCTTCAAGTAGTAGCGGCCAATTTCCATTTCTTTGGCTGCAAGGTGGTCAAAGGCAAGATCAAACTTCAAAACAGATGATCGCGCATATTCGCTATCGGGGAAACGCTCGATAACTTCGCGCAGTGACTGAAGCGCCTGAAACGTCAACCCTTGGTCGCGGCCTACATCGTCAATCTGATCATAGTAGCTTAGGGCAAGCAAATACTGGGCATATGCTGCGTCTTCATCGGTTGGATAAAAATCAATGTAGCGCTGCGCCGCTGAGCGCGAATTCTCGTAGTCTTTGTCATTGTGGTGGGCAAAAGCCTGCATAATCAGAGCGCGTTTTGCCCAGCTGGAATACGGATAGAGGCGCTCGACCTCGCCGAAATAACGCGCGCCCTCTTCATAACGCCGCTTGCTCATCTCATACTCAGCGCGACCAAAAATCTGCTCGGCTGAGAATTCCTCAAGCGGAACATCGCCACGGCGCACTTTTTCTGCCGTGCTACAGCCCGTCACAAATAGCGCGATCAAAAGAAAGCCGAAAACTCTGCTAAGAGAAACTCCGCTTTTCATGCTCGTCATCCCACCCTGGTCACTTTGCGGCGCTTGGCCTTGTTCCGCTATTCCTAGCATAGATATTTGTGAGGCAAAATGCCTTAATGCGCCTATCCACTGCGATTTAAGATTAGGAAGGCAAAGCCTTTTTGAAATGAATTGCACCATGGGAAAACGCATGCACAAAAAGGCCCGTTAGGCCACTTCCGGCATTTCGCCCAGATGCACGCCAGCACCCGGCAGGCGGGCCGCTATCGCGGGGGTGCAACGCACAAAGCAATAGGCGCCTTCACTCTCAAACAGCTCGCGTAAAAGGGCATTTGTCATCGCGTGGCCAGCCCGTGAGCCCGTGTAGACGCCCAAAATAGGCGCGCCCGCGAGAGCCAAGTCACCCAGGGCATCAAGCATTTTGTGGCGTACGGCCTCGTCACTATGGCGCAGGCCGCCCGGGCTAAGCACTTTATTGCCCTCAACAACGACAGCGTTTTCAAGCGTGCCACCAAGGGCCAGTCCGTTTTCACGCATCGCATCAACATCTGACTGGCGACAGAAAGTGCGGCTATCGCAAAGCTCGCGCACAAATGATCCGTTGGCCATGTTCAACGCTTTGTGTTGTTGGCCAATTGCCTCATCTTCAAAGTCGATGCTGAAGTCGATTTTCATCTCATCAGCCGGGCTCAAACGCGCCCAAGCCTCACCGCGGTGCACTTCAACGCTCCGCAAAACCTTAAGCGCCCAGATCGGCTCTTCCAGTTTTCGGGTGCCTGTTTCAAGGATCTTGCGCACAAATGGGGCAGCGCTGCCGTCCAGAATAGGCACTTCGGGGCCGTCGATTTCAAGGAGCGCATTGTGAATGCCGCAGCCCGCAAGCGCCGCCATCACATGTTCGATCGTGGAAACGTAGACACCGCTCGCATTAACGATCTTGGTGCAAAGCTGTGTTTGCTCAACAGCGTCCCAACGCGCGGGTACCACAGCATCGCCAACTTCAATGTCGACACGCACAAACTTTACACCGTGCCCTGCAGGCGCCGGTTTGATAACAAGCTTCGCGGGCCGCCCTGAGTGCAGGCCAGTTCCGATAAAGCTTACTGTTGTGTCGATCGTGTTCTGCAAGACAATCTGCCCGAGCGGTTTCTGTTGGAGCCTATGTAGGTGATGCGCCCTCACGGCTCAACTCACTCTTTGTAACCAGATGAAACATGCCAGATTCACCTCGGCAAAACCCCGCTTGCTCAAAACTAACCACTTGTTATCAAACAAAAAAGCCGCCCCATTCCGGAGCGGCTTTCCTAGCGTAATGTGATCGTTATTAGTTGGCTTGACGGCGCAGGAAGGCCGGAATTTCGATCCGTTCCTGATCAGCATCGGCCTGTGGCTCTGGCGCTGCATTGCTCACTTGAGGCTGCGCGCGGGGTGCTGGAGCAGCTGCGCGGGGTGCCGAAGCTGCGCTCTGAGGGTGCCCTTCAGCAGCATGGCCAGTCATCCGGTTGATCAGTGAGTTGATGCCAAAGCGCGGCTTGTCTTCAGCAGTTTCCGGTGCAGGCGTCGCTGCCTGACTGCCGTGAACAGCCGCTTTCAAGCGCGCCATCGCCTCTGGTGAGGGCGTTCCGGGTGCAGGGGCGCGCGGAGCAACAAAGGCCTCAGGAGCCGCGTCGATCGTTTCTTCTTGCTGCACTTGTGGCTGATAAGCTGGCGGCGGAAGATCGTCGCTTGATGCATAGGAAGGTGCTCTTGGCTGCGGTTGCGGCGCTGGCTGAGGAGCCACTTGTTGCGCAGGGGCCGTCGCGAAAATGTCTTCCATCTGATCTTCAGAAGCCGAGTGCTCTACGTCAACCTGATTGAAAAGCGAAGGCTCGCTAGCGGCAACAGCAGGCTGTGGCGCAGGCATTTCTTCTACAGGCTCGGCTTCAGCGGCAACTTTCTGGCGTAGCGGTTCTGCCAGTGAGCGACGCGGAACCGGCATGTCGTGCTGCACATCACGCGCATCAATGCCTGTCGCGACAACGCTCACGCGCATGCCACCTTCAATAGAAGTATCGAGCGTTGAACCAACGATGATGTTGGCTTCCGGATCAACTTCTTCGCGAATGCGGTTGGCCGCTTCGTCAAGCTCGAAGAGCGTAAGATCGTGGCCGCCAGTGATGTTGATGAGAACACCCTTCGCACCGCGCAGGCTGATCTCGTCGAGCAGCGGGTTGGCGATGGCTTTTTCCGAGGCCTGCGTCGCGCGGTCTTCGCCAGTCGCTTCGCCTGTGCCCATCATGGCTTTGCCCATCTCGTCCATCACGGCGCGAACATCAGCAAAGTCGAGGTTGATAAGGCCCGGGCGCACCATCAGGTCAGTGACGCCTTTGACACCTTGGTAAAGCACATCATCGGCAAGCGAGAAGGCTTCGGTGAATGTGGTTTTTTCGTTGGCCAGACGGAACAGGTTCTGGTTTGGAATAATGATCAGCGTGTCGACAACCCTTTGCAACGCTTCCACACCATCTTCAGCCTGACGCATGCGCTTGGCACCCTCAAACTGGAATGGCTTGGTGACAACACCAACTGTCAGAACGCCAAGTTCGCGCGCGGCTTGCGCGATGATCGGTGCGGCGCCTGTACCGGTGCCGCCTCCCATACCTGCGGTGATGAAGCACATGTGCGCGCCCGCGAGATGATCGACGATTTGCTCAATGCTCTCTTCGGCAGCCGCGGCACCGATGGTCGCCTTCGCCCCCGCGCCAAGGCCTTCTGTAACCTTCACGCCGAGCTGAACCTTGCTGGGTGACTTGGTTTGCTGAAGCGCCTGTGCGTCTGTGTTGGCAACTACGAAATCAACGCCGTCGAGTTCTTTCTCGATCATGTTATTTACAGCGTTACCGCCTGCGCCGCCGACGCCGAACACTGTGATCCGTGGTTTCAGATCTTCCTGTCCGGGCATTGTGAGATTGAGTGTCATATGTCTGTCCGCCTGATATCATTTCCGCATTCGCGGGTGAGTTTTCTGCCTGTTCCACCCCTTTTCTAGCGCGCGACGGCCCCATCGTCACGTAAAAAAAGGCCTCAAACCACAAAATATGGCA
Source organism: Lentibacter sp. (assembly GCA_016744435.1). Taxonomy (GTDB): domain Bacteria; phylum Pseudomonadota; class Alphaproteobacteria; order Rhodobacterales; family Rhodobacteraceae; genus Lentibacter. The sequence goes on along the minus strand of JADGEJ010000017.1, from coordinate 4,661 downwards.
AGAATAAGACGTCGACTCGCGGTATTTCGCTCAAATGTCGAAATCTAGCGGAAAGAGCGATACTCGACACAAGACGAAGAAAATGACACCGCTCGCAAGGGGTGCTATATAGGGTAATTCTGATATTGGGCCCTGCTCGGCCATTTCGCATCTCTAGGGAGCGTTAGGAGAAAGTTAACACATCACGAAGACCAAAGCCACAGGCTTTTTGACGCCCGCCAGCCTGTTACCAGTTGTCGCGGAACCAGCGCATCACGCGCTTGAGTGAACGTGCTGGGTAGCGGTCTACTGGAAGCTCGAAATCCCACCATTCGTCTTGCGGATGTGCCGCGAACAAAGACAGCCCAACAGCGCTGGCAAAGCCCGGCCCCGTGGCCGCTTGCGGAAGACCCTGCACGCGCAACGGCCGCCCGAGGCGCACTTGCTGGCCAAGAATACGGCTCGCCAGCCCATCAAGCCCCGGGATCTGGCTCGCAGCACCCGTCAACACGATCTGCTGGCTTGGAAGATGGTCAAAGCCTGCAGCATCAAGCTTGGCGCGCACTTCTTCGAGAATTTCCTCAACCCGTGGCCGCATGATCCCGATCAGTTCTGTCCGGCTGACAGAGCGTCGGTCATGCTCCCAGTCCCCCGTATCACCGCCCGTATCGATCATCTCGCGATCGTCCATGCCGGTTGCGACAACGCCGCCGTAAAATGTCTTTATACGCTCGGCCGAAGCCATCGGAACTTGCAGCCCCATTGAAATATCGCCGGTCACGTGGTCGCCGCCAAGGCGCACGGCATCTGCATAGATCATGTGCTTCTTGATAAAGATAGACACGCCAGTCGAGCCACCGCCCATATCAATACAGGCCGCGCCCAGTTCTTGTTCGTCTTCGACAAGGGCCGCATATCCTGCTGCATAGGCCGATGAATAGATGCCAGCGAGTTCCAAGTCACAGCGGCGCACACATTGCGCGAGGTTTTGCACAGCGACGGCATCAACCGTTAGCATGTGCATGTCTGCAGCCAAGCGCTGGCCCATCTGGCCACGCGGATCAGCCAGACCTGAGCGGTGATCTAGCGCGAAATTGACAGGCTGCGCATGCAACACCTCGCGGCCTTGCCCGATATCCGGAACATCACAAGAGCTCAGCGCGCGGCTGACGTCTTGCTCCGTCACAACATGGCCTTCAAGCTCGGCTTCGCCGACGAGGCCGTAAGAACGCGGGTCAGCGCCCGAGAAACAGGCGATCACGTGATCAACACGAATGTTGGCCATTTTCTGCGCCGCCTGAACAGCCGTGCGAATGGCGCGCTCTGTCTCAGCCATCATCTCGATCTCGCCAAAGCGTACGCCACGCGAGCGGGTTGTCGCCGCCCCGATCACCCGAAAGCCCGCTTGCCCCGCAAGGGACATAGCGCTTTCGTCGGCCATGTCGCTTCCATCAAAGCGCAGCACCAAACAAGCGATCTTGCTGCTCCCGACATCCAGAATAGCCACAACACCGCGTTGCATTGCTGCTTTGCGCATCGTGCGCATGGCCCGTTGAGATTCGTAGAGCTCTAGCATTATTGTGTTACCCCTGCCTCGGTTGCTCGGGCTTTCCACCTCTGCTTAACCGCGTCCTCGTTCAATCTGATGGTTGGCCGTTTCGCCAGCCGCATATCAACAGCCGCAACGTCGCGGCCAAGCAAATCTCTGGCACTGTTAAGCGCCATAACCCGTTGCAACGCCTGCACGGGGCTTTTCTCGGGCAGCATGATGCGTTGACCGCGATCAAGCACCACGTCCCAACGCCGCTCACCGATACGGGCCAAACCGCGCATTCTCTTATGAAGCGGTGCGGCGGCGCGAATGATGGCCATGCCTTCGTTCAGGTATTCTGCGGCACCCTCGCCTGCAATCAGCGGCAGATCAGGGCGGTCTGTCCGGCTCGGAAGCGCTCGAAATGCAACGCCTTCGTCGTCTATCAGATCAATCCCGTCATATGTCCGCCAGATCGCAACTGGCTGACGCTCAGTCACGTCGATCTGCAGCACACCGCCAGTTCTGATCCGCACAGTCACTTTTTTGACAGCGGCCAGTCCAGCCACATTTTGGCGGATGGTCTCCAGATCAAGCTCAAATGAGCTGAGCGGAAAATCAAGCGGTACAATCTCGCGGATGTCTTCAGCAACAAGAGTGCCCGCGCCATCCACAGCCATCAGGTTCACCATGAACTCGGGGCGATTTTGGAACTCGCTCTGCACATCAAGGATCGCCATGTTGAAGCCGTCACGACGGCCTTCGTCGGCAAAGTATGCAAGCCCCAACATGAGCGAAACACCAAACGGCAGGCCAACACGCATAGCGCGGCGGAACACGGGTGTCAGCATCAACCGCTCAAAGCGATAAGCCCAACGGCTTGGGGCTGGGTCGGCTTTCTGAATTCGTTTGTTTTGGGCGGGTTTTGCCGCGTTCATCTGGTGCATGAGACGCCCTCCACCGTGCCGGCACAAAACGCGCCAAAGCTGAGGCCGATAGCAGCAGCATACGCAGCATACACGGAGGCCAACGCATGCGGGCGCCCGGCAACACCCTGCCCCGCGCCCAACTTAACTACGTTGCTGCCCTCACAGCGCAGCGCCACAGCACACCCACAGCCCGACGCGAGAGAAACCTCACGTTCAGCCGATGGCTCGCCCATCAACACCACACCTTTCGGGGTTGTCCTGCTCGACATCCCAATTTCCGCCTCAAATTCGGGGCCTATTTAGCGGCCCTCGTTAGTATTTAGTCTATATGTTCTTAGGTCGTGCCTGCTTAGTACTCGTGCTCTGGAGCCGGTTCGCCGACCCTCATAATTTCCCACTTTAGCTCTATTCCACTTGAATCGTAAACCTTTTTTCGCACCTCTTCACCCAAACTCTCAAGGTCTGCGGCAGTTGCGCCACCTGTGTTGATCATAAAGTTGGAGTGCATCTCGCTCATTTGAGCGCCGCCAACCCGCGCCCCGCGCATGCCAGCGTCGTCGATAACCTTCCAGGCTTTCAAGTCGTGGGTATCATCCGCCTGCCCTGTTGAGCTAAAGCCAGCAGGGTTGCGAAATGTGCTGCCCGCGCTGCGTTCCTTGGTCGGTTGTGTCTCATCGCGCTTCTTAAGCTGAGCCTCCATCCGCGCGTGCAACACTTCCGGCTCGCCCGATGGGGCCTCAAACGTCGCTTCCACGATCACCCAACCCTCAGGCAATGTGGTCTGGCGATACTGAAACTGCAGATCATCCGCTGTGAGCGTGACAACCTCGCCTGCGCGCGTCACGGCCTTGGCCTCAACGAAAACATCCGCCGTGTAGCGGCCATAGCACCCCGCGTTCATCCGCACAGCCCCGCCAATCGCGCCGGGGATGGTGCGTAAAAACGTCAGGTCAACACCCGCATCCGCCGCGCGGCGCGCCACATGCGCATCAAGCGCCGCAACGCCCGCCCGCACACGTGTGCCCTCAACTTCGATGTGGTTAAACCCGCGGCCCATCTTGACAACAACAGCCCTCAGGCCCCCGTCACGCACGATCAGATTGCTGCCAACCCCCATCGGAAACACCGCAACATCGCCGCTCAAAGCCGCCAAAAACTGCGCCAAATCCTCAACGTCAGCAGGCATAAACAACCAGTCTGCCGGCCCGCCCACGCGCAACCACGTCAACTCGCTCAGCTCTTTACTGGCAACAAGCTTGCCCCGCACCTCTGGTAAATTACCTGACATCTGATCACCGCTCACACTGTTTGCAAATGCCCTACTGCATTAAATTCAAGCGTGCAACTTTGGTCGAGAGTGACGCTGTGACTAGAAGGGCTTAACCCTTCTTTGGCTTCTTCTTGAGAAAGCCCTTCGCTTTGTGAACGACAACATCCGCTGCAGCCATTCCCACCGCGACATGCCCGGGTGTGCCCGCTTCCGTTAAGTGCTTTATCGTCTCAGCCATCGACTTGATAGGTGCGCTCGTTTGGTAAGCACCTTCGTCTTTGTCGAGTTCTTCCACTTTATCCGCGATAGCTGGCAAATTGTCAGCGATCACAACAAGGGCCGAACCAGTGTCACAATCAGGGCTGTCTAAAGCTTCAAGCATACGCTCAACGCTTGAAGAGATGACACTAAGCAGCTCAATACGGTGCGCCATCCGTTCTGCTTCACGGTCACTTTCTGTATTCCGACCGCGCAAAATGCGGGTTTCTTCTTCTACAAACACGGAAAGTGTCAACAGCTGTTGCCGAACCACTTTCGCATTGCGCTCTAAGGCCCTCTCCATTGGCTCCAATGCAGGCAGTAAAGCGTCTTGCGCCCCATACTCCCGCCACATCTCGTTCACAATCGGGTTCACCTCTTGAGCGCCTTTGTCCCATGTCTTGGGGTCAATCTTGGCGATGGCGAGCAGCAGTTGGTCTGGCATCGGGGTGCCGTCGAGCTGGTTTTGATACCAGCTAAGCCAGAAGGCCCAGTCGCCCTCGGCCTGCTGCGGCACCTTTGTTTTGGTCATGGCCCAGATGTCAGCGAACGGGTTATCCTCACCGTGCCACAGGGGAGCGGTAAGCGGCGCGGCCCCCTCTGCAAGCAGCGCGCAGTCTTGCTGCACAGCACGCCAAGCGGCGGCGAAGGAGGCGGAGGCGGCGGAGGAGGAGGCGGAGGCGGCGGCGGAGGC